>NZ_CP026265.1:1271250-1902500 GCF_003071665.1 Aminobacter sp. MSH1 | reverse complement strand
GACCGCATCGAGGTGTTCTTCTCGCAGCCCGACGGCGACGACAAGGCGTCGGAGGATTCCGAGCTGCTTTATGTCTCGGCGAATTTCGGCGGCAACACCCGCAACTTCTACCGTTTCCAGATGGGCGACGGCGCGGTCGACTATTTCGACGAGGACGGCCGCAGCGCGCGCCAGTTCCTGCTGCGCAACCCGCTGCCCAACGGCAAGTACCGCTCCGGCTTCGGCGGCCGCAAGCACCCGATCCTCGGTTACGTCAAGATGCACACCGGCGTCGACTGGTCGGCGCCGACGGGCACGCCGATCATCGCTGCCGGCAATGCCGTCGTCGAAAAAGCCGGCTGGGCCGGCGGCTATGGCAAACAGACCATCCTGCGCCACGCCAACGGCTACGAGACGTCCTACAACCACCAGAGCCGCATCGCCCCGAACGTCACGCCGGGCGCGCGGGTCCGCCAGGGCCAGGTCATCGGTTATGTCGGCACCACCGGCCTGTCGACCGGCTCGCATCTGCATTACGAGCTGATCGTCAACGGCACCAAGGTCGACCCGATGCGCGTGCGCCTGCCCACCGGCCGCGTGCTGACCGGCGAAGACCTCACCGCCTTCAAGCTCGAACGCGAGCGCATCGACGATCTTCTCAAGGAAGAGAACAAGGACTCGCTGAAGGTGGCGAGCACCGCAAAGGCCAGCGGCTAAGTCTTTCCAGGATATTGCGGACGGCCGTCGGCAGGATCAGCTTGCGACGCTTGCCCTGGCAACCCCGTCGCGGCCAAACCCGTCGCTCCTGGCGCGCTTGGCGATGTACATCGCACGGTCGGCCGACGCGATCAGCGCCTCGGCGTCGCTGCCGTCGTCCGGGAAGACCGCAATTCCAACCGTGGCACCGACCGTCAGTTGCAGCAAACCGATCTCGATCGGCTTGGCGATGTCGCGTTGCAGCCGCTGGCTCAGGAAGAGCAATGCCTCGGGATTGCCGACGCCCGAGACGACCACGCCGAATTCGTCGCCGCCAAGCCGCGCCACCGTCGCCCCTTTCGGCGCCGCCTGGGTGATGCGCCGCGCCACCTCGACCAGAACGCCGTCGCCGACGGCATGACCATGCGTGTCGTTCACCGGCTTGAACCCATCGAGGTCGATATAGATCACACCACAGCCGGACGAGGACTTTTCAGCGTTGCCGATGGTCGACTTGATCTCCTCGCGGAACCGGCGGGAGTTGGCGAGCCCCGTCAGCGGGTCGTGGCGGGCTGAATCGTGGGCAAGACGTTCCGCCGCTTCGCGCCGCGCGATCTCGCGCGAGAGCTGCCGGGTGCGAAAGCCAAGCATGACAAGCGCGACGATGCCCGCGCTAAGCAGCAGCGACAGCAACTCGTCCAGTTGCCATTCCTCATAGGTTCGGGTTGCCTCGTAGAGGCGCTCGAACAATTCGAGACGCGTGGCGACAGCGAACAAGGCGACGCTAAGTATTGCCCAAGGTGCAAACGCTGCCATCCGGCGCCAATCGGCGCCGGCTGACCGGGTGCCTATCGCCTCGCCCGTTTGCTGCTGCCGACGCTGATCGGATGCCGACATCGTTGCCACCTTGTCCAGAGGTTGAGACTGGCTTGAAGGCCTTAACAAGGTGCTAAACGCCGTCGGCCGTATTTTATCCATCGGCACCGGCCGGCACAGTGCCGCCCTTGTCCGCGGGCGTCTTTCTTTTCCACGACGGCTGCGTGAACCAGGCGACCGCTGACGCAACGAAGCACATCGCAGCCGAGATGGCGGCGATCGCCGCGAAGGCATCGTTGGTGGCCGCCACCCGCAGCGCTTCCGCCGCCGCATCGAGCGGCGTGCGGACATAGGCGCCGAACTCCGCGCCGGGTGCGGCAGACCCAACGACGTTGGCGAAGACGACGCCGGCGACCGCGCCGAGCGAGGCTACCGCCATCAGCCCTGCAGCACGGGCCAGCGCATTGTTGATGCCCGAGGCGAGACCGGTGTCTTCTTCCGGCGTCGCCCGCATCACGGCTGCCGACACCGGCGAGACGACGATCGCCATGCCGAGCCCCTTGAGCAGCAGGATCGGGAACGTCACCTGCCACAGCATCATCAGCGGCATGGTCAAGGCCAGGCCGAGATAGGAGAGGCCGACGATTGCCGCCCCCACGGTCAGCGGCCAGCGCGGCCCGATGGCATCGGAAAGCCGCCCCGAATAGCTCGACAGGCCGGCGATGAACAGGGACAGTGGCAGGAATAGCAGGCTCGCCTCCCACTCCTTCGCTCCCCAGCCCGAAACAACCGTCATCGGCAGGAAAAACAGCACCGCGTTGAAGGCGAAGAACAGGATCAGCGTATAGAGATTGGCGCCGGTGAAGGCGCGCGAGGCAAACAGCTCGAGCTTGACCATCGGCGCGCGCGCCCGGTGTTCCCACAGAATGAAGACGGCGAAGATGACCGCGCCGCCGACGATCCAGGCCCAGGGCGAGACCGCCCGCGCCTCGACCGGCAGGCCGAAGGCGGTCAGCCCCCAGGCCATCAGGCCGAGGCCGGCGGTCGCAAGGATCGCGCCGACGATGTCGAGCCGGCGCTTCGACGACGGACGGTCCTGCGGCACCTTGGTGAGCAGCATGGTCAGCGCGATCAATCCGATCGGCACGTTGATGGCGAAGATCAGCCGCCACATCCAATCGGCACCGAACGACAGCACCATGCCACCGACGAACGGCCCCATCGCCGTGGTCAGCGAGGAAAAAGCGGCCCATTGGCCGATCGCCTTGCCGCGCGTCGCGTTGGGATAGGATTTGGCGATGAGGGCAAGACTGCCCGGCACCATGAGCGCAGCACCTATGCCCTGTGCCGCGCGCATGACGATCAGCATCTCGGCGTCAACGGCGAGCGCGCAGGCGGCCGAGGTGATCATGAACAGGACGATGCCTGTGGCGAAGATGTTGCGGACGCCGAACACGTCGCCGGCGGCACCGCCGAGCAGGACGAGCGCCGAAAGGAACAGCATGTAGCCGTTGCTGATCCACTGGGCATCGACCAGCGACGCGCCGAGGTCCTCGCGAATGACCGGCATGGCGAGCGAGACCACCGAACCGTCGATGAAGCCCATGCTCGATGCCAGGATCGCCGAGACAAGCACGTAGCGCCGCGCCGCGGGCGGGCAGAAGACGTGGTTGTTGTTCTGGGCAGGCGGGGTGGCGGTGGTGTCCATGGCGCGAGACTATGTGCGGGAGGGGTGCGCGGGAAGTGACCAGGAAGACGAATTCTGGCAGCCAGGCGACATTAGGTTCTCCCGTGGTGGCCTCAGGCGCGACACCCTCCCTCTCCCCTTGTGGGAGAAGGTGGCCGAGCGAAGCGAGGTCGGATGAAGGGTGTTGGACGGAGTGCGACATCTCCGAAATTCCCTGACACATCTGCAGCCTCTCATTTCTTCCAACACCCCTCATCCGTCGCCTTCGGCGACACCTTCTCCCACAAGGGGAGAAGGGGGCGCGCTCCGTTCTGCCACGCCCCGTTTCCGGTCTGGCCATTGCGCATGAAAAGTTCGGGAAGCGGGGCGCGAGGCCGTGCCTGCCGAATGCTAAATGGTGGCGCGAACCTCGCGTCCCGCCGGCGATTTCTGTCCCCGTCCGTTCCGCTTCCGGGGCATCGGGCATTTTCGCATGCCCCCCCACTAGCGCATCGTCCAGCGCACCCGGGCCGTAGTGCCCGAAGGGGAACCCTTGGACGGAACCTCCCCGGATCATGAGCCACGTTAGCCCACGAGCGGAGGCGCCGGTTCCTCCCCGCATGTCACCGTCGCGACCGGCGTTCCCGCGGGAGAAACTGGTGAGGATTGTACGGGAGGTTGTTGGGGGCGTGGAGAATGGGGCGCGGCTATCCACGCGGGATGGTGACAGGGTGCATCGAATAATTGGGCGGCATTGGGCCGCGGAGGCAGTTGCCACGTCACGGCATGGATCCCCGGGTCTCCGCACGTCGCTTCGCTCCTGCTCCGCCCGAGGATGACGAAGGCGTTGGGGCTCGCGGCACATCGCGGACGTCGGTAACTGGCAGCAAGCGCTTCACTGCAGCCAAATTCCTGCATTCCTGCCAATCGCTGCCCTTGGCGACTAGCGTCCCCCACCAATGCCGTCGTCATCCTCGGGCGGAGCAGGAGCGAAGCGAACTGCAGAGACCCGGGGATCCATGCCGTGACCGCCCCGTCTAGCTGACGGTGAAGGATCGCGACTGAGGAGATGTTGCGAGAGCTTCTGCGTGGCGATTGATCTCAGAAAAAAAAAGCGAAAGCGTGGAAAACCTCTCCACGTTCGACACCTGTCACCCGACAACAAAGCCCCTATACTTTCCGCAATCGGAAACTTTCCCTTGCCAATCTCGCGACGATAAAATAGTTTCCGCAAGCAGAAACCATTGGAGTCGCCCGGCATCATGGCGCTGACGCTTTACAGCCACCCCCTCGCCTCGTTCTGCCACAAGGTGCTGATCGCGCTCTACGAGAACGACGTGCCGTTTCAGGCCGAAACCGTCGACTTCGGCGATCCTGGCTCGGCGGCGGCATTGCTGGAGAAGTGGCCGGTCGGCAAGATTCCGGTGCTGCGCGACGATGCCCGCGACCGCACCGTGCCTGAGACCGGCATCATCATCGAATATCTCCAGCAGCATTATCCGGGCCCGGTGCCGATGCTGCCCGCTCACGCCGACAAGCGGCTCGACGCCCGGCTGTGGGAGCGCATTTTCGACCTCTACGTCAGCGTGCCAATGCAGAAGATCGTGACCGACCGGATTCGTCCCGTAGCCAGCAACGATCCGTTCGGCGTGGCCGACGCGCGACGCACGCTGGACACTGCCTATGCGATGATCGAGACCCAGCTGGCGGGCAAGACATGGGCGATGGGCGACGATTTCACCATCGCCGACTGCGCAGCCGCACCGGGGCTGTTCTTCGCCTCGTTCGCGCATCCATTCACCAGCGGCCAGCACAATCTCGCCGCCTATTTCGAGCGGCTTGTCGCGCGCCCTTCGATCAAGCGTACGCTTGCCGAGGCACGCCCCTATTTCCAGTTTTTCCCCTACCGCGAGGCGATGCCGGAGAGGTTTCTGCATGACTAGACGACATGCCGGTGGAGTGTGGCGATGATGGACCCGCAGCAACTGGATCGCATGTTCACCGCCCTCGCCGATGCCGGCCGACGCGGCATGGTCGAGCGGCTGAGCATCGGCCCGGCCACCGTCAAGGAACTGGCCGGACCGGCCAACATGCGGCTGCCTTCCGCTCTCAAGCATCTCAAGGTGCTCGAGGACGGCGGCATCGTCGTGTCGCGCAAGGTTGGACGGACGCGGACCTACAACATGCAGCCGGCGGCGTTCGCCGCCATCGACGAGTGGGTGCGCAAGCGCCAGACGGCCATGAACCAGGCCTTCGATCGCCTGGTCGAGGCGATGAACGAAATGCCCGAGGTGCAAGACCGATCATGACCGCGTCATCCGTCGCCCACACCACCTTTGTCATCGAGCGCGAACTGCCGGCTGGCCCCCGGCATGCCTTTCGTTTCTGGTCGGAGCCGGAGCTCAAGGCGCGCTGGAACGACTGCCATCCCGACTGGACCGTGCTCGAAGACAGCTTCGATTTCCGTGTCGGCGGCATCGAGGCCAAGCGCTGGCGCATGCCCGACGGTACCGAGTTGGCATTTCGCGCCGACTATTTCGACATCGCGGCCGGCCAGCGCATCATCTACGGCTTCGAAATGAGCCATGCCGGCAAGCGGATCTCCGCTTCGCTTGCGACCATCGAGCTTTTGCCCGAAGGGGCGCAGACGCGGATGAGGTTCACCGAGCAACTGGCGTTCCTCGGCCCTGCCGACGCCATGGCGGCGCGCATCTCGGGCACAGGAACGGGATTCGACCGGCTGGTCGAGGTCGTCGCAAGGGAGGCGGCAAGCGTGCACTAACTCGCGTCGAAGCCTTCGTGGAAAGCGACCTCGCCGCTGGGAACTTCGTCGCAGAATGCCAGCCGCTGGACATACTCCGATGGGATGTCGCCATAGGTAAGGTCGGGGTCGGCGACGAAGGCAAAGCGGCTGTAGTAGGCCGGATCGCCGACAAGCACGCAGCCCTTGGCTCCCAGTTGCCGCAGCGCTTCGAGCCCGTGGCGGATGAGGGACTGGCCGGTGCCCCTGCCCTGCCGGTCGGGCCAGACTGAAACCGGCCCGAGGCCGTACCAGCCGAGGTCCTTGCCACCGATGGTCACCGGCGAGAACGCAACGTGGCCCAGAATCTCGCCATCGTCTTCAGCGACCAGCGACAGCGTCAAGGCACCGGCATCGCGCAAGGCGTCGACGATGGCCGCTTCGGTCTGGCTCGAATGCGGAGCATCGGCGAATGCGGCGCGAGTGAGCGACCGTATGGTGTCGACATCCTCGGGCCGTTCAGCGCGTATCTTCATGCAGTTGCCCTGTGTTCCTTGCGGTCTTGACCGGTTCATGCCCGGCCATGTCCCTCGTCAGCGGTCAGCACGCCTGAGGGTGCCAAGGTGGTTTTCGTCGAGCGATTCGATCGTCACCGCCGAGGCCTTTCCGTCAGGCCCGATGGCAAAGCGGACTGCCGAAGGCATGTCGGGCATTTCCGGATTTGGAAAAGCCAGGAAAAGATCGCGGTCGAAATGCGTCAACGGATAGGATCGGGCGCCATCCGGACCGACCTGAAGCACAAGGCCGTTTTCCGCGCCCGAAACCACGGCGTCGCCGACGAAATCGTTGGAATAACGGCCCGCATAGGCTCCGTTCGGCAATGCTGGCGTGGCCGGCGACGGCGGCGTGGCGTACGTTGCCTTGGCAGCCGCGACAGCCGGGCCGAACAGGCCGTCGAAGACCGTGTTCCACGACTTCACCCAGTCCTTGTCGACCCTTCCGTCGAAGACGAGATCAGCGAAGCTGTCCGACAATCCCTCAGGCACGCCTGTCGGGAAAGCGTTGACGAGGATCACGATACCGAGCTTCTGCTTCGGAAACAGCGTGACCAGGCTGCGCGCACCGACGCTGAAAGCGCCGGCATGGCCCCAGCTCAGGCCATGACGACCGAACTCGACATTCCAGCCGAGACCGTAGAACGAAGCCCCGCCCGTGACAGGGTTGCTGCCGCGGGTCATCAGCGGGACATGGGTCTGATCCAGCGCATCGGCCGCGATCAGCGTCTTTCCGCCATGGACCCCGTTGCCAAGTTCGAGACGGACCCACTGCACCAGATCCCGCACGGTGGAACTGATGCCGCCGGCGGGCGCCTGCGCGTCCGGCTGACGCTGGACTCTTGCTGCCCATGCACCGCCGATCTTGACGTGGAGAGCGGCGCGATTGGCATGCTTGACGAAATCGGCATGGCGAGAACTGGTCGATGTCATGCCGAGCGGGCGGTAGAGCTTTTCCTCGGCGACGTCTTCCCACGCTTTGCCTGTCGATTTGGCCGCCGCGACAGCCCCCTCCGTCAGCCCGAAATTGCTGTAGGAATAGCCGGCGCGAAAACTCGACGACGGTGCGACGAACCGCAAGCGGCGCAGGATTTCCGTGCGGTCGTAGCCGATGTCCTCGAGGTCGTCGCCGGCCGTGCCGGGAAGGCCGCTGCGGTGGGCAAACAGGTCGCGGATGGTGAGTTGGCTTGTCGGATAGGGATCGGCAAGCCGAAAGGCCGGATCCAGGTCAACGATCCTCGAGTCCCAGGAAACGAGCCCCTCGCTGACCAGCGCCGCCACGACGGTGGAGGAAACCGGCTTGGACAACGAGGCGATCTGGAACACGGTGTCGGCGTCGACCGCTTCGGGCTTGCCTACCTCGCGCAGTCCAAATCCCTTGAGGTAGACGACTTCGTCATCATGCACGACGCCGATGGCGAGGGCCGGCACGCCGCCATCGGCAACGACGGCTTCGGCCTGCTGCTCGAGTTTTGACAGCGCGGCAGTCACTTGCTCGGGCGTGACTTGTTCCGGCGTGACCGTCTGAGCCAGGGCCGGGCCCGGCGCGAGCGTCATGGCCGAAAGAACAACCCAGCTCTTCCAGCGGCGAACAAACCAGTCTGCGGGTAGTCGCATGCGCCCGGCTCCCTCTGCACCCAGCCTGCAGCTTCAGGCTACAGGTTGACGCAAGGGAATCCAAGCTTGGCCGTTACCGCCCTATTCCATGAACTCGACCGGCACGCCCGACTTGACGATCTTGGCGAGCTCGCGCGCGTCCCAATTGGTCAGGCGCACGCAGCCATGGCTCTCGGTCTTGCCGATCTTGGACGGGTCGGGGGTGCCGTGGATGCCATAGGTCGGCTTGTCGAGCGCGATCCAGACCGAGCCGACCGGGCCGTTCGGCCCCGGCGGGATGGTCAGCACCTTGTCGTTTTCGCCCTGCTTGAAATTGATCTTGGGATTGTAGGTGTAGTTGGGATCGAGCGCGACCCGCGACACCGCATGGATGCCGGTCGGCGACGGCGTGTCGCTCGACCCGATGGTGGCGGGATAGGCTGCGACCAGCTGGCCTTCGGCATTGTAGGCGCGGACCTGCTTCAGGCTCTTGTCGGCGATGATGCGCGCGACCGGCTTGTTCACCAGCTTGCCGAAATTGGCGACCTTCACGATGGTGCCGGGGCGGTTGAAATTGGCCTCCGGGTTGATCGCCTTGAGATAGTTCTCGTCCATGTGGAAACGCTCGGCCAGCATTTCGGTGACCGAGGTGAAGGCCATGCGCTCGAGCTTGGCCTTTTCGCTGTAGTCGGCAGGGACCGAGGCGACGAACGGGCCGGCGGCATCTTCAGGGGTGATGGTGTAGGAGCCGAAGGCGTCGCCGCCGGTCTCGGCCAGCGCCTGCTTGATGCCCTCGGCGTCGGTCGACTTGAGGCTCGTGCCGGTCAGCTCGTTGTAGGCGGCCAGCGCCTTGTCGACATTGGAGCCGAAGCGCCCATCGATGACGCCGGGCGAAGCACCGGCGCGGTCGAGCAGGATCTGCAGGGCGGCGACGTCCTCGCGGCCCTTGACCGCGATCGACGGCTCAAGCGGCTGTTCGGTGATGCGCGGCGTCGAAGGAAGCGCCGGCTGGTCGTCTGGGCTCTGCAGCGGCTCGCGCGCAACGACGCGCGGACCGCCCGGCGCATCGGGGAAGGCATTGGGGTCGTCGTAATAGTCGTCGCCGTTGGGGTCGGCCGGAATGGCAGGCGCATCGTCGGAATAATAGCCGTCGTCAGCCGGGCCGATCAGCACGTCGCCCTCGCGATAGTCGCGGCGAAGCTCCTGGCGGCGCAATTCGCGGCGCAGCGCCTGGCGGTTGAGCCGCGTCTCCGGCGGCTGCACGGCGATGACCTTGCCGGTATAGGGATCGACCAGCACGCGGTTGCCGCGGCCGTCGTAGAAGATCTCGACGTCCTCGCTTTGGGCGAGGCGGATGGCCTGCGGAACCGTCTCCACGCGTTGCGGCGCGGGTTCGCCAGTGGGCGACACCGCGGCCATGGCCTGGAGCGCCGACAGGCCGGTGGCCATGGCCGAAAGCACAACGATCTTGCGCAACATGGTCGCCAAATCTCTCCGAATCTCGACCGCCGCCAAGGCGGTCACGGTGGAATCACTGTTGTCCACCGTCATCCAATAACGATCTGCTAACCCTTCCAACATGAACAGGGCATGAAAATGGCCGCTTTGCAGGCATTTGCGGGCGAGCTAGGTTCTCTAGACCGGCAGTCCGAGCAGCTGGCGGGTTGCCTTGGGAAGTTTCACCGCAATCAGCCGGTGGCTTTCGCCGATGTAGTCGCGCAGCCCTTGGTCATCCATGGTTTCGCCGGTCTGGCGCTGGATCCATTTCATGCCGCGCGAGGCAAGATAGGGTGCGGGTCGGAGCCCGGGCTGCTCCTTCAGAATGTCGAACGCCATTTCGGAGACCTTGAAGGAGACGGCGAGCCCTGCGCCGTCACTCCAGCCGCCAATGGCGAAGACCTTGCCGCCGACCTTCCAGACATGCGCACCGCCCCATTGCACGACATGCTTGGTGTGCGGCAGCGAGGCGCAGAAGCCGTTGTATTCGTCGAGCGTCATTTCGGTCCCCCACCCCGATCCGCAAGCGGATCGACCCTCCCCACGAGGGGGAGGGTAAAGCCCGCGCTCAGGCCGCCTCTTCCGTCACCACCGTAGGCTTGGAGCGGAAGTTGAGGCGGTCGGAACCCGCAATGATCTTGACGGTCGAACCGTCGAGGATCTCGCCGCCGAGGATCTTTTCGGCGAGCGGGTCCTGCAGCTCCTTCTGCATGACGCGTTTGAGCGGACGTGCGCCATAGGCCGGGTCGTAGCCCTTGTGCGCCAGCCACTCGATCGCGTCGGGCGCGAGGTCGAGCGTGATCTTGCGGTCGGCGAGCAGCTTTTCCAGCCGCTGGAGCTGGATCGCGACGATCTTGCCCATGTCCTGCTGGCGCAGGCGATGGAACAGGATGACCTCGTCGATGCGGTTGAGGAACTCCGGCCGGAACGCGCTCTTTACCACGCCCATGACTTCGTCGCGGACCTGGTCGACATCCTCCCCTTCGCCCAGCGCCACAAGGTACTCGGCGCCGAGATTGGACGTCATGATGATCAGCGTGTTGCGGAAGTCGACGGTGCGGCCCTGACCATCGGTCAGGCGGCCGTCGTCGAGCACCTGAAGCAGCACGTTGAAGACGTCCGGATGCGCCTTTTCGATCTCGTCGAACAGGATCACCTGGTACGGCCTGCGGCGGACGGCTTCGGTCAGCGTGCCGCCTTCCTCATAGCCGACATAGCCGGGAGGCGCGCCGATCAGCCGGGCGACCGAGTGCTTTTCCATGAACTCCGACATGTCGATGCGCACCAGCGCGTGCTCGTCGTCGAACAGGTAGTCGGCGAGTGCCTTGGTGAGCTCGGTCTTGCCGACGCCGGTCGGGCCAAGGAACATGAACGAGCCGATCGGCCGGTTCGGGTCCTGCAGGCCGGCGCGGGCACGCCGCACCGCCTTGGACACCGCCTGCACCGCCTCGCCCTGGCCGACGACGCGGACGCCGATCTCGTCTTCCATGCGCAGAAGCTTCTCGCGCTCGCCTTCGAGCATCTTGTCGACCGGAATGCCGGTCCAGCGCGACACCACATGGCCGACATGGTCGGGCGTCACGGTCTCTTCGACCATCGTGCCGCGGCCTTCGAGCGCCTCGGCCTCGACCAGCTTCTTTTCAAGCTCGGGGATGCGGCCATAGGCAAGCTCGCCCGCCTTCTGGAACTCGCCCTTGCGCTGGGCGATGGCGAGTTCGTTGCGCGCCTCTTCGAGCTGGCCCTTGAGGTCGGCGGCAAGGCCAAGCTTTTCCTTCTCGGCCATCCACTGGCTCGTCACCCGGGTCGACTCTTCCTCGAGACCGGCCAGCTCCTTTTCGAGCCTGTCGAGGCGATCGCGGGAAGCTTCGTCCTTCTCGAGCTTGAGCGCCTCGCGCTCGATCTTGAGCTGCATGATGCGGCGGTCGATCTCGTCGAGGGCTTCCGGCTTGGAATCGATCTGCATGCGCAGCCGCGATCCGGCCTCGTCAACAAGGTCGATCGCCTTGTCGGGCAGGAAGCGGTCGGTGATGTAGCGGTTGGACAGCGTGGCCGCAGCAACCAGCGCCGAGTCCGAGATGCGCACCTTGTGGTGCTGCTCGTACTTCTCCTTCAGGCCGCGCAGGATCGAGATGGTGTCCTCGACCGTCGGCTCCGAGACGAAGACCGGCTGGAAGCGGCGGGCAAGTGCAGCGTCCTTCTCGACATGCTTGCGGTACTCGTCGAGCGTGGTGGCGCCGACGCAGTGCAACTCGCCGCGCGCCAGCGCCGGCTTGAGCAGGTTGGACGCATCCATCGCGCCATCGGCCTTGCCGGCGCCGACCAGCGTATGCATCTCGTCGATGAACAGGATGATGCCGCCGGCAGCCGAGGTGACCTCGGACAGCACGGCCTTCAGCCGCTCCTCGAACTCGCCGCGATACTTCGCGCCAGCGATCAGCGCACCCATGTCGAGCGCCATCAACTGCTTGTCCTTGAGAGACTCCGGCACGTCGCCATTGACGATACGCAGCGCAAGACCTTCGGCGATTGCCGTCTTGCCGACGCCGGGCTCGCCGATCAGCACCGGGTTGTTCTTGGTGCGACGCGACAGCACCTGGATGGTGCGGCGGATCTCGTCGTCGCGACCGATGACCGGATCGAGCTTGCCTGCGCGGGCATCCGCCGTGAGATCGCGGGCATATTTCTTCAAGGCGTCGTAACCCTGCTCGGCGCTGGCCGAGTCGGCGGTACGGCCCTTGCGGATGTCGTTGATCGCCTGGTTCAGCGCCTGCGCGGTGACGCCGGCCTTGGCGAGGATTTCAGCGGTCTTGGCCGACTTTTCGACGGCGAGCGCGGTCAGCAGGCGCTCGACAGTGACGAAGCTGTCGCCGGCCTTCTTGGCCAGGTCCTCGGCGGTCGAAAACACCTTGGCAAGCGGCTGGGCCATGTAGAGCTGGCCGTTGCCGCCCTCGACCTTCGGCAGCGCATCGAGCGCCCCCTCGACGCCGAGCTTGACGTCGCGGGCGCGGCCGCCGGCGCGCTCGACAAGCGACGCGGCAAGGCCTTCCTCATCGTCGATGAGGACTTTCAGGATATGTTCGGGGGTGAACTGCTGATGGCTGCGCGAAAGCGCCATCGTTTGCGCCGACTGGATGAAACCGCGGACGCGTTCGGAATACTTTTCAAGGTTCATTCTATGTCTCCATTCCGTACCCGGCCCGCTTTGCGGCACCGGTCTGGCTCAAGGTGACGGATCCGCCCAAACGGGCCGGACCCAACTGAGCGTGATATGGTGAGTAGGACGATATCCCTCAAGACGTATTGATCGAAGTCAAAAAACAAAAAAAGGCGGCGGGAGTTTCTGGCTCCCGCCGCCTTCTATTCTCAATGTTCCGACGATGTCGGCGTGCTGATCAGCTGTCGGCTACGGCAAGCCCGCCTTCGGGCACCGGTGCCTCGGCAGCGGCCTCGCCTTCCGGCGCAGCGGCGCGTTCGCCGCGGCGCGGACGACGGCCACGACGCGGTGCAGCGGCAACTTCGCCTTCGGCGGCTTCAACGGCAGGTGCTGCCTCGGCCACCGCTGCTTCCGGCTGCGGCTGCTCGACGGCAGCGGCTTCGACCTGCGGAGCTTCGGCCTGAGCGGCCTCAGCCTGCTGGTCGGGCTGGCGACGCTCGGGACGGCGGCCCTCGTGACGCGGACGGCGCTCACGGCGACCTTCGCGCGGCTGACCTTCGCCGGCTGCCTCTGGATTGAGGGCGACTTCGGCGGGCGTGCCTTCGATCTCCGGCTGCGGACCAGTGCCGTTTGCGACCGGCTCCTGCTGCGGCTGCTGGACTTGCGCCTGCTGATCGGCAACGTTGTTGCCAACGCCGTCATCGTCGCGCTCGTCGTCCATGTCGCCGTCGAACTCGTCGCGGCTCTGCTGCTGGTGCTGGATCGGCATCTGCGCCATGGCGGCAGCGATGATGCGGTTGTAGTGCTCTGCGTGCTGAAGGTAGTTTTCGGCCATCACGCGATCGCCAGAGCTTTGCGCGTCGCGCGCCAGCGTGGCGTATTTTTCGGCGATCTGCTGCGCGGAGCCACGGATCTTTACGTCCGGACCGTTGCTCTCGTAGTTGCGCGTAAGCGGGTTTGGACCCTTGCGGTTGCTGTTATTATTATTGTTGTTGCTATTGTTATTATTGTTGTTGTTACGACCGCGCATGCGCCTGTTCTGCTGTTGTGGCCTCATCAGATTCTCTTTGTGTTGAATTCATCCGAACGGGGGCACTTAGGCGGCCTGCCGTTTCGTATCTTTCCGCCCGTGATCGCCCGCAACATCTTTGCGTCGGCGCCACATGCCATCCTGTCTCGGTTTCATGTCACTTGCCGGACGATCCCCGCACGAAGCTAGAGCGTCGTCTACGCAAGAAGGCAGCTAGTTTCGAAGGAAACCGAATCGTTAACAGCACTGCCTGCTTCGTCTCATCCGGTTGCCGGAAACTAGCGGCATTCACTTTCCTTGCCAAGCGGTTTTTTTAGAGCCGTTTGGCGGTGGTCAGCGCCGGAACACGAGCACCCGGTCGTTGCCGCCCAAGTCCTTGTGCTGGGCCAACAAATGGTAACCGGCCTGCTCGAATATTTCGGTCACGTCGCGTCGCTGGTCGTGCCCGATTTCGAGCCCGACAAGGCCATCTTTCTCAAGATGGCGCGAAGCACCCGACGCTATCGTTCTGTATGGCTCAAGACCGTCCGGGCCGCCGTCGAGCGCGCGGCGCGGATCAAAATTGCGAACCTCGTTCTGCAAATCCTCGATCTCTGATGAGGATATATAGGGAGGATTTGAGACGATTAAATGGTGCAGGCCATCAATCTCTGAAAACCAGTCAGATTTTTTTGCCGAAAAGCGCGCCGAGACCCCCAATTGCCCGGCATTTGCCGCAGCAGTCGCCAGCGCATCGTCGGAGACGTCGACGCCGGTCGCCACGGCCCGCGGCTCCTGGGTGACCAGCGCAAGCGCAATGGCCCCGGTGCCGGTGCCGAGATCGAGAATACGGCAGATGCCGTCGCGCGCCGCAGTCTCGCGCACAAAGGGCAACACCGCATCGACCAGAGTCTCGGTGTCCGGGCGCGGCTCCAGCGTTTCGGCCGAGAGACTGAGGCGCATGCCGTAGAAATCGCGGTAGCCGAGGATGCGGTGAACGGGCTCGCCCGATATGCGACGGTCGAGTGCTGCCTCGATTTCAGCGACCTGCCCGACGATCCTGTCGGGCGAAGAGATGGCGTCGGTGCGTGTCGTGCCGGAGAAATGCTCGACGAGCAGCCGGGAATCGAATGCTGCGTCCGCGATGCCGGCGTCGGCAAGGCGCTGGCGCGCATGACGCAGGAGCTCGCCGAGCGGACGCTCAGCCATCCGAGCCCATGTCGGCCAGAAGCTTCGACTGGTGGTCGGCGATCAGCGCGTCGACGACGTCGTCGAGTTCGCCCATCATCACGCGGTCGAGCTTGTAGAGCGTCAGGTTGATGCGGTGGTCGGTCAGCCGCCCTTGCGGGAAATTGTAGGTGCGGATGCGCTCCGAACGGTCGCCCGAGCCGACCTGCGACTTGCGCGACGACGAACGTTCCTCGTCGGCGCGGCTGCGCTCCATGTCATAAAGACGCGCGCGCAGGATCTGCATGGCGCGGGCACGGTTCTGGTGCTGCGATTTTTCCGCCTGGACCACCATGATGCCGGTCGGCAGGTGGGTGATGCGAACCGCCGAGTCTGTCGTGTTGACGTGCTGGCCGCCCGAACCCGAGGCACGCATCGTGTCGATGCGGATGTCTTCGGGGCGGATGTCGATGTCGACCTCCTCGGCCTCCGGCAGTACGGCAACCGTCGCAGCCGAAGTGTGGATGCGGCCGCTGCCCTCGGTCGCCGGAACGCGCTGGACGCGGTGGACGCCGGATTCGAACTTCAGATGGGCGAACACGCCCTTGCCCGAAACGGTGGCGATGATTTCCTTGAAGCCGCCGGCATCGCCGTCGCTGGCGGAGGCTACCTCGAAGCGCCAGCCACGCGAGGCGGCGTAACGCTCGTACATGCGATAGAGGTCGCCGGCGAACAGGGCGGCCTCGTCGCCGCCGGTGCCGGCGCGGATTTCGAGGATGGCGTTGCGCTCGTCGGCCGCGTCCTTGGGCAGGAGCAGGATCTGGATTTCGCGCTGCAGCGCCTCGATGCGGTCCTCGACCTCGGGCTTGTCCATCTCGGCGAGCGCACGCATCTCGGCATCCGTGCCCTTGTCGGACAGCATCGCCTCGAGATCGACGAGTTCCTGCTCGGCGCCGCGCAGGTCGCGGATCCTGGCAACAAGGTCCTGGATGTCGGAATATTCGGACGCCAGCTTGACGTAGACGTCGGGGGCCGGGCCAGCCGCCATCTGTGCTTCGAGCATGTCGAAGCGCTTGACGACCTGGTTCATTCTGTCGTGAGGCAGGCTGATCATAGGGGTATGGAACGGTCGTCCGCAAAGGCCTGGAGCAACGCGCGCATCGGCAGGTTGGCGGCAGGACCGGAAAGGTTGTCGTCGAGGAAGGATTTCAGCTCGCCGAGAGGAAGTTCCGTCAGCATCGCCTTGACCGGGCCGATGGAGGCCGGGGACATGGAGATCGAGCGGTAGCCGAGGCCAAGCAGTGCCATCGCCGAGATCGGCTTGCCGGCGAGTTCGCCGCACAGCGTGACCGGCGTGTGGTTGCGCGCACCGGCATCGGCGATCTGCTTGAGCACCCGGAGGAACGGCACCGACAGCGGGTCGAAGCGGTCGGCGAGTTGGGTGTTGCCGCGGTCGGCGGCCATGACGAACTGGAACAGGTCGTTGGAGCCGACAGAGACGAAGTCGACCGCCTGCATCAGCTCGTCGAGCTGCCACAGGAGCGACGGCACCTCGATCATCGCGCCGAGCTTGAGGCTCGTCGGCAGATGGTGGGCGAAGCGCGAAAGGTGGCGCACCTCACGGTCGATGATCTCGCGTGCCTGGGCGATTTCCGAGAGCTCGGTGACCATCGGCAGCATGACCTTGAGCTCGCGCCCGCCGGCAGCCTTGAGCAGCGCGCGGACCTGGGTGCGCAGCAGGCCGGGACGGTCGAGGGTGAGCCGGATGGCGCGCCAGCCGAGCGCCGGGTTCTCTTCCTCCTGCACCGAGCCCTTGAAATAGGGCAGCACCTTGTCGCCGCCGATGTCGATGGTGCGGAAGGTGACGGGGCGGCCGCGGGCGATGTCGAGCACGTCGCGGTAGAGTTTCTCCTGCGCTTCGGCGCGCGGAAACGTCGAGGCGACCATGAACTGCAGTTCGGTGCGGAACAGGCCGATGCCGGCAGCGCCCGCCTCTGCCAATTGCGGCAGGTCGACGGCGAGGCCGGCATTCATCAACAGGTCGACCTTGACGCCGTCCTTGGTCTCGGACGGCTTCTTGCGCAGTTCGCGGTAGAGTTCCTGCCGACGCGCGCGGAAGCGCACCTTTTCGGCGTAAGCGGCTTCCAGATCGGGCTGCGGACGCAGATGAACCGCCCCCTCCTCACCGTCGACGATGATCGGATCGCCGTTTTCCGACATGGAAACGGCGCCCTTCATCTGGCCGGCGACGGGAATGCCCATGGCGCGCGCGACGATGACGACGTGGCTGGTCGGCGCACCGTCTTCCAGAACAAGCCCGCGCAGCCGGTCGCGGGGATAGTCGAGCAGTTCGGCAGCACCCATCGAGCGGGCGACGATGATGGCGTCCTTGGGCAGCGATGCGGCGATCGTCTCGGGACCGCGGCCCATCAGCTGGCGCAGGAGGCGGTTGGCGAGATCGTCGAAATCGCTCATCCGCTCGCGCAGATAGGGATCGGTCATGTGCAGCATGCGGGCGCGCATGTCGCTCTGGACCTTTTCGACCGCAGCCTCCGCCGTCAGGCCGTTGCGGATCGCCTCTTCGAGGCGGCGCACCCAGCCGCGGTCGTTGGCAAACATCCGGTAGGCTTCGAGAACCTCGCGATGCTCGCCCTCGAAGGCGACGTCGCGGCGCTCCAGCATGTCGTCGATCGACAGGCGCAGCGAACCGAGCGCATCCTCGAGCCGGCGCAGCTCCTCCTCGCTGTCCTCGTTGAACAGGTTGGTGACGACGATGCGCGGCTCGTGCAGCACGACATGGCCAAGGCCGACGCCTTCGTTGAAGGCGATGCCGGTGAAGCTGGCCGGGCGCGACATGTCGAGCTCGAGGCCGGGCCGGCTCAGCCGGCCGATGTCGCCCGACGCGATCATCTCGGCGATGACCATGGCGGTGGTTTCGAGCGCCTCGATCTCGTCGTCGCGATAGTGGCGCATGGTCTTGTTTTGGACGACCAGCACGCCGAGCGTGCGCCCTGCCCTGAGCACCGGCACGCCGAGGAAGGAATGATAGATCTCCTCGCCCGTTTCCGGCAGGTAGGCGAAGGCGGGGTGTTCCTGGGCGTTGGACAGGTTGAGCGCGCGGGCGCTCGCCGCGATCGTGCCGACCAGGCCCTGGCCGAGACGCAGCTGGGCCAGGTGAACGGCATTCGGGTTCAGACCGACGGTGGCGTAGAGCTCGAGCACCGAGTCGGCGCGCAGCACGTAGAGCGAGCAGACCTCGGCCACCATGTTGGCGGCGATATCGCGCACGATCCTGTCGAGCCGTTCCTGTGGCTCGAGAGGCTCCGCCATCAATTCGCGGAGCCGTTTCAGAAGTACGCGTGGCCCAGCGGCCATGTCACGTATCATTCACCGTCTCCAATGGTTTGGACCCGGCACGGCACATGCTGCACGCCGGCAACGCGGTGACGCTCGACTCCTTGATACTACTGCTTATCGAGACCGTAGACGGAATGCAAAGTGCGAACCGCAAGTTCGGTATACGGGCCGTCGATAAGGATCGAGATCTTGATCTCCGACGTGGTGATGGCGCGGATGTTGATGCCCTTCGCAGCCAGCGCCTGGAAGGCTGTGGCGGCAACGCCGGCATGGCTGCGCATGCCGATGCCGATGACCGACACCTTGGACATGCCTTCGTCGTGCTGGACGGCGTCGTAGCCGATGTCGGGGCGGATCTTCTCGAGCACGGCCAGCGCCTTGTTGACGTCGCCCGACGGCACGGTGAACGTCATGTCGGTGAACTTGCCGTCCTCCGAGATGTTCTGGACGATCATGTCGACATTGATGTTGGCCTCGGCCAGCGGGCCGAAGATGCCGCCCGCAACACCCGGTCGGTCTGCGACCCGGCGCAGCGAGACCTGAGCTTCGTCCTTGGCGTAGGCGATTCCGGTGACGACCTGCTGTTCCACGATTTCTTCCTCGTCACAAATGAGCGTTCCAGGCGGATTGAGAAAATCGCCCATGCCGGGCGCATCCGGATCTTCGAAGGAAGAACGCACGAAGGTGCGAACGCGATGCACCATGGCGAGTTCGACCGACCGGACCTGCAGCACCTTGGCGCCGAGCGAGGCCATTTCGAGCATTTCCTCGAACGAGATGCGCGACAGGCGCCGTGCCTTGGGCTCAATCCGCGGATCGGTAGTATAGACGCCATCGACGTCGGTGTAGATGTCGCAGCGATCAGCCTTCACCGCCGCAGCGATGGCGACGGCGCTGGTGTCGGAGCCGCCGCGGCCGAGGGTGGCGATGCGATTGTCCGGGCCGATGCCCTGGAAACCGGCGACGACGGCGACCTGGCCTTCCTGGAAGCGCTTGACCAGGAACGAGCCGTCGATGTCGAGGATGCGGGCGGCACCATGGGAGTTGTCGGTCTTGATCGGGATCTGCCAGCCCTGCCAGGACCGCGCATTGACGCCGATGTTCTGCAGCGCGAGCGCCAGCAAGCCAGCCGTCACCTGTTCGCCCGAGGCGACCACGGCGTCATACTCGCGTGCGTCGTGCATCGGCGAGGCGTCGCGGGTCCAGGCGACCAGTTCGTTGGTCTTTCCGGCCATGGCCGAAACCACCACCGCAACCTCGTGGCCCGCGTCAACCTCGCGTTTGACATGACGCGCCACGTTGCGGATTCGGGCGATGTCGGCGACGGACGTACCGCCGAATTTCATCACGATGCGCGCCATAGAAGCGAAATGCCCTTGCCATAAACGCCGGCCCCGAGGGGGCCGGAAAATGAGTGAAAACACCGGTCTGCGACACGGTGTCGAATGCGCGGCCTGCATAGCCAAAACACGCGCATTCTGCAAGGACGCCCGGCCAGACAAATCAGCGCGTTTTTTTTGCCGGCGCGCAAAGTCGGCCCGTGGATTTCGATGCAGTGTCGAACCGCTGCGGATTTGTCGCCTTGACAATCCCCGCGCCAGACCCGACTTCCTTGCGCTCGAAGGAGACCACAGCAATGCCAGATCCCCGCCCATCGACCATCGATGCCGGAGAAGTCGAGCGGTTCTCGGCGCTCGCCGCCGAATGGTGGAACCCAAACGGCAAGTTCCGCCCGCTGCACAAGTTCAACCCGATCCGCCTGGGCTACATCCGTGACCAGGTCGCCGCACGCTTCGGCCGCGACACCCATGCCGCGCGGCCTTTCGAGGGCCTGCGCATCCTCGACATCGGCTGCGGCGGCGGCCTGTTGTGCGAGCCGATGGCCCGCCTGGGCGCCGAAGTGGTGGGGGCGGACGCCTCGGCCACCAACATCGAAGTAGCCAAGATCCACGCAGCCGAAAGCGGCGTGACGGTAGACTATCGCGCCACCACGGCTGAAGACCTCGCAGATGCGGGCGAAAAGTTCGACATCATCCTCAACATGGAAGTGGTCGAGCACGTCGCCGACGTCGAGCTGTTCGTCAAGA
The DNA here is from genome assembly GCF_003071665.1 of Aminobacter sp. MSH1. GTDB lineage: Bacteria > Pseudomonadota > Alphaproteobacteria > Rhizobiales > Rhizobiaceae > Aminobacter > Aminobacter niigataensis. The sequence goes on along the minus strand of NZ_CP026265.1, from coordinate 1,882,182 downwards.
AATGCGGCGAGATGGTCAAGCCCGGCGGCATCATGTTCGTTGCCACCATCAACCGCACCTTCAAGGCGCTTGGCCTCGCCATCGTCGGCGCCGAGTACGTGCTGCGCTGGCTGCCGCGCGGCACCCACCAATACGGCAAGCTGGTGCGCCCGGAAGAACTGGACAAGGCGCTCACCGGTGCCGGCCTCGCCACCATCGACCGTACCGGGGTGACATACAACCCGCTGGCCGACCGCTGGCAGAAATCCCGCGACATGGACGTCAACTACATGGTGCTGGCGGAAAAGGCGGCCTGAGGCCGCCGCTCCCCGTTTCCAGCGACGTTCGGGATCAGGCGTCGAGCGAGCCCGATAGCCGTCGCGCCAGCAAAGCGCCTGAAACTTGCGCCGCCCGCCCGGAACCCTAAAATGGTGAACTCGCCATGTCGGGATCGAGGAGCCATGACACCCGAGGATGTCAGACGGATCGCCCTGGAGCTGCCCGCGGCGACCGAGAAATCGCATTTCGGCAAGCCCGACTTCCGCGTCCGCGACCGTGTCTTCGCCACCCTGCCCGAAGACGGCAACGCCGTGGTCAAGCTGACGCGCGACCAGCAGGAGATGATGTGCGCGGCCGAACCCGCTGTCTTCCGGCCCGTGGATGGCGGCTGGGGCAAACAGGGTTGGACCCTAGTGATGCTGGCCGTAGCCGACGAGAAGACGCTGCGCAGCGTTCTGGTGACGGTTTGGCGTAACACCGCGCCGGCGACCCTGCGCAAGGCCTTCGATCTGGCGGGCGGCGGCAACCGGATCGACGTCGGCCAGCGCAACTGAGTTTGGGCGCGCCCCGCCATAGCGGAGCGCTGCGGGGCCCTGCTCCAGCAAAAATGGAAGCCTCTGGCTTCCAGTCAGTTCCTAGCCGGGCTTAGGGAGTGCCGGCAGATTTCTTTTGTCGTCGCCGATGGATCCAGCTGCCCGTCACGATAACGAAACTGACCAGCCAGCGTGGCACGCCGTTTCGCAGGAAAAGCGCGCGGTAGTCCTCGCCACGCCGCTGAGCAAAGCGCTCGTCGCTCAGGTCGGGCAAAGAATGCAGGCTTGCTTCTGCCCATTGCACGGCAATCTCGTTCGGAAATTTACGTGCGAAAGCCAACTCTCTGCGCAGGCAGATTTGTTCGACCCGTTCCCGGATGGCCTCCTCGTAGCCAATCCCCATCCGAAACAACCGCGCGTGGGTTGCTTCGTGCACGATGACCGAGGCGATCAAATCGGGTGCTGTCGTTTCCACGAATTGCTTGTCGAGATCGCAGGTCCAGCCTAAGTGCCTGAAGCGGCCGACACTTCCGGGGATCGCCCATACCCAAATCTGCTCCAAGTCACGGATCAGGCGGCCATGGCGAACGGGATCATGTTCGCGGATAAGATTCAAAGCGGTCTCGACGCGCTCCAAATTGGCCATCTCCGATGCGAGGACCCACACGCCGTCGATACGGCGCGTGTGGTGTGACTTAGACGCCAGCCATTGCAGGAACTGAAAGACGATGCTTGGACGTGCTGATTTGGGCTTGCAAGCAGCCGCTGGACGCTGAGGTTTCCCTATTTCCCCCGCGCTTTCGGCCATGAAAGTCAGTTCCGGTCGTCGGGGAAAACCGGCAGCGGCATGAATTCGATGCCGTCCTCGGCAAGGCCCTTGGCCTCCTCGATCGTCGCGGCACCATAGATGCCGCGCGCCTCGGTCTCGCCGAAATGGATCTTGCGCGCTTCCTCGGCGAACTTGTCGCCGACATTCTCGGCGTTTTCACGCACCTTCTCGGACAGGTCCTTGAGCGCTGCCATCATCTTGCGCTGCTGCTCGCCCATGGCGAGCGCGACCTTTTCCTGCTTGCGCGAGGTCGAGACGGCTGGCGCCATCAGCGCCTTTTCAACCTTCTGCGAGCCGCATTCGGGACAGGAGACGAAACCGCGCTTGCGCTGGGTTTCGAAGTCGTCGTTGCTGCGGAACCAGCCCTCGAAGTCATGCGCGCGGTCGCAATGGAGGGAAAATCGTATCAAGATGCGGCTCCCCGGAGCGCTCCCTGGCCCGTGCCACGAAGCGATACGCTGAATTCGCGCGCATTCTTGAGATTGGGGATCTTCTTGCGTGCATCGGCCGAATGCTGGGTGTCAATCTCGGCGACGATGACGCCGGGCTCGTCATGGGCGGCCTCGGCAAGAATGCGGCCCCACGGGTCAATGATCAGCGAATGGCCGAAGGTCTCGCGGCCGTCCTCATGCTTGCCGCCCTGGCCAGCGGCGATGACGAAGGCGCCGTTTTCGATGGCGCGGGCGCGCAGCAGGACATGCCAGTGGGCTAGGCCGGTCTGGCGGGTGAAGGCGGCAGGCGCGGTCAGCACCTCGGCACCGGCAAGCGCCTCGGCGCGGAACAGTTGCGGGAAGCGCAGGTCGTAGCATATGGCAAAGCCGATCCTGGCGAGCGCCGTGTCGGCGACGACGGCTTCCGTGCCCGGCTCGTAGGCCGAGGATTCGCGCCAGCTCTCGCCATTGTCGAGGTCGACGTCGAACATGTGGATCTTGTCGTAGACAGCTAACGTCGAACCATCGGGCCCGAACAGGAACGCCCGGTTGGCGAGCTTGCCGTCGGCCCGCACGATGGCCGTCGAGCCGACATGCATGTGGATGCCGAGTTCGGCAGCGAGCTTGCGGCCGGTGGCCACGATCAGGTCGCGATCCTCCGAGGTGAAGGCCGTGGCACGGGCATCTTTGTCGCCGACGATGGCGCCGGTCATCTCGGGCGTCTGCACATACGTCGCGCCCTGTCCGGCAGCCTCGCGCACCAGGGCCTCGAAATCACGGGCGTTGCGCTCCGGCTCCTTGCCCGAACGCATCTGCACCGCTGCCGCCTTGAAAATCGCCATGGTCCGTCCTCAGCTCTATGCGCCGGCAGCGAGAAGTTGATCGAGCCTGCCTTGCGCATCGAGCGCATGCAGGTCGTCGCAACCGCCGACATGGGTGTTGCCGATGAAAATCTGCGGGAACGTCGCGCGGCCGTTGGCGCGCGAGACCATTTCCTGCCGAAGCTCAGGCGAGAAGCTAGCGTCATGCTCGGTGAATGCAACGCCCTTGCGCTCCAATAGGCGCTTGGCCGCAGTGCAGTAGCCACACATCATGCGCGTATAAATAGTCACATCGACCATGACAGAAACCCGTTATCCTTGGTCGACTATATAGGGTCTGGATCGTCGGGCCGGAAGTCCCCAGGCAGCACGCGCGCGAAGGTCAGAACGTCGACACCACGCGCGCCGCCTTTCTTGAGCGCCCGGGTGACGGCCGAAACGGTGGCCCCGGTGGTGTAGACGTCGTCGACCAGAAGCACCCGCCGGCCGCGGATTTCGATCTCCGCCTCGGGCGGAACGACAAAGGCCGCCCGGACATTGTCTTCGCGCTCACGTTGGCCAAGGCCGATCTGCTGGCGCGTGCGCTTGACTCGGCGCACGGAGGTGGGCGCGAAAGGCAGGCTGGAAAGCGAGGCAATGGTGCGGGCAAGCTCCGCCGACTGGTTGAACTGGCGCCAGAAGAAGCGGCGCCAATGCAGCGGAACCGGCACCACGACCTCGGCATCGGCGACCAACTCAGTGCCGGCGCGCAGCATCCAACGCGCCATCCATGGCGCGAGATCGGTGCGGTCGTGGAACTTGAGGCCCTGGACCATGCGCCGGGCGACACCGGAATAAGCAACGGCGGCGCGGGCACGGGCGAAGGGCGGCGGATTGGCGATCGCCTCGGCGGACAGGAAGCCGGCGCCGAAATCGTGGGCAAACGGCGTGCCCATCACCTCGCACCATGGCTTTTCAAGGAAGCGAAGCCGGGGCCAGCAGGCACCGCACAAGGCGCCTGGCTGCGTCACCTGCCGCCGGCAGCCGGCGCAAACCGGCGGGAACAACAAGCGCGCCGGCCAGGCGGCGACAGCGGAAGCGAGGCTCTTGATCTCCGGCATCGGATCGGCCACGACAGTTTTGGGTCGGGCGACCATAACAGAAACCCGGCAAGGAAGGACATCGCCCGTGCAACCGATCTTTGACGCCAGCCTCGTGATCGCCCACCGCCGGCGCGCAGTGGCGCAAGCCATTGCCGGCGCGGATTTCCTGATGGCGCGCGCCGCTGAAGACCTGGCCGACAGGCTGGCCGCGGTGGAGCGCAAGTTCGAACGGGGTGCCGCGATCTTCTCGGTCAGCCCGGCTGCGACAGCCGTGCTGGCAGCCAGCGGCAAGGTGGCCGAACTGGTCCGGGTCGAGGCCGACAAGAGCTTTCTCGGCGGCGGTCCGGGCATCGTCTCCGATCCCGAGACCATTGCGCTCGAGCCGGCAAGCATCGACCTCGCGGTATCGCTGCTGGCGCTGCAGGAGGCCAACGACATTCCCGGCCAGCTGATCCAGATCAGGCGTGCGCTGAAGCCGGACGGGCTGTTCCTGGGTGTGCTGGCGGGTGCGGGAACGCTTGCCGAATTGCGCGAAAGCCTGCTGGCGGCCGAAACCGAGCTGACCGGCGGGGCGAGCCCGCGTGTCATCCCCTTCACCGACGTGCGCGACGCCGGCGGGCTGCTGCAACGGGCGGGACTTGCCCTGCCCGTGGCCGACGTCGAGACGGTAACGGTGCGCTACGACACGATGTTCGGGCTGATGGCGGATTTGCGGGCAATGGGCGTAACGAGCGCGCTCGCCGACCGGTCGCGAAAACCGGCGACGCGGCGATTGTTCCAGCGCGCGGCCGAAATCTATGCCGAGCGCTTTTCCGATCCCGACGGGCGCGTGCGGGCGAGCTTTTCGTTCGTCTGGCTGTCGGGATGGGCGCCAGACCCGTCGCAGCAAAAGCCGCTCAAGCCGGGGTCGGCGCAGGTTTCGCTCGCCAGGGTGCTTGGCGCGGAGGGCAAGAAATAGCCCGGTTCAGGCTATGCCTGTTCAATGCCTGTTCAGGCCTTGCTGAATGTCCTTGTTGTTGTCGCCCCAAAGCAGCCTGAGCTGCTCTGCCATCTGCGAAAAGCCGCCGGCCATCACCACTGCAATCAGAGCAGCAATGAGGCCATACTCGATCGCCGTGGCACCCCCCTCGTCCCTCAGAAATCGCTTTATCATCGGTCGCGTCCACCCGTGTCGTTGGGAAAACCATAGCGGCGACAGATTAAGAAAGGTTAATGGCATAGCCTTAACGTGCAGTGAAGCGCACGCGGCACATCCTCAGCACTGGCCGCTGCGGCGGCCGTTGTCGTGAATGACGCATACCGCCTGCGGTGTGTCCTGCAGGACGCTGCGGCGCAGCGTATAGCTGGCATTGCGGCCAACGGAGCCTGTCGCGGTGTAGTCGAGTCCGTCAAAGCGCGCCTGCCCGATCCAAGGGCGCGTGCGGCTGTCGAGATAGGGTGTGGCGATGAGCGCCAGGGCTACGGCCGCAAAGCCGAACAGCAATGCGACACGCAAGATGCCGGCGCTGGCCCTGGCGGCCGAGGACTGGCGTTCGGGGCGGATGAGATCCCACTCCTTGTCAGCCTGCATAGGCACGTCCCCCGCGAAAACCCATGTCGCCGCACATTGCACGCGACGGCCACTCAATTTTTCACGATTGGATAAACTTTGACTTAACGCTGACTGATATGCGTCAGAGCAGGTCGATCAGGAACGGTATCAGCGGCTCGTCGGCGGGCGGCATCGGGTAATCGCGCATCTGCTTGGGCCGGACCCATTTCAGCACCTGGCCTTCCCGCGGCTCAGGCGTGCCCCAGAAACGGCGGCAGACATAGAGCGGCATCAGCAGATGGAAGTCTTCGTAGGTGTGGCTGGCGAAGGTCAGCGGTGCGAGGCAGGCGATCATGGTTTCGATGCCGATCTCCTCGCGCATCTCACGCACGATGGTTTCCTCCGGCGTCTCGCCCTGTTCGACCTTGCCGCCGGGAAATTCCCACAGGCCGGCAAGCTGCTTGCCCGCGGGCCGCTGGGCCAGAAGCACCCGGCCATCGGCATCGACGAGCGCGCAGGCGGCCACGAGCAGCAGGCGTTTTCCCTGTTGGGTCAAGTCAGGCCTCCGGCGGGCGGCGATAGTGATAGCGATAGACTTCCTTGAAGCCCATCTTCGAGTAGAGGCGGATGGCGCCGACATTGTCGGCTTCGACCTGCAGCCACGCCTGGCGCGCGCCCCTGAGGCGTGCCCATTTGAGCGCCGACAGGATCAGCCGGTGGCCGAAGCCCTTGCCGCGCTCGGCTTCGGTCGTGGCGATCTCGAACAGGCCGGCAAGGTCGGTGTCGTGGACGCAGATTGCAGCCGTCACCGGCTGCTCGTCCTGTTCGAGCACGAACAGGCCGGCTTCCGGCTGGATGGCGCCGATGATCTCGGACAGGCCCGGCCTCAGCGACGGGTCGAGGCCGTGAACGGCCATCGAGGCGCTGACGAAGCGGCCGATATCCTTGAGCGGGATCTGGTCCATGGCGTTTTCGACGACACCGTCGTCGAGCGACAGGCGCATCACCATCGATTCGGAGAAGACGCTCCAGCGCTCGCGGTCGAGATGGGCGGCGACCGCCGGCCCCGACAAGGGCGACATGCGGAAGGTGAGCGGCCGGCCATAGGCCTCGAAGCGGCGGCTGGCGCGGGCGATGCGGTCGGGAATGTTGCGGATGTCGGCCGGGTCGAGCGGGTTGACCGAGTTGAGCCGCTTGGCCGGATGCCCTGCCGTCAACCGCACCAGCCAGGTGCCGTCATAATGCACCGCCGCCGCCGGCCAGGCGCGAAAGCCGGCCGCCTCGTAGCGGCGGACGATTGCGAGTTCGTGCGACGGGCGGTTCTGGTTCACGCTGCTGTCAGCTCCGGTAGTCGCCGTTGATGGCAACATATTCCTTGGTCAGGTCGCAGGTCCATACCGTCGCCTTGCCGCGGCCAAGACCGATGTCGGCGCGGATGACGATGTTGTCGCCCTTCATGTAGGCCGAGGTCGCCGCTTCCGAATAACCAGGGTCGCGCTCGCCATTGTGGGCAAGGCGATTGTCGCCGAACCAGATCGACAGGAGGTCGCGGTCGGCCGGCTCGCCAGCCTTGCCGACGGCCATGACGACGCGGCCCCAATTGGCGTCCTCGCCGGCTACGGCGGTCTTGACCAGCGGTGAATTGGCGATGGAGAGCGCGATGCGCTTGGCCGAACGCGCCGACTTGGCGCCGGTGACGGTGACTTCGACCTGCTTGCGCGCGCCTTCGCCGTCGCGCACGACCTGAAGCGCAAGCGTCTTGAGCATCTTGTTGAGCGCACGGCGGAAGGCGCCGAGGCGCGCATCCTTGGGATCGGAAATCTTCGGCGCGCCGCGCTTGGCCGCGGCCCCGGTGGCAAACAGCATCAGCGTGTCGGACGTCGAGGTGTCGCTGTCGACGGTCACCGCATTGAAGGTCTTGGCGGTGCCGCGCGACAGCATGTCCTGCAGCACATCCGCCGAAATCGGCGCGTCGGTGGCGACGAAGGACAGCATCGTCGCCATGTCCGGCGCGATCATGCCGGCGCCCTTGGCGATGCCGTTGATGGTGACGTCGGTGTCGCCGAGCTTGACGGTCGCGGTCGACACCTTGGGATAGGTGTCGGTGGTCATGATCGCCTTGGCGGCCTCGGTCCACTGGTCGGACCTGGCGTCCTTGACCATGCCGGAAAGCAAATGGCTGAACTTGCCGGCGTCGAGCGGCTCACCGATAACGCCGGTGGAGGCGAGGAAGACGTCGCCCGGCGTGCAGCCGGCGGCCTTGGCCGCGGCCTGGCCGGTCAGCGTGGTCGTCTCGCGGCCCTTCTTGCCGGTAAACGCATTGGCGTTGCCGGAATTGACGACGAGAATGCGCGCCTTGCCGCCCGAAAGGTTCTGGCGGCAGAAATCGACCGGTGCCGAGGGGCACTTGGAACGGGTGAAGACGCCTGCCGCCGCCGTGCCTTCGTCGAACACCATGGCCACCACGTCGGTGCGACCCTTGTACTTGATGCCCGCTTCGGCAGTGGCAATGCGGACGCCATCGATGGCGGGCATCTTGGGATATTTTTTCGGTGCAAGCGGGGAAACGGCAGTCGACATCAGGGAACCTCTGCGGGCTCGGGAAACGGTGAGGGTTGGCACCGTTTGCCCGATAGCGCGAGGCTTCGCAAGGCGTTTCACCTCACGAAGGCGTGGTCCAGCCTCAATGCACCGCCGGATTGAGGAAGCCGCGGAACAGGCGCTGGACGGCGGGGATCAGCCCCCAGATCATCGTCGCCACCATCAGCGGCGCAATCAGCAGGGTGCGCTGCCAGATCGTCCAGCCATCGGTCAGCGGCATGACGACGTAAAGAAGGACCGTGATCAGCGGATAGACACCGATCAGGACCATCAGGGCGAAGCGCGGGCGGGAAAAGCGGGTTTGGGAGGCAGTCATTTCCAATCTCCATCGGAACGAAACGTTTCGTTATATAAAACGGGCCGTTTCGTTTCGTCAAGAGCTGGTGTATGGATTTGTCGACGAACCGGAGAACGAGATGAGCACTGAGCAAGACGCGGCGCGGAAATCGATCGGCGCACGGCGCAGCCCCGAAAGCGCCGACGCGATCCTGGAAGCGGCCGAGGCGGTGCTGATCGAAAACGGCTATGCGGGATTCTCGATCGAGGCCGTGGCGCGCCGTGCCCGCGCCGGCAAGCCGACGATCTATCGCTGGTGGCCGAACAAGGCATCGCTGCTGCTTGAGGTCTACCAGCGCCAGAAGCGCGACATCGACTATCCCGACACCGGCAGCATCGAGGAAGACCTGTTCGGCTTTGCCAGGAGCCTATTCGTCCACTGGCGCGAGACGCCATCTGGCGGCATCTTCCGCTCTCTGCTGGCCGAGGCCCAGTCGGATGCTTCAGCAGCCGAAGCGCTGGCCGAATATGCCGCCGGGCGCAGGGCCAACACCGGCAAGATCGTCGCCCGGGCCAAGGCGCGAGGCGAGGTCGCAGCACATGTCGACCCCGAACAGGTCGCCGACATGGTCGCTTCCTACGCCTGGGTGCACCTGCTGACTGGCCGGCTGGATGAGGACGACGCCACGTTGCGCCGGGCGATCCGCATGATCGTGAACGGCATCAAGGCCTGAGGCATCACTGAAGCTTGAGGCATCGCTGAAGACTGGCTGCAACGCCGCCGGGCGATTCAGCTGCGCTGGAGCGCGACGTGCACGCCGAGACCGACAAGCACTGCACCGCCGGCGCGCCGCATAAGCCTTTGCGCCCGGCTCGAGCGCTGCAGGCGGCCGATCAGGAGGCCGGCCAGCACAACGCCGACAATGTCGGCAACCGTGAACATGGTGTTGACCAGAATTCCGAAGATGAGGAACTGCGCCCAGACCGGGAAAGTCGCGGATGCGTCGATGAACTGCGGCAGGAAGGCCATGAAGAAGATGGCAGTCTTGGGGTTGAGCACTTCGACTGCGACGCTTTCGACGAAGGCGCGACGGCCGGACTTCTGTCCCATGCCGGAGGGGTCGAAATCGCCCTGTTTGCGGCCGCGGAACATCGAAATGCCCAGCCAGACGAGATAGGCGGCGCCCGCAAGCTTGACCGCTGTGTAGAGCCACGGAACCGCGTGGAACAGGAATGACAGCCCGGCTGCAGCCGCAACGACATGCACATAGCCACCAATGTGGATACCCAATGCAGCCATGAAACCGGAACGGCGCCCGCGCGCCATCGTCTGGGCGGCAGCGTAGAGCATGGCCGGTCCGGGGATGAAGGCGAAGATTGCCGCCGTGGCAAGGAACGCGAGGATCAGGTCGGCAGACGGCATGCGATGCTCCTGGAAACGGGGCACTCCGCTCAGCACCCCCTGAGAAGTCCCAATTTGGCGACCATCGGACCCAACGTCATTCAGCCACCGGCGAGGTTGAGAACGCGCCAGATGGTCAAACTGCGAGCGTCGCAAACAAAAAAAGGGCGGCGCCAACTGACGCCGCCCTTCTGAAATCGAGTTGAAAAGGCCTACTTCGATGCGTCGATGGCGTCGATGGCCTTCTTGAGCTCGGGGTCGGTGACTTCGACCTTGCCGGCGGCGCGGATCTGCTTGACCAGGTCGATGTACTTCTCGCGGATGACGAGCGACTTGACCTCTTCCTTGACCGCGTCGAAGGCCGGCGGCTGCTGCGAGCGCTTGTCCTCGACCTTGATGATGTGCCAGCCGAACTGCGTCTGCACCGGCTCCTTCGAGTAGGCGCCGACCTCGAGGGCGAGAGCCGCCTTCTCGAATTCCGGCACCATCTGGCCAGGGCCGAAGAAGCCGAGGTCGCCGCCCGAGGTCTTGCCGCTCGGATCGGTGGTGTTTTCGTTGGCGAGCTTCTGGAAATCCTCGCCGCCATCCAGCTTCTTGATCAGGGCGTCCGCCTCTTCCTTGGTCTTGACCAGGATGTGGCGGGCATGAACCTCGTTGACCGGCTTCTGGGCCGCGATTTCCTTGTCGTAGCGGGCACGGATCTCGTCGTCGGTGACCTTGCCCGCGACTTCCTTCTCGACGAGTTCGCCATGCAGCGCGCGCTGGTCGAGGAAGGCCATGCGGCGCTGGAAGTCGGCGTCCTTGTCGAGACCCTTTTCCACGGCCTGGGCCGCCATCAGCCTGATTTCGATGATCGACGACAGCGCCGCGGCACGACGCTGCTCCGGCGGCAGGCGGCCAAATTGGGCGCCGAGGTCGCTTTCGGCCAGCGAGATGTCGGCTTCGGTGACGTCCTGGCCATTGACCGTGGCAACGATCGTGTTGGGATCTACCGGTGCCGCTGCGGGAGCCGCGGGCTGGGCTGCTGGCGCAGCAGCTTCCTGGGCGGCGAGAGGCAGCGACGACAGCGCCACGAGCCCGGCTGCAAGCCCGACGCGGGCAAGCGAGGCGCTACGGAACGAAAAAGACATCTAAACTCTCCGATGGGGGGATGACGCACTTCCAAATCAACCTGAATGTGGCGGAATTTGGCGTCTTCGGCAGGCTCTCTGCAACGTTGACATAAGTTGTGCCCCCTCTTATCTGTCCATCGTCTTCGCGTCCAGAACCGTTTTCCGGGCGCTTTTCGCGTTGAACCTGCCACCGCCTTGTCCCCGGCAGGTTCGGCCGGCGGACAGTCGGCTTCATTCGAATTGAAAGGGCCACTTGATGGTCAGTCTCGGCGGTCTCGCCCGTAAGATTTTCGGTTCCTCCAACGATCGTCGCGTCAAATCGACCCGACCCCGGGTGGAAGCGATCAATGCACTGGAAAATGAACTGCAGGCGCTGACCGACGACCAGCTTCGGGCGCGAACCGAGCAGTTCCGTCAGGACCTTGCCAACGGGGCAACCCTCGACGACCTGCTGATCCCGGCGTTCGCCACGGTTCGCGAAGGCGCAAAGCGCGCGCTTGGCATGCGTCCGTTCGACGTCCAGATGATCGGCGGCATGGTGTTGCACGGCCGCGGCATCGCCGAGATGCGCACCGGCGAAGGCAAGACCCTCGTCGCAACCCTGCCCGTCTATCTCAATGCCCTGACCGGCAAGGGCGTGCATGTCGTTACCGTCAACGACTATCTCGCCAGCCGCGACGCCGAATGGATGGGCCGGCTCTACAAGTTCCTCGGCCTTTCGGTCGGCATCATCGTGCACGGACTGTCGGACGAAGAGCGCCGCGCGGCCTATGCCTGCGACATCACCTACGCCACCAACAACGAACTCGGCTTCGACTATCTGCGCGACAACATGAAGTACGAGCGCGCCCAGATGGTGCAGCGCGGCCACTTCTTCGCCATCGTCGACGAGGTCGACTCGATCCTGGTCGACGAGGCCCGCACGCCGCTGATCATTTCCGGTCCGCTCGAGGACCGTTCGGAAATGTACAACACGGTCGACGCCTTCCTTCTCCATCTGGTTCCGTCCGACTACGAGGTCGACGAGAAGCAGAAGACCGCCATCTTCACCGAAGAAGGCACCGAGAAGATGGAGAACATGCTGCGCGAAGCGGGCCTGCTGAAGGGCGAGTCGCTCTACGACATCGAAAACGTCGCCCTGGTCCACCACGTCAACAATGCGCTCAAGGCGCACCGCCTGTTCCAGAAAGACAAGGACTACATCGTCAAGGACGACGAAATCGTCATCATCGACGAGTTTACCGGCCGCATGATGCCGGGCCGCCGTTTCTCCGAAGGCTTGCACCAGGCGCTGGAAGCCAAGGAACACGTGTCGATCCAGCCGGAAAACCAGACGCTGGCTTCCGTCACCTTCCAGAATTATTTCCGCATGTACGAAAAGCTCGCCGGCATGACCGGTACGGCGCTGACCGAAGCGGAAGAGTTCGGCAACATCTACAATCTCGACGTCACCGAGGTTCCGACCAACCTGCCCGTCAGCCGCATCGACGAGGACGACGAGGTCTACCGGACGGTCGAGGAGAAGTACAAGGCGATCGTCCGCGAGATCAAGGAAGCCAACGCCAAGGGCCAGCCGACGCTGGTCGGCACGACCTCGATCGAGAAATCCGAACAGTTGGCCGAGCGGCTGCGCAAGGACGGCTTCAAGGACTTCGAGGTCCTGAATGCCCGCCACCACGAGCGCGAGGCGGCGATCGTCGCCCAGGCCGGCAAGCCGGGCGCTATCACCATCGCCACCAACATGGCCGGCCGCGGCACCGACATCCAGCTCGGTGGCAACGCCGACATGCGCATTGCCGAGGAACTGGCTGACATGCCGGCAGGCCCCGAGCGCGACGCCAAGGAAAAGGCGATCCGCGAGGACGTTGCCCGCCTCAAGGAAAAGGCGCTCGCCGGCGGCGGCCTCTACGTGCTTGCCACCGAACGCCACGAAAGCCGCCGCATCGACAACCAGCTGCGCGGCCGCTCCGGCCGCCAGGGTGACCCGGGCCGTTCGAAGTTCTTCCTGTCGCTGCAGGACGATTTGATGCGCATCTTCGGTTCCGAGCGCATGGACGGCATGTTGCAGAAGCTCGGCCTCAAGGAAGACGAGGCGATCGTCCACCCCTGGATCAACAAGGCGCTGGAAAAGGCGCAGAAGAAGGTCGAGGCCCGCAACTTCGACATCCGCAAGAACCTGCTCAAATACGACGACGTGTCGAACGACCAGCGTAAGGTGGTGTTCGAGCAGCGCATCGAGCTGATGGACGCGACCAGCCTGACCGATACGGTCGCCGAAATGCGCCACGACGTGATCGAGGATCTGGTCGCCAAGCACATCCCCGAAAACGCCTATGCCGAGCAGTGGGATGTCACTGGCCTCAAGGAAGGCGTGATCCAGTCGCTCAACCTCGATCTCCCGATCGAGGAATGGGCCAAGGAAGAAGGCATCGCCGAGGAAGAGGTCCGCGAGCGCATCACCGCCGAAGCCGACAAGGCGGCCGCCGACCGCGCCGAGCGCTTCGGCCCCGAGGTGATGACCTATGTCGAACGCTCGGTGGTGCTGCAGACGATCGACCACCTGTGGCGCGAACATCTGGTCAATCTCGACCACTTGCGCTCGGTCGTCGGCTTCCGCGGTTACGCCCAGCGCGACCCGCTCAACGAATACAAGGGCGAGGCCTTCGAGCTGTTCCAGGCGATGCTCGGCAACCTGCGCCAGGCGGTCACCGCACAGCTGATGCGGGTCGAACTGGTGCGCCAGGCAGCCGACGCGCCGCCACCGGAAGCGCCCGAGATGTTTGGCCACCACATCGACGGCACCACCGGCGAGGACGATTTCGGCGAAGGCTCGGTCGCAGTCCTGCAGGATTCGCGCGTCGTCGCGGCCGAAGACCGCGACCCCAACGATCCATCGACCTGGGGCAAGGTTTCGCGCAACGAGGCCTGCCCGTGCGGTTCGGGCAAGAAATACAAGCACTGCCACGGCACCTTCGCCTGACCGGCGACTGGGACAATCCAGCCTCGAACATTGAACGGCGGCCCATTGGGTCGCCGTTACATTTTCCGAAGCCTTCCGCTCCTAAATGTGCCTGTAGCTGGCAATGTCGGCTTTGATGCCCAGCCGTGCGATCAACTCCTGCGGGTTGAAATTCGCTTGCGCGTGCATCGACTGCACCTTGGCCTTGGCCGATGCGATCGCAGCCTCGCTTTCCCACTCGACGATCGTGATGACATTGTGCTCTCCAGGCATCGATGGCTGCTCCAGAAGCATGTCCTGCAGGAAGCCCGGCTGCACTCTCAGCAACTCGTGCGTCTGCCGAACCTTGTCGAGAAACTCGGCGCGCGCACCGTCTGGAACGGTGAACCTGTCGACCCTGTAGATACGTTGTGCCTTGCCGGCGTCCTGACCCATCTCGTCCTCCTCTCTTCGACTTGACAGAAAGGACTTGTGCAACCTCAACCAATATTGAGGTCAAGCGCCATTTTCAGATTTGCAGCTCGGTCTGGTTTTGCGGGCAAACAGCTTTTGAAGCATCGCAAGAAATGCTTGCACCGTGGTCGCGTGAAGATCTGCCAATGGCGCAGGAGACGCTGGCGAGACAACCGGTTACCGCCATCCCGAAAGGCGGAAGTGCTTCTTTGCCAACCGGCGGTGACCACATTGTGATTCCAAGCGACGGTCCGGTAGTTTGCTTTGCCCGACGGATTGGCTAGAATGGGATTCCTTAATGATATTCCGAAGAGAAATCTCATTGCCTTCCGATACCGGTTCGAATTCATCTAATTTCATTGCGTCTCCCTTTTTGCTCTTCTGGGTCGCGTTATCTGGACTTGTCGTGAGCCTGCTCGCCGCCGCAGTGATGTCGGCGGATATGGCTGCTGCTTTGCTCCGAGAGAACGGGCCGGTAGAGATGGCAAGTGCCGTCTTGCATTTCGTCGTCGCGATCATTGCGGCAGGCATCTGGTTTCGTCAGGGCGGGCTGGCTGGGCTGATCGCGCTTGGCGCGCTGCTCCTCGGCGTTCGTGAGCTGGATTGGCATCACGCCTTCACGACATACGGCCTTTTCAATCTGCGCCAGTATCTCAGGCCGGAGGTGCCCGTCCTAGAGAAACTCGCAAGTGCGGGAACCGTCCTCCTGATCGGCACGGTGGTGGTGGCGTTGCTGATAAGATCGCTGGATCACATCAAGCATCTGGTGACGCGCAGGCCGCCGGCTGCCTATGGCGCGATCGTGCTTGTCGCCTACCTGCCGGCGCTGAAGATCCTCGACGCCATCCCCCGTTGGTTCCGGGAGGCCGATAGCGCCTTGCCTGCAACGGCTCTGAAATACGCCCGCGCGCTCGAGGAAATCAACGAGATGTGGCTGCCGGTGCTGGTGCTGCTGTTCTTGCTGCAGCTGTATCTGCCGCCGCAGACCAGCCAACGCAACGCGGTCCCGAGCTACCAGGGCGCGCACCGCTGATCCACGTCACTTGACGCCGCCAGGGGCAGGAGCTACGCGACAGGCCTGTCCACGGCGCCTGGAGCTCATGCCCGGCGCCAGTCCCACTCGCGGAGGAGCGGAGACGACCGTCCATGCTCGAACGGCGCGACACCTACGACGCCCTCTGCCGCGACTTCCGCTGGAACATCCCGCAGAAATTCAACATCGGCACCGCCGTGTCCGACCGCTGGGCTGCGATCGATCCAGAGCGTACGGCGCTCCTCGACTACCATGTCGAGGGGGCGGCCGAAAAACTCTCCTTCGGCGAACTGTCCCGCCGCTCCAACGCCTTTGCCCATGCGCTGCGCGCCCGCGGCGTGCGGCGAGGCGACCGGGTAGCGCTGCTGTTGCCGCAGAGCTTCGAGACCGCCATCGCCCATGTCGCCATCTACAAGCTCGGCGCGATAGCGGTGCCGCTGGCGCTGCTGTTCGGCGTCGAGGCGCTCGAATACCGGCTGCAGACGGCGGGTGTGCGGGCCATCGTCACCAACGAGGCCGGTTTCGCCAAGGTCGGCCAGATCGCCGGCCGGTTGCCCGAGCTTGAAACCATCGTCGTTGTCGGCAGCGGCGGGCTGGATGACTTCCAGCGCCTTGTCGCTTCGCATGCGCCTGACTTTACCGCCGAGGATACCGGTCCCGACGATCCGGCGATGATGATCTTCACCTCGGGCACCACGGGGCCGCCCAAGGGCGCGCTGCATGGCCATCGCGTGCTGCTCGGGCACCTGCCCGGCATCCAGATGGCGCATGAGTTCCTGCCGCAGCCGGGCGACCTGATGTGGACGCCGGCAGACTGGGCCTGGGCCGGCGGGCTGCTCAACCTGCTGCTGCCGGGCCTCTATTTCGGCCTGCCGGTGGTATCGGCCCGCTTCGACAAGTTCGATCCCGAGGCAGCGCTTTTGCTGGTCGAGAAGATGGGCGTGCGCAACGCCTTCATCCCGCCGACGGCGCTACGCATGCTGAAGACCGTGCCCGACATCGGCAAGCGCTTCCGGCTCGGCCTGCGCAGCATCGGCTCGGCCGGCGAAGCGCTCGGCCGCGAGACCTACGACTGGGCGGCCGGCGAACTTGGGCTCACGGTCAACGAGTTCTACGGCCAGACCGAATGCAACGCGGTGCTCGCCTCCTGCGCGGCCCTCGGTGTGAGCCGCGGCGGGGCCATCGGCAAGGCGGTGCCCGGCCACCGGGTCGCCATCATCGACGACAACGGCCGTCGCGTACCTGCCGGCGAGCCCGGCCAGATCGCCATCGCCAGGCCCAACCCCGTCATGTTCCTCGAATACTGGCAGAGTCCCGAAGCGACCGAGAAGAAATTCATCGGCGAGTGGATGACGACCGGCGACCAGGGCATCGAGGACCACGACGGCTACGTCACCTTCTTCGGCCGCGACGACGACGTCATCACCTCCGCCGGCTTCCGCATCGGCCCGGGCGAGATCGAGGACTGCCTGACCGGCCATCCCGCCGTCGCGCTGGCCGCTGCCGTGGGCAAGCCCGACGCGCTGCGCACCGAGATCGTCAAGGCCTATGTCGTGCTAAAGGACGGCGTTGCGGGCAACGCGGCGCTGGCCGACGAGATCAAGCTCTGGGTGCGCGAGCGCCTGTCGGCGCACGAATATCCGCGCGAGGTCGAGTTCGTCGATTCGATGCCGCTGACCACCACCGGCAAGGTCATCCGCCGCATTTTCCGCGACCGGGCCAAGCGCGAGGCGAAAACGCTCTAGCGTTTTAGCAGGCTGCGCATGCGGTCGCGCAGCTTGACCGCAAGCTTGCGCGTCTGGCGATAGAGATGCAGCTGCGAGGCGGCCTGGCGGGTGACACGGTCGGCATCGGGCGTCAGTCCGACGACGATGGTGCCCATCGGCTTGCGTTCGCTCCACATCCGGCCGACCAGCGGGTGGTCGGGCACGGCGCAGGAATCGGTGACCATGACGTTGGGGTCTTCGAGATGCTGCGCGGTCACCGCCATCATCAGCAGCGCGCCCGGCGAATAGGCAGACAGGGTCTCGTCGTAGGCGGTCTTCCAGGTATAGGCGACACCCGCCTCGACGAAGACGACGAGGCTGGCAATGGTGCGGCCGTCGAGCGTCAGCGAGTGGATGCGGCACATGTCCTGTTCCGACATCCGGTGCACCGCCTCGCGGGCGAAGGCGGCACGGTAACGGTCGATCGCCATGGCGGTGCGCTGGCGGCCTTTCCAGCCGGACGCCTCCAGCGTCAGGAACTGCTCGATGGCATGGCGCACATCGTCCTGGGTGCGCGCAACCTTGTGCTCGAGCACGCCCTGTTCGGCGAGCCGGCGCTCGAGCCGGCGGAACTCCTTGTAGTGGCGATTGCCGAGCGCGGCCTTGAGATAGTCGTCGCCATCGCGCTCGCTTTCGAGGAAGGGGCGCTCGAACTGGCCGGTAATAGCCAGCGGCAAGCCGCGGCTTTCGGCCGTCGCACTCAGCATGCGGGCGACGGCGCCATCGAGGCGCATGTCGGGCAGCACGAAAACCCTCGGCAGCTTGAGATGCGGCCGCGCCAGCATGGCGAAGAAATCGGCGATAACGCCTTCGGGGTCGTCGCGGTCGAGCAGCGGCGTGCCGAGCGGACCGAACGGGCTCGACCAGGTCCGCATCACCGGCACGCCGAGCGGTACCGCCGGCTTCTCAATCGAATAAGGCACGAGCAGGCGCAGCCGGCTGCGAAACTCGTTGCCGTCCCGGATGACGGCAAGCCGCACCTCGCGGTCCTCGAGCCTCGGCATGGCGGGCGCCAGGAAGCGCGGGTTGAAGAAGACGTTGGGCTCGATGGTACGGGCGCAGAGGTGGTCGAGTTCCTCGACCAGGTCGAAGCCGGCCGAAGCCGGATAGATGGCGAGCCGCCTGAGCGGCCGCTCGCTGGCGGTCAATTCAAGCTGGGCGAGGTCGGCAAGGTCGGTCGGAACGCCGGCAATGCCGGCGATCATCGAACCGGCCGGGCCGCCGCTGGTCTCTTCGAGAAGCGGGATGGCTACCATCAGGCTTTCTCCAATGTGCGTCGGACGGGGATGAACAGCACCATGACGATGCCGAGCTTGCGCCATACGGTGAACGACAGCGCGGTCGCCTCGAAGATCATCGCCGCCGAGGTGGCGATTGCCGCGCCCCACAGGCCGAGCGTGGGGATAAACACGACGTTGAGGCCGATGTTGAGGGCGAGTGTCGCGGCATAGACCATGGCGCAGACGTTCTGGTAGCCGCTCATGGTCAACACGCTTTCGCATGGGCCAACCGCCGATCGCGCCACCACCGCAGCCACGAGCAGGAACAGCAGCGGATAGCCCTCGTCGAAGCCGGGGCCGAACATGCCAAGCAGCGGCTTGCCGAGCACCAGCACGACAAGCCCCATCAGCAGCGACGGCCAGAACGTCCAGGACACTGTTTCGCGGGCGAAGCCGGCCAGCTTTTCCGGCTCGCCATGGGCGATATGGGCATAGCGCTGGGCAACGCCCGCCTTGACCGAGAAATAGACGAAGTGGACCAGCGCCAGCGTCTTCACAGTCGCGAAGTAAACCGCGACATGGTCCGGTTCCATGTAGAAGCCGACCATCAGCACGTCGGCATTGGTGAGCAGGAAAAAGAAGCTCTCGACCAGGAAGATCGGCAGCGAGATCTTGAGCCAGTAACCGAGCAGGATGGTGCGCGGCCCGGCGGGAATGCGCTTGTCGCTCCGCGAAGTGACGCGGACGAGCTGGGCGATGGTGGTGACGTAGGTGGCGGCGATCGCGGCGCTGACGGCGGTCTCGGCGGTCGGCGCAAGGCCCGACACCACGGCCGCCGCCATGAACAACAGGATCAGCAGCGGCCGCACGATGTAGGTCGGCACAAGCGCCTGGAACGCCCAGGCGTTGGCGCGCGCCAGCCCTTGCAGCACGTCCGACAGCGCCAGCATCGGCAGGCAGAACATGCCGAGGAAGAACGGTACGACGTAGTAGCTCTCGATCTTGTCCGAGAGCAGCCAGACGCCGGCCATGGCCAAGGCGGTGATGACGGTCGAGGCGACGAGCACGAACAGCCGGCTCGCCACAAGCACGCCGCGCAGTTCGGCGAGCATGCCCTTTTCGCGGTATTCGGGGATGAAGCGGATGACGGAGGTGTGGAAACCGAAGCAGGACAGGGAACCTGCGATGATCATCGACACCCAGACGAGCACGAAGATGCCGTATTCGAAGCCACCCATCCAGCGGGCCAGCAGCACCTGGCTGACGAAGGCGATGGCGGCGCTGACAATACGCACGGCAAAGGCGATCAGTGACATGCGGCCGGCTTCGCCACGCTCGTCGGCGCTGAAAAGAACGGCGTCGACGCGACGCAGCAGCGGCGCGATACGCGAGGCGATCTGCCCCGGCAGCCACCGTTCGGCCGTCATCGCTGCGGAAAAACGCAACTCAACACACTCCATCTTCCGCGAATTTCGCTGACAGGATGTACTGGACAGCGATTAAGAAACGGTTGGGCGGCAACGTTGTGGCCAGGAGATGCCGGGCATGATCTCGCAAGATGAGCGCAAGTCGATGTTGCGGGCCCATTCGATCGGCCCGACAATGATCCGTTATCTCGAAGAGATCGGCATCGGGCGGCTGGCCGATCTTCGCGGCGCCGATGCCGCCGAGATCGCGCTCCGCATCGACATTGCGCTCGGCCGCAAGCACATCAACAGCCTGGGCGTGGCGGCCCTTCGAAATCTGATCGAGCTTGCCAAGCGCGAGACGGGTGAGCAGGTGCGCTTGCGCGACGGCGTAGGCGTCCCTCGCAGCCAGGCTCTCTTCCACGGTTTAGGGATAACGTCGCGCACGACGATACAAACACTTGGCTCGTGCCGCCGATCACGCGACCGTGCCTCCGGAGTTCGGATCAATCCGCCTGTTGACCGCCCTGCCATGCCCCCATGATCATGCGACGGAAGTGTTCGGCAGCGGGTGAAAGCGTGGCAGCGCGCCGGCGGACGATGCCGATCGTCCGGGAAATCAGCGGATTGCCCAGCGGCCTCGTGATGATGATGGGATGATCGGGTCCGGGTGTCGCCGTGCGCGGAAGCACGGAAATCCCGAGGCCGGCCTCCACCAGGCCGAGCGAGGTCGACAGGTGCGTCACCTCGTAGGACCACCGCAGTTCGATGTTCGACCGCGCAAGCGTCGCGTCGAGCATGGTGCGGTTGCCACTGGAGCGGTGCACGGTGATCAGCGGGTACGGCGCCAGATCCATCCAGCCGACCTCCTGCCGCATCGCCAGGGGATGATCGCGCCGCGCCGCCAGCACGAACGGATCTTCGGCGATGCGATCGAAGATGAGCTCCGGGTCTGAGGTGCCGATGAAGTTGATCCCGAATTCCACTTCGCCGCGCGAGACGGCCTGCAGCCCCTCCGTCGCCGTCAGGTCGAGGATGCGGAAGCGGATGTCGGGATATTCCTGGTTGAACTGCTTGATCACCGTCGGCAGGAAATAGAAGGCGGCAGTCGGCAGGCAAGCGATCGTCACCAGCTCGCTTCGCCGCACGCCCCGACCGCGGGCCGCAAAGAGGGAGCTGTCGAACTCCTCCAGCATGCGCTGCACCAGCGGCACAAGTTCGAGGCCGAGCGCGGTGGGCGAAACATGCCGGGTGGTGCGCTCGAGAAGCGGCGCACCTATCGATGCCTCCAGCTTCTGGATGCGGCGGCTGAGCGCCGGCTGCGACAGGTTCAGGGCATCGGCCGCCCGGTGAAAGCTTTCAAGCTCGACGACGCCGAGAAAAGCCCTGAGATCGAGGATTTCACAATTGATGCTCATGACGCATCACTGCTCCAAAATTTTGCACTTAACTTAATAATCCAGTTGGCGCATATGCCTCAAGGGTGAAACGACGAAGATCATGCCCGCCGATGGCGATCATGGGACTTGGCGTTTCCAATCGTTATGTGTACGTTTGTATACATTTGAACGCATAGCTATTTTGGGGAGGAAAAACATGGCTGATTTTACGCGTCGTCAACTGCTTGCCGCCGGCTCCGCCGCAGCGGTACTTGGACTAAGCGGAGTGCGCCCGGCATTTTCGCAGGCCTCGGTCGATTTCGCCGGCAAGACCGTCGAATGGTGGATGCCCTTCTCCGAGGGCGGCGGTTCGGACGTCTGGGCGCGATTCTTCGCCCCCTATCTCTCGAAATATCTGCCCGGCAACCCCAACGTCGTGGTCCGGAACGTGCCCGGCGGCGGGTCGATCACCGGGTCGAACGAATTCGTCGCCCGCGCGCGGCCCGATGGGCTTGCAATCCTTGGCACTTCGGGATCGACGCAGTTTCCGTTCCTGCTCGGCGATCCACGCGTGCGCTACGATTACGCCAAGCTCATTCCCGTACTCGTCTCGCCGACGGGCGGCGTCTGCTACCTGCCCGCCAAGTTCGGCGTCAAGACGCCGGCCGAACTGAACAAGATCAAGGACCAGGACCTGGTTTACGGCAGCCAGGGCGCGACCTCGCTCGACCTCGTGCCGATGCTTGCCTTCCGCCTGCTCGGCCTCAAGGTCCGCCATGTGTTCGGCATGCAGGGGCGCGGCGACGGCCGCCTTGCCTTCGAACGCGGCGAAGCGACGATCGACTACCAGACCTCCTCCGCCTACCTGACCAACGTCACTCCGCTCGTCGAGGCCGGCACGGCCGCTCCGATGTTCTCCTGGGGCGTCCTCGACGCCCAGGGCAACGTCGCCCGCGATCCGACGTTCCCCGACCTGCCGCACTTCGTCGAAGCCTACGAGATGATGCATGGCAAGAAACCGTCCGGCATCGAATATGACGCCTACCTCGCCTTCTTCGGCTCCGGCTTCGCGGCCCAGAAGCCCTGCATGCTGCCGGAAGGCACGTCGGACGACATCGTTGCGACCTATCGCAAGGCCTTTGCCGACGCCGTGGCCGATCCAGAGCTGCAGAAGGCCAAGGGCGACGTTCTCGGCGACTACACGCAGGCTGTCGGCAGCGACATCGAGCAGCTCTACAAGGTCGCCACGACGATCAAGCCCGAAGCGCGGGACTGGGTGCGCAACTTCCTGAACACGGAATACCAGGTCAAGCTCTGATCGACAGAGTGCCCGCCGCCGACAGGCGGCGGGCAAGCCTGCGCGACGCCTGCGGCGCTCGAACATTCACCTGCCGACGTTGACAAGGCTGGCGCGAGGGCGCCGCCCAGCAACTGTTGCCCATCGAAAGGACAGCCACAGTGATCGATGTGTTCGTCACTTCGCTCCAGAACCTGCTGACCCTCCACCACCTCAGCTACATGATGATCGGCGTTGCGATCGGCCTCGTCGTCGGCATCCTGCCGGCGCTTGGTGGCATTGCCGGCATGTCGCTGCTGTTGCCATTCGTCTACGGCATGGAGCCGACCGCCGCGATTGCGATGATGGTCGGCCTGCTGGCGGTCATCCCCACCTCCGACACCTTCTCCTGCATCCTCATGGGCATTCCGGGGTCGTCCGCCTCGCAGGCGACGGTGCTCGACGGCTTCCCCCTCGCCCGCAAAGGCGAAGCAGCACGCGCGCTGAGTGCGTCTTTCTCGGCGTCCATGATCGGCGGCCTTTTCGGCGCGCTGTGCCTGACCGCCATCGTCATCGTGGCGCGTCCGCTCATCCTGAGCTTCACCTCGGCCGAACTGTTCATGCTGGCCATTTTCGGCCTGTCCATGGTGGGCGTGCTGTCGGGCAGCAGCCTCGCCAAGGGCGTGGCCGCCTGTGCGCTGGGCCTCGCCTTCGGGGCGATCGGCACCGCTCCGGCAAATGGCGGCGAACGCATGACCTTCGATTCGCTGTACCTGATGAGCGGCCTCGAGATCACCATCATCGGCCTCGGCATCTTCGCGCTGCCGGAAGTGCTCGACCTGCTGCGCGGCCAGGCAAGCATCTCGAGCACGGGCAAGCTCGGCCAAGGCTGGCTGACCGGCGTGCGCGATACCTGGCGGGAAAAGTGGCTGACGCTGCGCTGCGCGACGATCGGGGCCTGTGTCGGCCTGATGCCGGGCCTTGGCGGCAGCGTTTCGGACTGGATCTCCTACGGCCACACAGTCCAAAGCGCCAAGGACAAGTCGCAATTCGGCAAGGGTGACATCCGTGGCGTCATCGGCCCGGAAGCGGCCAACAATTCCTGTGCCGGCGGCAACCTGATCCCGACCCTGCTCTTCGGCATCCCCGGTTCCGGCTCGATGGCGATCTTTCTCGCCGCGATGATCCTGATCGGGCTGCAGCCAGGTCCCGGCATGGCCGATCCGAAGCGCGACCTCGACCTCACCTATACCGTGGTCTGGACGCTAGCGCTCGCCAACGTCGTCGGCACCGCAGCCTGCATCGCCCTATCGCCGAGCATCGCGCGCCTCACGACGATCCGCTTCGTGCTGTTCGCGCCGTTCATGATCCTCATCATCGTCTTCGGCGCATTCCAGTCGACCCGCTCCTTCGAGGACATCCTGGCCCTGCTGGTCATCGCGCTGACGGGCATCTTCCTGAAGCGCTTCGGCTGGCCCCGACCGGCCTTCCTCATCGGCTTCGTGCTTGCCGGCCAGGTCGAGACCTATTTCTACCAGGCGGTCCAGTTCTACGGCTATGGCTTTCCGCTTCGGCCCATCGCCGTCGCGATCGCACTGATAACGATCGCCTCGCTCTGGTTCACCAGCCGGTCGCGCCAGGCACCAAAGGAGGAAACCGTCCCCGGCGGCATCACCACCGACATCGACTTCGAGCGCGAGGAAGACGAAACGGCCGCCGCCAAGAACCTGTGGCCGCAGGTGATCTTCACCGCGATCGCCGTCGGCTTCTTCATCTTCACGATCGCCGAAGGTGCGCAGAACTCGTTCCTCGACGCGGTGTTCCCGGTCTCGGTGGGCATCGTCGGCCTTCTCACTGCCGCCTTCGTGCTGTTCTGGCAGGTCAGGGGCGCGACGGGACGTGGGCCGGCAGGCACCGTCAATTTCGACCTCGATGACGGTGCGAGCAGCGGCAGCCTGTGGCGGTTCGTCGGCTGGCTGGTCGGCTTCGTTATCGCGATCGGCCTTCTCGGCTTCACGCTCGCCCTCGTCGGCTTCTTCCTGGCGTTCCTGAAGGTCGTCGCGAGGTCAAGCTGGCTGCAAGCCATCATCCTGACCGCTGCAGCCGTCGGCCTGGTGCTGGTGCTGACGTCGATCCTCAACATGAACCTGCCGGGCGGCCTGCTGCAGCACTACTTCTACAGCCAGCTGGCCTGGCCCCTGCGCTGAACTTCCGCCCCGGCGGCAACGCCGGGGCTTTTGCATGCCAATTTTCAAAGTGTGCAATTGCATCCAATTGTCGACATTACCGAACGAGGTCACCTTGCCCGCACAACACGCCATTCCCTGTATCCTCATGCGCGGAGGAACATCGAAGGGACCCTATTTCAAGATGCAGGATATCCCGCAGGACCCAGATGTCCGCGCGCGGGTGCTGCTGGCCGCCATGGGCTCGCCCGACATCCGCCAGATCGACGGCATCGGCGGCGCCGATACGCTGACCAGCAAGGTCGCGATGGTCGGCCCGTCCGACCGGGAAGGCGTCGATGTCGACTATCTCTTCGCACAGGTTTCGGTAGACAAGGCGATCGTCGACACCTCGCCTTCCTGCGGCAACATGCTGTCCGGCGTCGGCCCCTTCGCCATCGAGATGGGCATGGTGCCGGTCAACGGCGAAAAGACCAGCGTCGTCATCTACGACATCAACACCCAGAGCCGCATCGAGGCGATCGTCGAGACGCCGGACGGTGTCGTCAACTACGAGGGCAAAGGGCGGATCGACGGGGTCCCGGGCACGGCGGCCGAGATCCGGCTCAATTTCATGGACATCGTCGGCTCGAAGACGGCCACCCTGTTGCCGACGGGCAAGCCGGTGGAGGTGATCGACGGGGTCAAGGCCACGCTCATCGACGTCGCGGTGCCGATGATGATCGTCCGCGCCGCCGACCTCGGCAAGACGGGCTATGAGTCAGCCGCGGAACTCGATGCCGACAAGGATTTCTTCGCACGCATGGAAGCGATGCGCATGGAAGCGGGCCGGCGCATGGGCCTCGGCGACGTGACCGGCAAGGTGGTGCCGAAGATGGCCATGCTGGCAGCGCCGCGCGAGGGCGGAAGCGTCGCCGCCCGCTACTTCGTTCCGCACAAGACCCACGCGGCCTTCGCAGTCACCGGCGGGCTGTGCGTCTCCTCCTGCGTGCTGGTTCCCGGCACGGTGGCAGCGGGCATCGCCAACCGGCCCGAAGGCGACGACTGCACGGTGATCATCGAGCATCCGACCGGCCTCATCGACGTCGCCATGACGACGAGGCCCGACGGCAACTCCGTCGAGATCATCAGCGGCGGCGTCGTGCGCACTGCGCGCAAGCTGATGGAAGGCACCGTCTTCGTGCCCGCCGCCACGCTGGCATCGACGCCGGCGGCCTGAGCCGCTGGCCGCCCAAACAACCGCATACCCGCTTCTGGAGTCCGTAACATCATGAAACTGCTTGTCCTTCCCGGCGACGGCATCGGCCCTGAAATCGTCGGCGCGACCGTGGCGGTGCTGAATGCGGTCGACCGCCGCTTTTCGCTCGGCTTCAGCTACACGACACGAGACATCGGCCTCGCATCACTGCAAAAGATCGGCACAACGCTGCCGCCAGACCTGCTCGAGCAGGCGCGCCGAATGGACGGAACCCTGCTCGGCCCGATTTCCACTCTGGACTATCCGCCCCGCGACAAGGGCGGCATCAACGTCTCGGCGGCCTTCCGCACCCAGCTCGACCTCTTTGCCAACATACGTCCCGCACGCACCCGCGAGGGTGTCTTCCATCGCGGCACGGCGATGGACCTGGTCATCATGCGCGAGGCGACGGAGGGCATGTATCCCGACCGCAACATGCATGCCGGCAGCGGCGAATACATGCCGACGGAAGACGTGGCGATCTCGATGCGCAAGGTGACGGCAAAGGCAAGCGAGCGCATCGCAAGGGCATCTTTCGAGCTGGCGCGGAGGCGGCGCAAGAAGGTGACGGCGGTGCACAAGGCGAATGCCTTCGTCCTGACCGACGGACTGTTCCTGAAGGAGGTGCGCAAGGTCGCAGCCGACTATCCCGACGTGCAGTTGGAGGAGGTCCTGATCGACGCGATGGCCGCACTGCTGGTTCGCGACGCAAGCCGCTACGACGTGATCTGCACGACCAACTTCTACGGCGACACCCTGTCCGACCTGGCTTCCGAACTCTCCGGCAGCCTGGGCCTGGCAGGCTCCCTGAATGCCGGAACGGACAATGCCGCCGCCCAGGCCCAGCACGGCTCAGCGCCCGACATCGCCGGCCAGGACAAGGCCAATCCGACCTCCATGATCCTGTCGGCGGTGATGCTTTTGCGCTGGCACGGCGAGCGTTCGGGCGACCGGCGCCACGTCGAGGCCGCGACCTTGATCGAGCGCACCGTCGACCGGGTCATCTCCAACGCCGCGACCCGTACCGGCGACCTCGGCGGACCACTCGGCACGAAGGCATTCACCGACACGCTCATCGCCGCTTTGGGCTGAGCTGGAGACGAAGACGGCGCGTGGGCCTTGCCCTCGCGCCGTCGCGATCGATCGGACACCATGGCCCTAGCCCCCAGTCAGCCCGCCTGATGCACGGCCTTGTCGGCCACCAGAACGCCGTCCGCGTCGGCATAAAGATATTGCCCCGTGCGGAACTCGACGTTGCCGAAAGCAAGCGGCACGTCGCGTGCACCGTGGCCCGTCTTGCCGCTCTTCTTCGGCGCCTGGCCGAGCGCCATCACGCAGAAGTCCATGGCATCGATATCGGCGCTGTCGCGGATCGCGCCGTGGATCAGCAGCCCGCGCCAGCCATTCGCCAGGCCGAGGGCCGCGATCTGGTCGCCGACCAGGGCACAGCGCAGCGATCCGCCTCCGTCGACGACGAGAACCCTGCCCGCGCCGTCGCTTTCGAGCGTTGCCCGCAGCAGCCGATTGTCCTCGAAGGTCTTCAGCGTGACGACTTCGCCATGAAATCCCTTGCGCCTGCCGTATGTTTTCCATTGAATTTCGCAGAAGCGCACCTCAGCGTCGTTGCTATCGACCAGGTCCGCCGTCTTAACGATGTCCGTCACGATCTTCCTCCCTCTTCGGCTCGGCCAGCAGCCGTATGGGCGCGCCGCCGCGCCAGGCCTTAATATTCTCTACCGCATCACGATAGAAGGCCCCATAGGCACCCTCGGTCACATAGCCGAGATGCGGCGTCAGCACGGTATTGGGCGCCGTGCGCAACGGATGGCCGGCCGGAAGGGGCTCGATGTCGAAGACGTCGAGTCCGGCCTTGATCCGCCCCTGCCGAAGCGCCTCTACCAGGGCCGCCTCGTCCACCAGCGGCCCGCGTGCGGTGTTGATCAACCACGCGCCCTGTTTCATCTGTCCGAGTTCGCCGGCCCCGACGACACGCCGGCTTCGCTCGCTGAGGACGAGGTGCAGCGACACCACATCGGCCTCGCGAAACAGCGTCTCCTTGTCGACGCGGCGTGCGCCGGTCTCGGCGGCGCGTTCGTCCGTCAGGTTCGGGCTCCAGGCGATCACCTCCATTCCGAATGCCTTGGCGATCGGCACCATGCGGCCGCCCAGCTTGCCGAGCCCGACGAGCCCCAGCGTCCTGCCGCCGATGATCGTGCCGACCGTTTGCTGCCATCCCCCCGCCCGGATGCGCGCATCCTCCTCGGGGATCGAACGGGCGAGCGACAGGATCAGCCCCCAGGCGATCTCCGGCGTTGCATGGGCGGATTCGCCCCCATGGGTGTGACAGACGGTGATGCCGCGAGCGACCGCCGCCTCCATGTCGATGGTGCGCACGCGAGCGCCGGTGACAACCACCAGCTTCAGGGCCGTCAGCCTGCCGAGCAGCGAGGCCGGCAGCGGCATGCGCTCCCGCATGAGGCAGAGCGCGTCGAAACCGGCGAGCGCGCGGGCGGCTTCGTCCTCCGTTGCGAGGTTCCGGCCAAAACGGACGATCTCGCAATCGTCGCCGAGCGAGGCCCAGTCGGCAAGCGAGAGCGCCACATCCTGATAATCGTCGAGGATCGCGATACGGAGCATGCGTTCAGACCTTTCCAAGCGCGTCTGGATCAAGGGAAATGCCTGCCCGCCCGGCATCGCGAGCCCGCCTACCCCAACGGGATGTAGCTCTTGCGCGCGAGCGTCAGGAATTCGCGGATTGGCCTCGAAAGCGGGCTCGACTTGCGGCGCACGGCGAGCAGCTTGCGGATCGCCCAGTCGTCCGAAAGGCGAACGCTGATGACATCGGTTCCGGCAAGCAGATGCAGGCTCGTCGAGCGAAGGAAGCCGATGCCGAAACCGGCTTCCACCATCCGCACCAGCGACGGGAAGGTTTCGACCCGCACCCGCTCGCCGAGCGCCCGGCCGCTGCGGGCGGCAGCAGCGCTCAGCAGCCGATCCAGCGCACCGCTGTGGTGGATACCCACCACCTCGTGTTGCGCGACATCGTCGAAGGCAATCGGCTTTCCCGATCGCAAGCGCTCCGCCAAAAGATGGTCCGGCGCGCAAAGCACGATCACATTGTCGTCCTCGAATATCTCGGTCTCGAAGCGGGCGACATCGTTGTTGTCGGCCACGAAAGCGATATCGGCCTGTCCGTCGTCCATCGCCGCAAGCGCAAGACCGGCCGACATCTCCTGGATATCGAGGCTGATGCCCGGATGGCTTTCCGCAAAGGTCGCCAGCAGTTCTGGAAGCCTGCCCGACAAGGCGGAACTGGTACAGGCAAGCCGCAGCGATCCGCGGGTGCCGGTGGCAAAATCGACCATCTGCGTATGGAGATCGGCGATCTCCCTCAGGATCTCCCGGCAACCGGAAACGTAGAGCTCTCCCGCCGGGGTCAGGCGCACCCCCTGCAGGGAGCGGTCGAAGAGCGCGACCCCGAGCCGGGCCTCGACTTCGCTGATCCGCCGGCTGACAGCCGAAGCGGCGATGTTTTCATGCTCTGCCGCCCGCCCGATGGACCCGTACCGGGAAACCGCGACGACGAGGCGCGCGGTCACTGGATCGAACGGTGGCATGTCGCCCCTCCGTCAGTGCCGGCACGGCCGTGTGGTCGGACAGAGCAAAGTCGCGCCTGATCCGCCCGAGCAGCCGGTCGTCGAAACGGTGCAGCCGATAGTCGGCGCAGCGCCGGACGAATGCCAGATACCGCTCGATAGCCACTATAGAATTGGTGAGGATGACCAGTGCCACGGCACGCTCCACCGACTGGAGATTGTTCTGTGTCCATGGTCTATCGGCTCCTGTTGCTGCCGTGTAGCGACGGTTGGCGAGGGCGGCATCTCGGTTGGGCAACACCCGCCATCTTCTTCAGCCCTTACCCGTCGCTCCTGCCAGCCGCAACCAGGCCGGCAGGATCAAGGGCGTGGCGACAACGATGATCACCACGCGGCTGAGATGGTGCAGGCTCACGAAGGCGGGGTCCGCATTGAACGAGATGGCAATCAGGCTCATCTCCGGCAGGCCTCCGGGTACCAGCGCGAGCAGGCCGATGGCGAAGGGGATATCGAGAAACCGGTCGAAACCGATGGCGAAGATCACCGCCATGGCCAGGCTGAAGCAGGTGAGCACCGTCCCGAGGATGACGCCGGTGAGCAGCACCCTTCGCTCGACGCCGATAAAATGCTGCCCGATCGTTGCCCCGATCACCACTTGCGCGACCGCGATCACCACACCGGGTACGCCTGCACCCGTCAGGCCCGTGACGTGAGCCAGGGCGCTGAGCACCAGCGGACCCGTCAGGTTTGCGGCCGGCAGGCGGAGGCGGCGGCCGAGCAGGACACCGACGACGGCGCAGAAGACCAGCACGGCCGCGTCTGCGAGCGGCAATGCCATGGTCCAGTCGACCGTGCGGTCGACAGTGCCCCCGCCGATCGCCGCAAGCGCCCCCGACAGGCTGAGCGACAGCGGCACCGTGGTGATCAGCAGCACCAGGCGCGTCGCGTGAACCATGCTCACGCTGCGCACGTCGGCATTGAAGGACGAGGCCATCACGATCAGTTCGCTCAGGCCGCCCGGCATGCCACTCAGGGCCGCCGTCGTCGGATCGAGCCTGCCCAGGCGGCGGCAGACGAAAATGCCGAAAGCGGCGGTGATGATGGTGTAGACGGCGACGGCGGCGAGACTTGCCG
Organism: Aminobacter sp. MSH1; assembly: GCF_003071665.1. Classification (GTDB taxonomy): domain Bacteria; phylum Pseudomonadota; class Alphaproteobacteria; order Rhizobiales; family Rhizobiaceae; genus Aminobacter; species Aminobacter niigataensis. Next base: position 1,851,661 of record NZ_CP026265.1, on the reverse strand, counting down.
ACCACTCGCCTGCCTGGCGCAGGACCTCGGGCTTGAAGGCGCTTCCGACCATGAGCCCGATGACGGCGATCATGGCCGCCCGGGGCTTCGGCGAGGCGTTCACGCGCACGCCGGCAATGGCAAGCACCGTCGTCGCCGCCATGGCGCCGAGCATCCAGCCGAGTGGCAGGCCGAGCAAATAGCCCAACGCTCCGCCGGCCGTGCCGAAGGCAAGCGTGCGCAGCGTATGGAACAGAGGGATGGCCTGGCCTCCCCCGCGCATTGTCCGGCTGTCATACATCGGCAGGCGCCAAAATCACGTCGCTCCATTCTGCATCCAATTGTATGCAATACAGCAAGACCGTGGACAATGGCCAGTTCCTTCTATAGCCGGGATGTCCACAGAGGAGAGGGCAAGCGATGACCGCATCGAAGGATCTGCTTTCCAAGACCCGCGGCCAGAGCACCTATCAGGCTATTCTGGCGGCCATTCGGGACGGCATATACCGGCCGGGCGACCCGCTGCGCGAGGAAGAGGTGGCGGCACGCCTGAGCGTGAGCCGGACGCCCGTCCGCGAGGCTCTCGGCCGGCTGCAGGAGAAAGGCCTTCTCGAGGCCGCACCCGGTCGCGGCGTCGCCGTCTCGATCCTGTCCATGCGACAGATCTTTGAACTCTACGCCATGCGCGAGGAGCTCGAGGGCATCGTCGCCCGCTACGCCGCACGACACGCAACCGAAGCCGAGATCGCCAATCTCGAACGCCTCAACGCCGAATTCGCCGCTGCGGCCGACGATCCGAAGCTTGCCGCGCAATGGAACCGACAGTTCCACGCCCGGCTCTACGATGCTGCCCGCAACCGCTACCTTCGCCAGGCCGTCGAAGACCTGCAGGAAACGATCGCTCTGCTGCCCGACACGACCTTCATCCAGAAGGGCCGCACAGCCACGGCGACCGAGGAACATGTCTCCATCATGGAAGCAATTCGCCGACGCGACGCGGAAGGCGCGGAGAAGGCCGCCGTCGACCACATCAAGGCCGCGCTCGAAGTCCGCCTGATCATCACCAAGACCGATAGCTGAAGCCGCTCGGCCGCCTGCCTCGCGCCAGACAGGGCCCCCGGCCGAGAACGCTCAGGCGAGTTGCATCAGTCCCGAGACGAAATAGACGGCACCGATCCCGGTCACGATCCAGCGTGTCCAGGCGCGGAAATTCGCATCCGTCATGCGCTGCAGGATGATGTTTCCGGACCGTGTGCCGAGGACCGCGATGGGCACCGCCGCGACGACCGCGAGCCAGCCCTCCGACGAGAGCGTCAGCGCGGCGTCCCAATAGAATGCCACCTTCGTCGCATGGGTCAGGAACTGGATGGCAGCCTTGGTGGCGATGATCGTCCGCCTGTCCATTGCGGTACGGATGAAGAAGATGTCGATGCTCGGTCCCGAAACCCCGACGCTGATCGCCAGGCCGCCGGATATGAAGCCGCAGGCGTAGGCATGCAGCGGCTTCGACGCATCGAGTTCCAGCTTCTTGACCGGCACCCATACGAGAACCGGCATCAGGCCGATGACGATGGAGACGACGACGAGGCTCGGGCGGTAGGCGACGACGTACAGCAGGAGAGCGGCGCTGAGCAGCCCGGCGCTCAGGATGGCCAGGATGCGCAGGTCCAGGTAGTCGCGCGAGAACCAGGCCCGCGATCCGTTCGAGACCATCTGCACCATGCCGTGGACCGCGATCGCGGTCGCCACCGGCACGAGGAAGAACAGGACCCAGAGCAGGATCATCCCGCCGGCCATTCCGAAGATGCCCGACAGCAGCGATGTCAGGAACACGGTGATCGTCATGCAGGCGAAGAGAACAGCGGTCACGGATCGGTCCGGGATTGTCCGGGCGGAGGCGCCGGCGCGGAGTCGTTCGGCGGCAGGATCTGCCGCCGTCTTTTGGCATGGGCGCCGGATTGATCGCCGGCGCCCACTTCGAGTTGTCCGCGCCTACGCGAGGTCACGCAGGACGTATTGCAGGATGCCGCCGTTTTTGAAGTAGTCGAGTTCGTCGAGCGTATCGATGCGGCACAGGATCGGCACGTCCTTGGTCGAGCCGTCGGCGAAGGTGACCTTGGCGACCATCTTCTGGCGCGGCTTGATCGTCTCCAGGCCCTCGATCGTCACCTGTTCGTCGCCCTTGAGGCCGAGCGTCTTCCAGCTCGTGCCGTCCTCGAAGGTGAACGGGATGACGCCCATGCCGACCAGGTTGGAGCGGTGGATGCGCTCGAAGCTCTGGGCGATGACCGCGCGCACGCCGAGCAGGTTGGTGCCCTTGGCCGCCCAGTCGCGCGACGAGCCGTTGCCGTATTCGACGCCGGCGAAGATCACCAGCGGTGTGCCTTCGCTGCGGTACTGCATCGCCGCATCGTAGATCGGCATCTCTTCCTTCGACGGGTAGTGGAAGGTGTAGCCGCCCTCGCGGCCGTTCTCGCCCAGCATGTGGTTGCGGATGCGGATGTTGGCGAAGGTGCCGCGCATCATCACCTCATGGTTGCCGCGGCGCGTGCCGTACTGGTTGAAGTCGGCGACGCCGACGCCATTGTCGGTCAGGTACTTGCCGGCGGGCGAGGCCGCCTTGATCGAACCGGCCGGCGAGATGTGGTCGGTGGTGATCTTGTCGCCGAACAGGCCGAGCACGCGTGCGCCCTCGATCTTGCCGATCGCACCCGGGCGCGCGCCCATGCCGACGAAGTAGGGCGGGTTCTGCACATAGGTCGACTGGTCGTCCCAGGCATAGGTCTGGCCTTCCGGCGCCTGGACGTTCTGCCAGTTCTCGTCGCCCTTGAAGACGTCGGCATATTTGCGCGCAAACAGCTCGCGGGTGACGTTTTCGGCGATGAACCGGTCGATCTCGACATTGGTCGGCCAGATATCCCTCAGGAACACCGGCTTGCCGTCGCGGTCCTCGCCGAGCGGCTCTGTGGTCAGGTCCTTGGTCACCGAACCGGCAAGCGCATAGGCGACCACCAGCGGCGGCGAGGCCAGGTAGTTGGCCTGCACGTCGGGCGAGACGCGGCCTTCGAAGTTGCGGTTGCCCGAAAGCACCGCCGCACCGATCAGGCCCTTGTCGTTGATGGTCTTGGAGATCGGGGCCGGCAGCGGTCCGGAGTTGCCGATGCAGGTGGTGCAGCCGAAGCCGACGAGGTTGAAGCCGATCTGGTCGAGCTCCTTCTGCAGGCCGGCCTTCTCGAGATATTCGGCCACCACCTGCGAACCCGGCGCCAGCGAGGTCTTGACCCACGGCTTCTGCTTGAGGCCGAGGCGGTTGGCGTTGCGGGCGAGCAGCCCGGCACCGATCAGCACGCTCGGGTTCGAGGTGTTGGTGCACGACGTGATCGCCGCGATCACCACGTCGCCATGGCCGAGGTCGAAGCTTTCGCCCTCGACGGCGTAACGCTTCGACTGGTCGACGGTCTTCTTGTATTCGGCTTCGAGCGCGGTCGCAAAGCCCGCGGCGATGCCTTCGAGCGGGATGCGGCCCTCGGGGCGCTTCGGGCCGGCCATCGACGGCACGACGGTTTCGAGATCGAGCTCGAGCAGGTCGGTGAAGACGGGATCGGCCGACGAGGCGTCGCGCCACATGCCTTGCGCCTTGGAATATTCCTCGACCAGTGCGATGCGGTTTTCGGCGCGGCCCGACATGTTGAGGTAGCGGATGGTCTCGGCATCGACCGGGAAGAAGCCGCAGGTCGCGCCATATTCGGGCGCCATGTTGCCGATGGTGGCACGGTCGGCCAGCGTCATGTTGGACAGGCCCGGGCCGAAGAACTCGACGAACTTGCCGACGACGCCCTTCTTGCGCAGCATCTGGGTGACGGTCAGCACCAGGTCGGTGGCGGTGACGCCCTCCTTCAGCTTGCCGGTCAGGCGGAAGCCGATGACCTCGGGCAGCAGCATCGACACCGGCTGGCCGAGCATCGCCGCTTCCGCCTCGATGCCGCCGACCCCCCAGCCGAGCACGCCAAGGCCGTTGACCATGGTGGTGTGCGAATCGGTGCCGACGCAGGTGTCGGGATAAGCGGTGGTTTCGCCGTCCTCGGTGTTGGTCCACACCGTCTGGGCGAGGTATTCGAGGTTGACCTGGTGGCAGATGCCGGTGCCGGGCGGCACGACGCGGAAGTTGCGGAACGCCTGCTGGCCCCACTTCAGGAACTTGTAGCGCTCTTCGTTGCGCTCGTATTCGAGCTCAACGTTGCGGGCGAACGCCAGCGGCGTGCCGAATTCGTCGACGATCACCGAGTGGTCGATGACCAGATCGACCGGCACCAGCGGGTTGATCTTCTGCGGATCGCCGCTGAGCGAGGCGAGGCCGTCACGCATGGCGGCGAGGTCGACGACGGCGGGGACGCCGGTGAAGTCCTGCATCAGCACACGCGCCGGGCGGTAGGCGATCTCGACACCGGCGGTGCCCTTGTCGGTCAGCCAGCCGGCGACCGCCTGGATCGCCTCCTTGGTGACGGTGCGGCCGTCTTCGTTGCGCAACAGGTTTTCCAGCAGCACCTTCATCGAATAGGGCAGCTGCGAGATGCCGGTCAGGCCGTTCTTTTCGGCCTCGATCAGGCTGTAATAGACATAGTCGGTGCCAGCAGCAGTCAGCGTGCGGCGGCAATTGAAACTGTCGAGTGATTTGGACACGTGCGATCCATCCTTGTCTGTTCAGCCTACACGGGAACGGACTCCGATGGCATGCAATCACGCGCAAAGGTGCGGGTACGGCCATTTCCGCTGTCCGACCCCAAGCAACCCGAGCCGTTCAAGGCGGCGCGTGCGCTGGTTCGGCGCATATTCGCTTTCCATGCCGACCGCTGGCATGGTCGAACTGGCATATAGCGGATTCTCGAAATCCCACCATAAGAATGTATCCATTTGCATACTGCCATTAGGCGATTGGGGGCATCTCCAATGGCGAAGCCTTGTTTTCATTTCATTTTCACCGATCGAAAGGCAGTCACCCAGCCGTGGCCAACTTGACTGTATACAAATGTGTGCAATAAGACGCTGGAGGTCAAATCAACGACAGAGGCGGATCGATTACAGCAATGATTGGCGCATCGACAGAATACGACGTGCTCGTCGCCGGCGGCGGCAATGCCGCGCTGTGCGCGGCAATCAGCGCCCGCCGCGCAGGCGCGAGCGTTCTGGTCGTGGAAGCGGCCCCGCGCTTCTATCGGGGCGGCAATACCCGCCACACCCGCAACATGCGCTGCGCACACGACGCGGCGACGGAAACGCTCTCCGGCCCGTATTTCGAGGACGAGTTCTTCGACGACCTGCTGCGGGTGACCGGCGGCAACACGGACGAGGATCTGGCGCGCATGATGATCGCCGAATCCAAGCGGATGCTGACCTGGATCGCCGAACAAGGCGTGCGTTTCCAACCCTCTCTCGGCGGCACGCTCAGCCTGGGTCGCACCAACTCCTTCTTCCTCGGCGGCGGGCGGGCCATGCTCAACGCCCTCTACCGGACCGCCGAAAGCCTCGGCGTCGAGGTCGTCTATGACGCGGAGGTCGTGGGCCTCGACATCGAGGGATCGCAATTCCGCTTGGCCCGGGTCCGGCACGCCGGCAGGGAAACCACCGTCCGCGCAAAATCTTTCGTCGCGGCCAGCGGCGGCTTCGAGGCGAACATCGAATGGCTGAAGCAAGGCTGGGGCGAGATCGCCGATAACTTCCTGATCCGCGGCACGCCCTACAATCGCGGCACGGTGCTGAAGATGCTGATCGACAGCGGCGTCAGGCAGATCGGCGACCCGACTCAATGCCATGCCGTTGCGATCGACGCGCGCGCGCCGAAGTTCGACGGCGGCATCATCACGCGTCTCGACTGCGTGGCCTTCGGCATCGTCGTCAACAAGCATGCCGAGCGGTTCTACGACGAGGGCGAGGACGTCTGGCCGAAGCGCTATGCCATCTGGGGCCGTCTTGTCGCCGCCCAGCCCGACCAGATCGCCTATATCGTCTTCGACGCCTCGTCGCTCGAGCTCTTCATGCCGTCCCTCTTTCCGCCGGTGCAGGCGTCGACGCTGGGCGAGCTTGCCGGCAAGCTCGGGATCGAGGCCACAGCGCTCGAACGCACGGTCGCCGCCTTCAACGACGCGGTTCGGCCCGGCCACTTCGACCACACGAGCCTCGACGACTGCCGCACCGAAGGCATCGAGCCCCAAAAGAGCCATTGGGCGCGGCGCATCGAGCAGGCGCCCTTTTATGCCTATCCGGTCCGGCCGGGCATCACCTTCACCTATCTCGGCGTCAAGGTGGACCGCCGGGCGCGCATGGTGATGGAAGACGGACGGCCTGCCGACAACATGTTCGCCGCCGGCGAGATCATGGCCGGCAACGTGCTCGGCCAGGGCTATGCCGCAGGGATCGGCATGACCATCGGCAGCGTCTTCGGACGCATCGCCGGCCGCGAAGCCGCTGCACTCGTTTCGTCCACCTGCCCGTCGTCGGAGGCCGCATGAACATCCACGCTCCGTTTGAGCCGGCGCATGCGACGGCAAGCCTCGCCGAGGCGGATCGCCTGATGACGGTCTGCAACTCCTGCCGCTATTGCGAAGGGCTCTGCGCCGTCTTTCCGGCAATGGAGATGCGGCGCGCCTTCTCGGACGGCGATCTCAACTACCTTGCCAATCTCTGTCACAGTTGCGGCGCCTGTTTCCACGACTGCCAGTTCTCGCCACCGCATGAGTTCGACGTGAACGTGCCGAAGGCGCTGGCGATGGTGCGCAACGATTCCTACCGCGCCTATGCCTGGCCGCGCGCCTTTTCGGGCCTTTTCCATCGCAACGGGCTGACGATCAGCCTTATCGCCGCAGCGAGCGTCGCTGTTTTCGTCGCCGGCTTTGCCGCCTGGCACGACCCGGTCGTGGTCTTCGGCGTGCATACCGGCCCCGGCGCTTTCTACAAGCTGATGCCGCACGATGTCATGGCCCTGCTGTTCGGCGCGGCCTTTGCCTACGCCATCGTCGCCCTCGCCATGGGCGTCCGCAATTTCTGGAAGGACATCGGCGAACCCTTGGCAACCCTCGGTGAACCTGCCTCGCTGTGGCAGGCGATCAAGGATGCGTGCAGCCTACGCCATCTCGACGGCGGCGGTGTCGGCTGTATGAACGAGGACGACACCCCGACCGACCGCCGGCGCCTCTATCATCACATGACCTTCTACGGTTTCATGCTCTGCTTCGCCGCCACGTCCACGGCGACGCTCTACCACTACGTGCTCGGCATGGAAGCGCCCTACCCGGTCTACGATCTCCCTGTCGTGCTCGGCACGATCGGCGGCATCGGTCTCCTCGTCGGGCCTGCCGGCCTTCTTCACGCGAAATGGCGGCGCGACCCCGTCCTCAAGGACGGCTCGCGCACCGGCATGGACGTTGCCTTCCTCGCCATGCTGTTCCTGACCAGCCTGACGGGACTGCTCCTGCTCGTCCTGAGGGCCACGCCCGCCATGGGCCTGCTGCTCGCCCTCCACCTCGGCGTCGTCTTCAGCCTCTTCGTCACCATGCCCTATGGCAAGTTCGTCCACGGCATCTACCGCTTCCTGGCCCTGGTGCGCTACGCCAAGGAAAGGCGACAGATCGGCGGCGCCTGACAGAGAATCTGGTGGAAGAGCACTCTCAGAATATCGAGCCTGGATGGATCAATATGCGGTGCAATGAAAAGCATTTGTATCCGGCATCTCTAATAAAGGTTGATACCCATAGCCGGCGCTGTTGTGGCAAGGGCGGTTACTTTTCAGATTGCAGGAAGCGTGTTATCGACCACCATGGACAATTGTACTTGAGGGAACCTATGAGACATCTATTGCTTGCCACGAGCGCGCTGGCGCTTGGTGCCGGAACTGCTGCCGCGCAGGATCAGGCTTACGACTGGTCGGGAGCGTATGTCGGTGTGCAGGCCGGGTATGCCGTGGGTCAATCCCTCTACACAAACACGGACTTCCCCACCGAATACGTCAACTACGATCCTGACGGTTTCTTTGGTGGCGTCTACGCGGGCTACAATTTTCAGATGTCCAACAATGTCGTTCTGGGCGTTGACGGTGACCTGAACTTCACGGGCATCAAGGGAACCAATGACTACTGGTGGGTAGGCGGAATCCCGGTTCCGACAGCAAGCGCTGAGATCAAGTACACAGCCGCGCTTCGTGCGCGTCTCGGCTATGCAGTGGGTCGGTTCCTGCCATATGTCGCCGGCGGGCTTTCCGCGGCAAAATACGACTTCGATTTCGTCAGGGATAGTACCGGCTTCGTATACTATGAAGAAAGCAAGTCCATGGTCGGCTGGAATGTCGGCCTGGGCGCCGAATATGCGGCCACCGACAATTTGGTTCTGCGCGCCGAGTATCGCTATTCTGATTATGGCTCCAAAAGCTTCGCGCAGCCGGACTTCTTCAGTATCGATGATGCAAACATCACGCTGTCGTCGCACGACTTCCGCTTAGGGGTCGCCTACAAGTTCTGACGCCGGCCCCGTCATGATCGGCATATGCACTTCCATCTTTGGTGGCGGCCCCATACCCGCAAGACGGAGTGTCAACGCATTGGTCATCTGTCAGAGGGGCCGAGCCCCCCTGACACTCAAGGTCATTTCTTCAATCCAGCGAATTCTTTCGAGACCCTGTCGCCCTTGGAAAGTCGCGATGGCTCATTGTCTCGATATGCGTCCGCTTTCGCTTCATCGCCGGACCAGCGCATAAAGTACTTCTCGCCCGATTTGTGCCACGTGTAGCAGTCATCGACCTTCTGCTTTTTTCCGGATGCCACTTGAACGGTTTCAATGGTCAGGCACATCTTGTTGCCAGACACTTTCCAGTTGCCTTCGCCGTAGGCCTTTTTGTCTTTACGCACCATTTTCGCAGAGCCATCGGAAGCGAAGAAGATGCGGACACTTTTCCAGTCAGACGACTTACCCTCGTACATGCTGCGGACTTCTTGAGACGATAGCTCAGTCGCACCTTCCGGCAATGTCGCAGATAGCGTCGTTGACAGTGGTACGCATGTAAAGAAAAGCGCAGTCACACTAAGCCTGAATTTCATCACACAACCCTCCCAATCTCGCGATCAGTATTAGCAATTACTAATATATCACGAAAGAAGGGGATATACTATGAGAGCCTGCCTGCGGGCCGCGTAGCGGGTCCCTTCAGGTACGATGCTGATTTATTGGCTTTCCACCATAGTTAGTGGTGCCCCTAGCCGGGATCGAACCAGCACTCCTTGCGGAACTCGATTTTGAGAGACCCCAGATGCCCTATCCTTTGTGTATCCGGGGGTATCCGTTTTCCCGATAACCGACTGTCAGCACTAGCTTTTTTCGGATATCGAGTCACCCATACCTAACCGGATGTACGCCACGGTTGGCTTTCTAGGTGCACCTATGTTGCACCTGAAATCCGACCTCATCGGAGGTTAGGAATGCCCAAAATCAAACTCACCAAGACCGCTGTAGACGCCGCAACCCCGCAGGAGCGCGATTACGAACTCCGGGATACGACGATACCCGGCTTCCTTGTCAAGGTCACCCCGGCCGGTCGCAAGATTTTCATGGTGGCCTATGTCGCCCATAACGGGCAGCGCCGAAAGCCCGCTATTGGCCGCTACGGCGAGATCACCGTCGAGCAGGCCCGCGGGATCGCTCAGGACTGGCTGGCCGAGGTTCGCCGCGGCCTCGATCCCAGCGCCGAGCGGGCCACAGCTCGGCAGGCACCCACGGTCAAAGAACTCTTCGACCGCTTCATCACCGACTACTCGGAGAGCCGCAACAAGCCGTCCACCGTTCATTCGAACCGCGGCTACGGCAAGCGCTACATTATCCCGGTGCTCGGCCAACTGAAGGTGCCCGACGTCACCCGCGCCGACATCTCGAATCTGATGAAGAAGATGTCGCACAAGCCCACGAACGCGAACCGCGTCCTGGCGGCCGTGCGGAAGATGTTCAACATGGCCGAGGTCTGGGGCATGCGCGCCGACGGGTCGAACCCATGCCGCCACGTCCCGAAGTACCCGGAACGGGGAAAGACCCGGCTGATCACCGACAGCGAGATGAAGAAGCTCTTCGCCTACCTTGCGCGCGCCGAGGCGGAGGGCCTTGAGCATCCCTTCATCCTCCTCGCGATCCGGCTCCAGTTCGAATTCGCGGCGCGCATGTCGGAGATCATCCAGCTCGAATGGTCGTGGGTCGATTACGACAACCGGCGCGTCGTCTGGCCCGACAGCAAGACCGGCGGCATGTCCAAACCCATGAGTGCCGAAGCGCAGCGGCTGTTCGAGACCGCTCCTCTCCTTGAGGAATCGCCTTTCGTCTGCCCGTCCGTCTTCGACCCCGACCTGCCGATGTCGAAGCACACCTATTATCAGGGCTGGCGACGCATCCTTGAGCGTGCAGGCCTCCCGCATATCGGAACTCACGGCATCCGGCATCGCTCGGCGACCGACATTGCAAACTCCGGCATCCCGGTGAAAGTCGGCATGGCGCTCACCGCCCACAAGACGGTGACTATGTTCATGAAGTACGTCCACACCGAGGACGACCCGGTGCGAGCCGCAGCGGAGGCGGTGAACCAGCGACGGCAGGCTCTGCTTGGCGGTCACTCGGCGAGCCCGCCTCCCACACCTACGCGGGCGCCGGTTGTGGAAGTGCCTTCGGTTGCGCCCGAAGTCGAGGTTATCGAGCCGGTGTTGACCGCGACCGGCAAACCCCTCGGCTACGAGGACGGCCAGTATGGTTCGCGCACCAAGCTCGGAAACTATCGGCCGTTCCGTCATCGCTCCGGCGACAATCGCGCCGTTCCGCCCGGCACCAAGCACGACGAGCCAAAGGAGGCGAGCCATGCGTAAGGACGCCAACCAGCGGCGCCGGTGGCCTACGGCGGACATCCTGCGTCGCGCGAGGTTTGTCGATGACGCAGGCCCGATCCGCTTCGTCGATACCGAGGCGGCCGCCCGCTACCTCGCCCTCGAAGGGCATACGCTGGAATGCTACCGCTCGCTGGGTGGCGGACCCGTATTTCACAAGTTTGGAAAATGGGTCCGCTACGCGGTCGATGATCTCGATGTTTGGGCCGAAAGTTGCCGTCGCGTGACCACGGCGTCGCCGGCCGCTCCGCGCATCCTTCCCATTGACCCGACATAGCCCGGAGGCTATATGAAGTGGGAAGTCCAAATCCACCCGGCCTTTGAGGGCGAGGTTTTGGCCTTTGAGCGCGATGTCCGCGAGGCGTTGCTCGCGGTTGCCAAGCTGCTGTCGGATTACGGCCCGCAGCTTGGTCGGCCCCATGCCGATACGCTCAAGGGGTCTAGCCATGCCAATATGAAGGAGCTGCGGTTCGAAGCGGCCGACGGCGAATGGCGCGCAGCCTTCGCCTTCGATCCAGAACGAAGAGCAATCCTGCTGGTAGCAGGAGACAAGTCGGGCGGAAGCCAGAAACGCTTCTATAGGAAGCTGATAGCAAAAGCGGATTTCCGGTTTTCCGAGCATCTGGAAAGCCTGAAAGCCGTAAAGAAGGGAAAGTGAGATGGGCCGGAACCTGAACGACTTCATCGCAACGCTGCCTCCGGGGGAGCAGGTCGCGATCGATACGCGCTATCAGGAGCTCAAGCAGGAGGTCGAAGGCCTGCGCGAGTTGCGCCAGATAGCGGGTAAGGCCCAGGCCGATATCGCCTCCGCGCTCAATATCAAGCAGCCTTCGGTCTCTAAAATTGAGAAGCAGACCGACATGTATCTCTCGACGCTTCGCAGCTATGTCGAGGCGGTGGGGGGTAAGCTCGAATTGACCGTCAAACTGCCGGAGCGTCCTGCTCTGCGAATTCACCATCTCGGCGATGACGGTGCCGCACCGCAGAAATCGGCTCGTCGGCCGCGCATCGGCGCGCAGATCGGCGGTGCCCGTGGGCGCTAGTTACCCGGATCGAGGATCCTTGTGAGCGATTTGGCATGAGAAAGAACTTTGACTGACGATCTGCGTCAGCGGCCTGGGGGCAGGAATGCGCATCGTCTATCTGGAGGTCCAGAACTTCCGTGGAATCAAATCTCTGGTTTGGGCACCTGCGGCGGGCATGAACTGCCTGATCGGCCCCGGCGACTCCACAAAAACGACCATCCTCGATGCCATCGAGCTGTGTCTAAATCCCCGCTCGTATAGCTTCGCCGATGATTGCGACTTCTTCGACCTCGATATCGAGAAGCCGTTGCGGATCACTGTAACGTTGGCCGGGCTACCCGGCGACTTCAAAGCCGAGGACCGATACGGTTTACACCTTCGGGGCTGGAACCAGGCAGCTACGAAAATCGAGGACGAGTCCGGCGCGGGTTTGGAAGACGCGCTATCCATCACCGTAGTTATCGATCAATCGCTAGAGGCGCGATGGTCGATCCACAATGATCGTATCGATGCCATCGACAAGGACCCACCGACCGTACGTTACAAAGACGCCAAGCGGATGGGCACCAATCGCTTGGGACCGTATGCCGAACGACATCTCGGCTGGGGCCGAACCTCCGTCCTGACACGCATCGGCGAGGCTGGTGAGGGATATAGCCTTCAACTGGCGGAAGCCGGCCGGGCGGCCCGCACAGCCTTCAAGGCCGGCGATCAAGGTATCTTCAAAAAAGCCGTCGACCGGGCAGAGGAGCTGAGCAAGCTATTCGCCGTGCCCGTCCGAGGGAAATTCACAGCCGAACTGGACGTTCAAGGGGTCAGCATCACCTCTGGCGGGATTGCATTGCATGACGGCAACCTTCCACTCCGCCGACTTGGAACTGGGTCCTCTCGCCTTCTCGTGTCCGCGCTTCAGCACGACGCCGGCCCGCCTCATATCGCTATCGTCGACGAAATCGAACATGGTCTGGAACCGCATCGCGTCGCCCGGCTGCTCAAGTATCTGAAAACGCCCAAGGGCGGGGAAGGTGCCGTCCAGCCGCAGATGTTCGTGACGACACACTCGCCAGTCGTCATCCGCGAGCTAACCGCCTCGGATATTTTTGCCGTTCGATCGTCAGCGGGTGTGACGACCGTGGCGTCAGTTTCGGGACTGGCCAGAGACCTCGACACGGCGCAGCGTCACCTTCGCGGAACGCCTGAGGCCTTCCTCGCGCGCAAGGTTCTTGTTGGCGAGGGGCGAACGGAACAGGGCCTTATGCGCGGGCTAGATGGATGGTGGCATACTAGCGGCCGAGATTCGTTCGCATTGCAGGGAGCGGTCCCGATCGATGGCGGGGGCAAGGATAAGGCCCCACTTATCGCCGAGCATCTTCGCGATCTTGGATACGAGGTCTGGCTTCTTCTGGACTCCGACCAGCCGCCAAACGCGGAGGCCTTGCGCAGAGCGACCGACAAAGGCGCGGCCTTCTGGCAATGGCCTGACAACTGCTCGACCGAGCAACGGCTGTTTCTCGACCTACCCTGGGCCGGAGTACGCGCACTGATTGCCCTCGCAATCGAGTGCGTCGGACAGGACAGCGTCATCGCCGTCCTCGACAATGCCTTGAACGCCGCCGGCCTTCCGACCGTTTCCGCCGCCAAGCTGGGACCGGAGCGCGACACCGTGGATTTGCGTCGGCTGATTGGTAAGGTCGCGAACGACAAGAGTTGGTTCAAGGACATTTCACGCGGCGAAGGGTTGGCATCAGTTGTCGGCCCCCATTTGGCCAACGTGGCTGCAACTCCACTCGCCCAAGGGCTCGATGCCATGCGGACATGGATCGATGGCTCCTGAGGTAGACGCAGATATTGCGCGATTGGCGGCCGGCGTTCGACGGGGGAGCATCATTGCGGCCGCTGGCTGCGGGAAAACCGAGCAAATTGCCCGTGCGGTGGGCGTGTCCGAACATCGCCGGCTCATTCTTACGCACACGCATGCCGGCGTCGACGCGCTCACGCGACGCCTCAAGAAACTTCAAATTCCTAGCGGTAAGTATCGCATCGACACGATCGCCGGCTGGTGCCTCCGGTTTGCGGCTTCCTTTCCTCGGCGCTCCGGCATCCTTTCGACCGCCCCCAACTCCACGGCGGAGTGGGACGCAGTTTATGCCGCCGGAGCCTGCCTACTCGATAGTGGCGCCGTGGATGGGGTGATCAATTCTTCATATGGTGGCTGCTTCGTTGACGAGTACCAAGATTGCACCCTGCAGCAGCACGATGTGATCCGACGGCTCGCCAATCATTTGCCGACGTGCGTTTTTGGCGACCCGCTTCAGGCCATCTTCGACTTCCGGGGCCAAACGCCGGTTAGCTGGGAGAAGGATGTCTTTCCAAACTTTGGACAAGCAGCCGAACTGGCAACTCCATGGCGATGGAAGAACGCCGGGAACGAGGATCTCGCCGAATGGCTTCGAGCCGTGCGGCTGGCGCTTCAGAAGGGCGAAATTCTTGATCTCAGCAATCGTCCAAATTGCGTAACCTGGACCGCCTTGCCCGCCGATCCGCGCCATCAGCAGGCTACAGTAGTCCGGCAATGCCTCGAATCGATGCGCGATGACCTGCTTGGAAACCTCATAGTCATCGGCGACAGCACTAGCGAAAACCGTCGATCGGCGCTGGCGCAGAAGCTCGCACAGCAAGGGTTCGTCAATATCGAGGCGGTCGGCTGCAAGACGCTTTTCGCCGCGGCCAGAGCCATTGATGGGTCGGTCGGACAAGCGCGTTTCAAGATGCTCCTGGCTTTCGCCGCCAAATGTATGATCGGGGCCGACAAGGCAGAACTCCAGCGCGCCGTTGACGCCCGCCAACAGGGCCGCCGCTTGGGCCAGGCTAAATTCGGCGATCTTTTGCAGCTCACCGATGCGATCATCCAGGACGGTGGCGATGACTCGATGCTCGCCTTCCTCCAGGCGCTGCGAGATCGGCCGGGCGTCCGCATCTACCGCCGCGAAATGTACTTTGCGATGCAATCGGCCCTCCAGACCACGACGAAGACCCAACCCCCGAGCCTCCACGCGTCGATCTGGGAGGTTCAAAATCGAAGTCGTCACGCCGGTCGCCGATTGGGAATCCGCAGTATTGGAAGCACGCTCTTGGTGAAAGGTTTGGAGTTCGACCGAGCCATCGTGACATCAACCGACGCAATGAGCGGCAAGGATTTGTATGTAGCGCTCACGCGCGCGACGAAAACTATAAGAATTATATCGCCGAGCGTCCGCTTCACGCCTGCGGCGTAGAGCGCGCTTCTCACTCAGAACAACAACTCGGTGGAAGCATTGCGCCAAGACAAATGGCAACACGTCCAACGAACATAGAAGGTCATTCTAGGAGGATTTATGGCAACCACTGCTTACTCGCAACACTACGCTCGCGAGATCGACGTCGAGCAACTCGCATGGTTGCTGAGCGGAAGGCAGCCCATTGCCGCCGAGCAGGTTCCCGAAATAGATCCCAAATGGAGCGACTGGATTCGCTCGGACGTTCGATGTTCGTCGTGCGGCAGCACCGGCGCTCATGTCGTGCGTTCGGCTCGCGCCCGCGCAACGCAAAAGCTGATCAGGCAATCTCACTTCCGGTTCGTCGGGCAGGACGGCAACGACGCGCATCATCCTTTCTGTGAATTCTATGGCGAAGACGATGGCGTGCTCACCCAACCTGACGGGCTCGTGAATCTCGGGTCTGAGAAATCTGCAGAAACACGACTGATCAGAGAGCTTGTGTGCAAAGGTATCGAGCAGAAGCTATTCGATCAGTCGACGATCCGCGCCATGCGCCAATGGTTTTTCGAACTGAAAGCCTCTAGCCGCGTCCGGGTGACGGTCACACCTGAGCAAATTGAATGGACCCGATGCCTACGGCGCCACTCGCATTATCAACGCTGGACCTTCCATCCTGCCCAAGCAGAAATGCCAGGCTTCGATTGGGCAGCCGCGGCAAAGTACCAATTCACAGAAGAGCACCTTGCCCTGTTTGAACTTCTCAGGGAGACGCCGGTCGAGCCGCCGCATTGGCGTCGGGCCCAGGAACTGGCCACGAAGCACAAGGATCAGGAGGTTTTCGACGTCAGTGCCTTGCGGCCGCACTACGACGCAGCGCTCACGCTCTGTGGTTTTGTCGCGAAGAACGCTGGCATCAAGTTCAGTCCGATCAATCCTGATTCCTACAGGTGGAAGGGACCGCCGATTCCACTCCTTGCCCTCTGCGCACTGTCGTTGTTTGTCTGCCGGTGGGATATGAACGCGGCAATCGCAACGTTTGCGAAGCTCTTGACGGCGCCGGCGCCGGCTGACCTGTCTCTTGGCAATGTCATCGGTCTAAACCCATTTCACGAATACACACCTTGGCGCCTAGTCCAGTTGTCAACCGATATTGCAGCGCGTGGCTTCGAAGGATACCACTATCCCGCCCAACTGATGGCGATAGAAGCGAAGCTGCGCGAGCAATACCGCCTATGGAAACTGCAGAATCCATAGGCACCCAGCCTGGCCCTACGATCGCCTACTGCAGAAGATTCAGATCGAGCAGCGATTTCGCAAACCGCTCGATGAAGCGCCTTGCGTGGCGCATTCCATCGTCCAGTTCGGCCTCACTGATTTCGTGTGCTCGATGGATGATCCCGTCGCGTCGCCCGATTAGCAAACTCAGATTGTCCCGATGCGGCAATCTTTGAGGTGCCGTCAGGACGCCGATGCGCCGCGGCGCAGACTGGAGAGCGCCGAGCGCCTCGCGAGGGCCAAGCGTTTCGGTCCCGTTTTCCCGAAAAGCAGACAGCGCTAAATCGTCCCGAACCGGCGCATCATACTGTCAGCCGGCATGTTCGCCGTGCGCGGCCGCATCCAGCGCGAGGGCGAAGTCGTGCATCTCGTCGCCCAGCGCCTGACTGATCTCGGCGGACCTCGCCAGTGTCGGCGATCGCGACGCCGCATTCCCGCTGCCGCATGGACGCGGTGACGAATTCCACCATGGCTCGCCGACCCCCGATCCGCGCGGTCTGGCACCGAAGGGGCTGCGCACACGCGACATCTACGTCCGCGATCTGCACATCGACTCGATCAAGGTGAAGACGCGGGATTTTCGATGATTTTTAACGATCGGCCTTGAAAGCGGCAAGCGACCCCCTTAGGTTTCTCGTTAGTCAGATCTAATGAGAAGAGCTATGGCGACGCTTATTGCAGAGATACCAGATCACAGTCTGAAGGGCGCGCTTGAGGCCTTGTCTCCGTACGTTAAGCCCGAAAATCTCAAGCTTTTCAGCCCGATTGCGGTCCCAAAGGACCAAGGTGACGACGAACTGGCGAAACTTGCACAAAAGGTCGTAGACGCAGTTCGTCCCAAACCCAGCCAGCCCCTGCGGAGAGAAGCGCTCCAAAAGCTTCTCAGTGGCCACGACACCTTCAGCAACCAAACCGGCCAAGCCGATCCCGCCCTCAGAAACGCCATGGGGGCGATTTCTAAAGCACTGAAAACCGTCTTCGCCCACGACCAAGCAGTCCGCCGCCTCGCAATCCCCAAGAAGACACACTTCCCCGATGGCGCTTATCGCGGAACCGTCTACATCCTCACGCCGCTCGGCGCCCGTGTTCGGGATCTGCTGAAGGCCGAGAACGCAATCTGAGGGACTGCAAAAGTGACAGCGTCCGATCTCAGAAGCAAAATTGCCGAAAACGGTTACTCCTTCATTCCACGGCATCGCTTGGGCATCGGTACTGTCGAAGTCGCCAGCGATTTTGGCGATCCGTTGACGCCCTGGGAAGGAGGCCTTGTTCAAACCCTGGTGCCTCGCGAGGACGCTGCTCCAAATACCTATAGCGGGAACTTCGGCTTGGGCAGCTTTCCGTTCCATACCGATCTTGCACACTGGCGCCGGCCCCCGCGCTATCTGTTGCTGCGATGCCAAGTGGGATATGACGACGTCCCCACGCTGCTGTTTGACGGTCGCGCGCTCATCGATGCCGTTTCCCGCGACACTCTCACACGGGCAATCTTCAAACCGCGGCGTCCACGCGACGGCACCCTTGCGCTGCTTCACCTTTTCGAATCTGCGGATGGCGCCGACCTATTACGGTGGGATGAAATATTCCTTCGGCCAGCAAGCAGAATTGGCGACGCGGCCGACACGCAGATCCGCGATTGGCTCGCTAAGAGCGTCCCATTGTCGATCGCGCTCGCCCATCCTGGCGATACTCTGATCATCGACAACTGGCGCATGTTGCACGCTCGGTCTCCGATCCCACCCGGGCGCGAGGATCGTTCAATACAAAGGGTATATTTGGGGGCACTTAAATGAAGAAGACTATCGAGCCGGGCGCAACACCGGCAACATATCATCCAGAAGCGCTATACGCGAAGGCCGAGCGCTACATTCAAAACATGGATGACTATGACAGCGATGAATGGGAATACGCACTCTGGTCTAGCTTCTCCCTGGAATTCCTCGCTCGCGCAGCTTTGGCGAATGTCAGCCCAGCGCTGCTAGCTGAGGCCGATAAAAACGGATCAAATCTCCTGTTCGCGTTGGGGTTCGCTCCCTTCGAAGAGAGGTTCTCACCAAGATCCATTCCAATCAGTGAGGTGTTCAAGCGCCTTTCAGGCATCCTGCCGGAATTTACCAAGGAGCATGAGAGCTTCGGGGTCGTACATACCGGCAAGCGCAATGCCGAACTCCACTCCGGCGAACTGGCATTCGACGGCGTCAAGGGGTCGACTTGGCAGCCACGTTTTTATCAGACTTGTGCGATCCTCCTGACATCAATGGGAGTGACGCTCCCAGAGTTCGTAGGTGAAGACGAAGCGGAGGTTGCAAAAAAGCTTATCGACGCAGCCGACGACGAAAGCGCGAAGGCCGTAAAGGGCGATGTAGAGGCGCACAAAAAGGTCTGGAACGCCAAGCTCGATGACGACCGCTCGACGCTACAAACCCAGGCCGCAGTGTGGGCCACCCGTCAGAACGGCCACCGAGTCGACTGCCCATCGTGCGGCTCGGCGGCTCTTGTCCTGGGGGAGCCAGTTTCTGCTCCAACACAGAAGCTCGACGACGACGAAATCATCGAAACCCAAGAGTATCTTCCGACCCACTTCGAATGCGTCGCATGCGGTCTCAAGATCGCCGGTCTCTCAAGACTCGCTGTCGTGGGTCTCAGCGATCGCTACAAGAAAACCCAGACCTACGACGCGGCAGAATATTATGCGCCTGCCGACGATTGGTCCAACTATGAAGACGACAATAACGAACGCTGATCGACAGCATCGCAAACACGTCCACGCGCGGCCATCGGCCGGGAAGCGATCGCAGCCGTCACCCGGTTCCTGTTCCTAACGAAACGAGGCTTTGACCTGCACCTGCCGCCAGGTCTTCGCCTGTAAACTGCCTCCGCACGTCCGCGACTTCGTCGGTTACACCTTTGATCCCGAAATCCTCGACCTGTCTCGTCCCGATCCCGACTACGCGCTGTTCGTCAACTCTCCCAAAATTCCTTGAGCGCTGCCGTGAAGTCATCGAAGCTAGCCGTCGACCAGCAGACCGAGGAACCATCCCTTACGAGCCAATGGAGTTGGCTCGCGGTCGTCAACTTCGTCCGATCCGCGTTCACGACCCAATTGAAGCACTCGACGAACATATCCTGATAGCTGCCCACGAATTTGTCGTTCGGCACATTCGAAAGCATCCCCTCGATGAAGTATGAGGGCGCGATCTTGTCGGCGAGCAACCCCTTGCCGATCATCGTGTTGCGCATGTTCTTGAAGATCCGGACCACACGCTTGAAGTTCTGGTTCGTGGCCTGATGCTTTGCGGTGCAGTTGTCCGAGTGTTGCTTCGGAAAATTCTCGATCCGTGATCCGTTCACGTAAAACGCTACCCCGGAATGGTAGCCGTGAACGCCGGATTGATAGGAATAGTAACGCCGGAATTGCTGGCAGATGAGTATGTCCGCGTTGCGGCGACCATTATTTCCCGGAACATGCAGCGCCTTTCCGCCCGCAACGACACCGTTGTACAGTTGATTGATGTACCTCTCGGCATCGCCTTTGAACTCGTTATAACCGTATGCGGCATTTGCTGAAAAGACGCCCTTGAAGGCATCCTGTTCGGCTTGGCTCATCGCGGAAATATCGTAGTAGAACGCGCCATTGTGGCAGAGGACGACGTCCACGTCGCTGTCCGCCCACACGTTCGTATCGTTGCCGTAAGAGCCCTGCAGGTGAACTTCTATGTCCTTCACCGGATAGAAGGCCGACCCGTCGAGAAGATTCCCCCTAATTGAATTATAGGTGTCCGTGAACTGGCCCGTCTTGCCTTGCTGAGACCACGTCTCGAGTTGCGCTTCCGCGATCGCCATAATTCCCCCCGTTTAAGCCAAATACGCCTTCAGTTCCTCCTCCGCCTCGCGCGCGCAATCGCGCCCGCGCTGCCACAGCAAGCCAAGCTTTTCCAAATCGACTTCCAACATGTCCGTCGCCATCTCTGGCTGGGTATATCGGGCGTGAACCCGAACCGTCGCAACATCTCGAAACATCACGCGCCGCAACTGATCCATCGACTGGGCGCTGATCTCCATCGTCTTTTGAAGGAAGACCATCGTCGGCAGCTTGCTTGCCCATTTTCGAACGCTCCAGGTCGGAAGCTTCGGTGACGGATATTCGCCAACGCCGATGCTCACCACGCGAACATCGCTCCTCGCGATCCCCAACGATTCAATCGCGTCAACGATTGCGTAGAGCGTAGGATTGTTCGCGACAAAACCGCCGTCCCGGACCTCGATCCTCTCACCTGCGGAGGTAGTTACAAATTTCTTCTCGAAGAATGGATACGCCGAGCACGACCCGATCACCGCGTCGGCGATCGTACAACCAAAGCCGGGCTCAAACGTCGCCTTGCCACGAAAAGCCTGACGCCGGTTCGTCTTGAAGATGATGGGACGCTCCTCCTTCCATCTCGTGCCAACAATGCCGATGTCCGTCTTGAAGGCGTCGAAACGCAGCTCCCGGAAAACATCTGCTGCGAGCGCATCGAGTGCCGCGGTCTTTTGGCTCGGGCGCCAAGCCGACATGACGGTCACCACATGCTTGCGGTAGAGCGCCTCAATTTCGTCCACCGATTTCCCAAGGCCTAGTAGCGCGGCGATGATGGAGCCAGTCGAAGTCCCGTAGATCAGGTCGAATTTCTCGCACAATCTACAACCCGCGAGCGCTTCAATCTCCTTCAGCGCGCCCAGTGTGTAGAAGCCCTTTGCGCCTCCGCCATCTAAGCTGAGCACCCGGAAAGTTTCTTTCTCGGTTGAAACGTCGCCCACCTGTTTTCCTTTGCGATCGCACTAACTCTTCCAATACACGATTCTTCACTATCCGACTTGCTCGACATGAAACGTGCCCAGAGTAGGCATCTCTACTCCGGACTAGACCTTGAGGGGAAAGCCTTCCCCTGCGCCCGAGCCCGCTGGTCTCGACCGACCCCTTCTGCGGGGCGGCTGCCCCGCAACGCCCTGCTGAGAGTGAGAGAGTGGACTGATTTCCGTGACGGGTTGAGGACTGGAGAAGAGGTCTCCGGCGCCCGTCATGGAGATTGTTCCCATGTCCCAAGATTCAGTCCTCGACGCCCGCCGCGACACAAACGGCGGTTACAAGGTCGATGTCAGCCGGGGGGAGCGGATCGGCCGCGTCTCGTCGGAATGGTTCTCGCGTCCGGCCGACGAGCGCTATCTCTCCCTGTCGGAACTGGCCCACACGGTTCGCGACCGCACCGAACGAAGCCGGACGCGGGTGGTGGAAAGCGCGCTCATCCACGTCGAGGCGAACCGCAACGATTCGGAGCGGCTGGCGCTGATCCTGCCAGGCACCGATGCGTCAATCGCGCCGACGCACTGGTCCTTCGGCCAGCTCGCCAGCCTGGTCGGCGCACCAGCCGCCTATTTGCGACAGCTCCCGGCCGCGCTCGCCGCCATCAACCTGCAATACGGCCTGACCTCCAGTCGGGCCGAGCAGATCAAGACGCTGGAAACCGATACTGGCCGCGTCGAACTGCGCGCCGTCACCGGCCCGGATTACGGCCGGATCTTCGACCACGAACTGGTCGAGGCGGTGCAGCGTATCGCGGGCAATGGCACGGGCGACACCCGCTGGAAGGTGCCGGGCGTGCTCGATTGGTCGACCGGCATCTACAATCCGCGGGTCGACATCACCAAGGATACGACCACGCTCTATGCCTCCGACCGCGACGTCTTCCTGTTCCTGGTCGACGACCTGAATCCGATCGAAGCTGGCCGCCTGCCTGACGGCTCGCCGGATCTCTATTTCCGCGGATTCTATTGTTGGAATTCCGAGGTTGGCGCCAAGACGCTCGGCATGGCGAGCTTCTATCTCCGGGCGGTCTGCCAGAATCGCAATTTGTGGGGCGTGGAGAATTTCGAGGAAATCACCATCCGCCACTCCAAATATGCCGCCAACCGCTTCGCGCACGAGGCGGCCCCGGCGCTGCTGAACTTCGCGAATTCCTCACCCCTGCCGTTCGTCAACGGCATCAGGGCCGCCCGCGAGCGGATCGTCGCCAGGACCGACGAAGACCGCACCGACTTCCTGCGTCGGCGCGGCTTCTCCAAGGCCGAGACTGGCAAGATCATCGACAGAGTGCTGGCCGAGGAAGGCCGCCCTCCGGAGTCCATCTTCGATTTCGTGCAGGGCATCACCGCCGTCGCGCGCGACAAGCCCCATCAGGACGCCCGCCTCGACATGGAGGGCAAGGCGAAGAAGCTGCTCGATCGAGCCGCCTGATTTCCGCGAAGCCGGGGATGCGGTTTTCCGTATCTCCGGCTTTGCGCTTCCGTGCCTTTCTGGTTCGCCGGTCCGTTGCGCTGCCCCCTTTAGAGGAAGAGGGCGGCGCTTCGCTTCGTGACGGGTTGGAGGTTGAGAGAGAGTCTCTCGGCCGCCCGTCGCGGAGTAAATCCCGATGGCTACTGCCGTTCAGAAGATCATCCTGTCGTCCTCGCGCGACATCCCCTTCAACAAGCTGGTGCTCAGCCAGTCCAACGTCCGGCGCGTGAAGGCCGGCGTCTCGATCGAGGACCTTGCGGCCTCGATCGCTCGTCGCGGCCTGATCCAGAGTCTCAGCGTCTTTCCCGTCGTTGACGCCGAGGGCGTGGAGACCGGCATGTTCGAGGTGCCCGCCGGCGGTCGCCGCTTCCGGGCGCTCGAACTGCTGGTGAAGCAGAAGCGTCTCGCCAAGATCGCTCCAGTGCCCTGCGTGGTCCGTGATCGCGATGGCGCCATCCTCCCCGAAGAGGTGTCGCTGGCCGAGAATATCGAGCGCGCGCCGCTCCATCCGCTCGATCAGTTCCGCGCCTTCCACGACATGCTGACCAAAGGCATGACCGAGGAGGAGATCGCTGCGGCTTTCTTCGTCCCCGTCAACGTGGTCAAGCAGCGGCTGCGCCTCGCAGCCGTCTCGCCCGTCCTCCACGAGGTCTATGCCGACGACGGCATGACGCTGGAGCAGCTCATGGCCTTCACCGTCTCCGAAGACCACGAGCGTCAGACCCAGGTCTGGGACGCGATCAAGGACGCCTGGTCGAAGGAGCCCTATCAGATCCGGCGCATGCTGACCGAGACCACGGTGCGCGCCTCCGACAAGCGTGCCGTCTTCCTCGGCCTCGAAGCCTATGAGGCGGCTGGCGGCATCGTCATGCGCGACCTGTTCCAGGCCGACGATGGCGGCTGGCTGCAGGACGTCGGGCTTCTCGATCGCCTCGTCGCCGAGAAGCTGAAGGCCGAGGCTGAGGTGATCGCCGCCGAGGGTTGGAAGTGGATCGAGGTCGCGGTCAGTTTCCCCTACGACGCCGTGCGCGGTCTGCAGGAAATCTCCGGCACGCCGATCGATCTATCGGCGGAGGAACAGGCGACCATCGAGGCGCTCACCGCCGAGCAGGCCAGGCTCGAAGCGGAATATCAGGACGCCGACGAACTGCCCGATGAGGTCGACGAGCGCATGGGCGAGATCGAGACGGCTCTGGCCGCGTTCGACGATCGCCCCGAGCACTTCGATCCGGCCGACATCGCCATCGCCGGCGTCTTTGTCAGCATCGACGCCGACGGATCGCTTTCGGTCGATCGCGGCTTCGTCCGGCCCGAGGATGTGCCTCAGGTCCGGACCGATGGTGAGGAAGGATCGGAGACCGATACCGAATCCGCCGGCACCGCGAGCCCCTCGGTGCAACGCGCTGTCATCACTATCGGCGGCCGGCCTGTCGAACCGGAGGAGGACGATGATGACGACAGCATCAAACCGTTGCCCGAACGCCTCGTCGTCGAGCTGACCGCCTACCGCACCCTCGCGCTGCGCAACGCGGTGGCTGAAAACCCGCACATCGCCATGACGGCGCTTCTCCACAAACTCGTCTCGGACAACTTCATGACCCGCATGTACACGGGCGCTATGGAGGCCGGGGTGAAGCACATCTTCTTCCCCGTTCAGGACGAGGCGCTGAAGGACAGCCCCTCCGCGCGGGCCGTGCAGGAGCGTCACGACGCCTGGGCCACTGACATCCCGAAGGACGACGACGCCCTGTGGGATTGGCTCGCCGGTCTCGACGATGCCAGCCGTATGGCGCTGCTGGCACATTGCGTCAGCTATGGGGTCAACGCGCTCTATGAGCGGCCGAACCCGCACAGCGCTGGCGGCGTGTCGCAGCACACGCTCGACATGAGGCTCGCGCAGGCCGACCGGCTGACGCGGACGACCGGGCTCGACATAGTGGAGGCTGGTTGGCGCCCGACCTTCGGCAACTACCTCAACCGTGTCACCAAGCCGCGCATCCTCCAAGCCGTCCGCGAAGGCGCCGGCGAGCGAGCGGCCGAGCTTATCGGTCATCTGAAAAAGGGCGACATGGCCAAGGAGGCCGAGCGTCTCCTGGCCGATAGCGGTTGGCTGCCTGAGCCGCTTCGGCTTGCTGGCGTTGACGGCGATTCTGCAGCGGGCGCGGACGGCGGCAGCGAAGCCGAGGGGGCCGAGCTGCCCGACTTCCTCAGCGCCGACGACGACTCGGAATCGCCGGCCGATGGCGAGGATGACGACCGTCACCTCGTAGCCGCCGAATGAGTGGCTCGCGGGGCGGCTTCGGCCGCTCCGCACCTCTCCCCCAATCGAAGGAGCGTTCACATGGTGCAATTCAGCCCCGCGCCGATCCGGCGTGTCGTCTTCCAGTATTTCGTGCCGGTCCACGTCGAGGTCGAGGATGGCCTCGTTTCCCGCGTGACCGTCATCGACGAGACGCCTGTCCGCAACCCCACCGTGGCCGACCGCGATCCCGAATACCTCACCCAGGCCGCGGCGGCTGCCGACGACGGCCAATCGTGGCCGTCATGGCAATTCGGCTACTAGCCCCTCTCAACCACGATCCCGATCCACCCGAGCCCGGCCCAGCGTCGGGCTCTTTTCGTTTCAGGAGCCCGACATGCCCGATTTTCTCACCCGCTTCTCCTGCCTGCTCGACGTCGGCTCGGCCGCCAATGTCGCGCGGGCCTTCGACATCTACACCGCGCTGATGGCCGAGAACGGTCGCGAGGATCCGCCCGCCGAGCCGTTCCTGCTCTCGCTGACGCCCGAGCATGGCGCCACGCGACTTTGGCTTCGCGACCCCGGGACCGCCGATCCGCAGTTGCTGATCACCTTCGTCACCCGCTGCGCGGAGACGTTCGGGCTCACCGGCACCTGGGGCTTTCAGTGGGCCGGCGTCGCCTCGGAACCTGTCGTCGACGGTTTCTCCGGCGGCGCCCATCTGCTCGATCTCTCCACAGGCCACACGATCGAATGGATGAGCACGGGCCGCTGGCTCGCCGAAAGAGGTGCGCGATGATCCCCGACCATGCGCGAGCCAATTTCCAAACCCTGCTGCGCGCCGCGGAAAGCGGCGATCTGGCGCTGATGGAATGCACGGACGCCGCGACCGGCGAGCCGCGCTATGTCATCTGTGCGGTCGGCCGTGACGGTGGCGACTATATGTTCACGCCGTTCGGCCATCTGGCAGATGGCAATCCTTACGACGCCTACCTTCCGCCCAATACGGGTGGCGAAATAGCTGCCTGAATTCTACCAGACGGCCACTTCCCATTGACCGTTGACGCGCGCGAAGCCGACCGGTCGGTTCTGGGGCGTGGCGTTCGCCCGGGTCACATCCATCGTGAGCTGCGTCATGCACGTCACGCCGGGTCCAACACCGCCCGGCGAGCAATCACCGAGCTTGAGTGTCGCATTTGCGAGCGACGTCCCCGTGAAGGGGCGATGGCGGCGGACGGCTGCGATGGCCTCTTCTTCCGTCGGCTGAGCCACGCCCGCGACCGCAGCGGCCGATGCGTCGCCCGGTGCGATCACCGGGCGGAGCGCAAAGCCCGCCCCGAAGCCCACAACGAGGCAGCCCGCGGCACGATGCCGATCACACTTCCCTTCCTCACCGTCTCCTTCCGGAACCTCACTTGGTCGGGCGGACATGCGTCCCCGATCGCCAGGGTCGCCGTCCGCCATGTGTTGGATGAAGGAGTGTAGTGGCGCGCGGCCCGCTTCGGAAGGCCGCGCGATCAGGCGTTCATGCGGCGCGTCAGAGCGAGAGGTTTGCCGGGACGGGTTCGAGCCGGCCCGGTCGAGAGAGAGCGCCGCCGGTTCGTCCCGATCCGCTCTCCGGAGAACCCCCATGCCCGACACCAACCCCAGCACTGACGATTCCGCGGCGCGCGCCGTGGCAATCGTACCGGAGGGTCGCCGGATGGGCTTCCTGCCGCTGCTCTTCGGCCGTGAGCACGTCCTGGTGGCGGAGATGACCGTCTATCACCTGATGGAACGCCTGAGCCCGCTCGATTATCGTGGCGGTCTCTGGGACTTCTATGAGCGCGGCGGGAGGCCGCTCTACCTCGCGCCGACCTCTAAGCCCCGCTTTCAGATCGTCTGCGACACTAACGGCTATGAGGGCGAGGTATCGGCCGACGCCGCGGGCATCATCGCGACGCTGTTCGCCTTCTCCCATCTCTCCTTCAAATATCCGATCGACGCGATGTCGGAAGGATATGGCCGCCTCTACGACTACGCCGCGGACCATCTGGAAGCCGCCGAGATCTTCCAGGCGATCGACTGAAATTTGCCCTCTCCCTCAGCGCCCGGCCTCACGGTCGGGCGTTTTTTTATGTCGGCTGATCAGAGGAAGAGGACGGCCGGGACGGGTCGAGTCCGGGCGGTTGAGAGAGAGCGCCGTCCGGGTTTGTCCCTTCCGCTCTCCCGAGGTTCCTCCATGAACATTCTGTCTCCCGTGGCCCTTCCGGCCGCGCCCGTCACCCCCGCGTCCTCGATCCTCAACGTAGCGCTACAGCTTCTCGATCATCTAGAGCGCGGCCAGCGTATCGACGCCGCGATCCTCCGTGCAGCGATGGAAGAAGCCTTCGGCGCATCCGACACCAGCGGCGCCTGGAACTGGAAGGCCGCCTATGAGGCGTGCGAGGTCGCGACAGTCCTCTTCCTGCGCAAATACGGAAAGGCGCTTTTCCGTAAGGCCGCGTCTCCGGCTTCACGGCTTTCCGCTCTCGCGAAGATCGCCGAACTCCTGCCGACGCATACGCGGCGCTCGGAAGAATCGCAGGCGCTCCAGCAGTTCTCGACGCCGGCGCCGCTCGGTCTCGCCGCCGTGGCGGCCGCCTCCATTGCTGCTGGCGACATCGTGCTGGAGCCGTCTGCTGGCACGGGTCTTCTCGCCATCCTGGCCGAGATATCAGGCGGAACGCTCCTCCTCAACGAGCTGGCCGAGACCCGAGCTGATCTGCTCGCTGCGCTGTTTCCGGCTGTCGCCGTCATGCGCTTCGACGCTGCCCAGATCAATGATCATCTCGCGACTGGATCCGTCCCCTCCGTCGTGCTGATGAATCCGCCATTCTCTGCCATGGCAAACGTCACCGGCCGCGTGGCCGATACAGTCTATCGCCATGTCGCTTCCGCGCTGGCCCGGCTCTCCGATGGCGGGCGGCTGGTGGCGATCACTGGTGCCAACTTCAGCCCCGACCATCCGGCTTGGGCTGCGGCCTTCATCCGGCTTCAGGAGCGTGGCCGCGTCGTCTTCACAGCGGCTGTGGACGGCTCGGTCTATGCCAAGCACGGCACGACCATCGACACCCGGCTGACAGTCATCGACAAGCTGCCGGCCGACGATCAGGCTACGTTTCCCCCTTCGCCAGGCACCGCGCCCGACGTCGCCACGCTGCTCGGCTGGATCGAGGCGCAAGTTCCACCGCGCCAGACTGCGGCCCTCCCGCCAGCGGCGGCCCTGGCACCCGCCGCGACGCCCCGGACCGTTCGCGGATATCTCGCGCGCACCACTGCTGCACGTCCCGCCACGCCCGCGTCCATCGAGCCCGAAGGCGTCGAACTCGCCTATGAAACCGTGGACTGGACGCCCGCCGAAGACGGCCGGATCACCGATGCAATTTATGAAGAATACCGATTGCAGGCGATCCTTATTCCCGGGGCGCAGGCCCATCCGACCAAGCTGGTGCAATCCGTGGCGATGGCCTCGGTCGCGCCGCCGAAGCCCAGCTATCGGCCCCGGCTGCCCGCCAACATCGTCCCAGATGGTCTTCTTTCCGATGCTCAGCTCGAAACCGTCATCTACGCCGGCGAGGCGCATTCCGACTTCCTCGCGGGATCATGGACGCTCGATGAGGCCTTCGACGTCGTCTCGGCCGCGCCCGACGATGCGCCGAACGCCGTGCGCTTCCGCCGGGGCTTCATGCTTGGCGACGGCACCGGCGCTGGCAAGGGTCGCCAGTCGGCTGGCATCATCCTCGACAACTGGATGCAGGGCCGCCACAAGGCGGTGTGGATCTCCAAATCCGACAAGCTGCTGGAGGATGCCCAGCGCGACTGGTCCGCCCTCGGCATGGAGCGGCTGCTGGTCACGCCGCTGTCGCGCTTCCCGCAGGGCAAGGACATCACGCTCTCGGAAGCCGTCCTATTTACCACCTATGCCACGCTACGGTCCGACGATCGCGGCGAGAAGCTTTCCCGCGTCAAGCAGATCGTCGAATGGTTGGGCTCCGACTTCGATGGAGTGATCATTTTCGACGAGAGCCACGCCATGCAGAACGCCGCTGGTGGAAAGGGCGAACGCGGCGACGTCGCCGCCTCGCAGCAGGGCCGTGCGGGCCTCCGGCTCCAGCACGCCCTGCCGAACGCGCGTGTCGTCTATGTCTCAGCGACCGGCGCGACCACCGTCCACAATCTCGCCTACGCCCAGCGCCTCGGTCTCTGGGGCGGCGAGGACTTCCCGTTTTCGACCCGCGCCGAATTCGTCGAGGCGATCGAGGACGGCGGCGTGGCGGCGATGGAGGTGCTGGCCCGCGACCTGCGCTCGCTCGGGCTCTACACGGCCCGGTCGCTCTCCTACGACGGCGTCGAATACGAACTGGTCGAGCACCAGCTCACCCCCGAGCAGACCGGCATCTACGACGCCTATGCCGGCGCCTTCGCTGTCATCCATAACAATCTCGACGCGGCGATGCAGGCCGCCAACATCACCGGCGACGGCGGCACGCTGAACCGCCAGGCCAAGTCCGCGGCGCGCTCAGCCTTCGAATCCGCCAAGCAGCGGTTCTTCGGCCATCTGCTGACCTCGATGAAGACGCCAACCCTGATCCGCTCGATCGAGCAGGACCTGATCGACGGCCATGCCGCCGTGATCCAGATCGTGTCGACCGGCGAAGCCCTGATGGAGCGCCGCCTGGCGGAAATCCCCACCGAGGAATGGAACGACGTCCGGGTGGACATCACTCCGCGCGAATACGTTCTGGATTACCTCGCCCATTCCTTTCCGGTGCAGCTCTACGAGCCGTTCACCGACAGCGAGGGCAATCTGTCGTCGCGACCGGTGTTTCGCGACGGCCAGCCGGTCGAGAGCCGTGACGCTGTTGCCCGTCGAGACCGTTTGATCGAGAGGCTCGCTTCGCTGCCACCGGTCCCCGGCGCGCTCGACCAGATTGTCCAGCGCTTCGGAACCGATGTCGTAGCGGAGGTGACGGGACGTTCGCGGCGCATTGTTCGCAAGACCAGTCCCGGCGGCATTGACCGCCTCGCCGTGGAGAACCGTGCCGTCTCGGCCAATCTGGCCGAGACCCAAGCGTTCATGGACGATCAAAAACGCATCCTGATCTTCTCCGACGCCGGCGGCACCGGGCGCAGCTACCATGCTGACCTGTCGGCGCGGAACCAGCGACTGCGCGTCCACTACCTGCTGGAGCCGGGGTGGAAGGCCGACGCCGCCATTCAGGGCCTGGGCCGCACCAACCGGACTAACCAGGCGCAGCCGCCGCTGTTCCGGCCAATCTCGACCGACGTGAAGGCGGAAAAGCGCTTCCTCTCGACCATCGCCCGCCGCCTCGACACCCTGGGCGCGATCACGCGCGGCCAGCGCCAGACCGGCGGCCAGGGCTTGTTCCGGCCCGAAGACAATCTGGAAAGCCACTACGCCCGCGACGCCCTGCGGCAACTCTACCTGCTGCTGGTGCGCGGCAAGGTCGACGGCTGCTCGCTCCAGATGTTCGAGGATGCCACCGGCCTCTCGCTGATGGATTCCACCGGCATCAAGGACGAACTGCCGCCGATCACCACCTTTCTCAACCGGCTGCTTGCGCTGACCATCGAACTTCAGGGCGTCCTGTTCACGGCGTTCGAGCGGCTGCTGAACGCCAAGATCGAAGGCGCTATCGCTTCCGGCAGCTACGACGTCGGGCTGGAGACGCTGCAGGCCGAGAGCTTCATCGTCACCGACCGCCGAACGATCCACGTTCATCCTGGCACCGGGGCCGAGGCCCGGCTGCTGACCATCAACCAGCGCCAGCGCAACCGTCCCGTGACGCTGGCCGAGGCGCTCGACCATCTCGATGACGCAGGCGCGAAGCTGCTGGTCAACGAGCGTTCGGGCCGCGCCGCCGTG
The DNA here is from genome assembly GCF_003071665.1 of Aminobacter sp. MSH1. Classification (GTDB taxonomy): domain Bacteria; phylum Pseudomonadota; class Alphaproteobacteria; order Rhizobiales; family Rhizobiaceae; genus Aminobacter; species Aminobacter niigataensis. The sequence goes on along the minus strand of NZ_CP026265.1, from coordinate 1,820,767 downwards.
CAGATACCAACCACCAGCATCATGCTGGACGATGGCGAGATCGAACGGCGCGTGCGGCTGATCCGGCCCATGGAGGCGCACAACATCCCCATCAAGATGATGGACGAGACCCATTGGGTCGACGCGGATCGGGCTGTCTTCACAGCGGCCTGGAATGCCGAGGCCGCCGAGGTGCCGGAATATGCCGATAGCACCATCCATGTCGTCAGCGGGCTCTTGCTGCCGATCTGGAAGCGGCTGCCGAACGAGTCGACGCGGGTCTATCGACTCCAGACAGATGACGGCGAGCGCATCGTTGGCCGCCGCGTCTCCCCGGCATGGGTGGCCGGCGCGCTCGCGGCTGGCACGTCAACCCTGACGCCCGACTACGCGTTCATGGCGCTGATGGACGGCAAGACCATCCTCGATCTGACCGAGGGTCTCCAGCTTCGCCGCGTCCGGGTCATGGGCGCCAACCGCATCGAACTGTCGGGCTTCACCGACGCCATGCGCGATCGCCTGCGGGCATATGGCCTATTCCACGAAATCATCTCGTGGAAGCTGCGAATGTTTGTGCCGACCGATACGACCGGGGCGACCATCCTCGCCAAGGTGCTGGAGCGCTATCCCGTCGAGCGTATCGGCGAGCGGGAGGCGGCGTGATGGCACGGCAGGACGCCTCCGAACTGGCAATCCGTCTCGGCCGGCAGGCCGAGGCGGTGTGCCGCCACTACCTCTCTGCCGGTCATCGGGAGGGCCGCTATTGGCTGGTCGGCGATGTGCGCAACACGCCCGGCCGCTCGATGTTCGTGCGGCTAAAGGGCGGCGAAACCGGCAAGGGCACCGCCGGCAAATGGACCGACGCCGCCACCGGCGAGCATGGCGATCTCCTCGACGTCATCCGCGAGAGCTGCGGCCTGGTCGACTTCAAGGACGTCGCCGATGAGGCGCGCGCCTTCCTGTCGATGCCGCATCCCGAGCCGGACCGCCGGCATGATGGCGAACGCAAAGCACCAGCGCCGATCGGATCGCCGGAAGCAGCGCGGCGGCTCGTCGGGATGTCGCAGCCGATTTTGGGCACTGTCGTGGAAACGTATCTACGGAACCGTGCGATTACGGCTTTGCACGGAACCGGAAGCCTGCGTTTTCATCCCAGGTGCTATTATCGGCCCGACGAGTATTCCCCGACGGAGACCTGGCCGGCGATGATCGCATCGGTCACCGATCTCGCCGAGCATCAGACCGGCGCGCATCGCACCTGGCTCGCCCCTGACGGCTCGGACAAGGCCCCGATCGACACACCGAGACGGGCGATGGGCGACCTCCTGGGACACGCCGTTCGCTTCGGTGTGGCGGGCGAAGTGATGGCGGCGGGCGAAGGCATAGAGACGATGCTGTCGCTCAGAATGGCGCTGCCCACTATGCCGATGGCGGCGGCGCTCTCGGCGGCGCATCTCTCGGCCATCCTGTTCCCCGACACGCTGCGCCGGCTCTACATCGCCCGCGACAATGATCCGGCCGGCGACGGTGCGATGACGACCTTGATCGAACGGGCGAACGCCGCCGGGATCGAGGCGGTCGTGGTGTCTCCGCGCCTGGGCGACTTCAACGAGGATCTCCGCCTGGCTGGTCTGGACAGCCTCCGGGCAGCGGCCCGGGTGCAGATCGCGCCCCAGGACGTCGCACGCTTCATGGCGCTGGCGGCATAGGCCGACAGGAGAATGCAGACGGCGGGAGCGCCGTCGTCGGCGTCGCTCGGATGATCTTGATGTCGGAGAGAACCGCGCCCCGGCCTTCGAGAGGGCGATCGGCCAGCAAACGGCCTGGACCCGCAATGCCTGCGGCGGACTATTTTCCGGCGGCCCTGCGGGCCTTTCCATCGCGAGGCAAAATAGCCCGCCTTCGTCATCCTCCGCTGTGCTCCGGCCCTCCGCCTCGCTGCGGGTGCAGGTCCGGCCCGCCCGCCGGCTTTCGTCGCCATGAAGGCCGCGAGGGTCGCGGTCGAACCGACGGAGCATCCCGATGAGCGAGCACGACGACTACGAACCGCACCACGCCTCTTCACCCACCGACCATGTCCTCAGCGAACTCCAGCTTTACGGCTACCGTCCCTTCACGGATGAACCCGATCCCCGACCGCTTCCGGAAGGCGACCATGTCGCCGGCGCCATCGCCGACATCTTTGACGCCCTGATCGTCACCCTTGAGGACACCCGCCTCGAGCCCGACCTCGACGATCTCCTCTGGTCGACGGTCAACGTCTTCCACCGAGCCACCGACCGGATCGAGCGCGAGCTGGACGACAACGAGCAGGCGCAGCGCCGCGGCCAGCGCGAACAGGACGGCAGCGAAGTGAAGGCCGTCGAGCTGGAACGCCTGACGGCCGAGGGCCAGACCATGATCGAACGCCGCAACGCCTTCGAGCTGATGCGCGACCAGGCCGCCGAGCACTACGAGCGCCACACCGGATCGAACTGGCGACCGCGCAGCGGATCGATGGTCAACCACCGCAACCTGACCTCGGCGATGATCGACAGCCGCGACTTCCTCGCCGCCAAGAAGCGCGCCGACAATCAGGTGCTACTACCTGCCGGTGCAAAGATCGCCTTTACCGGTGGGCTCGACTTCAACGATCACCACCTGATCTGGGCCAAGCTCGATCAGGTCCACGCCAAGCACCCCGACATGGTGCTGCTGCACGGCAAGTCGCCGAAGGGCGCCGAGAAGATCGCGGCCAAATGGGCCGACGCCCGCAAGGTGCCGCAGGTCGGCTTCGCCCCCGACTGGACGAAACACGCCAAGGCCGCACCGTTCAAGCGCAACGATCAGGTGCTGGACGTCCTGCCGATCGGGGTCATCGTCTTCCCTGGCACCGGCATTCAGGACAATCTCGCCGACAAGGCGAGGAAGCTCGGCATCCCGCTGTTCGACTTCCGCCCGAAGGGAGGTGGCGCGTGAGCGCTGCCTCTCACAGCATCTCGGGTCGAAACAGCGATCTGCGGCTGATGACCTTGCCGGACACCACGAACACGCCATCGCCGGTGTAATGCAGCGTCTCGGGATGCTTTGGCGACGTGGCGACATGCACCTTCACCACCTCGAAGATGAAGAAATTGTACTTGTCGACCAGCGCGTCGTCGTGAAGGCGGCATTCGAAGCTGGCATGGCATTCGCCGATCAACGGCGCATCGACCTTGCTCGCCTCTTGCCGCGTGAGATTGAACTTGGCGAACTTGTCGATCTCGGCCCCCGACGTGTTGCCGATCCCCACCACGGTATCGGTCAGCGCCGTCGTCGGCAGGTTCACCACGCATTCCCGGCTTTCGCGGATCATGTGGTGGCTGTGATTGCCGCCGGAGATCATCAGGCCGACCAGAGACGGCGAGAATTCCAGGATCGTGTGCCAACCGAGCGTCATGATGTTGGTCGCGCCCTGCCACTTTGATGACACCAGCACGATCGGACCGGGCTCCAGATAGCGCCGCACCTGGCTGACGGGGAAGTCGGTCTTCTCAGGCACCTTCGGCATGGGCATTCTCTTCGACAACTGCGCTTTGCATGATCATACCCGGCCATGTCGGCAGCATCACGACCGGCAGCATGGCGGCGATGCTTTGGCGCGAAAGCATTGAACGGGCGTTTCCATGGTGGCCCCGGTCATGGCGGAAAACCATCCCCCGCTTCCAATGCGCTGATCCTTGGTCCAGCCGCTGGCCTGACGCCATCAACCCGTAAAGGGTCGGACTACGCAAAGCGTGCCGCCGCTCCGGCTTCGCCTGCGCGGTGATCGCGGCCATCGGCCGGACACATCGGGCGCCTGTCGCGCGGGAGATGGTCTCCCGCCTCCAAGACAGGAGCCGGTCAGATGTCCCTCAATCAAGCTCACGCCTTCGCCTTCAGCCTCGCTACCAGTCTCATGGTCACCATCGTCATCTTCCAGGCCGGCGACGGCACCATGGGCGTCATGCCGGCCGGCGAATATGACGGCGAACTCGCCGCCATCGTTCACGAGATCGATCCCTTCGCCCGCTGACCGCGGGCAAGGCGTCGCGACTGCAAGCGGGAATCCTACGGGATTTCCGCTCCCGTCCCGCCTTCTCTTCGGCTATACTGGCAACGCGCCGTGGTGGTGGTGGAGGCGCGACCGTCAGACCTCTATCTCACGGAGAACACCACCATGGTTTTCATCGGCATCCTCTCCAGCATCGTGGCGATCGGCGCCCTGTGCTGGCTTCTATTCACACTGGCTGTCTTCGCGCTTCCGTTCTTCGCGGGCGTCAGTGCCGGGACTTGGGCCTTCCAGACCGGCGCCGGTTGGCTCGGGGCAATCCTCGTCGGCCTCGCCGCCGCCGCACTGACGCTCGGCCTCGGGCAGTTCCTGCTCGCCTTCATCCGTCCGCTCTGGATACGGCTCGCGATCGCACTCGCCTTCGTCGCGCCTGCGGCGCTCGCCGGCTACCATGCGACACATGGCATCGTGAAACACACCATGCCCTCCGACACCTGGCAGATCATCTTCTCCGTCATCGGCGCAGTCGCCGTTGGTGTCACGGCGCTGATTCGGGTGACAGCAATGGCCGCGCCCGGGCCAACCGGGCAGAACGTCGCGCGCGCCTGACATCGTTGCCGGCGGCGGCAGGACGGTGGGTTGATGTCTTACGTGTCGCGCTCTTCGTCGGCAGGGTCGTTCGCAATCGCGTTGATCGGATCAACGGCTAACCCAACTGACGCGCCATGCCCTCGGTGACGGTGGTGGGGGCAATGCCCTGACGGCGCGCCCAACGACGGTGCGAGTGCTGAGAGGGGGCGATCGCGTGGGTGACGGGCAGGAGCCGGCGGAACGGAGCGTCCGCCGGAGCTGGTTTGAACCGCGGTGTCAGGCGTCGTCACGGTCCATCGGTCCGGGGTGGTCGCCGCGTTCTCCTGTGATGCCGTCTCTGTCAGGTCGACCGCTCCAAAACGGCCTCTTCAATGGGCTGATCTGGCCGAAGGTCGGCTGCGCCTCGATCGCCTATGCCGCAACAGCGGCGTCGAAACTTTCTTCCCCTGCCGGCTGCGCCGTCATTCCTCGCGAGCCAAGAAAGCCCCTCCTTTGCTGTCAGGCCCCTGCGGGGTGCGCCGTCAATCGCCTCCGGCCTGTCGATCGCCATCGAGGCCGCAATGGTGCGGGCTCGGAACAGAGTTCAAGGAGAACTACCATGGCGACCATCGGCACCTTCAAGAAGACCGGCAACAACGAGTACACCGGCGAAATCGTCACCCTCAGCCTGCAGACCAAGAACGTCCGCATCGTCTCCGAGGCCCGCGCTACCGGAGAGAACGCCCCCAGCCACCGCGTCTTCGTCGGCCGCGCCGAGATCGGCGCCGCCTGGTCCAAGACCTCCAACGAGGGGCGCGCCTATCTGGGCCTGAAGCTCGACGATCCCAGCTTCAATGCCCCGATCTACGCCAACCTCTTCGACGACGAGGAAGGCGAAGGCTTCAGCCTCATCTGGTCCCGCCCTAGCGGCCGCCGCAACAGCGAGTAAGGCCAGCGCGACGCCCCGCCCGGACAATCCGGGCGGGGCCAAACGCCTGACGGTGGAACGAATCACCTCTGGTTCTGGACACCGGAATCGCGCCCGCTAAAGCCAGAACCGCTGGTCTTTTCCAGTAAGAACGACTATTATAGCCGTAGTTCTGGCGTACGCGTAGGTCCGAGTGGGAGGTGATCATGCATGATCACCGCCCGACAATCACGGGCCGCACGCGCGTTGCTCGGCTGGACACAGGAGACGCTCGCTGACAAGGCCCGGGTATCACTGACCGCGTTGAAGCGCCTTGAATCCGACAGCGGGCTCGAGGTGTATGAATCAACACGCGATCAGGTCCGTCGAGCCTTTGAAGGCGGTGGCATCGTCCTGCTCAACTCCGGCCAAAGCGTGGGAGTGATGCTGGTTGGTGACAAGGACAACCCTTGACGACTTTTTCGGGCGAACCCGCCCGACCATCCTGATTTTGCGTCAAACCGCGGCGGTGTGGCGCGGGATATCATTACGGTTAACAAACTGCTCCAAATTGGATACGAATGACTCGTGGGGCTCATTGTGACCAACGCAGAATATCTGGACGAACCGCCGCTCGGCGCGGCGCTCACCGCCTATGACCAGGCGCATCTGAAGCTGTACCTGAGGCTGCTCGACGCCGAGGCGGACGGTGCGACGTGGGAGGAAGTCGTCGAGCTTCTCTTCGGCCTCGATCCCGCAGCGGACCCCAACCGTGCAGCGAAAATTCATGCCGCCCACCTCGCTCGCGCGAAATGGATGACCGAGAACGGCTTTTGCGAGCTTCTCGGCCCCCGCCTCCATTGAGGTGATGCAGAACCTGCATCACGTTGATCCGACTTCGTTCTTCCCACGCCACGCTCAACTTGGGATCGTGACCGCTGCTTGACTCGCGTTGCGTCATAATTTCGCGGAGGCGGTGGAGGATGTCCGAAGATGAAAGTTGGCGGTCTGAGACCGCCTACAACTATATCGACAATCTAACTCCGGGTGACCTTGCCTGGGAATTTCTGCGCCGAAACCCCGACTACCGGAAAGCCTATCGGGAGCTTGTGTCCAGCGGCCGACTCTCACTCGAAACGGCCGAAGAATTTGCGAACCTATGGGGGTTGCGATTTCGGCGCCGACCCGCTCATCGCGGCTCATGCCCAGCAGATTTTTTGGACCCCTCAAGTCGATCCGTCGGCAATAATGTTCGCCGCAGGTCCGCGCCCTGAAGGGTTTTCCATCACTGCCGACGAGTTACGCCTCCGTACCATATTCCAGCACGACCCTGCTCATCTCAGGCTCGATATCCGCGGCGAGCAGTATGACGTCACGCTCGCAGACCCGCAGGACGAGAACCCGCTCGCGGCGATGGTCATGTTCGATGACCTCACACCGGATCGACAGACCGCGCTGACCCGGTTCTGGAGCGCGATCAAAGGCAAGCGCGTCCCGAACGACCCTCGAATGACGCCGCAACGCCGCGAGCGCGCGCGCCAAATGCTGCGTGCGGTCGATGGACGTCGTGCCGGCGCGACATATCGATCGATCGGGCAGGTTCTGTTCCCTGGTCATAAAATCGACGCCGCCTCCTGGGCCGGGGACGCGCTGCGCGAAATCACGATCCGGCTGGCGCGCGACGGCGTGAAACTCGTTGAAGGCGGCTACCGCTCCCTCCTGCGCCGACCCCGCCGATCATAGCCCGCCATCGACCGCCTGCGGCGTGTCGAAACTAGATTCCTATCTCCGACATCGTCCGACCCACCGCCTTCACGCCACCGTGCTCTCGAACCGCCGCCTGACGGCAGCGGCCCCCGATGAGACCACGGAGGCTCGACAATGGCCGATACGACCGCCGGCATCCCGCCACGCTACCTGCGCACGCAGGAGGCCGCTCGCTTCCTCGGACTGTCCGAGCGCACACTGGAGAAGCACCGCACCTACGGCACCGGCCCGTCTTACAGGAAGCTCGGCGGCCGAGTCGTCTACGCCATAGAGGATCTCCAGACGTGGGCCGATCGCGGCCTCGTCAATTCGACCTCTGATCCGCGCGGCACGGTGCTCCCCGCCAAGCGGCAGGAGCCGTCGGATCGCCGCTTCGCCGGCCGCCAGCCGCGCTGAGACGACACGCCATGTCGTCCCGTCACACACAGCACGACGAGCGTGCGCAGCTCGATCTGTTCCGGGCGCTGCCCGGCGATCTCGCGCCGCGCGACGCGCAGGACCTCATGGCCTATCCGTTCTTCTCGCTTGCCAAGTCGAAGCGCCTGACGCCGATCGACTTCAAGGCGGGTTCGGTGAAAATCCGTGTCGAAGCCGTGCCCGAGCACGGCATGGCGACGATCTGGGACGCGGACGTTCTGATCTGGGCGGCCTCGCAAATCGTCGAGGCCCGTGACGTCGGCCTGCGCCCGTCACGCCTGATGGCGACCACGCCTTACGAGATTCTGAACTTCATTGGACGCGGTGTCTCGCTGCGCGATTACGACCGGCTTAAGGCCGCGCTCGACCGCCTCCAGTCCACCACCATAGCGACCTCAATCCGCCAGCCGACCGAGCGGCGGATGCACCGCTTCTCCTGGATCAACGAATGGAAGGAGCGAGCCGATCACCGCGGCCGCCCGCTCGGGCTCGAACTGATCGTACCCGACTGGTTCTACGCGGCTGTCCTCGATGATGCGCTCGTCCTCACGATCGACCGCAACTATTTCAGGCTGACCGGCGGCCTGGAGCGCTGGCTCTACCGCCTCGTGCGCAAGCATGGCGGCAAGCAGGAATACGGCTGGAGCTTCGACTTTCCGCATCTGCACGCGAAGTCCGGCAGTCTCTCGCCGCTCAAGCATTTCGCCTACGACCTGCGCGACATCGTCCGCCGCCAGCCGCTGCCGGGCTATCGGCTGACCATCGAGCAGTGCCTCGGCGGCCCCGAAATCCTGTCCTTCGTACCCACCGATCCCGACGCGCTCGGCATCCCGCGCCGCCGTCGCCGCTCGACAACTCGACCTGGGGATAAGCTGTGAATCATCTCGTGCTATCAGGGACCGGCGCTATCGTGCCATCGGGGACCGGACTCTCGTGCTATCGGGGACCGGAATCGTCGATTCATCGCGCTGAATCAGCAGCTTGCGAGCACCGTAACTTATCTAACCTAGATTCCTACGGAATCTTTCTAACGCAAACGCGTTTTTCGACCGCTGTGGACGAGTCCCCGATCGCCGGGAGACCGTCATGATCGTCGCGTTCCTCAACCAGAAGGGCGGCGTCGGAAAGACGACGCTCGCCCTCCACCTAGCCGGTGAATGGGCTCGGCACGGGCAGCGCGTCACGCTGATCGACGCCGACCCACAGGGATCGGCGCTCGACTGGTCACAGCAGCGCGGCCGGGAGGGATTGGAGCGGCTGTTCGGTGTTGTTGGCCTGGCCCGCGACACGCTCCACCGCGAAGCGCCGGAGCTGGCGCGCGACGTCGATCATGTCGTCATCGACGGACCGCCGCGTGTCGCCGGTCTGATGCGTTCGGCGCTGCTCGCCGCCGATCTTGTACTGATCCCGGTGCAGCCGTCGCCGCTCGACGGCTGGGCGTCGGCCGAGATGCTGACGCTGCTCAGCGAAGCGCGGATCTATCGACCGGACCTCAAGGCGCGGTTCGTACTGAACCGCTGTGCCGCCCGCACGATCCTCGCCCGCGAAACCGCCGAGACGCTCGCGGAGCATGATCCCCCGCCGCTCCTCACTACCATCGGTCAGCGCATCGCCTTCGCCGATGTCGTGCAGACCGGACGGCTCGCGGCCGAGCAGGACGAGACATCGCCCGCCGCGCGGGAGATCGCCGCGCTCGCCGCCGAAGTCACGAGGATCGGCGCATGAGCGAGCGGTCCTCCAAACGCAGCTTCGCGTCCCGACCGGCCGATCCGGAAAGCTGGATCAAGGCGCCGGACCGTCCATCGCCACGCACGGATCCCGCCGCCGACTTCACCGCCAGGCTGACGATCGACGTCACCGCCGACATGCGCGGCCGGATCAAGATCGCCGCATTCCAGCGCGGGCAGACGGTCGCCGACATGCTGCGCGCCCTGTTCGAACGAGAATTTCCCACCAGCGAAGGAGAGCCACGATGATCGGTGTCGCCGATCCGTCGCTGCGCAGCGGCTTGCCGCCCGCGCTCGCGGCCGATGCTCTGACCCATGTCGAGTTGACGTGGGTCGAGAAGAAGATCGAATTCTGGATCAGGTTCGGTCGCGAGACCGCCGAACAGATTCTCGACCGCCGCCAGCGCGTCGTGTCGTTCGCGCCGGACAGCGTTTTCGCCTTCGTTCGCTGGACCTCCAACGACTACGGCACCGCACTTTCTCGGCTCGACATCGTGCGCGCCGTCGGTGCGGGCGAGCGCTGCCAGACCCTGCCATTCGTGCGCCCCGGCGGCGACATCCTTTTGCGCGCCGATGGCTGGCCGAAGGTCGAGCGCGTCCTCCAGCTCATTGATGCCATCGAGGCGCGGGGCATCGGTGCGATCGACGTTTCGCCCGATCACTGGCGGCACGTCCACAACCGTCTGGCGGTCGGTGAAGCACCGCGCGCCTACGACGCACAGCAGCATCGCGCCTTCCTCCTGCGCCGGAGGATCATGCCATGAGCCGCTTTGGATACGTCATGACGACGTACTTCGCAGTGATGCTGATGGGCATCCTGTCGATCGTGTCGTTCGCGCCGAAGCTCATCTGGAATGCCTCCGCGAGCACGCCGATCGGCCTCTATGCGATCAGCGCCAGCGACGGATTGGAAGCAACCGACCTCGTCGCCGTAGCGGCGCCGGAGCCAATCGCCACGTTCCTTGCCGATGGCGGATATCTGCCGCGCGGCGTGCCGCTGCTGAAGCGAGTCGCGGGCTTGCCCGGTCAACGTGTGTGCCGAACCGGCCACACGATCACCGTCGATGGCCAGGCCATCGGCGATGCGCTCGACCGCGACCGGCGGGGCCGCGAACTCCCGATCTGGCAGGGATGCCGCGTCATCGCCGACGACGAACTGTTCCTGATGAACTGGCAGGTCCGCGACAGTCTCGACGGGCGTTACTTCGGCCCGCTCCCCGCCAGCTCGGTCATCGGCCGGGCCACCCCCCTCTACACTGACGAGGACGGCGATGACCGCTTCGTCTGGCGCGCGCCGACGCGGTGACGGCACGCCCATGACCTTAGCCACCGCAATATGAAGGAGACGCCCCATGTCCGTTATCGGTCAATTCACGCGCGAAAATGACGGCTTCATCGGCCACCTGATGACGCTGTCATTGTACCAGGACATCATCATCGTTCCGGCTGAACCGTCCGATGCCGAGAACGCGCCGGACTTCCGTGTCCATGTTCTCGACAGCATGAACAACGAAACCGGCGCGGAGATCGGTGCAGGGTGGAAGCGCACCGGCGAGAAGGCCGGCGACTACGTTTCGCTGCAGATCGATGATCCGACCTTCGGTCATCCGATCCGCGCCAACCTCTTCCAATCCGCCGACGACAAGTCCGCCTGGGGCTTGCACTGGAACCGGCCGCCCAAGCGCGCAGAGCGGGACTGAACGATGTCGGTCCCGCTCCCCAAAGCTGTCGCCGGGTGGTCAAACACCGCCCGGCGCACAGCCCTCCTTCTCCTTTCCGGCCTTCTGCTTTCCGCGCCGCTTTGCGCCACCGCGAATGCGCAGACCGTGTCGGCCGAGCGCCCCTCTCGTGCCGATTCCTACGCCACATTCATCACCGAGGCCGCGCAACGGTTCGGCGTTCCCGAGCACTGGATACGCGCCGTCATGCGCGTCGAAAGCGCTGGCGACGTGCGAGCGATCTCGTCAGCCGGCGCGATGGGACTGATGCAGATCATGCCCGCCACATGGACCGATCTGCGCGCCCGTCACCGGCTCGGCGCGAATCCCTACGATCCACGCGACAACATTCTGGCGGGCGCGGCTTATCTCCGCGAGATGCACGACCGCTATGGTTCGCCGGGATTTCTCGCAGCCTACAATGCTGGTCCCGGCCGCTACGAAGAGTATCTCGCCGGCCGTCCGTTGCCCGCCGAAACGCGCGCCTATGTCGCCGCGCTGGCACCTATTATCGGCGGCGGAGATGCCCTTGCTCCCGTCACGGTCGCGGCGGCCGATCCCAACGCCTGGACACGCTCGCCGCTGTTCATCGTGCAGTCCGAGCGCACCGCCACCGCTGTTCCGACGGCCGGCGATCGCACTTCCAATGACACTCCCGCTGCAACTCCGGTGCGCGATGCCACAGCCATCGCTCCACAATCCGGAGGCCTCTTCGTGGCTAGAAACGGCGATGGAGGGCCGCGATGACGGTGTTCGCAGCATTTCGTGGAATAGCGTGCTCTGGCGGAAGGATGGCGGTCCGAGGAGGAGGAGCAGGCAACACAACCGCACGATGGCGAGATAAAAGCGCGCGAGGTGCGGCTTGGTGCGGTCGTGTGTTTTCAGGGGCTTATGGCGCATCTGCGCGAGGTGCGCCTGATCGGCGCAGCCTGCGCAATTGCCATTTCGCCAAGGATTTTCGCGCGTTTGCGCGATGTGCGGGGCCTCGGCGATGAGCGGCGAGGACGATTTCCGCATCCGGCCAGGCCGCATCCGCTCGACCCGAGCGCAGCAGGCGCGGCCCTTCATCGCCCAGGCGCTCGCCGCCGCCCAGCGGGCCGGCGGCAGCGTCTCGCGCTCCGGCAAGATCAGCTCGGGCAACCGCTCGCGGTTCGGGCGCGGGCAGCGCGCGACCGTTCAGGCCAACCGGCTACTCACCAGCCGATCGCGCAACACCATCATCAAGACGCGCGTCGTCCGTCATAGCGCGCGGGCCGCGCCGCTTTCCGCCCACCTCAGCTACCTGCGGCGCGAGGGTGTCACCCGGGATGGGGAGAAGGCGCGGCTGTTCGGTCCCGAGACCGATGACGCCGATCCCAAGGCCTTCGCCGAGCGGACCCAGGATGATCGGCATCATTTCCGGTTCATCGTCTCGCCCGAGGACGCGACGGAGATGTCCGACCTCAAGACCTATGCCCGCGACCTGATGGGGCAGATGGAGAAAGACCTCGGCACGAAGCTCGACTGGGTCGGTGTCGATCACTGGAACACGGATAATCCGCACGTCCACATCATCCTGCGCGGGCGCACCGATGACGGCCAGGACCTCGTCATCTCGCGCGACTACATCAAGGAAGGCATGCGCGCCCGCGCGCAGGATCTTGTCACGCAGGAGCTGGGGCCGCGCACCGATCACGAGATCCGCCGAAACCTCGAACGCCAGATCGAGGCCGAGCGCTGGACCAACCTCGACCGCCAGCTTGCGCGGGACAGCTACCGCACCGGCGTCGTCGATCTTGCCCCGCACCCCGACCGCCAGCCGGACGAATTCCATGCGATGAAGGTCGGCCGGCTGCGGAAGCTGGAAACGCTTGGCCTCGCCGATCAGGTCGGTCCCGGCCAATGGGTCGTATCGGAGAACGCCGAGGCGACGCTGCGCGAGCTGGGCGAGCGTGGCGACATCATCAAACGCATTCATCGCGGCCTGACGGAACGCGGTATCGAGCGCGGCGCCGCCAGCTACGTGCTGGCCGGCGAGAGCCTCAACGATCCCGTCGTCGGCCGGCTGGTCGATCGTGGTCTCGACGATGAGCTGAAGGGCACGGCCTATGCCATCGTCGATGCCACGGACGGACGAACCCATCACATCAAGTTGCCCGACCTCGACGCGGCCGGCGATAGCGCGCCGGGCTCGATCGTCGAGCTGCGCAAATTCGACGACGCGCAGGGACGCAGACGGGTCGCGCTCGCCGTCCGCTCCGATCTCGACATCGAGAGGCAAGTCCATGCCACCGGCGCCACCTGGCTCGACCGGCAAGCGATCGCCCGCGATCCCGTTCCGCTCGGCGGCGGCGGCTTCGGCGCTGAGGTTCGTCACGCGATGGACAGGCGGGCCGACCATCTCGTCGGCCAAGGCCTTGCCGAGCGGCAGACGCGCGGCGTCAGCTTCTCGCCCGGGCTGATCGACACGCTACGGCAGCGCGAGGTCGACGCCCTCGGCGAGAAGCTCGCCGCCGAGACCGGCCGACAATTCTCGAAGGCCGCAACGGGCGAGTATGTGGCGGGGACCTATCGCCAGCGCTTTGCGCTCGCGTCTGGCCGCTTCGCCATGATCGACGACGGCCTCGGCTTCCAGCTCGTGCCCTGGTCGCCGTCCCTCGAACGTCAGATCGGCCAGCACGTCTCCGGCGTGTCGCGCGGCGCGGGTGGCGTCGACTGGAGCTTCGGCCGCAACCGCGGGCTCGGCATGTAGCCCAATCAAGAAAGGAGTGCCCGCCATGTCGGCGACCAAAATCCTCTGGGGCCAGATCCTCACCGTCTTCCTGATCGTGCTCATGACGACCTGGGCAGCGACGCAGTGGACGGCCTATCGGCTCGGCTTCCAGCCACAGCTCGGACTTCCGTGGTTCGAACTGGCTGGCTGGCCGATCTACTATCCGCCCGCCTTCTTCTGGTGGTGGTATTTCTACGATGCCTATGCCCCACCGATCTTCATCGAGGGCGCCTATATCGCCGCGTCCGGCGGCTTCATCTCCATCGCCGTCGCGATCGGCATGTCCGTCTGGCGGGCGCGCGAAGCCAAGAACGCCGAGACCTTCGGCTCCGCCCGATGGGCCGCTGCTCGCGAAGTGAGTGCCGCCGGCCTGCTGGGCGCGGATGGCGTCATCCTGGGAAAGTTCGAGCGCGACTATCTCCGCCATGACGGTCCCGAGCATGTGCTGTGCTTTGCGCCAACCCGGTCCGGCAAGGGTGTCGGCCTGGTCGTGCCATCACTGCTGACCTGGCCGGGTTCCGCCATCGTCCACGACATCAAGGGGGAGAACTGGACGCTGACGGCAGGCTTTCGATCCCGGCACGGCCGCGTGCTGCTGTTCGATCCTACCAACGCGAAGTCGGCCGCCTACAATCCTCTGCTCGAAGTCCGCCGCGGCGAGTGGGAGGTTAGAGACGTCCAGAACATCGCCGACATTTTGGTCGACCCGGAAGGCTCGCTCGAGAAAAGGAACCACTGGGAAAAAACCAGCCACGCGCTGCTGGTCGGCGCCATCCTGCACGTCCTCTACGCCGAGGCCGACAAGACCCTTGCTGGCGTCGCCGCCTTCCTCTCCGACCCGAAGCGGCCGATCGACTCGACGCTCGCCGCCATGATGAGGACCGCCCATCTCGGCGAGGCTGGCCCGCATCCGGTAATCGCTAGCGCGGCCCGCGAGTTGCTGAACAAATCCGACAACGAGCGATCGGGCGTGCTGTCCACCGCGATGTCGTTCCTCGGCCTCTATCGCGATCCCGTCGTCGCCGAAGTCACACGCCGCTGCGACTGGCGCATCACCGACATAGTCGGCGGCAAGCATCCGACGACGCTCTATCTCGTCGTGCCGCCGTCGGACATCAACCGCACCAAGCCGCTGATCCGTCTGATCCTCAATCAGATCGGCCGGCGGCTCACGGAGGATCTGAACGCGAAGGGCAACCGCCACCGGCTTCTCCTGATGCTCGACGAATTCCCGGCCCTCGGCCGCCTCGACTTCTTTGAGAGCGCGCTTGCCTTCATGGCCGGCTACGGCCTCAAAGCCTTCCTCATCGCCCAGTCGCTGAACCAGATCGAGAAGGCCTACGGGCCGAACAACTCGATCCTCGACAACTGCCATGTCCGCGTCAGCTTCGCGACCAATGACGAGCGGACCGCCAAGCGTGTCTCCGACGCGCTCGGCACCGCGACCGAGATGCGCGCGATGAAGAACTATGCCGGTCATCGCCTGTCGCCCTGGCTCGGTCACATGATGGTCTCGCGCTCGGAGACAGCCCGGCAACTGATGACGCCCGGCGAGATCATGCAGCTCCCGCCGTCCGACGAAATCGTCATGGTCGCCGGCACCCCGCCGATCCGCGCGAAGAAGGCGCGATACTATGAGGATCGCCGGTTTCAGGAACGCATCCTGCCACCGCCGAACCTCGTGAAACCGGCAACGGCTCGGCCGGACGACTGGAGCACGCTGCCACTTCCCGCGACGCCTGCGGTCGCGATGGCCACCAGCGGCGACGGATCGGAGGACGAGGATACGACCGACTCCGAGCGCCGGCACCAGCCGGAGCTAAGTCGCTCAAAACCCGTTGAGCCTAAGCAACCCATCGAAAACGAGTTCGAGATCGATCCTCGCGACGACGCCGATGAGGACGCCGCACGTCTCTCGCGCATGAACCAGACGATGCGCCAGGTGGCGCGGCAGGCGTCGCTTGATCCCGGCGACGGCATCGATCTTTAGGAGGCACAATGGCGAAGCCCCCCAAAAAGCAGCGCCTGTCTGTATATCTCGAACCGGAGGTCATGAAGGCGCTCGCCGCGCACGCGGGCCGTCGTGATCAATCCCTCTCGCTGATCGCGGAAGCCGGCATCGCCTCCTTCCTGTCGCCTGATGCTGCCGAACGGCAGGAGGCTGCGACGACGAAGCGGCTCGACCAGATCGACCGGCGAATGGCGCGGATGGAGCGCGATCTCGGAATCAGCGTCGAAACGCTGGCCGTGTTCATCCGCTTCTGGCTGACGACAAACCCGCCGCTGCCGGAGCCCGCACAGGCTGCGGCGCGCTCGAAAGCAGGCGAGCGCTACGAGGCGTTCGTCACCGCCCTCGGCCGGCGACTCGCTCACGGGCCGAAGCTTCGCCAGGAGATTTCGGAAGACATCGCGCCCGCGCGCGACACGGACTAATCACGACCGCGCCTACCACAAGTATTCCTGCGTTCCGCCGTTTCCCTGTATTTGTACGCCACAGTACGACGACCACAGCACGGTTGTTGTCAGGCCCTAATTTCTGCCTCTTCTACTCATCCCCGATCCAGGGCCGCATGTCGCGGTCCCGCAAGAGAACGGGGACGACGTGGCGGCAACTCAACAGAAATCGGAAGCGCTCCTTCGCGGTGCCCGCATGCTGCGCACGGCCCTCGGGCCGGCGATCGCCCGCTTTCTGGAAGATCCCGCGATCGTCGAGGTGATGCTCAATCCCGATGGGCGGCTCTGGGTCGACCGGCTTTCCGAAGGGCTTTCCGATACGGGTGAGCTGCTGTCGCCTTCAGACGGCGAGCGGATCATCCGTCTCGTCGCCCATCATGTCGGCGCCGAGGTTCATCCCGGAGCCCCGCGTGTGTCGGCCGAGCTTCCCGAGACGGGGGAAAGATTCGAGGGGCTGCTGCCCCCCGTGGTGTCAGCGCCAGCCTTCGCAATCCGCAAGCCCGCTGTCGCCGTGTTCACTCTCGACGATTATGTCGCCGCCGGCATCATGGCCGCAGGTCAGGCCGAGACGCTGCGCCAGGCCGTCGCCGACCGCCGTAACATCCTCGTTGCCGGCGGCACATCCACCGGCAAGACGACCCTCACCAACGCGCTGCTGGCCGAAGTCGCGAAGACCTCCGACCGCGTCGTGCTCATCGAGGACACGCGCGAACTGCAATGCGCCGCGCCCAATCTTGTCGCCATGCGGACGAAGGATGGCATCGCCTCACTTTCCGATCTCGTCCGCTCTTCGCTTCGCCTCCGCCCAGACCGCATCCCGATCGGCGAGGTGCGCGGGGCCGAGGCGCTCGATCTGCTGAAAGCCTGGGGCACCGGCCACCCCGGTGGAGTCGGCACCATCCACGCCGGCACCGCCATCGGCGCGCTTCGTCGCATGGAGCAGCTAATCCAGGAAGCAGTCGTCACCGTCCCGCGCGCGCTGATCGCGGAGACGATTGATCTCATCGCCGTGCTGTCCGGCCGTGGCGCATCGCGCCACCTCGCCGAACTCGCCCGCATCGAGGGGCTCGGCCCCGGCGGCGACTACCGCGTCACCCCCGCAACCCAGCCCCTTACAGGAGACCCGTCATGATTAAGCACGCCCGGCGCATCCGCCGGCATATCGCTACGGCGGTGTCCGTCGCCTTCGTCTCGCTGGCGATGGCGCCCGCCGCGCACGCGTCCGGTTCCTCCATGCCCTGGGAAGCACCGCTGCAATCCATCCTCGAGTCGATCGAGGGGCCGGTCGCCAAGATCATCGCGGTGATGATCATCATCATCACCGGCCTGACGCTGGCCTTCGGCGACACTTCCGGCGGTGCCCGCAAGCTGATCCAGATCGTCTTCGGCCTGTCGATCGCCTTCGCCGCGTCCAGCTTCTTCCTGTCGTTCTTCTCGTTCGGCGGCGGGGCGCTCGTCTGATGGCCAACGGCGCGGATCATCATGGCGAGCTGGCAGGCTTCTCAGTCCCGGTCCATCGGGCGCTGACCGAGCACATCCTGCTCGGCGGCGCGCCGCGCTCGCTCGCCATCCTCAACGGCACGCTGGCGGCAGCGCTCGGCCTCGGCCTGCGCCTCTGGCTGGTCGGTCTCGGCCTCTGGGCTCTCGGCCACTTCGCGGCCGTCTGGGCAGCCAAGCGCGATCCGCAGTTCGTCGATGTCGTGCGCAAGCATCTGCGCATCCCCGGCCACCTGTCCGTCTGAGGAGCGACGCCGATGATGAACCTCGCCGAATATCGCAACCGCAACACCCGGCTCGCCGACTACCTCCCTTGGGTTGCGCTGGTCGGCGAAGGCGTGGTGCTGAACAAGGATGGCAGCCTCCAGCGCACCGCGCGCTTCCGAGGCCCCGACCTCGACAGCGCCGTCCCGGCCGAGCTGGTCGCGGTCGCCGGTCGGCTGAATAACGCCTTCCGTCGTCTCGGGTCAGGCTGGGCCATCTTCGTCGAGGCGCAGCGGCACGGCGCCGCGACCTATCCCGCCAGCATGTTCGCCGACAGCGCCTCCGGCCTGGTCGACGCCGAACGCAAGGCCGACTTCGAGGAAGCCGGCGCGCATTTCGAGTCCAGCTACTTCCTGACCTTCCTCTATCTGCCGCCCGCCGAGGACGCCGCACGCGCGGAGACCTGGCTCTACGAGGGGCGCGATCACGCCGGTGTCGATGCGCATGAGATCCTGCGCGGCTTCGCCGACCGCACCGATCGCATCCTCCAACTCGTCGACGCCTTCATGCCGGAATGCGCCTGGCTCGATGACGGCGAGACGCTGACCTATCTGCATTCGACCGTCTCGACGAAGCGGCATCGCGTCCGCGTGCCCGAGACGCCGATGTATCTCGATGCGCTGCTCGCCGACCAACCGCTGACCGGCGGGCTCGAACCCCGGCTTGGCGACGCGCATGTCCGCATTCTCACCATCGTCGGCTTCCCGACCGCAACGACGCCCGGCATCCTCGACGAGCTGAACCGGCTGGCCTTTCCCTACCGCTGGTCGACCCGGGCCGTCCTGCTCGACAAGACCGATGCGACGAAGCTGCTGACCAAGATCAGGCGGCAATGGTTCGCCAAGCGCAAGTCGATCGCCGCCATTCTCAAAGAGGTGATGACCAACGAGGCCTCCGCGCTGGTCGACACCGATGCGGCGAACAAGGCGGCCGACGCCGACATGGCGTTGCAGGAGCTGGGCGCGGACTACGCAGGCCAAGCCTATGTCACGGCCACAATCACGGTCTGGGACGACGATCCTCGCATCGCGGCCGAGAAGCTGCGCCTGGTCGAGAAGGTCATCCAGGGCCGTGACTTCACGGCCATGCCTGAGGCGATCAACGCTGTGGACGCCTGGCTCGGCTCGCTGCCCGGCCATGTCTACGCCAATGTCCGGCAACCCCCGATCTCGACACTGAATCTCGCCCACATGATCCCGCTGTCGGCGGTGTGGGCGGGACCGGAACGGGACGAGCACTTCGATGCACCCCCACTGCTTTACGGCAGAACCGAAGGCTCGACCCCGTTCCGGCTTTCCATCCATGTCGGCGACGTCGGCCATACGCTGATCGTCGGCCCAACCGGCGCCGGCAAGTCAGTGCTGCTGGCGCTGATGGCGCTGCAATTCCGGCGCTATCCGCAATCCCAGGTCTTCGCTTTCGACTTTGGCGGATCAATCCGCGCCGCCGCGCTCGCCATGCGGGGCGACTGGCACGATCTCGGCGGCGGCCTCACCGAAGGCGCGGATGACAGCGTCTCGCTTCAGCCGCTGGCCCGCATTGACGATGTCGCCGAGCGCGCCTGGGCGTCCGACTGGCTGGTCGCCATCCTGGGGCGCGAAAGCGTTCCGGTCACGCCCGAGGTCAAGGAGCATCTCTGGTCGGCGCTTTCGTCGCTGGCCTCCGCGCCCGTCAGCGAACGGACCCTGACGGGTCTGTCGGTTCTCCTTCAATCCAACGACCTGAAGCAGGCGTTGCGGCCATACTGCGTGGGCGGTCCCTATGGTCGACTGCTCGACGCCGAGGCCGAACATCTCGGCGAAGCCAACGTCCAGGCCTTCGAGACCGAAGGCCTGATCGGCACCGGCGCGGCTGCCGCTGTGCTTGCCTATCTCTTCCATCGCATCGAGGACCGCCTCGACGGTCGGCCGACGCTCCTCATCGTCGACGAAGGATGGCTCGCCCTCGACGATGAGGGCTTCGCCGGTCAGCTCCGCGAATGGCTGAAGACACTGCGCAAGAAGAACGCCAGCGTCATCTTCGCCACCCAATCGCTCTCCGATATCGACGCCTCAGCGATCGCGCCGGCCATCATCGAGAGCTGCCAGACGCGCATCCTGCTCCCCAACGAACGCGCGATCGAGCCGCAGATCACCGCGATCTATCGCCGCTTCGGGCTGAACGATCGCCAGATCGAGATCCTCGCGCGGGCAATGCCCAAACGCGATTACTACTGCCAGTCGCGGCGCGGCAACCGGCTGTTCGAACTGGGCCTGTCGGACGTCGCGCTGGCGCTTTGCGCCGCGTCGTCGAAGCAGCACCAGGCGCTCATCGCCGAGGTTCACGCCCGCAGTGGCACAGACGGCTTCCTCGCCGACTGGCTCGGCGAGAACCGGCTCGGTTGGGCCGCAGACCTCATCGCAGACCTTACCAACGTCACCCCCCAAATTGATCCGGAGGCACGCCCATGACCCGTTCCGTTCGCTCCCGCTCGCGCGCGCTGCGCATGACGGCCGCAATGCTTGCCGCGCCGATCGCGCTGTCGCCAGTCTTCGCGCCGCCCGCGGCCGCGCAGTGGATCGTCTACGATCCAACAAACTATGCGCAGAACGTCCTGACGGCGGCGCGCACGCTCCAGCAGGTCAATCAGCAGATCACCCAGCTTCAGAATGAAGCCACCATGCTGATCAACCAGGCCCGCAATCTGGCGAGCCTGCCATATTCATCGCTCCAGCAGCTTCAGCAGTCGGTACAGCGCACCCAACAGCTCCTGCAACAGGCGCAGGGCATCGCCTATGACGTCCAACGCATCGACCAGGCCTTCACATCGACCTACGGCAACGCCTCGATGTCGGCCTCCGACCAAGCGCTCGTGGCGCAGGCGCGGGAGCGCTGGCAGAACACGGTTGGCGGCCTGCAGGATGCGATGCGCGTTCAGGCTGGCGTCGTCGGCAACATCGATACCAACCGTGCCGAGATGTCGTCACTGGTCGGCCAGAGTCAGGGCGCAACCGGCGCTTTGCAGGCAACGCAAGCGGGCAATCAGCTCCTGGCGCTTCAAACCCAGCAGCTCGCCGACCTTACCGCGGTTGTCGCCGCCAATGGTCGCGCACAGAGCCTGTCCGAGGCCGAGCGCGCCGCCGCGGCCGAACAGGGTCGCGAGCAGCGCCGCCGATTCCTGACGCCGGGCAGCGGCTACCAGCCCGGCAACGCCCGCATGTTCCCGAACGGCAACTGAGGGCGCGGCCATGGACGGCAAGATGCTCGCACGGCTCGGCGCTGTGGTGTTCGTGGCCGTCGCGATCACTGCGACCGCGATCGAGATGAACCGGAAAGAGGAAGTGCGGGAGGCGTGGCCGTCCGGCCGGACCACCCAAGCGCAGGGCGATCCGTTGCGCGACGAACTGATCCGCTGCCAGGTGCTCGGCGAAGCGGGGCCGCGCGATCCGGCGTGCCTGCGGGCCTGGGCCGAAAACCGCAACCGCTTCCTCGCGCCCGGCGCGCGACCTACCGAGCGCTTGCCGGACATCCCGCCAGCGCCGCGAAACACTCTCAT
Organism: Aminobacter sp. MSH1; assembly: GCF_003071665.1. Classification (GTDB taxonomy): domain Bacteria; phylum Pseudomonadota; class Alphaproteobacteria; order Rhizobiales; family Rhizobiaceae; genus Aminobacter; species Aminobacter niigataensis. Next base: position 1,799,171 of record NZ_CP026265.1, on the reverse strand, counting down.
ACCCCAATCGGACCGCACCGATCAGCCGGCCTTCGAGCCCGCCGCACCGATCGCGCCGCCGCAGTTCGACGAGGCGAGATAAGATCATGGGCGGCACCGGCGTCATTGACCATTTTCTTGAGGTCTTCACCCGCTACATCGACAGCGGATTCGGGCTACTCAGCGGCGAAGTCGCCTTCATCGCCACCACCCTGATCGTCATCGACGTGACGCTGGCGGCGCTGTTCTGGAGCTGGGGCGCCGACGACGACATCATGGCCCGCCTGGTGAAGAAGACGCTGTTCGTCGGCGTGTTCGCCTACATCATCGGTAATTGGAACAACCTCGCCCGGATCATTTTCGAGAGCTTCGCCGGCCTCGGCCTGAAGGCTAGCGGCACCGGGTTCACCACGGCCGACCTCTTGCGCCCTGGCAAGGTCGCTCAGACCGGGCTCGACGCCGGACGGCCGCTGCTCGATTCCATCTCCAGCCTCATGGGCTACTGGTCGTTCTTCGAGAACTTCATCCAGATCGCCTGCATGTTCCTGGCCTGGGCGCTGGTGCTGCTCGCTTTTTTCATCCTCGCCATCCAGCTCTTCGTCACGCTCATCGAGTTCAAGCTGACGACGCTCGCCGGCTTCGTGCTGATCCCGTTCGGCCTGTTCGGCAAGTCGGCCTTCATGGCCGAACGCGTGCTCGGCAACGTCATCTCCTCCGGCATCAAGGTGCTGGTGCTGGCCGTCATCATCGGCATCGGCTCGACGCTCTTCTCCGAGTTTACGTCCGGCTTCGGTGGCCAGAATCCCTCGATCGATGAAGCCATGGCGATCGTGCTCGCCGCGCTGTCGCTGCTCGGCCTCGGCATCTTCGGTCCCGGTATCGCCAGCGGCATCGTTTCCGGTGGCCCGCAGCTCAGCGCCGGCGCTGCGGTCGGCACCGGCTTGGCCGCAGGCGGCATGGTGGCCCTCGGTGCTGGCGCCGTCGGCGCCGCTGCATCCGGGGGAGCGGCCTTGGCTGGCGGTGCGGCCGCTGCCGCCCGCGGCGGTGCTGCGGTCGCAGGCGGCGCATCCACCGCATACAGCCTTGGCGCCGCCGGACAGTCTGGTGCGGCCGGCGTCGCTTCCGGGCTTGGCGGCGTTGCCCGCGCTGGCGGCAGCGCCGCCGTCTCGCCGCTCCGCAGGGCGGCATCGCGCGCCGCCGAAAGCATGAAGTCCAGCTTCAATGCTGGCGGCAAAGCCGCCTTCGAGGCGACGGGCGGAACATCCACGATGGGCTCGATCGGGGGAGATGCCGCCGGTGACGGCGCCGCTTCCGCAGGTTCCGCGAGCGCCGGAGGCCCGCCCGCCTGGGCGCAGCGGATGCGCCGCTCACAACACATGACCCATGCCGCTCAGGCCACAGCCCACGCCGTCCGTTCCGGCGACGCCCATGGCGGCGGCTCCTCCGTCAATCTCTCCGAAGGGGACCGCTGATGTTCAAACGACCCTCCACCCATTACGGCAAGGCTCTCGAGCCGGAGACGCCCTATCAGCGCGCCGCCCAGGTCTGGGATGAGCGCATCGGCGCCTCGCGCGTGCAGGCCAAAAACTGGCGCCTGATGGCGTTTGGCTCGCTGATCCTCTCGGCCGGGTTCGCTACCGCGCTCGTCGTGCAGTCTGCCCGGGGAACGATCGTACCGTGGGTAGTTCAGGTCGATCGCCTTGGACAGGCTCAGGCCGTTGCGCCCGCCGAGGCGGACTATCGTCCCACCGATCCACAGATCGCCTTCCACCTGGCGCGTTTCATCGAGCAGGTCCGGAGCATTCCCGCCGATGCGATCATCGTGCGCCAGAACTGGTTGCGGGCCTACGACTTCACGACCGATCGCGGAGCCATGGCGCTCAATGATTATGCCCGGTCCAACGACCCGTTCACGCGGGTCGGCCGCCAGCAGGTCGCCGTCGACGTCTCCAGCGTCATCCGTGCCTCGCCGGACAGCTTCCGTGTCGCCTGGGTCGAGCGTCGCTACGAGAACGGCCAGCTCGCCGACACCACGCGCTGGACCGCGATCCTGACGATCGTGGTGCAGGTCCCCCGCAATGCCGACCGGCTCAGGGCGAACCCGCTCGGCATCTACGTCAACGCCATCAACTGGTCACGGGAGCTTGGGCAATGAAGCCGTCTTTCCGTAAAGCCGGAAATCCGGCTTCACACACGCACGTACTCCCGGCTCTCCGTCGAGCCGCAGTCCCCTTTGTCCTGTTGGCGACGACTGCGCTCGCCGGCTGCGCGACCACCAATCCGCCGCCGGAAATCTCCTACGACAATGCGGCTCCCGCCGTGCAGACGGTCGACCCACCTGCGCCGGTCACCGTGGTCGAACTGCCCCGACCGCTACCGCTGCCTGGCCAATTGCAGCGTGTGGAGGAGACGCGGCGTGCCCCGGAGCCTTCTAATCCGACCGCTCGCGTCAACCAGGCAAACGAGGCGGCACGAGTCCAGCCGGTGCGCGACGGCTTCATTAACTCGATGCAGGTCTACCCGTGGACTCAAGGGGCGCTTTATCAAGTCTATACCGCCGTCGGGCAGATCACCGACATCGCGCTCCAACCCGGGGAGCAGCTTGTCGGCGCGGGTCCCGTCGCCGCCGGCGACACAGTGCGCTGGATCATCGGCGACACCGAGAGCGGATCAGGCGCAACGCGCCAGATCCACATCCTCGTGAAGCCCACCCGCGCCGACCTGATGACCAACCTCGTCATCAACACCAATATGCGCACCTATCACATGGAACTGCGCTCGACAGAGCGCACCTATATGGCGTCGGTCTCGTGGCAGTATCCGCAGGACCAGCTCATCGCGCTGCGTCGGCAGAACGCCGAGGCGCAGGCGGCCCAGCCGGTGGCGAGCGGCGTCGATCTCGCGAACGTCAACTTCCGCTATGCGATCGAGGGCGACCGTGCGCCGTGGCGGCCTCTGCGCGCCTTCGACGACGGTCGCCAGGTCTTCATCGAGTTTCCGCGCGGCATCGGTCAGGGCGAGATGCCGCCACTCTTCGTCGTCGGCCCCGAGGGCAACACCTCTGAGCTCGTGAACTATCGCGTTCGCGGCCACCACATGATCGTTGATCGTCTGTTCGCGGCTGCCGAACTTCGCTTCGGCTCCGGCCGCGAGCAGAAGCGCGTCAGGATCGTCCGCACAGACGGGAGGCCGACCTCGTGAGCGAGAACCCGCCCCGGATTGAGGAAGTGCCGGACGACGATGCGCAGCCCCTGACCGGCGAGCCGGTCGGGCCTGCGCCGATGCGACTGCGGGCCGAACCGCCCCGCGTCACCCGGTTGTCGCGGAAGGTTCTCGCCGGCCTCGGTCTTGTCGCCAGCGTCGGGCTCGGAGGTGCGCTGATCTACGCGCTTCAGACCCGCGACGCCGGTCGGCCGAACGACGAACTCTATTCGACCGAGAACCGCTCGACCGCTGACGGACTGGCCGGCCTGCCGCGAGATTACAGTGGCGTGCCACAGCTCGGTCCCCCTCTTCCCGGTGACCTCGGCCGGCCGATCCTTAGTACCCAGGATCGCGGACAGCCGGTGCCCACACCCGGGACGGCCACGCCCAATCCCGGCATCAGCCCGGAAGAGCAGCGCCGCCTTCAGGAAATCGAGACCGCGCGCACCAGCCGTCTCTTCTCCGGATCGGAAAGCCGGGGCACACCCGCTGCTGCGGGAGCTGCCCCAGCGCTCGCGCCGGCGCCGGATTTGGCGAGCATTGGCCTCGCTCCGCCGCCCGCCACGCCCTCGGCGCAGGACCGGCAGAACGCGTTTCTGAACGCCGCGGCCGATCGCAGGACGGTTGCGCCCGATCGCGTCGCTGCGCCAGTATCGCCGAACGTCCTTCAGGCGGGAGCAGTGATATCCGCGGCGCTGATCACCGGCATCCGATCCGATCTACCCGGCCAGATCACCGCGCAGGTCACCGAAAACATCTACGACAGCCCAACCGGCCGTATCTTGCTTGTGCCGCAAGGCACTCGTGTGGTCGGGCAGTACGACAACAACGTGCAGTTCGGCCAGAGCCGAGTCCTGCTCGTCTGGACTCGGCTCGTCTTCCCGAACGGGCGCTCGATCGTTCTCGAGCGCCAGCCTGGTGCTGACGCTGAAGGGTTCGCCGGGCTTCAGGATGGCGTCGATTACCATTGGTGGGATCTGGCCAAGGCTGCGGGATTGTCGACACTGCTGAGCGTCGGCGCCGAACTCGCGGTCGACAACGACGATCGGCTCGTTCAGGCGATCCGGAACGGTGGGCAGGACACCATCAACGACGCAGGGCAGCAGATTGTGAGGCGTCAGCTCAACGTCGCGCCCACGATCACTATTCGGCCCGGATTTCCCGTGCGCGTTATCGTGACGCGAGACTTGGTACTGGAGCCATATGGAGGGTGATGATGTCGAAGCTTAAGCTAGGCCCCATCGCGGACGACAAGCCGCTTAAGGTACAGGTCGAGCTACCTGCAGCTCTCCACCAGGACCTTGTTGACTACGCCCACCTATTGGGCCGAGAGCAAGGTCAGTCCGCTGTTGACCCAGCTCGGTTAATCGTCCCGATGTTACAACGGTTCATCGCGACAGACCGTGGCTTCGCCAAAGCCAGGCGAACGTTGACGCCGGGGAGCGCCGATTAATCCGTGGTCCCCGCTCTAGAGGGGGTGTCGAAACACTTCAGCAGCAGCGGCAGAGTCGGGTTCTCGTTGTCACTGGAAGAAATTATAGCGGCCGTCGGCGCCTGCGCCGATGGGAGCGGGATCAACGCGATATCCGGCCGGTAGATCACGCTGGTGATGGTCAAGCCGAAGCCCTGTTCGACCATCGTCAGCAGGGTTTCTCGGCTGACTTGTTGGATCGAGAGTTGAACCGCTCCGTCTCCGGCGCCCACCATGCGCCGGAGTATGCCAGCGAGCTCACGCCCAGCGCCATCCGAGCGAACGAGGAAGACTTCGTCACAAATGTCCTCCCACGACAGCTCTGGCCGTGCTGCCAACTCGTGAAGCGGGGACAATGCTACGAACAGATCTGGTTCGCAGAGACGTCGAACTTGGAACTGAGGACTTTTGCTCGCACTCAGGCTGATTGCTGCGTCCAGTAATCCGCGCTTCACCCCCAAAGAGTTTTCTTCTGAAGTGCCTTCCTCAAGCTTTACCTCGATCGTCGGATGTCGATTTCTGAATGCCGCGAGAATGTCGATGATCGGGCACGCCGGAAACGCTTCGAGCATTCCAAACCTCACTAGCCCGGTCTTGAGTTTTCGTGCGGAGCGGATCTCCGTTGCGGCGTTACGAAGGTAGCGCGCTCCCACCACCGCTTGTTGAAGGAAGCGCTCACCTTCTGGAGTCAGCCCTGCCCCCGCTCGCGTACGCTTGAAGAGAGAAAAGCCAAGCTGGCGCTCAAACAGCTGCACACGTCGGCTGACGGTGGATTGCGATATCGATAGGCGCTCCGCCGCTCGGCGGAAGCTGCCGGCCTCGGCGACCTGAACGGCGTACTTCAGGTATCGGAGATCAAGAGTCAGGTCGGGCATGAGACCCGTCCGATCATACCGGCGGTCTCATCGGCGAACCGCCTGCGCCCGGTGAGCGGCACCCATGCACGTCCACTTTCATCGAGCCCACCCCCGCTAGCGCCTGGGGAACGAGCACGTCCGTTGATCTCAGATGTGGAATCCGAGCTGAGCCCCTCAATGAGCATGACCATGTCCGAATCTGTCATAGATGCATGCGGCGGTCATACATTTTCACACGCTTGAAGTCTATGCGCGAAGCATATATTCTTGCGGTATGGAGCCTGAGGTCGCCAAGTACCATTTAGGTGCACTCGCGTTGGCGGTTGCAGACAGCATCGCCAGTGTCTCGGCCTCGTTTTCACCAAGCGGCCGGGGGACCGCCGTGATGGTGTTACTCAGCATGGAGCCCGGACTGCCGATCAGCGTTTTGGCTACCTCGATCGGGCTTTCTCATGCCGGGACGGTGCGATTGATCGATAGGCTCGAGCGCGGACAGTTGGTGGAACGACGAAGACAAATCACCGACAGGCGGGCGCGCTTCATTCACCTCACCAATTCGGGGAAGAAGATAACGGAAGCCTTGCTCAAGGCACGGGAGCAGGTGATCTCCGAATGTGTTTCGCCCCTGTCGCCCAATGACCTCGACATTCTAGGCATGCTGTCGGAGCGGCTCCTTGTGGCAAACGGCTTCGACAAAGATGGCTCGGTCAGCCTTTGCCATCTGTGCGGCTACAGCAGGATCGCGCCTTCCCGTGGTAAAGCTAAGCCGGGGCGCTCGCCACGCTGGAACGTCGCATCAGAAGGCTGACGATATGATCAGGCAGGCTTGATATAATGGGATCGTTTGCGCTCGAACTTCTTCTATGCGTACTTGCCTTCGGGTTCGGATATGCGGCGAACCAAGGCGGAACCTGTTTAGTGGTGGCCGCTCATGAGTTACACAGAAGACAGCCGCCGAAAATGTTCGTCGGATTTCTCGCAGCGTCGGCAGCGGCAGGCCTGGTTGCGGTCCCGATAGTCTGGACGGGAACACTGGGCGCAACACTCGCACCCTCGACTAGCATCAATTTCCTACTGCTCATCGGCGCCATCGCCTTCGGCCTCGGCGCACTCATTAATGACACATGCCTGCTCGGATCGCTGGCGCGGCTTGGGGATGGGGAGATGCGACTTCTAGCTCTACCCTTGGGATTGGCGATTGGTATCTTGGCTGCCAACCATGGCAGGTTCGGCTACGATTCAACATGGCCAAGCTTAATCTCCAAACCGAGCGCAACAGGCCTCGTTACTCTCCTAGCCTTCCTAGTTGTGCTCGTGCTGGCACTCGTTTTCGTTTCCACGAAGAGCGTTCTGCGAACAAAGCCGGGTTGGTCGTTCGGCGCTTCGATGATTGGACTCGGTATCACTGGCGGACTTCTATATGCACTCTCGCCGGCCTGGACCTTCGCAGACGTGATTCAACGCGCCCTTCCTCTCAGAATGTCGCCGGCCGGCGAGGTCGCGCTCACTGCGGTGATCTCTTCGATCGCAGGCGCCCTTACCGCCTCCTTTCGCCAAGGAAATCTGCGTCTCCAACTGCCGACAGCCAATGGCATTCTGCGATCTGTCGTCGGCGGCACATTGATGGGTATCGGAATAGCGCTCATACCCGGCGGGAATGATGGGTTGATCCTCGCAGCGGTTCCGACTCTTTCACCTGGTGGGATAGTCGCCTACCTTCTGATGACGACGACAATCGTCTTCGGATTTGCAGCGCGTGGTAAGTTATTCCGGCGCTGCCTTTCACGGCCATGATAAGGGCAACAGAGGACTTGCCCTCCTGACATGAGCATTTATCCCGACCGGGAATATCGGCTGACTAGCTCGTATGCCTTTGCAGGCCCTTGGACCATGATGACCACTTCAAAGGCCGCCGGCCCCAGAATCCTGTAGGTTGCATGGTAGGTGTCGTCTCCGCAGGCATAGACGCCACTCGCTTCCAACCCGGTATCCGTCCGCGAGAAACTCACGCTGAGGAACTGCGTCCCGATATGAGGTCCGTCTGCGAACTCGACGACAACACTGTCCTCGCTCAAGCGATAGCGATACTGTCGGCACGCGGAGAATACTCTGCCATCTGCCAGTGTGAGAATGCTGCTCTCTCGATAAGCGAGCGCGCCTTCGCCGAAACGGGCGAAGACCGCGTCGCCATGCAGCTGAGCGCCTCCGGGCTCGATATCGCGACGGAGCATCCATGCCCCGCGGAGGTTCTGCAGGATTTGCACGCCCGCCGTCACGAGAGGACCACAGTCACGAGGGCGCAAGCGCCCCTCTGTGGCGGACCGAAGCACGCAGCAGCACGAGGGACGCCGCTAGCAGAACTGCGTCCTTCAGTAGAAACTGCCCTGGTGCAGCCGAAATCGCAGGAAAGCCGCCGGCAGTCTGCTCCGCGACACCTGGAGTGGTGATGAAAAAGGTCAGCGTGATCAGATATGTCGCCGCTGACATCAGTGCGCCGAGCGCAGAGAAGAGTGGACGAAATGCACCAAGGATCAGAACGAGACCGGTCGATAACTCGATAACGCCGATGAAATAGCTTTGCCCCTGCATCCCGAACATGCCCAGCCAATTCATGATCGGGCTGTGTTCGATAAACGGGGCGATACCATAGGCCTCGTACGCTGTGAACTTCATCGCGCCGAACCACAGAAATACGATCACGAGAGCCCATCTAAGCAGGCCAAGATCCCTCCGACCGTGCTCGGGGACAAGAAATTCATAACGGTCGAAAATGCTCATCTAAAATTCCTCAACAGTGGTCCCGTGGGAACGTCACGAACGTCGTCTACGTGCTTCGGGCAGGCGTTGCAGTATATGCGCGACGCATATACTAATAAGCGAGATATGTCGAGCGGCTGGCTCGCGCTTCGCTGCCTCACGAAGCCATCCTCATCGGCGATGCCTTTACCCAGCAAACGCGCGACCTTGCGGGATTTTGACTTGATGGGGCTGGCGCTCCGGGTGGGCCTATAGCCCGTTGGCAAACGTCCAGCCTGTACGGATGGACGCGGCCCTCGACGAGATAACCATGCCGACCGAAATCGTAGCAGCGATCGCCGCAATCCCCGACGTCGTGGAGCACGGACTGTTCCTCAATGGGATTGATACAATCGTGATCGCGCGCGGTGACACGATGGAAGTGCGACGCCGGGGGCAAGCGAGGTCTCGCTGATCTGCACCTGCGCGGCCTGGATGACAGCGCTGACGCGGAGTGATTCTCAGGCGCGACCTACGGCGATTCCGAGCGAAAAGGCTTGCCCTATAGCCGCCAGGTATCAACGGTTCCGCGGCCTTAGCGAGCCGGACCCGTTTTTTTCGGCGCGCTCGATCAGTCGAAATCCTCCGAAACCCTTTTAAAACAGGACATTTTCCACAAGCCGCGCGGCGGAAGAGGACCACGGTATGGCTTGCTGTCTATGCTCCGCGCACATATAGATGTGGCAATGGATGGACCTCGAGATCGAAACATTTTCGGGGCGTTCGCACTCATGATCAGCGACGACATCGTTCGCGCTAGTTCATCGCGGGCGCCGGAAGCTGGACCCGCCGCCTCAGCGCTGGCGTTGCTCGCGCACAAGCCCGGGCTCTCGATCCGTATGCTTGCGATCGGGGTGGGCCTTTCACATGCTGGAACTGTTCGCCTGGTGGATAGATTGGTAAGCGAGGGATTGATCGAGCGTAGGGAGCATTCGACAGACGGGCGCGCGCGATCCCTCTATCTTACTCCAACTGGCAAGGTCGCGAGCGACGAGGTCCTGGCCTCGCGCGATCAAGTGATTGCCGAAGGGCTATCGATCCTTAATCCAGACGAACTGAAAACCTTATCGGACATCGCTGAACGCGTTCTCCGAAATCGCTTGGAAAACCTCGAGCAGTCATACCGCATCTGCCGCTTGTGCTGCTACGAGGGCTGCACGAACTGCCCCGTCGATGCCGAATTGCATGAGCGAGGTGTGGACCGCGAGAAGAACGACGACGCGTAGGAGACTCGCAATTGCGGCAGCTCAACGCTGCTCAGATGGCGGGGCTTCATAATGCCAGCGAGCCTACCATCAGCCGCATTCTTTTGGCTACGCGTCAAGCCGGCCGATCGGGCATGGCGGTCTCATTCTAATATGTCGGTGATCGCCCCACTTTTAGCCGCTCAGTTGATCGGAACGCGGTTTCGGAAGCGGCCGTTCAAACCACTCGCTGCATTCCCATTTCTCTATGTCCGATAGGTAGTTTCGGGGAAAAGCAGTCGGGAACAGGTTTCGGGAACGCATGCTCCGGCAGGAGCGCAGCGCGCGTCCCAAGCGCGTTTTCCCGGTAGAGCTTCCCAATCGGCAAAGTGCGGGCCACCTCAGACTGCGAACGCGAAAAACCGCCTGGCTGGTCACTCAAGGCAGGGTAACGACGATTTTCGCTGCGGATACACCCGCCTTCAGGGCTTCCAAGGCAGCCTGGAGCATTTCAAGGCCCTGGCCCACGACCTTCGCCGGAGGGGCGGGGACGAACGTGCGCGCCGCGAGAGCCTGCGGCAGGAATTCGCGGTAGATCATTGGACCAACCTCGTCATCCTTGAGGCTCGTCCCGGAGATGTGCGTCGCCTCGACTCCAAATGGACGCTCGTCGGGCGGGGCCAGCGTCGCTGCCACGCGGCGCGAGCCCTCGCATCTCGCAATGACGGCAAAACAGTCTTTCATGTGACCGGTCGCGTGAAGCGTTCCAGCGAGACTGCGCCCGCGCATTGCCTCAATCACGTCTTCCACGATGGCTGGACTCGAGTGGTCAAGAACCTCGCTTGCACCCAGCTCCTTCAACAGGCCGGCGTTGCGCGCCGAAGCGGTGGCGACGCACCTGTAGCCCGACGCCACCGCGAGCTGGATGGCGTTGCAGCCAACGCTCGACGATCCACCCCAGACCAGAACGACCTCTGGACGCGCGGTCGGCGAGTGTAACGGTGGCGCGAGAGCCAACTGTGTCCTTCCGTAGAGCCCGCTTGCGGCGGTGCCAAGGCCAAGCGGGAGGACTGCCGCATCAGCGAAGGCCATGTTGTTGGGGATCGGCGCCGCCATGTGGTCCAGCACGATCGTGTGGTGCTGGAACGCACCCTGCGCAGGTTGATTTACGGTTGTCCCGACCGCCTGTCCGATGACTCGATCGCCGACCTTGAACCGCTCGACCGCGCCACCGACCGCCGCGACCTCACCGGAGACGTCGCTGCCGAGAATCGCGGGATAGTCGAGCCATGGCAAAAGCGCGACGTCCTGCAGAATCCAGTCGAGTGGGTTGATCGCGATGGCCGCGTTGCGGATCAATATCTCGTTCGCCGCCAGATGCGGCAGAGCGGTGACACCGATCCTCAGTGGCTGCCTCGGCGCTTTCTGCCAGGCGGCCTGATTAGTCACGGTTTCGGTCATCATCAACTCTTTTTGTCAAGGATACAGCTGGGCGTTCGTCTGAGCGGTCCAACCGCCAGGTCGGGCGCACGAAGTGGCAGCTATAGCCCCCAGGATAGCGCACCAGGTATTCTTGGTGCTCTGGCTCCGCCTCCCAAAAGGGTTCTTCTGGGTTGATCTCCGACACGACCGGGCCAGGCCAGCTTCCTGATGCCTCGATTTCCGCGATGGTTGTGAGGGCGACTTCCTTCTGCACTTCGGTGGTGTAGAAAATCGCCGATCGATAGCTCGGACCGACATCGCTGCCTTGTTGCTCGTAGGTCGTGGGGTCATGGATCTGGAAGAAGAGTTCCAAGAGCGAGCGATAGGCGAGAACGGAAGGGTCGAAGGTCACTTCCACTGCTTCCGCATGGCCGTAATGTCTCGCGTAGGTCGGATCAGGCATTTCTCCGCCTGTGTAACCGACACGCGTCGAAATGACTCCCCTGGCTCGGCGCAGCAAATCCTCCATGCCCCAGAAGCAGCCGCCTGCTAGAATTGCTCGCTCTGTCGCGGCCGCCCTATTGCCGGTAGGCGATTGGCTCACAGTCCGTTCGCCCTCCTCCGTGTGCGCCACGGTCAAGCCAGCCTCGCGGGATCCGCAGCCTGACTGGCGCTCAAGAGCTCGGTCTGCACGTCCGAACCCCGGATGAGACTCAGATCGACGGGACATCGATCAGCGATCGCGAGGATCCGAGCGCGCTGATCATCACTCAGCGGCCCATCGAGGACAATGGTGCGGGTGAACCGGTCGGGTGGCATCATGTCCGGCACCTTCTCGTGCTGCACGGTCGTGCTCGCCCGTTCGAGCGGAAAGCCCTTGCGGTTCGCATAGAGACGCATCGTCATCACCGTGCAGGCTGCGAGGCCGGCAGATACGAGTTCGTAGGGAGATAGTCCGGTCCCGAGGCCACCGACCGATGCTGGCTCGTCGGCGAACAGAGTGTGCTCGCCGCTGCGGACCTTGAGCTGGAACGTCCCTGCAAGAGTTTCGGTGGCGACGACGCCCTCCGCAACCTCGACCTGCGGAAGATCCGCGCTGAGTGGTGGGAGAAAGCGGCTCGCCCAAACCGCCACCATGGCCGCGGCGTAGTTCGCGTCCGCGACGTCGGTGAGAAGGTGATCCGCGTTGTCGAGCGAGATGAAGCTTTTAGGGTGCCTGGACGCGACGAAGATGCGCGACGCGTGGTCGATGCCGACCACCTGATCCAGCGGAGAGTGCATGACCAGCACCGGCCGTCGCAGGGAGGCAATGGCCTTCTCGACGTCGATCCCCTCAACCGCCTCAAGGAACCCTCGGCGAATGAGGAAGGGCCTACCGGCAATCTCCACCGAGGCCTCGCCCTCGCTCGCGATGGTGTCCAGATCATTCGGTCCGAAGAGGCGCAAGATATGCTGAAGGTCGGCCGGCGCACCAATCGTCGCTACCGCCGCAATATCAGGCATGTCGGCGGCGGCTACGATCGCAGCGGTGCCACCCAGGCTGTGCCCGACGAGGAGGGACGGTGACATGCCCGCCGCCGCCATCGCCTTTGCGGCGGCCCGAAGGTCCTCGACGTCCGACGCGAAGTTCACAGGTTCTCCCGTCCCACCGCCGATCCCGGTCCCGGCGAAATCGAACCTCAAGACCCCGATGCCCGCACGCGACAGCGCGCGCGAGATGTGAACAGCGGCGCGACTGTCTTTCCCGCACGTGAAGCAGTGGGCGAAGATCGCCCAGCCCCGCGGCGTCCCTTCCGGCGGTTCGAGGTGCCCGGACAGCGGAGAGCCAGCCCCACTGACAAACGTAAATGATCTTCCTGCCATGTCCATCAAACCTCCAGCACGCGGCTTGGCGGTTGCGCTCTCAGAACCTTCGACGGAGCTGAGCGGAGCGCACCGCCAACCGGTAATCGTCATCTCAGGCTATCATTTATATGTCTGGCGCATATAGACAAGCCCCTATACCATGATTATATGCGCCAAGCATACTTCTGCGACCTGCTTTCCAAAGGCGGTCTCACGGAAGAGGTATCAGTCAGGCGCGTGGGCCAAAGGACTATGGAACTCAATCAAGTCAGCTATTTCATCAACTTGGCCGAGACGCTGAATTTCACAGCGGCCGCTCGCTTGAGCGGTGTGTCACAGCCAAGTCTGACCCGCGCGATTCGCCGCTTGGAAGATGAGCTTGGCGGGCCGCTGATCTATCGCGACGGGAAGAACAGCCGCCTGACTGGCCTTGGCCATGACGTCGAGGCAGAATTCCGGCGCATGGTGGTCGCGATGAAGAGCGTTCGCAATCACTCGGAGCACTGGGCGATGGGGGGGCACCGCGTGCTGGATGTCGCCGTCGCGCCCACCGTCGGACCAAAGGAATTTACGGCATTCTTCGAGAGCGCATTGGCGGAGATGCCATCCATCGAAATTAAGCTGCACTCGCTCCAGTCGAACGAGGACACATCGGAGGTGCTTTCAGGAAAATACCACGCGTGCATCATGCCGCGTGAAACAAGACCGGAACGCAAGCTGGATGTGCATCCTCTATTTCGGGAGCGCTTCGTGCTCGGCTGTTCTGCAAACCATCCCTTGGCGGCCAACGAGATCGTGCGCGGCGAAGACCTGCTCGAGTTTCCATTCGTCGATCGCCTGAAATGCGAGTTTCGCGATCGGATCCTCGATCACTTCGCGCGACGGGACTTGCTCATGCGACCTCGCTTTCGATCAGATCGCGAGGACTGGGTGCAACGGGTCGTCGCTGACGGCCACGCCATATGCATTCTTCCGGAACGATCGCCGACCGTGCAAGGCCTCGTGACTCGGCCGATCGACGGATTTGTCTTGGAGCGCGAAGTCGTGATCGCGACAGTATCCGGCTCCACGGCAACGGTCGAGATACGGAACATCGCGCAGCTGGCAGCCCGGTACGAGTGGAACTGAATCACGACGTGAAGAGCTTCGGCGCTATGGAAACTATACGCGCAGCGTATTGGATAAATCTGGGGCGCACTGCGATAGTCGGCGCAATGACTGCAAAGATAAATGACAGCGTGTCGAGCTCTCTAGATTAAGTATTGGAGACTATCATGAAGTTTGAGAAGTCACAGGCAGCAGTTGACCGCCTGACCCCCGAGCAACGCCGGATTACCCAGGATTCGGGGACCGAAAGGCCCTTCACGGGTGAGCACAACGACAACAAGGAGCCTGGCATCTACGTCGACATAGTGTCGGGAGAGCCGCTGTTCGCTTCAACGGACAAGTTCGATTCGGGTACTGGCTGGCCCAGCTTCACCAAGCCGATCGTTCCGGCAAACGTGAACGAGGTGCGGGACAGTGCACACGGCATGGTCCGGACGGAGGTCAGGTCGGTACACGCCGACAGCCATCTGGGCCACGTGTTCCCGGACGGTCCTTCCGACCGCGGCGGTCTGCGCTACTGCATCAACTCTGCGTCCCTTCGCTTCATCCCGCGCGACGAGATGGAGTCCGAGGGATACGGTGAATATCTCGATCAAGTAGAGGAGGCTTAACATGCATCAGCGCGCTGTTCTCGCAGGAGGATGTTTCTGGGGCATGCAGGATCTGATCCGCAAGCGGCCCGGCATCATCTCGACCCGTGTGGGTTACACGGGCGGCGATATTCCGAACGCCACGTATCGTAATCACGGCACGCATGCCGAGGGGATCGAGATTGTCTTCGACCCGACAGTGACGAGCTACCGGAACATCCTGGAATTCTTCTTCCAGATCCACGATCCGACGACGCTGAACCGCCAGGGCAATGATCGTGGGCTCTCCTACCGGTCGGGCATCTATTATGTCGACGAGGAGCAGAAGCGCGTCGCCGAGGATACGATCGCCGATGTGGATGCCTCGGGGCTGTGGGATGGCAAAGTGGTGACCGAGGTCCAGCCGGTCGGCGAGTTCTGGGAGGCCGAGCCCGATCACCAGGATTATCTGGAGAAGCGCCCGGGCGGCTACACCTGCCACTTCGTCCGTCCCGGCTGGGTGCTTCCGAAGCGCCAAAAGGTTGACGACGTACAGCCAGCGGCCGGGACCGCGGCGGAATAGGCTTCACTGCCGTTGCCACTGCGCCGGTCCGGTCCGCAATCTTCGTGACCGCGTCGTTCAGCGACGCGGTCATCGAACCCTACTTCAGAGTGACGGCTCGTTCCAGTCAGTCGCCATCGCAACACCAGGATCGCAGATTTATGCCAGACCTCTCGTCCTTTCCGATCACGCAGCGCTGGCCGGCATCTCATCCCGATCGCCTGCAACTCTACGCAGCCCCTACGCCCAATGGCGTCAAGGTCTCGATCATGCTTGAGGAGACTGGCCTGGCGTACGAGCCCCACCTGATCGACATCTCGAACAACGAGTCGAAGGATCCGGCGTTCGTGTCGCTGAACCCGAACGGACGCATACCGGCGATCATCGATCCGGCTGGCCCTGACGGTAGACCCATCGCCTTATGGGAATCCGGTGCGATCCTCCTCTATCTGGCCGACAAGACGGGTCAGTTCATCTCCACCGAACCAGGCCAGCGTTACGAGACCCTAGCGTGGGTGTTCTTTCAGATGTCGGCCATCGGGCCGATGTTCGGTCAGCTCGGCTTCTTCCTGCGATTTGGCGGCAAGGACTATGAGGACAAGCGGCCGCAACAGCGCTTTATCGACGAATCCACGCGTCTGCTGGGGATTCTGGATCGCCGGCTGGAAGGCCGCGACTGGATCGTCGACGACTATTCGATCGCGGACATCGCGACGCTCGGCTGGGTGAATGCGCTGGTGGAATTCTACGCTGCGGGTGACATCCTTGGCCTCAGCAGCTTTTCGAACGTCCGCGCATGGCTTGGACGCGGGCTGGCTCGACCGGCCGTCCAGCGTGGCCTCCACATTCCCGCGAGGCCAGCATGAGCATCATCGCCGCCTATTATTACAACGAAGGCAAGCGAGTTCGCGAAATCGCGCTCGATGAGCACGTCAAGTTGGGCGAGAGTCGCTCGGGCTTCTGCTGGATCGCGCTTAGCGAACCCACCCCCGAGGAACTACTCGCGATCCAAAGGACATATAATCTTCATCCGTTGGCGATCGACAACGCGATGCACCCGCTGTGCCCGCCCAAGCTCGAGGTCTACAACGATGAGTTGTACGTCGTCGCGCAGACCGCCGAGCTGGTCGGCGACCGGATCAGCTACGGCAAGATGGCGATCTTCACCGGTCACAATCACCTTATCACCGTGCGGCACGGCAATGCCGGAGCGCTGGGCAAACTTCGGGAGCAACTCGAGGCATCGCCGACGCAGTTCGGCAAGGGTGTCGACTATGTGCTGCACGCGATCTTGCATCGCGTGGTCGACCAGTATCTGCCCATCTTCGAAATGATCGAGGACGACGTCCTGGCGATGGAGCGACGGTCGCTGCACGATTTCCTCGGGCCAGAAGAGGTGGCGCGAATCTTCGAACTAAGGTCCGAACTCACGCGGTTCCAGCGCACGCTCGGGGCTATGGCCGAGCTGGTGCGAAAGCTCGTTCGCGGCCACTTTCCCTGCATCAGCGCCGAAATGACACCATATTTCCACGACGTCGCGGACCATGTCCACCGCGTGCAGTCCATGGTCGACGGCCTCCTGCTTGTCCTGTCCACGGTCTTTGAGGCCAGCAGCCTTCTGGAAGCGCAAAGGATCGGTGTGGTCACCCGCCAGCTCGCGGCCTGGGCGGCGATCTTGGCGGTCCCGACGGCGATCGCCGGAATATACGGCATGAACTTCAAGCACATGCCGGAACTGGACACGCCATATGGCTACTTCGTCGTGCTCGGAGTGATAGCGGTGTTCTGCCTTCTCCTGTTCGTGCGCTTCAAGAAGGCCAAGTGGCTATGAGTAACGCACTTCGCGAGCTTCTCCGTCCGCTGCCGAGTCGCAGCGCGCTTTGTGCGCGAGCGTGTCCAATCCAGTTCAAGATGAAGGTACTTCCATGACCTCCCAGGTGACCGACGTTCTAGAAGCAGTCCAGTCATTCATCGCCAAAGGCTATGACCGCGAATACCGCGTCAAGGACGGCAATCTCGTCGATCTCGAACTAGGGTCAACCCTCGATGCATGCAGCATTCGCGTCGATGCGGCGTTGCGCCTCGAGAGCGGGGACGACGGCGAAGATGCCTCCAACATCTACGCGATCACCGATCCGGCGACAGAGCATAAAGGCCTGTTGATCGACGCCTTCGACGTGTTCCACGAAATCTGCCCCCGCGACTTGTCCGAGCGCCTTGTGGCGCATCGGGAAACAGCACCGGCAGGTGACCAGGACGCGCCGAGCAAGCACGGACTGTTGATTTCCGCTGAGAACTGACCCGGGATTGAGGGATTTTTCCATTGAGAAGTGACCCATGTTTGAACCCACCCCTGCTTGATGAGCGCAGGGGACATTGGAGTGATAGACATGGCGTTACTGAGCGTTATCCGGCGTTGGCATTTGCGGGATGGACTTTCGATCCGGGAGATTGCGCGGCGCACGAGTTTGTCGCGGAACACGATCCGCAAATACCTGCGATCTGATGAGGTCGAGCCCCGCTTTAGGGTGCCGGAGCGGCCGAGCAAGCTTGATGCCTATGCGGAGCGGCTGTCGGCTTGGCTGAGGACGGAAGCAAACAGGCCGCGCAAGCAGAAGCGCACGATCAAGCAGTTGCATGCCGATCTGATAAGCCTCGGCTATGGGGGCTCTTACGGCCGTGTCGCCGCCTTTGCACGTGCCTGGAAAGTGGATCGTCAACGCGAGATGCACACGAGCGGGCGCGGCACCTTCGTGCCGCTGGCGTTCGAGCCCGGCGAAGCCTTCCAGTTCGACTGGTCGGAAGACTGGGCGGTCATCGGCGGCGAGCGCACCAAGCTGCAGGTTGCCCATACCAAGCTCAGCTACAGCCGCGCCTTCATTGTGCGGGCCTATCCGTTGCAGACGCACGAGATGCTGTTCGATGCCCACAACCACGCCTTCCGAGTTCTGGGTGGCATTCCCCGGCGCGGGATCTACGACAACATGCGCACGGCGGTCGACAGGATCGGCCGCGGCAAGAGCCGCCAGGTCAATGTCCGATTCTCGGCCATGGCCAGCCACTATTTGTTCGAGGCCGAGTTCTGTAATCCGGCCTCGGGCTGGGAGAAGGGACAGGTCGAGAAGAACGTCCGGGATGCCCGCCACCGGCTATGGCAGCCGATGCCGCGCTTCCCTTCGCTGGAGGCACTGAACGACTGGCTGGAGCAGCGGTGCCGGGAGCTGTGGCAACAGAGTCCCCATGGCCTCAGACCCGGAACGATCGAGGACATCCGGGCCGAGGAGGCTCAGTTCCTGATGCCGATGCCTCGGCTCTTCGACGGCTTCGTCGAACACACCAAGCGGGTCTCTCCGACCTGCTTGGTCCATCTGGAGCGCAATCGCTACAGCGTGCCGGCATCCTTCGCCAACCGGCCTGTCAGCCTCAGGGTCTATCCGGAACGCATCGTGGTTGCCGCCGAAGGGCAGATCATCTGCGAGCACCGCCGCATCATCGAGCGGTCGCACGACCGTCTTGGCCAGACCGTCTACGATTGGCGGCATTATCTGGCGGTCGTCCAGCGCAAGCCCGGAGCCTTGCGCAACGGCGCGCCCTTCACCGAACTGCCCGAAGCATTCAAACGGCTGCAGCAGCATCTGCTCAGGAAGCCCGGCGGAGACCGGGAGATGGTCGAGATCCTGGCCCTTGTCCTGCAGCATGACGAGCAGGCCGTGCTGGCGGCAGTGGAGATGGCTCTCGAGGCCGCCGTCCCTACCAAGGTCCATATCCTCAATCTCCTGCATAGGCTGGTCGATGGCAGGCCGCTCTCGACACCTGCCGTGGATGCACCGCAGGCGCTGAGCCTGGCCAAGGAGCCGCAGGCCAATGTCGAGCGCTACGATGCGCTGCGCCAAGCTCGGGAGGTGCGCCATGCGTCATGATCCCGCCAGCGCCGCCATCGTCATCATGCTCAGAAGTCTGAAGATGCACGGCATGGCGCAGGCCGTCGCCGAGCTCACCGAACAGGGATCTCCCGCCTTCGAAGCCGCCATCCCTATCTTGTCGCAACTGCTGAAGGCGGAGATGGCAGAACGGGAGGTCAGATCCACCGCCTATCAGCTCAAGGCAGCCCGCTTCCCCGTCTATCGTGACCTGGCCGGCTTCGACTTCCCCAGCAGTGAGATCAACGAAGCCCTGGTGCGCCAGCTCCATCGCTGTGAGTTCATGGAGGATGCCAACAACGTCGTGCTCGTCGGAGGTCCAGGCACCGGAAAGACCCACATCGCTACAGCTCTCGGCGTGCAGGCGGTCGAGCATCATCGCAAGCGTGTCCGCTTCTTCTCCACCGTCGAACTCGTCAACGCGCTCGAACAGGAGAAGGCCCAAGGCAGAGCAGGTCAGATCGCCAACCGGCTCGCCCATTCCGATCTCGTCATCCTCGATGAATTGGGCTACCTGCCGTTCAGTGCATCCGGCGGCGCGCTGCTCTTCCATCTGCTGAGCACGCTCTACGAGCGCACCAGCGTCGTCATCACCACCAACCTCAGCTTCAGCGAGTGGGCCACCGTCTTTGGCGATGCCAAGATGACAACGGCGCTGCTCGATCGCCTCACCCATCATTGCCACATTCTGGAGACCGGAAATGACAGCTTCCGCTTCAAAAGCAGTTCAGCCCAGGCCACAGCCAAAAGAAAGGAGAAAGCCGCGCCCTTGACCAAAACCTGAGACCCAAACCATACATGAAGGCGGGTCACTTCTCGGCGAAAATCCCGGGTCAGCTCTCAACGGAAATCAACACACGGACTACGGAAAGTCTACAAGAGCGAGTTTCACAGCGATCCCGAGCGCTACGTTCTGCGCGAGGGCTTTCCAGACTTCCCGCCATGCCCTTTCGGCCAATCCTTCAGCATCCTCGGCTTCGATACTGCCGAGCAGGAATATGTCTGGCTCGTCACGAGTATCATTCGAGATCCTCGGCTGATCCGAGTTCCATACCAGGGCGAAGACGTCATCAGCGACGAATAGCGGTGTCGCCTAGCCCGGGGGAGGTTAACCTCCGGGCGCTACACATCTGCAAGCTGAACTTTAAACACATCGCAAATTAGGAGGTGATTATGGACTGGAACAAGGACCACATCCGACAAACGATGCTCTCGCTGGAGACCGCAGCCTTGCACAGTGCTCGTGAGAACTACCTGGACTATGTCTCTACCGCTCGGCTCGACCGGAGCGAACCGATCGAAAACGACGAACTAGCTCAGGCCGAGGTCGCGAGCGACTTCGCTGAAGCGCTCGATGACACGCTCCATGACTATGCGGATAAACTCGAAAAGCTCAGGACGATCGATTTCGGCCCCAAGTTGGCCGTCGGCGAAGGCGCTGTCGTCAAGCTGTCCGGCCGCCACTTTGTGATCGCGGTGTCAACGAGCAAGTTTACCTGTCAGGGGCGTGAGCTCATGGGCATTTCCACGATGGCGCCGATCTTCGAAGCGATCGAGGGTGCCCGAGCCGGGGAGACCGTGCAGTTCAACGGCCGGGACCTCACCGTAGAAGACGTGGAATAAAGCCCTCCACCGCAGCCGGCGCGCTAGTGCCGAACGCCCTGCATCTCTTTCTGCATGCATACGGTCACTTGCAACCGCATTGACCTGGCTCATCAGAGGCAAACTCATGACAACACCTTCATTCTTCATCACCCCCGGATACGGGACGCGCCTGCATGACGCGCTTCATTATTCTCAGGCAATGCGCATTGGTGACCGCGTGGAGATCTCCGGACAGGGCGGATGGAACGACGATCTCGTCATTCCGGAGTCGATTGAGGAAGAGATCGAGCAGGCGTTCAAGAACGTGGAACGGACGCTCGCGACCGCCGGAGCACGCTGGCCGCATGTGGTCCACGTCAATTCCTATCACGTCGGTGGTTTCCCTCCCGTGATCAACGAAACAATGGCCAAGCTGTATCGCCACTACATGCCCGACCGCGCTCCAATCTGGACGCAGTTGGGAATCGAAGCGCTGGGGCTTCCAACCATGCGTATCGAAATTCGCGTAACAGCTATCATCGCCTGACCCCGCGGTTCGTGCAGGCGCCGTGCCGCGCTAATCCCGCACGCCCTGCGCCCGCTTCTCGATGCAGATCATCGTATCGAGAGATCCGGTTATCATCGGCGTGCTCGGAGAACGGGGGGCCGCCTTGGCCTGGTTGGCGCGCCTCGGCTGCCTGCGGGCGATGGCCAGCACTGCCAGGAGCGCGAGCAACGCCGCCGCATAAAGGAACAGGCCGCCAGGGCCGACGATATTCATTGCAGCTGCTCCTATTAAGGGGCCAGCGGCTGTCCCGATCCCGTTGAGCAACAGAAGCCCGCGCGCGGTGCCGAGTAGCCGACCGGCCGGAAGATCGTCGTTTGCGACGGCGAGACACAACGAATAAATCGGGATGCCAAAGCCGCCAAACAGCGCACCCGCCGCAAGGAGCAGCGGCAGAGGCGCTTCCACCGCCAACGCTACGCCGATGGCAGACGCTGCGGACGCCAGCGCCGCACCGGCGATGACAAGATTCCGGGGCACTCGATCCGAAAGCCAACCGAGTGGCCAATGGAAGGCGAGCGTTCCACCAAGAACCGCAGCCATGAAGGCGGAGATACCGCCCACATCGAGGCCGATGCTCTGTGCGAAGTTCCCGCCCATGCCCCAGAAACCACCGATAGCCAGGCCGGCCAGGAAAGCGCCAGCCGCAGCGAGAGGTGATACGAGGACGAGGTCCCTCAACGCGACCCATTCCTGTTCCACCTGGGCCGGCGGATGAATGGGCAGCAAGGTGATCGGAACCACCGCCGCTGATATCAGCAGCGACACGATGAGGAACAATGTCACGTCGGCGGGCGGTGCGATGTCCGAGATGGTCAGATTTTGAAGCTGTTGCTGCATGGGCCATATGCATCGGGTGCATGGGTCGATGACCCCGGCGGCAGGTACTTCGCTGACTATGACCTCCTGGTCCTGGTCAGCAGCGAAAGGCTGGCGGATGTCGGGGAGTTTTGGCTTGAGTGCGAAAGGAGCCTGTTGTTCGCTTCGGTGAATCGAGAACACCTCAGAACGCCTGTGCGGCTCACGATCCTGAGCTTCGAGCGATTCAGCAACGAGATTTACCAGGGAAATCGATACTTCCAGAACATCATGGAAGAGTGCGTTGTGTTGCATGATGCGGACCCTACCGTTTGGCCCGACTGCAACGCGGTGGCGGCGCTCGATGTAGTTGCACAGGCCGACCGCCACCGAGCGGAAGGCTTCGCGCTTGTTGCCGAGTTCCTCGGATCAGCGAAGCTGTCTGCCGCGAATGGCTGGTTCCGGAAGGCCGCGTTCGACCTGCATCAAGCCACCGAACGACTCTACAATATCGCCTTGTTGGTGCTCCTAGGGCGCACCCCACACACCCATAACATCGTCGACCTGCGGAAGCTTGCCGAGTCTGCGAGTGAGCAGCTTCGCGTCGTGTGGCCGACTGAGACCAAAGAAGATCGCAGGTGCTTTGAGCTGCTTCGTGCTGCCTATAACAAGTCCAGATATAACCGGCACTATCGGGTCGCTGCCAGCGAAGCTGCTTGGATGATCGAGCAGGTCGAGTATTTGTCCGACCTCGTCAACGACGCGTGTGACAGGTGGATCGACGGATTAAACAGTTCCCGGGACCAACTCGTGAAGATCCCTACGACAGACGGGGCAGATGATCGGCGTTAGGGAACCAGCGAGGCTGTCGACCGAGACAATTTCAGGGGTGAGCAGACCGCGGTCGATAGCGAACGCCCGCAAATTCACAACGCGGGAGATGTGAACATGCGGAGACGAAACTTTCGGACACCCTTTACGAGACAGCGATTGTCGCAGGCAGAAGTGGAATTCCAGGCACCGCAGGAGGCGATCAATTGCGACCAGCGCAAACTCCTTACCGCCGTCACCGCTCTGCCCGAGCCTATGAGGGACGTTTTCTTACTCAACAGGATTTCAGGGCTTTCATACGCTGAGATCGCACATCACCTCGACCTTGATATCATTATGGTGGAGAGCAGGCTTAGCGAAGCGCTCATTGCACTAGACCAAGCTGTCTTCTCCGAAGCCTCTGGCTAGGTGCATCACGGACTAGGATGGTGCGGCTGCAATCTGTCGATGGCGAGCCGCGCTTCAATCGCTAGCGGTCGCCTCTGCGCCAGCAGCGGTCATTACCGACTTGGTTGAAAGGCGATATTCCGCTCTTCACACAGACCCCGGTTTTCAGTCGAACTGTAGGCCTTGTCGGCGTGATCGCGGATCGCTGCTGGCCTCTCGGCGATACTGACCGCGGCAGGCGCAGGCCGACATGAACGTGATGCCCGGCGAGGGCGAGAACGGCGAAGACCTCGTAGGCATAGGGCGCTGTGGTCGGGCAGAGGCCGCCTGCCCTATCTCGGTGGGAGCGGTGTCGCCTTGGCAAGGTTAGCAACCAGCTCGGGACGCGTTTGATGGTCGTGCGCGTGCCATGCGGGCTGACCCGGACCGCTACGCCAGGACTCGCTAAGCGGGCTGTTGTCCGCCGTGTCGAAGCCGAACTGGTCGTACAGTCGCGTGACCAGCGCCACCGCTTCGGGATAGTCGCTCGACACCGACAGCGCGTGCCGCCCCGGCGTGCCAGCGGGCCGCGCCGACAGCAACAGGCGCGGCGCCTGGATATGCGTGAACGCCTTCGCGACCTTGGACGTTGGCAGCTGGTCCTGCCGCAGTTCGTGCTCGGTCTTCGCGCCGGTATCGACGAGGGCATAGCGCCCGTCGCGCCACGGCATATAGTTGTTGGTGTCGAGCACGATCTTGTTCGCCAGTTGCGCCACGGGCATGTCGTTGACCAGCTTGAGCGGGACCGCGATCACGACGAACTCTCCCGCCTCCGCCGCACCGGCAGCGGTCGCGGCGCGGGCAGACGGCCCGAGCTCCGCGACCAGCCCGGCCAGGGTTTCGGGCCCGCGCGAGTTGGCGATGACCACCCGATAGCCGTTGGCGATGGCGGCGCGGGCAATCTGGCTGCCGACCTCGCCTGCGCCGATGATGCCGATGGTGGTCATCGGCGTTCGCGCCGCCGGATCAGGCACCGAACGCGCCGTCGATGGTGTGCATGGCGCCCGTAACGAACCCCGCCTCCTGGCCGGCGAGCCACGCCACCATGCCCGCGACTTCCTCCGGCCGGCCGTGGCGCTTGATCGCCATGAAGCCGTGCAGCAGCTCCTTCATGGGTCCGTCCGCCGGATTGGCGTCGGTGTCGATCGGGCCGGGCTGCACCACGTTAATCGTGATCCCGCGGGACCCGAAGTCGCGTGCCAGCCCGCGCGCCATCCCTTGCAGCGCAGACTTGCTGAGCGCGTAGGAGGACATGCCGGGAACGGGCATCCGGTCGCCGTTCACCGATCCGATGACGATGATCCGGCCGCCCTGGGGCATCTGGCGCGCGGCCTCGACCGAGGCATGATAGGGCGCGTGGATATTGATCCGGAACAGCCGGTCGATTGCGTCCGGATCCTGCTCCAGCGCATCGCCGAAAATACCGATTCCGGCATTGACGACCAGCACGTCGAGCGCGCCACTGTCCTTCACGCGCGCGATCACCGCGTCGCGATCCGCGCTGTCCGTCTCGACAGCAGTGCTGCCCGTTTCGGCCGCCAGCGCGTGGGCCGCGTCACGCGAGCCGGAATAGGTAAAGGTCACATTCGCGCCATCGGCCACAAAACGCCGAACGATCGCCGCGCCGATCCCCCGACTGCCACCCAGCACGAGAACGGATTTCGCCTCAAACGCACCCATCGGACTCTCCTTGATCAATAACTTACGACCCGCTACATAAACGGTTCGAAACATTCGTCAAGGTATTTGTAGTGGCTCAAACAAAAATACGCCGTGCACGAGGCAGACCGCGCCTGTTCGACCCGGACGAAGCGGTCGCGACCGCCCAGCGGCTGTTCCATTCGCGTGGCTACGATTCCGTCAGCATCGCGCACCTGACCCAGGCGATCGGGATAAACCCGCCGAGCTTTTATGCCGCCTTCGGCAGCAAGGCCGAGCTCTACAGCCGCATTCTCGATCGCTATGCCGGCACCGGCGCGATCCCGCTGTTCGATCTGCTGAAAGCCGATCTCCCGGTCGCGGAATGCCTCGTCGCGGTGCTGGAAGCGGCGGCGCGGCGCTATGCCGCCGATCCGGACGCGGCGGGATGCCTCGTTATCGAGGGGGTGCGCTGCACCGACCGCGAGGCACGCGAGGCGGCCGGAACGTTCCTTGCGGCGGCGGAGGGGGCGATCCATCGCTTCGTCGCCGCGCGCCATCCCGATCAGGCCGAGCGCGTGACCGACTATATGAGCACCGTCATGGCCGGCCTGTCCGCCAGCGCTCGCAACGGGCACGATCTCGATCGCCTGCTCGCCGCCGCCCGGCTCGCCGGGGCTGGTCTTGAGCAGGTGGTTCGCGGTTAATCTGCAAACTCGGCAAATGATCAGGACGTTATCGACCGGAAAGGTTGGTCGCGAACACCGCGTCGCGCTGCCGCTTCAGCGTTTGCGTGCCATCCGACTTGGACACCTGGATATGGCCGATGGGCAATGCGCACTCCTCCAGAAAAGACTGAAAGCTCCCGGGCACTGCGGCTTATCGTGCGGACGCGAAGCTGACATGCTGAAGGTCCGAAACGAGTCAAAAGCGGCCAATGGCCGGGATCGAACATTCCGTGGTGCGGGTGGCCGGGGTCGAACCGGCACTCCTCTCGGAACTGGATTTTGAGTAACGCCTGCCCGATTGCCCATGAGCCCATAGAGACAACTCCGAATATCGACAGGAGCTGCCCGCGCGTGGATGGCAATGCGTGGGCGTTGAGCCAACTCTCCGTTGCGAGGATCATGCCCGCGTAGGCGAAGCCGGTAATCAGGCGAAGCGGCATCCAGGCGATCGGCTCCACGAACGCCACATGGAGAAGGGCGGTCATCGAGGCAATCGCCGCGAAGCCGGCGAAGGTTCTGACATGTCCCACGGAGACGATGATCGGTGGCAACACGAGCGCGCCGATCGTGAAACCCGCGAAGTAGAAGGACATCATCGCGCTGATCGCGCCGGTCGAGAACCCCTCATGGCCGGCTCTCACGATCAGGAGCGTGCTCAGCAGGCCATTGCCCAGCAGCAGAGCGGCGACGCTCAGCAGCAGCGCCGCCACCGGCGCGAGAACGAGGCCGCGCTTGCCCGCCGACCTCATGGTATCCATCGCCGGGCTCATTCTCGGGCCTGACGTGAGGGTTGATACTCTGCCGCACTGATGAACTGGTCGAATGCTTCGCACCAGATGACGACCGTGTTGTAGTCGCGGACATCGATGCCGGCAGGCACCTCGACGATGAAGCCGTTGAACGTCTTCACGTCGCCCACGCGGACTGATCTGTCCTTGATCAGGAGAAAGGCCTCCTTCGTGTCGACGAAACGTGGTGCGAGGTAGAGCTTGTAGTCGGGACCAGGGGCGAGGCGCCCGATATGGGCGATACGGTCGCGCGAGACCCGGATCTCGCCTTCCCCCCAGTGAAGCAGGTCGCTGCCTTTGAGATCGCGGGCCAGACGCCCTGCGTAGAGCGTCTCGGCTGAGATGGTCCGCAAGGCCGCCGCGTCCGGGGCCTGGGGAGCGGTCAGGATCGGCAGCGTGTAGACACCGCCCGCGAAGCCCATGGCGAGCATCGCGAGATGGGTGGCAATCAGGATGACCCAGCGCCGCATCGGTTACACCAGCTCCAGTCCCTTCACGAGCTGATCGGCGTCGAGATGGAAGTCCGAGAATACGATGCGGCCGCCAGCGTCCATCACGGAGAACCAGGGCGTTCCCCGCGTGCGGTAGTCCTCCATGAAGGTGGGAAGCGTCGCGCCGGCAGGTGGCTCGTCGTGACCGAACGCGACAGGAAGCGCATACTTGAGCTGGTTCACGCGCAGCTTCTCGAAGGTGTTCTCATCCGCTCCTTCGAAGACGGTCTGGATCACCGCGAAGCCCACGCCCTTGGCGCTCAATGCACCATGCAACCTTTGTAGCGTCGGAAATCCATGCAAATGGCAGCCACGGCACCAGTGCTGGAAGGCGAAGAGGACTTTCGGGCCGGTGCCGAGATCCGACAGCTTGAGCGGCGCGATGCTTTCTCCATCCACGCCAATCCATCTCTGCACCCGCAGCTCGGGGGCTTGTCGTTCGTCGACGCTCATCTGATCCTCCAATTCCGATGCAGAAGTCCGATGAGTGGTCGCGTGTGGCGATGGCACGCGAACCTCACCGCCTTGATCCCCTACAGGTTGTAGGATGCGAGTTCGCCGACAGATACCTCGTGGCCAGCGCCGCCGTTCTTCCGTCGGTGTGTCACCGCCGCCCCTCAATGACAAAGGCGCGATAGCGGGAACCGGCAAAACGGTGCGCAGCGATGGTTTGGTAGGCGGGGCTATGATACCAATCACGGGCGGCCTGCATCGTCGGGAACCGCAAAATTACGGCCCCTTCGACGGGCGGCCCCTCCAAATGCTCCATCGCGCCATAAGCGGCGAGAAAGGTTACGTCGTGGCCATCGAACGATGGGCCGACGCCTGCAGAATAGGTTGCGAGTTCTTCCGGATCGGTGGTTTCTTCGCGGGTGAAGACGACGAACGCTTCCATCTTAAAGTCTTTCATAAGGTCGGATCTGCAGGCCACCGCCGCTGGCGATGGCCTTAAAGTCGTCAGGCTGGCAGCTCGAACCCGATTTTCGTGAGTGCCTCGACGCACGCATCCTGATCCTGCTGATAGTTGCCTCCGGAGATGCCGATCCCGCCGATCAACTTCCCGTCTTCCAGGATCGGATAGCCTCCGCCGACAGCGACCATCCGGGGGCGATAGGCCAGCGGCGCCACTTTCGGATCGTTCGAAACATAGTCGTTCCAGACATGGGTCGGATACCCAAACGAGGCGGAACTCCAAGCCTTGTCGATGGCAACATCGACGGTGAGAAACGGCGCGTCATCAGTGCGCTCGAACGCGCGCAGGTTACCGGTGGCGTCGACGACGGCGACCGCAGCCGGGATGCCGATTGTACGTGCCGCGGCGATCGCCGCGTCGATGAGGGCGACGGCGGTTTCGCGGTTGATCGAGGCGGTGGCAATGGATTTCGTCATGGAATTTCCTTCGCCGTGGCGTAATCCGTCCGGCGTTCTTGAGGTTAGAAAAGACGTTCGGCGGTGGCAGTCATCAGAAGCCTTCGAGGACAATCTTGCCTCTTGCTGCGCCACTTTCGATTAGTGCGTGCACCGTCTTCAGATTGGCGGCATTAATTGGCGACAATTTTTCGGTTAGCGTCGTGCGAATTTTGCCGTCGTCCACCAGCACCGCCAGCGAATTGAGGATCTTGCCCTGCTCATCCATGTCGGGCGTGCCGTAGAGCGACCGTGTGAACATCAGCTCGTGGTGGATCGACACTGCCTTGCGCTTGAACAGCATGACGTCGAGTGCCTTGGGATCGTCGATGAATCCGAACCGTCCTTGCGGGGCGATCAGTTCGGCGATGTCGGCGACATGCTGCTCGGTATGCGTGGTCGAGAACACGAAAGCGGGAGCGCCGATGCCGAGCTCGGCAATCTGTGGCGCGAGCGGCCGAGAGTGGTCGATGACATGATGAGCCCCAAGCCCTTTAACCCACTCCTGGGTTTGCGGCCGAGAGGCGGTGGAGATGACGATGAGATCCGTGCGCTGTCGCGCGATCTGGATGGCGATCGACCCGACCCCGCCCGCACCACCGATGATGAGGATCGCCAGCGCCGCACCGGGGATAGGCTTTGTCACATCCAGGCGGTCGAACATCGCTTCCCATGCCGTCAACGTCGTGAGCGGCAGCGCCGCCGCTTCCGCCCAGTCGAGCGACGCGGGCTTACGGCCGACGATCCGGGCGTCGACGAGATGGAACTGCGCATTGGTGCCGGACCTTATGAGCGATCCGGCATAATAGACCTCGTCGCCTGCCGCGAACTGCGTCACGTCGGGGCCGACCTCGCGCACGATCCCGGCCGCATCCCATCCGAGCACCTTCCAGTCGCCATCGGCGGGCGGCGTGCTGCTGCGGATTTTGTAATCGACCGGATTGACGGAGACGGCCTTGACCTCAACCAGGATATCGTATCCTGCAGCGACAGGCCGAGGCAGATCGATGTCGACCAGCGCGGCGTCCTCGGCGATGGGTCCCGGAACCTTGTAACCAACGGCTTTCATCAGTGTCTCCAGCTTTCTGTATCCTGAAGTCTTGATCGATCAGACCGAAAATTATTTCGAACTATACTCAGGATTTAAAGATTTCGCGTGGTCAGACTATGACGGTATGGGCGCAACATATCCAATAGCGGCACGACATAGTTTCCATACCTCTGAGCCGGATTCAGAAGATTATCGATAGTAGCGGTTTATTGCGGCTCGGCGGGTGAGATCCGGATTGAGGCGATAAGCGCCCAAGCGGTTGAGGATTCGACCTCTCAGCGGTAGCATTGGCAGGGGCGATCTCGCCCCCGAGCTCACACTACCGCTGGCAAGCCACGGCGTCCGGTCGAAATCCGCCAACGGAGATGCGCCTGTAGTGCCGCTGTAAGGCTATCAAAATTATAGCCACAGGGTATTGGGAAATCATGCCGGCCTGACGCTATAGTCTACACGCAATAACCACGACTCAAAATGATCCAACACTTTTCTATGCTAATAGAGCATCCGGTATCTGAGTTTGAGTGAATTGGCTCGTTCGGCGGTTGTGCGTGCAAAGGTCTTTTTTACAGAGTTCCGAGCTGAATCCGGTTCTGGTCTGTCGTGACAAGCAAGGAGGTTTCGCTATGGTCACCAGAGGTTTCACCGGCCGCGGTTCAGGCGGCGACCAGTCCGATCGGATTCCGCCAGGTCAGCATCTCGTGGAGAATTTCCCTGTTCTGACGGCCGGGCCAACGCCGAGCGTGGAGCCCTCCGATTGGAAATTCACCGTCAAGATCGGTCCGAAGCCCGTCAAAGTGTGGAACTGGAGCGAGTTCAACGCCCTACCCAAGACCAAGATGACCCGAGACATTCACTGCGTCACGTCCTGGTCCAAGCTGGATACCGCGTGGGAGGGCGTACTCGTAGAAGACATCCTTGTAGATGCAGGGCTCGATCGGCCCACCGATTTCGTTTTGGCGCACTGCTACGATAATTACTCGACAAACGTCCCGCTGGCGGATCTTCTCTCCGGGAAAGCGATGGTCGCCCTCAACTATGCGGGCAAACCGCTTCCCCGCGATCATGGAGGGCCGGCGCGTCTTCTGGTTCCGCACCTTTACTTCTGGAAGTCCGCCAAATGGGTGAACGCGCTGCAATTCACAACGCGTGACGAGGCCGGATTTTGGGAGCTGCGCGGCTATCACATCTACGGCGATCCGTGGCGCGAGCAACGATACACCAATGACTGAAAACGGCGCGCAAATCGCGTGGCAGCCATGCGTAATCGATGAAATCGTTCATCAAACCCCGAGTATCAAGAGCTTCTTCCTGCGGTTGAGCAAACCGTTCGCGCACATCGCAGGGCAGCACGTCGATGTCCGGCTGACCGCGCCCGATGGCTACAGTGCGATGCGCAGTTACTCGATCGCGTCTTCGGCAATCTCGTCTCCGACCGTCGAACTCGCTATCGAGCGCCTGCCGGATGGCGAAGTTTCGCCGTTCTTTCACGATGTCGCAGCGATCGGCGACGAAATCGAGCTTCGTGGTCCGCTCGGCGGCCATTTCCTATGGCCTGAACCTGCCATAGACCCAGTGCTGCTGATCGGGGCAGGCTCGGGCCTCGTGCCGTTGATGGCAATGATCCGGCAGCGCCGCGCGCTGGCCCAGGTCGTGCCGACAGCGCTGCTCCTGTCCGCACGAACCGCTGAGGACGTTCTCTTCTCAAAAGAGCTTCATTCCATCGAAGTCAGCGATCCGGCATTCGTCCTGGCGCTGGCAATTACGCGAGAGAAACCGATCCGCCCATCGGACTTTGCGCGACGGATCGACGGCGCGATGGTCCAGGAAATCCTGGCTCGGCTTCCCCGAAAGCCCACACAAGTCTTTGTTTGCGGGTCCAACGGATTCGTCAACATCGCGACCGAGGGCGCGCTGCTGGCCGGCCTAGACCCCTCCATTGTCAAAACCGAGCGCTACGGCGGCTAGCGGCGCAAGCTACTTCGCGTCCCGCCGATCGTGGACGTGCAGCCCACGGATTAATTTTGGAGATCATCATGAGCCGCTTTGCCGAACCCGTCTTCGTTGCCGCCGGCCTTCGGACGCCTTTCGGCCGCGGTGGAGGCGCGTTGGCTGCCTACGATGCCATCTCTCTGTCCGTGCCTGTCGTGCAGGCGATGGCGGCGCAGGCGGAGCCTGATCTCCTCGTCTGGGGAACCGTGATCCCAAACCTGGGCTGGAGCAACATTGCTCGCGAAACCTGGCTTGACGCCAAGCTAACTCCGAGTGTTCCGGCATTTTCCGTCGTCCTAGCATGCTCTACCAGCATGACGGCGACCTTCGCCGCGGCAGGGATGCTGGGCGGAGGAACGGACCTCACGATGGTCGGCGGGTCCGAAGTCATGAGCCGCCCGTCAATCGCCCTGACGGCCGAGGCATCGAAGCGGCTCACCGACCTCTTTGCGCAGGATGCGATGGCCGCGCTTGCCGCCCTCCAGTCTCTTACCCCACGCGACTACGTGCTTCCCACGAAGGGCTGGGCCAACCGGATCACCGGCAGGACGATGGGTGATCATATGGAAGAGACCGCTAAGGCTTGGCGAGTCTCGCGCGAGAAGCAGGATGATTGGGCGCTCAAGAGCCACCAGCGGGCAGTCGCTGGTTGGGAACGTGGCTTCTTCGACGATCTCGTGATTTCGCTGCCAGAGCTGGCGCGCGATGCGAACCCGCGCGCCGATACGTCGCCCGAACGGCTGGCCGCACTCAAGCCCGCCTTCGATCGCGACAGCGGGAGGGGAACCCTGACCGCTGGCAACAGCTCACCGATTACGGATGGAGCCGCCGGGTGTTGGATTGCCACCGAAGCCGGTGTGGCGAGACTCCCGGAGGGCACCCCCTACGCCCGGCTCGTCGACTACGAGATCTCTGCCGTCGATCTCCACACCGAGGGCCTGCTGATGGCGCCCTCCTATGGCATTCCGCGCCTGCTCGCGCGGCATCAACTCAGCTTCTCCGACATCGCACTCTGGGAAATCCACGAAGCCTTCGCAGCCCAGGTCCTGGCGAACGTCGCGGCCATCACCGATCGGGAGTGGGTGCGCGCGACAGCCGGTGTCCAGGCGGCTATGGGCGATTTCGACTGGGACCGCGTCAATCCCAATGGAGGCTCGGTCGCCCTGGGCCATCCGTTCGGCGCTACAGGCGCGCGCGACCTCAGCCAGGCGGTGAAGGAACTTTGGGCCATGCCGCCCGGATCGCGCGCAATCGTCAGCATCTGCGCCGACGGCGGTCAAGGCACAGTCGCCCTCCTCGAACGCGGCTGACGGTAGATCAACGCCATGACAGCGATCCGCTTCCAACTGTCGGAGACGCGATATGACAACTGATGTGCTGCTGTACAGCACGAATTGGTGCCCGTTCTGCCGCCGGGCGAAGACGCTCCTCAAGGAGAAGGGCGTGCAATGGAAGGAACTCGATATCGAGGCGGATCCGGTTCACCGGCAGGCCATGACGGAAGCGTCGGGTCGAAACACCGTGCCGCAGATCTTCATCAACGGCACGCATGTCGGTGGCTCCGACGAGCTTTTCGAGCTCGATGTCAGAGGCGAACTCGACAAACTCCTCGGGCGCACGCCGCGCGCCAACTGAGGGGGCGCGGCCCGGGCAGATACCCCATGACCCCGCGCCGGTTTTTGAACGGGAAAGGAGAGTCCGTTGGTCTCAGCTATCTGGAATGACGCCACCATCGCCACAAGCAACGAGACGGTCGTCGTCGAGGGAAACCACTACTTCCCACCGTCGGCGGTCGATTTTGGCCTGCTTGAGATGAGCCCGCACACGTCCGTCTGTCCGATCAAGGGCACCGCGCGCTACTTCCATGTTCGTGTGGGCGATGCGCTCAACGCGAACGCGGCCTGGACCTATCCCGATCCGACGCCGGAAGCCGAGGGCATTCGGGATCACGTCGCTTTCTGGAAGGGCGTGGACGTTGCATAGCAGACCGGTCAGGCGGCGGCTTCGCTGATGGCCCTGTGCAAGCGCCGGCATCTAAAATCTTCCGCCCATCCCGAAACGGCTCGGCTGAAGGACACTGCCCCGGGCCGTTCGGCGCCAACAGCGTCGAATCCTTGCGTCTCTGCCGGATCAAGACGGGTGGATTGAGATGGAGCATGCCGGGTTCGATGCCGCTTTCGCCAAGCTTGCGGAGGGATACAGCGAAGGCGCCTACGAAGGCCGGCGTTTCGGCCTGACTGTCCGGCGATCCGGGGATGGGCGCCGCAACAGCCTGTTCGCCAGGGAGTTGGCCGGGACCGACATTGTCAGCTTCAACCTCTACCGCGTTACGTCAGACAAAACCTTGCTGAAGCCGTGCGAGATGTCCGCCGAAAAGGTCGTGGCGTTCGTGCTGGATTTCAGACCGGCCCCCTGACGGGCAGGTGGCGGTCCCGGCCGACCGGTCCGCGTGCGACGCCCGCTCCCTACGACTGCGCAGGTCGCTCAAAGGTATCGAAACTATAGCCGCTGGTCATTGGACTTCGTCTGGCGATGAATTCATCTTCTATGCATCGCCATCCGTGGGGAAATCGGTGCTGGCTCCCGTGTAAGCCAGATTGAGAAAGTCTAAGCGATGACGAATAACAATTCCGCCACCCTTCCGACACCTTCTGATCTTGACGAATGCGCAGCGATGACTGTCGCCGACGCTCTGAAGATTATTCTCGCGAACAGCTTCGCGATCTACCTGTAGACAAAAAATTTCCACTGGCACGTCTCCGGACCCTACTTCAGGGACTATCATCTGCTTCTTGATGAGCAGGCCGCAGAGATCCTCGCCGCCACCGATGCGATCGCCGAGCGCGCGCGAAAGACGGGTAACACCACTATTCGATCGATCGGCGATATCGCGCGCCACCAGACCATCAAGGACAATGATGCTGAGTTCGTGACGCCGCAGGACATGCTGGGCGAGCTCCGCGCCGACAATCTCCACATGGTCGAGTCATTTCGCCGCGCAAAGGACGTCGCGGACAAGGCGAAGGATAATGCGACGTCCGGCCTTATCGATGCCTGGACGGACGAGGCTGAGCGCCGTGCGTGGTTCCTCTTCGAAATCAGCCGCTAGCACTGCGCAGGGCAAACCTACGTCAGGAATGACGTCTGGGCGTGGGAGGTGATGATGGCGAAGGCCGGCTTTGGAGGGGGATGCCATTGGTGCACAGAAGGAGTGTTCCAGGCGTTGCGCGGCGTCGCCCAGGTCGACCAGGGCTTTGTCCAGTCGGACGCGCCGGCAGATACCTGGTCAGAAGGGGTGATCGTCACCTTCGATCCATCGGTTGTTCCGTTGGCGACGCTGTCCGAGGTGCATCTCAGAACGCATTCCGCTGCCAGGGCCCGCTCACCTCGCAGCAAGTACCGCAGCGCGATCTACATCTTTGAAGAGAGCCAGCGGCCGGAGGCCGAACTGGCGATCGACCGCTTCACCGACGCGTCGGGCAAGCCGGTGCACACCCTGGTCCTCCCGTTTAAAGGTTTCAGGGCGTCGGACGAGCGTTACCAGAACTACTATCGAACCGACCCGAGCAGGCCCTTCTGCCGCCGCTACATCGATCCCAAGCTGGATCATATCCGACGGCACTTTTCGGAACTGGCGCTCCCTGAAGCGAAGCCGACTGTCGGGGAGATCGACATGAAGTCGGAGCCGGGGCCTGTCAGGGCTTCACGAACCGATAGGCGAAGCGATCGGTTTTGCCCTTGATCGAGGGATCGAACACCTTGATCGAGTGCGGATCGTCCTCGTTCGCGAGTATGGTGCTTACCGCGTCCAGCACGAAGCCGGCCGCCTCGACCTCCTCGCGGACAGACGCGGGATCGATCCGATGCAGCGACTGGGCGTCGCTCGTGCCCGACCCAGCGGCGGCGGCGTGGTCGACGATGACGTAGGACCCACCCGGCTTAAGCCGCTCGTAGACGGCTCGATTGAAGTTGGCCGCCGTCGCGCCCTTGTCCTGGATCAGCGCGGTGTAGAGATCGTGGTAAAACAGGTGCAGCCACAGGACATCCGCGGGCTGCGTGGCCTTCGGCATCGCCACGAGGTCCGCCGAGACGGCCTCGACGTTCTCTCGGCCCGGCTCCTTCGCAAGCGTCCGCATGCTGCCGACCGGATCGTTCTTGAAGTGGGCGACTTCGGCCGGCACGAAGCTGTAGACCCGTCCTTCGGGTCCCACGACGTCGGAGAAGAGGCGGGTCCAGTCGCCGTCGCCTGGGTAAACGTCGATGACGGTGCAGCCCGCATCGACGCGTGCGAACCGGATTAATTCGGATAGCTTGGATTGGTCGTACATCGGGCTCTCCTTTACGTTTGAGCAGTCGACGAGGGCGCGCGGGGTGCGAGAGGCGATGCAAGGCTGATCCACCGTATGCTCCGATGCGATGGCCGCAGATGGTCAGCGCTATGCCGGCCCGGACGCGTCCACCTGCGCGGCCCGAGCCAGTGCCTGCGTATCGACATATTCCCGGATGCTGGTCAGCCTGCCGTTTCGGACCGTGATGGCGAAGATCCAGTCATCCTCGAACGTTCTGTTCGTGGCCTTGATCTTCCCCCTGGCGAAACCGACGACCAGGACTCGATCTCCCTGCGCCACGAACTCTCGCGGTTCTGTGGACGTTTCTATCGACTTGGATGAGGTCTCAAGCAAATCCGCCAGCCCCGCATGTCCGCGGTGTATGCCGGCCAGCGGCCAGTCTTCGCCCGGGATGATCCACTCGATGTCTTCGGCGACTAGTGCCAGCAGTGCCTTCCTGTCGCCGCGGCCGATCGCGGCGAAGAAGTCCTTCACGGTCTGAACGTTCTTCTCAATGCTCATGGGAATTTCTCCATTTCGCACGGACCGCATCGCGCTCGATCCGATCCGTGCATCGTGCCCCTGCCGGTGGGTACGTCCTGTTCGTCAGCCGAACTTGACCAGGTCCTTGAAGATCAGATGACCCCAGCTATTTCCGTGCGCCTGGACGAGCAGCCCGCCTTCCGAAAGCCCGCCAAGCTTGATCGGTGCGAAGCCGAGATTTTCCGCGAGCGTACCGATTTGCGATGCAGCATTGTCGTCGTCGCTCGCCAGGAATACGACTCTTCTGCCACCATGTACGGCCGGGGACTGGTCGAGGACGGCCGCAACCAGATGGTTGAAGCCCTTGACCACTTTTGCTCCAGTGAAGGCCCGCGCGACGACCCTTGCGGACGGCTGTCCGCCCAGTTCCTCATCAGGCACGCCGTAGGCATTGGTCACGTCGACGATGATCTTCCCCTGCCAGGAGGGGAGCGCTTTCGCGACATCCGGGTGCGATTGGAAACGAACGGCCAAAAAGATGACGTCCGCCTTGACCGCCTCCGCGAGCGTCGTGGGGGTGATCCCGGGTCCGATCGCCGTCGCTGCCGACGCGAAGCTTTGCGGGTCGCGCGTGGTGGCCACGGATACGGCGATGCCCTTGCGAGCAAACGCCTTGGCGAGGGTTTGGCCGATCTCGCCGAAGCCGATGATTGCGTAGTTCATATCATTCTCCTTTGATTTTCGGTGCTGTCAGAGCCTGTAGCCGCCGCTCGCCTCGATCGTCTGGCCGGTTACCCAATGGCCGTCATCGGACGCCAGGAACGCCACGACGGCGGCGATTTCCGAAGGCTCGCCGAAGCGTCCCAGCGCGATTTGGGCCTCGATTGCCTTTACGAGTTCGGGATTTTCTCGGAAGGCAGCATTCGCGTCTGTCCGCGTGAATCCCGGCGCGACGGCGTTCGCGGTTATTCCGCGCGGTCCCAGCTCGGACGCGAGCGCATGGGTCAGATTGTTGATGGCCGCTTTGGCCATCGAGTAGATCGGCGCGGCTGTCACCGGCTTCGTGGCGGCGGCGGAAGAGATGTTGATGATGCGTCCGCCATCGGCGAGACGACTCAGGGCGGCCTGAACGATGAAGAAGGGCGCCCGGGCGTAGACCGCAATCAGAGTGTCCCAACTGTCCGGCGTCGCGTCGTTGAAGCCGACCCAGCCGGCATTGCCAGCGTTGTTGACCAGAATGTCGAGGGCCTTGCTTCCGTTCCGCTTGGTGAACTCGTCGTCGAGTCTCTCGAACAAGGCCGGGACGGTCGCCGGGTCAACGAGGTCCGCCTGGATCGCGAACGCAGTCCCTCCAGCTTTCTGGATGGCCACGACCGCCTCGTCTGCGCCGGATTTGCTGGCGTTGTAGTTCAGCGCGACCGTCGCACCGTCCTTTGCAAGACGTTCGGCGATGGCGCGGCCAATGCCCCGTGATGCCCCGGTAACGAGAGCTGTTTTGCCCTTTAGTGATTGTGTCATTTTATTTTCCTCCTCAGAGTTGGGCCAGGCCGCCGTCGACGGCGACCTCGCTGGCGGTCATGAAGCTGCTGTCCGACGATGCGAGGAAGGCTGCCGCCGCCCCTAGTTCTGCCGGAGCGCCCATGCGCTGAAACGCAGTCATTGAGCCGTAGGCCTTCAGGCCGTCCTTACCGAGCGCCTCGGTCGCGAGTTCGGTCGCAATGGCCCCGGGCGACAGGACGTTTACCCGGATGCCGGTGCCCTTGAGATCCTCTGCCCAGGTCCGGGCTAGGTTGCGCACGGCCGCCTTGCTTGCGCTGTAGGCGGTGAACGCCGGGGCGCCCGTGGTGCCGGCGCTCGATCCGGTCAGGATGATCGAGCCGCCTTCGCCCATCAGCGGCAACGCCTTCTGGACCGTGAAGATCGTACCCTTCACATTGACGTCGAAGGTTTCGTCAATGTGCTTGGCGGTAATCGCGCCGAGCTTAAGCTGGCTGCCCACCCCGGCATTGGCGAAGACGATGTCGAGGATTCCGCGCTCGGCCTTGACCGCCGCGTAGAGCCGGTCGAGGTCGGCCTCATCGGAGACCGAGCCCGCCACCGCGCGGGCATTGGGCCCAAGCTCGGCTACAGCGGCGTCGAGCGCTTCCTGCCGGCGGCCGAATAGGAAGACGAAGGCGCCTTCCTCGATGAAGCGCTTCGCTGCGGCGCGGCCGATGCCAGTAGCGCCGCCGGTGATCACGGCGGTCTTTCCATTCAGTCTGTTCATGTCATGCATCCTTCGTTTCGCCGTGTCGGGTCTATGGCTGTGCGGGGAGGTTCCCCCAGACCCACAACATGGGTTCGCCGGAGGTAGGCGGTGAGTGCGGAATCGCGCACATCGGTGGTGCGAAAACGATCCGGCTAGCCCATAAAGCGCCACGACGATCGCGCGCCCTCTAGCTTACTGTGTTAGAATGAACTTCGGAAGCCGCGCCACGCGGCGCGGAAATGCACCATGATCGACTGGGATGACGTTCGCTACTTTCTTGCCGCCGCGCGCGGAGGCTCAGTGCGCGCCGCCGCCAAGCACCTGGGGGTGAACCACGCGACGGTGTTGCGACGCATCGCCCAGCTTGAGGGACGCCTGGGGGCGCAGATGTTCGAAAAGCTGCCTTCGGGCTACCGGCTGACGGAAGCGGGCGAGGAGGTCCTCGAACTCGCGGAGCAGATGGAAGCGTCGTCGAACCGGCTGGAGACGCGCGTCTTCGGTCGTGACCAGAGCGCGCGCGGGCTTTTGCGGGTGGCGCTGCCGCCGTTCCTCGCCACACACCTGCTCATGCCGGATCTCGCCGACTTCGCGCGTATGCATCCTGACATCGAGATGGAAATCTCGTCGTCCGGCGAGCTTGCAAACCTGACCAACCGAGAGGCCGACGTCGCGATCCGGATTGTCGCCGACCGCAAGACCCTGCCGCTCAATCTTCACGGCCTGAAGGGACCGGAGCTGTTCAGCGGCGTCTACATGTCTCGCGATCGACTAGCCGCGTGGCGTGCGGGCGCGCCGGATCCCATGCGGTGGATCGTCATAGACAATCATGGACTCCCGGTCTGGGCGCGCGAGGGAGAGGTTCACACCACGGGAGTTCCGTTCAGGACGCCGGACGCCGAGACGCAGATCGTAGCCGCGCAGCAAGGGATCGGGATGACGAAACTGCCGTGCTTCGTCGGCGATGCCGACGCTCTATTGGTGAGAGTGCCGGGCACCGACCTGCCCATGCACGGGACGCTCTGGCTTCTCACACAGGGGGAGACGCGCAAGACGAAGCGCGTGCGGCTCTTCACTGAGTTCGTATCCCGCAGGCTCGCCGCCTACGCGCCGCTTCTCGCGGGGCTCATATCGCACGATTGATACCCGGCAGGTCTCCGTCGAACGCGAACGACCCACCGCCGCCGGTCCGCCGCGATAGCCTGCTGAGTTTGACCTGATTTAAGAATGGTGCGGGTGGTCGGAATCGAACCGACACTCCTTTCGGAACCGGATTTTGAATCCGGCGCGTCTACCAGTTCCACCACACCCGCACATTTGCCGCCGATTCTAGCCGACGCTCTCTGCACCTATACTGCACCTAGAGCGAAAACCGAATATCGCCAGCCACTTTTCCTTCCTTCTCAAACCCCTGAAAACACGACGTTTTCAATTCATCGTGTTTTTCTGTGGATTGGTAGACAAACCACTTTTTGAGTCGAGCGCGTCTACCAATTCCGCCATAGGGGCCTGCCCTAAACGGACAGATCGGTCGCGGACTATACGGTCAGCCACCCGTCCGTCAACTGCCCCGGCATGCGATTGTGCGACAGATTGTGCAAGTAAAGCTCGTTTCGCATTCGTGAACTCCTCACGCATTGTGCGCCACAGCATTTCTTCCTAAACAGGCAGCGCGTTATCCTAGGGGGCCAGATGCTTCGCCGACTCTACGACTGGACCTTGTCGCTCGCGGCAAGGAAATCCGCCGAATGGTGGCTG
Source organism: Aminobacter sp. MSH1 (assembly GCF_003071665.1). Classification (GTDB taxonomy): domain Bacteria; phylum Pseudomonadota; class Alphaproteobacteria; order Rhizobiales; family Rhizobiaceae; genus Aminobacter; species Aminobacter niigataensis. The sequence goes on along the minus strand of NZ_CP026265.1, from coordinate 1,759,145 downwards.
GCTTTCATCGCCTTCATCGAAAGCTCGATCTTCCTGGTGCCGGCCGACGTGCTCTATCTGCCGATGGCGCTGTCGCGGCCCGACCGCGCCTACCGCTACGCGATCGTGGCGACCGTGGCCTCCGTGCTCGGCGGAATCGCCGGCTGGTTCCTTGGCCACTACGCCTTCGAGGCGGTGGCAAAGCCGGTGCTCGAATTCTACGGCAAGTATGACGAATTCGAAGCGCTCAAGCTCGCGTCCGGCACCGGCATCATCCTCTTGATGCTGGTCACCTCCGGCCTTTCCCACCTGCCGCCGATCAAGGTGGTGACGATCCTTGCCGGCGTCGTCGGCTTCCCGCTCGGCTGGTTCATCGTCTCGGCGATCATCGCCCGCGGCGCCCGCTTCCTGTTTTTGGCATGGCTGCTCAGGACCTATGGCGAGCCGATCAAGCACTTCATCGAAAAGCGCCTCGGCCTGCTGGCCGGCATCGCGGCCGCTGCCCTCATTTTGCTCTATCTTCTCGTCAAATACCTCCACTGAACGGCACCTGCCGTAACAACAGCTGGGCAACAGACATGACCACCCTCGCCTCCCCGACCGGCCGCAGCCAGACGCTGACGGCGCTTTTCCTCGCCGTTGCCATGGCCGTCGTCGTCGGCACCGCCCTCGGCTTCCAGCACATCGGCGGCTACATGCCCTGCAAGCTCTGCCTCGAGCAGCGCACGCCCTATTATGTCGGCGTGCCGCTGATGGCGCTGGCGGCGCTGTCGTCGGCCATGCACTGGCCGGCCTGGATGACCCGGGCGCTGCTGGCACTTGGCGGGCTGCTGATGCTGTACGGGCTTTATCTCGGCGCCTTCCACGCCGGCGTCGAATGGCGCTGGTGGGCCGGCCCGACCGACTGCGCTGCGGTGAGCGGCACCATCGACACCGGCGGCAAGGGCCTGCTCGACGTGCTCAACGAGGTCGTGCCGCCGCGCTGCGAGGATGCGGCACTTCGCGTGCTCGGCCTGTCCTTCGCCGGCTGGAACGTGCTCGCCAGCGCATTCCTGGCGGTCGTGGCGCTGCGCGGTGCGTTCAGGAAGGGGTGACGACGTTGGGGAGTTCGCGATCCGTCGCGCCCCGTCCCGCCGGACATCTCCCCCGCAAGGGGGGAGATCAGATCAGCCTTCATCAAGGCTCCAGTTCGACATCCCAATAGAGATAATCCATCCAGCTTTCGTGCAGATGGTTGGGCGGGAACAGCCGGCCGTTGTTGTGCAGGTCGTGCACCGTCGGCTGGAACGGTTTCTGCAGCGGCCACATCTTGGCCTTGGCCGGCATCAGTCCGCCCTTGCGCAGGTTGCAGGGCGAGCAGGCGGCGACGACGTTTTCCCAGGTCGTCGCCCCGCCGCTGTGGCGCGGGATGACATGGTCGAAGGTCAGATCCTCCGGCGTGCCGCAATACTGGCACTGGAAGCGGTCGCGCAGGAAAACGTTGAAGCGGGTGAAGGCCGGATAGCGCGACGGCTTCACATAGGTCTTGAGGCTGACGACGCTGGGCAGCTTCATCGAGAAGGTCGGCGAGGAAACGGCGTGCTCGTATTCGGCGACGATGTTGACGCGCTCGAGGAACACCGCCTTGATCGCGTCCTGCCAGGACCAGAGCGACAAGGGGTAGTAGCTGAGCGGACGATAATCCGCATTCAGCACTAGTGCTGGGAGCCCATCCGGAGACACGGCAACCGTCACTTCGTGTACCTCCTTGGCTCCCGAACCTAACGGTGCGGATACTGTAAGCCCGAGGTGACAGGAATGTGAAGCGCCTTGTCGGTCACAAAGCCCGTCAAAAATACGCGATTTTGCGCATTCAGGCGGGATTTCCGGCCGGCGGCGCGCCATCGCGGCCCCGGGTCTCGCGATAATACGCCCAGAACAGCCGCGACGCGACCCCCCGCCACGGCGCCCATGATTCGGCAAGCCGAATCAGCGCCTTCTCGCCGGGGCGCGGATCGATGCCGAGCGCATGGCCGACGGCCGACTGCAGGGCGACATCGCGGGCCGGAAAGATGTCGGGGTGGCCGGCAGCGAACAGCAGATAAACCTCCGCCGTCCACGGCCCGATGCCTGGTATGGCGACCATCCTTGCCATGGCGTCCTGCGCGTCAAGGCGACAGAGACCGTCGAGGTCGAGGCCGTCGGCGGCAGCTTGGGCGACGGCCAGCAGCGTGCGCTGCTTGGGCCTGGACAGGCCGGCTTCGCGGAACATGTCCTCGCCGGCAGCGAGCAGTGCCGAGGGTGTCAGCGGGTCGACGAGCGTGGTCAGCCGACCGAAGATCGCCTTGGCGCTTGCCGTCGAGACCTGCTGCGAAACGATGATCGAGGCGAGGCTGGCGAAACCGGGCTCGGTCAACCTGAGCGGCACCTCGCCGGCAATGCCACGCACGGCCTCCAGCCGCGGGTCGAGCGCGCAGAGTGCGTCGAGACCGCGATGTACGTCGTCGAGATTGGAGATCCGGCGCATGGCGTCACTTGTTAGGTTGCGTCGGGCAACGTAGCAATCGGCAACGCAAACCTTCAATGCGAAACCGCAACGCTCATGACTGCTCCTGTCTTCCGCTTCGCCCCCAGTCCGAATGGTGAGTTGCATCTCGGCCATGCGCTTTCGGCGCTGACCAACCAGCGCATGGCAAAGGCCGTCGGCGGCCGGCTGCTGCTGCGCATCGAAGACATCGACGTCACCCGCTGCACGCCGGAATTCGAGGCCGGCATTTTCCGCGACCTATCCTGGCTCGAGCTGACCTGGGAGGAGCCGGTTCGCAGGCAGTCGGAGCATTTCGGCGCGTATGAAGCCGCGCTCGAACGCCTCAAGCGCGAGGGGCTGGTCTATCCGGCATTCATGAGCCGGGGCGATATCCGCGCCGCGATCATGACGTTCGAGGCCACGGGGAAGACCTGGCCGCGCGATCCCGACGGCGCGCCGCACTATCCCGGCACCGACAGGACCATTTCGACGCGCGAGCGCAAGCGACGCATAGATGCAGGTGCACCCTTTGCCTGGCGGCTCGACACGGCAGAAGCGCTAGCGCGGCTCGATGGCCGGCTGAACTGGCTTGAATGGACCGACGAAACGATGGGCACGACCACCGACGTGGCAGCGGACCCGCTGCAATGGGGCGACGTCGTCATCGCTCGCCGCGAGATTCCGACCAGCTATCATCTGTCGGTGGTTGTCGACGACGCGCTGCAGGGAGTGAGCCACGTCGTGCGCGGTCGCGACCTCTATTTCGCAACCTCGGTGCAGAGGCTGCTGCAGGAGATGCTCAGGCTGCCGCAGCCGACCTATTTCCACCACAGGCTGGTGCTCGGGCCGGATGGCCGCAAGCTGTCGAAAAGCCAACGCGACACCGGCCTCGCGGCATTGCGCGAGGCCGGTGAGTCGCCGCAATCGGTGATGCGGATGCTACAGACCTAGAACCTGGCAAATCCCGCCTTGACCAGCGCCAGCACGCTGATGAAGACGAACGCGCCGCCAAGCCCCCAGGCGACGGCGAGGTTCAGGTCGCGCAGTGTAATGCCATAGCTGTTGGCGACCAGGACGGCGCCAAAGAAGCCGACCGTGAACAACAGCATGTTGCCGGTCGGGCCAAAGCCGTCGTCCTTCATGATGGCGTCGAGTGCAGCGCCAAAAAAGAACGCCATGACGGCGACGAAGGCGATTGCCATCATCAACCAGCCCGGGTCGAGATTCCACAACATCCTCGGTCCTTTCAGAGGCCGACTGTGTAGTTTCTACCGGGCCGCCTCCCGGGTGCGCTCACCCAGATCGGGTCGTCAGATCAGGTTCGGTGAATCTATGGATCAATCGTTTCATTTTGCTTGCGCGAATATTCGGCATTAGAGCGATCGCATGAACTCCTACCGGGCGCGGCGTCCGGCGACGCGCGGTGGACCATGACATCCTCTCCAAAGCGGCTGATCCCGGCCACCTTCGTGCTGTTGTGGGCGACCGGCTTCATCGGCGCGCGCTATGCCATGCCGTGGGCGGAGCCGTTCACCTTCCTCGCCATTCGCTTCGTGCTCGCCTTCCTCCTCCTCGGCGGCGTGATGCTCGTATTGGGCTCCGGGCGGCTTTCACGACGCGCCGCACTCCATGCCGTGCTGATCGGCATGCTGCTGCACGGCGTCTATCTCGGCGGCGTGTTCTGGGCGATCCACCAGGGCCTGCCGGCCGGGCTGTCGGCGCTCATCGCCGGGCTGCAGCCGCTGGTAACCGCGGTGCTGGCCGGCAAGCTGCTTGGCGAAGAGATCCGCCCGCGCCATTGGGTCGGGCTCGCCATAGGCTTCGTCGGCGTGGTGATCGTGCTGTCGCCGAAGCTCGGCACGCTCGGCGGCGGCGTGACCTGGCAGACGCTGACCGCATCGGTCATCGCCATGGCCGGAATCAGCGCCGGTACCATCTGGCAAAAGCGCGTCGGCGCGACCGGCGACCTCGTCACCGGCACCTTCTGGCAGTATGTCGGCGCGGCGATCCTGATGACCATCGCCTCGCTGGTGTTCGAGACGCGGCAGATGACCATCAACGGCGAGCTGATCTTCGCCATGACCTGGCTGGTGTTCGTGCTGTCGATCGGCGCGATCTTCCTGCTGATGGTGATGATCCGCGACGGCGCCATGTCGAAGGTCGCCTCGCTGTTCTACCTCGTGCCGGCGGTGACGGCCGTCATCGCCTGGGCGCTGTTCGGCGAGCAACTGTCGGCAATCCAGCTTGTCGGCATGGCGATCGCCACGCTGGGCGTCGGCCTTGCCACGGCTCAGCCGGGCACGCGGGCGCGGGCCTCGAGATAGCGGCTGATCGCGGCATTGAGCTCGCCGCCGAGGATGAAGATCGCCGAGACGATGTAGAGGAACACGACCGCGATCATGATCGAGGCGAGGCCGGCATAGGTGGTGACATAGGACGAAAAGGTGTCGAGATAGGCGGCGAAGATCGTCGATCCGACGAGCCAGGCGAGCAGCGTGAAGACGATGCCGGGTAGAATGTTCATAAAGCGCCGGCGGCCGGCCGGAAGCCAGATATGCACGGCAAACAGCCCGAACACGATGACCGCCGAGGCGATGATGAAGCGCCAGACGGTGATGGTGCCCATGTAGGGCTGGATCCACTCGAACTTGGCCTCGAGGATGCGCGCGATGATCGGCGCGAACACCAGAAGCACCGAGATGGCAACGAAGCCGATCGTGGCGATGAGCACGAAAATCAGGCTCTGGGTGCGGCGGAACCAGAAGGTGCGGGTTTCGGCGACACGGTAGGCTCGGTTGAGCGAGGTGCGCAGCGCCTCGACGCCGTTGGAGGCGAAGTAGGCGGCGAGCAGCACGCCATAGGTCAGAAGGTCTGTGCGCGGCACGGTGAGCACGTTGACCACCTCGCGGGCGATGGGTGCCGCGATCTGCTCGGGCCAGGTGTCGAACACCAGGTGCACTGCGGTTTCGGCAAAGGCGTCGGCGCCGAGGAAGCTGGCAAGCGTGGTGGCGAAGATGAGGAACGGAAACAGCGCCATCAGCGTCGAGATGGCGAGATGACTGGCCATCGCCCAGCCGTCGTCGTCATGGAAGTGGCCGGCTGCGTCAAAGAGCACGCGCCTTGTGGCGACGATCTTGCGCATCAGCTCCAGTTTACCGCTCCATCCGATTGTTTCCAGGGCGCGAATATGGGAAGGGTTTGCCCCGGTTGGCAAGTGTTGGCGGCAGCGAAGTGAACCCGATCAAGGAGTTACGCACGATAATCGTGACCGGCGCGTCGTCAGGCATCGGCGCGCATTGCGCCCGTGCGCTGCATGCGGAGGGCTGGCGGGTGTTCGCCACGGCGCGCAAGCCGGAAGACATCGCAGCCCTGGAGGCAGATGGCATCGAAGCACTCTATCTCGACTACGCCGAACCGCAATCGATCGAAGCGCTGGTGGAAACCGTGCTCGAACGCACCGGCGGCAGGCTCGACGCGCTGTTCAACAACGGTGCGCATGCCCAGCCCGGCGCGGTCGAAGACCTGCCGATGGCGGCACTCCGCGACCAGTTCGAGGCCAACTTCTTCGGCTGGCACGATCTGACCCGCCGCATCGTGCCCATCATGCGCGCCCAAGGACATGGCCGCATCGTCAACTGCTCTTCGATCCTCGGGCTGACGCCAGTGCCCTTCCGCGGTGCCTATGCCGCCTCCAAGCACGCGCTCGAGGGCCTGATGCTGTGCATGCGCCAGGAACTCGGTGGGACAGGCATCCATGTCTCGATGATCGAGCCGGGCCCGGTGAAATCGAAGATCGCCACCAACGGGCTGACCTGGTTCCTGCGTTACATCGATCACGAACGCTCGGCCCACCATGAAGCCTATCGTGCCCAGCTCGCAAGGCTGTCCAGCGGCGGCTCCAAATCGCGGATGAAACTGGGGCCGGAAGCGGTTCATGCGGTATTGCGACACGCCCTGCTGTCGCCGCGCCCGCGTCCGCATTATGTTGTCACGACCCCGGCGAGAATCGGCGTCGTGCTGAAACGCCTCCTGCCCGCCTCGCTGCTCTATCGCATTCTGGCCCGCCAAGCCTGACCGGCGGCCAACCGAACTGGAACTCAAATGGCTACCGTATTCAACATCATTGCCGTCGTCCTCATGTTTGCCGTGGTGGTCGTCCTGATCCGCGGCCTCATCAACATGCTGCGCGGCGGCTCGGGCAACACCTCCAACAAGCTGATGCAGGCACGCGTGCTCTTGCAGGCGGTGGCGCTGGTGTTCATCCTGCTGACCCTCTATTTCACGCGCGGCTGAGCGGAAATGGTCAAGCTCAACAAGATCTACACCCGCACCGGCGACGACGGCACGACAGGGCTCGGCAGCGGCGAGCGCCGCCTGAAATCAGACCTGCGTGTCGAGGCCTACGGCGCGGTCGACGAGGCCAATGCCTGCATCGGCATGGCACGGGTTCATACGGCAACCGAGCATGCCGACATCGACGCCATGCTCGGTCGCATCCAGAACGACATGTTCGACCTCGGCGCCGACCTGTCGACGCCCGACACCGGCAAGGACCTTGGCTACGAGCCGCTGCGCATCGTCGCCAGCCAGACCGCGCGCATCGAAGCCGACATCGATCGGCTCAACGCCGACCTCGCCCCGCTCAGGTCGTTCGTGCTGAATGGCGGCTCGCCGGCGGCTGCGGCGCTCCATCTCGCCCGTACGGTCGCCCGGCGCGCCGAGCGCGTGATGGTGGCGCTGGCCCAGGACCCGGCCGAGCACGTCAACCGCGAAGGCATCCGCTACATCAACCGCGTCTCCGACCTGCTGTTCGTCGCCGCGCGCGTGGTCAATGACAACGGAAAAGCCGATGTGCTATGGGTTCCCGGCAAGAACCGCTGATCAGCAGATAAAGTCGCCGGGAGGCGGAAGCGAGCCGCATGTTCATTCCGCTCTACGATTCGAACCGCCTGCGCCACATCCGGATGCAATATGTGACGTTGGGCCTGATCGCCATCAACGTCATCGCCTATTTCGTGACGTCGCTGGGCAGCGAGGAATTCGCAACCGCCGCGGTCCTCGGCCTGGGCTATATCCCCTCGGTGGTGCATGACCTTGCCGAACTGTCGCCGGACCTGATCATCATCCCGGAAGACCTCAGCTACGTCACCTATTCCTTCCTGCATGGCGACATCCTGCATCTCGGCGGCAACATGTTGTTCCTGTGGGTGTTCGGCGACAATGTCGAGGATGCGCTCGGGCACTTCCGCTTCCTGGTCTTCTACCTGCTCTGCGCCGTTGCCGGCGCTTTCCTGCACGGCCTGATCCTGCCCGACTCCCAGACGCCGCTGATCGGCGCGTCGGGCGCCATCGCCGGCATCGTCGTCGCCTATCTGATCCTCTATCCCCGCGTGAAGGTGTGGGTGCTGGCCTTCGCCCGTATCCCGCTGCGCATCCCGGCCTGGATTCCGCTCGTCCTATGGGTGCTCTTCCAGTTCCTGATGATCGCCATCGGCGGCGACGACGAAGTCAGCTGGGCGGCCCATGTCGGCGGCATCGTTGCCGGCGCCGTCCTGGTGCTGGTGCTGCGCCGGCGCGACGTGCCGTTGTTTGCAGATGCGGAAGCGACCGTGCCAAGCCCCGAAAAGACCGAAGCGCCCGCCATGCCCGAGCCCGCGACGCCGGAACCGCCGACGGCGCAACCGGCACCGCGCTGGGGCCGGCAATAGCGGGAAAAACGCAGCTTGTTTCAAACGATTTGAGCTTGAAGCAGATATTGACGCTAACGTCAGCCACAACTACGTTCCGCCCGCTTGCGGCAGCCCTCCCGCCACCAAAAGCGCGAGATCAAGTCTGTTTTTCCGCCCAATATGTCGGCAATCGACAATTGCGTCGGCCCGAGCGCTGCTATAGCGCGCCTAACATCGCTGTTCAGAGAGGTACCAGCCCATGAAAGTTCTCGTCCCGGTGAAGCGGGTTGTCGATGCGAACGTTAAGGTGCGCGTGAAGAGCGACGGCTCGGGTGTCGAGCTTGCCAACGTCAAGATGGCGATGAACCCGTTCGACGAGATCGCGGTCGAAGAGGCGATCCGGCTCAAGGAAGCCGGCAAGGTCGAGGAGATCGTGGTGGTCTCGATCGGGCCTGCCCAGGCCCAGGAAACGCTGCGCACGGCACTCGCCATGGGCGCCGACCGCGCCATCCTGGTCAAGGTCGACGAGGCGGTCGAGCCGCTCGGCGTCGCCAAGGTGCTGAAGGGCGTGGTCGACGCAGAGAAGCCGGGCCTGGTGCTGCTCGGCAAGCAGGCGATCGACGACGACAGCAATCAGACCGGCCAGATGCTGGCTGCCCTGCTCGGCTGGGCCCAGGGCACCTTCGCCTCGAAGATCGAGCTTGGCGGCGACAAGGCCAGCGTGACGCGCGAAGTCGACGGCGGCCTGCAGACCGTCGAACTCAAGATGCCGGCGATCGTGACGGTCGACCTGCGTTTGAACCAGCCGCGCTATGCCTCGCTGCCCAACATCATGAAGGCCAAGAAGAAGCCGCTCGACGAGAAGTCGGCCGCCGACTTCGGCGCCGACGTCACGCCGCGCCTGAAGGTGCTGAAGACCGAAGAGCCGGGCGGCCGCAAGGCAGGTGTCAAGGTCAAGACGGTGGCCGAGTTGGTCGACAAGCTGCGTAACGAAGCCGGCGTGCTGTAAGCGAAGCGAAAGGGATCAAAAACATGGCAATTCTCCTCATCGCCGAACACGACAACGCTTCGCTCTCCGACCAGACCGCCAAGGCGCTGTCGGCAGCACAGAAGATCGGTTCCGACGTCGACGTGCTGGTCGCCGGCAAGGGCGCCAAGGCCGCGGCCGACGCCGCCGCCAAGCTCAAGGGCGTGCGCAAGGTACTGCTGGCCGAAGCCGACGAACTGGCCGAGCGCCTGGCCGAGCCGATGGCGGCCCTGGTCGTCTCGCTCGCGCCCAACTACGACACCATCGTCGCCGCCGCGACCTCGACCGGCAAGAACGTCGCCCCGCGCGTCGCGGCCCTGCTCGACGTCGCCCAGGTCTCGGAGATCATCGAGGTGATCTCGGCCGACACCTTCAAGCGCCCGATCTATGCCGGCAACGCCATCCAGACGGTGCAGGCGACCGACGCCAAGAAGGTGATCACCGTGCGCACCGCCTCGTTCCAGGCAACTGGCGAAGGCGGCTCGGCTTCGGTCGAGACGGTTTCGGCTGCAGCCAATCCCGGCCTGTCCTCGTTTGTCGAGAACAAGCTGTCGGAAAGCGACCGTCCGGAGCTGACCTCGGCCAGGATCATCATCTCGGGCGGCCGTGCGCTCGGCAGTTCCGAGAAGTTCCAGGAGGTCATCCTGCCGGTCGCCGACAAGCTCGGTGCCGCCGTCGGCGCCTCCCGCGCTGCCGTCGATGCCGGCTACGCCCCCAACGACTGGCAGGTCGGCCAGACCGGCAAGGTAGTGGCCCCCGACCTCTACATCGCCTGCGGCATCTCGGGTGCGATCCAGCACCTCGCCGGCATGAAAGATTCCAAGGTCATCGTCGCCATCAACAAGGACGAGGAGGCCCCGATCTTCCAGGTTGCCGACTACGGCATCGTCGGGGATCTGTTCGTCATCCTGCCGGAACTCGAAAAGGCGCTTTGACGCCCCAACGAGTGACGTACTAAAATGTGATGGCCGGGGTAGACGATGCTACCCCGGCCATTTAGTTTGCATTGCACAAAACTAAAAAGCCTGCGACGGGATAGGTGTGATGACGGGTAAGATCGAGACGATCGGCATTGTCGGCGCTGGCCAGATGGGCGGCGGTATCGCACATGTCTCTGCGCTGGCCGGCTACAGCGTGCTGCTGTACGACATTTCCCCGGAACGTATCGAAAAGGGCATCGCCACCATCAACGGCAACCTGGCGCGCCAGGTCGCGTCGGGCAAGCTCGAGGACCAGGCCCGCAAGGACGCCATGGCCCGCATCGGCTCGGCGCCTGCCATGGCCGACCTCGCCAGCGCCGACCTTGTCATCGAGGCGGCGACCGAGGACGAGACGATCAAGCGCAAGATCTATGCGCAACTCTGTCCGCAGCTGAACCCCGAGGCGATCCTCGCCACCAACACCTCCTCGATCTCGATCACCCGCCTGGCCGCCCAGACCGACCGTCCGGAGCGCTTCATCGGCATCCACTTCATGAACCCGGTTCCGGTGATGAAGCTGGTCGAGCTGGTGCGCGGCATCGCCACCGAAGACAAGACCTTCGAGGCCGCCAAGGACTATGTCCGCCACCTCGACAAGACGGTGACGGTGTCGGAAGATTTTCCCGCCTTCATCGTCAACCGCATCCTTCTGCCGATGATCAACGAGGCGATCTACACGCTCTATGAGGGCGTCGGCACCGTCGAAGCCATCGACACCGCCATGAAGCTTGGCGCCAACCATCCGATGGGCCCGCTGCAGCTGGCCGACTTCATCGGCCTCGACACCTGCCTGTCGATCATGCAGGTGCTGCATGACGGCCTGTCGGACTCGAAATACCGCCCCTGCCCGCTGCTGGTGAAATATGTCGAAGCCGGCTGGCTCGGCCGCAAGACCGGGCGCGGCTTCTACGATTACCGCGGCGAGCACCCCGTTCCGACGCGCTGATCGCCTTCAGTTCAAGAGGCTGGGCGCAAGCCAGCCGGGCGTCAGGTCCGGCGGCATCGGCGCAAGCTCGACGCGATTGCGCCCCGCGCCCTTGGCTTCGTAGAGATGCAGGTCGGCGACGCGGAAAAGCTCCTCGAAGCCGACCGGGCTGTTGAACACCGCCCCGCCGACGCTGACCGTCAGCCGATGGAGCCGGCCGGCAGGCTGGAACGGAGCCTCCGCCACCGAACGGCGGATGCGCTCAGCGATGTCGGCGGCATTGACCGGCGACGCTCCCGGCAGAAAGACCGCGAACTCCTCGCCACCGAGGCGGCCGAGCATGTCGTCCGAGCGCAGGCAAGGCTGGATCGCGGCGACGATGACGCGCAGCGCCACGTCGCCCTCGGCATGGCCGAAACTGTCGTTGATCGTCTTGAAGTGGTCGGCATCGATGACCAGCAGCGCGCCCATGGTGCGCTGGTTGCGACGTGCGATCTCGCGCGCCAGCACGTCGTTGACACGGCTGGAGAATGCACCCCGGTTGAGGCAGGCGGTCAGGGCATCGGTCGATGCAGCGACGACGAGCTTGTGGTTGACGATCGCCAGTTCGCGCAATTTCAGCGTCAGGTAGAAGAACAGCGGCGCCGCCAGCAGGATCGGAACCACGGTCGCCTCGATCAGCACCAGGTCGAAGACCTCGGCGCCGGCATTTTGGAAAAGCACGAAGGTAACAGCGAGCGAAAACGCGACGCAGCCAAGCGTTCCGAACACCGTCCAGCCGGCCAGTTGCAGCCACGCGCTCCACGACAGCTTCTTCAACGATGCCCGCAATGCCGCCACCTCCTTGATCCTGCACCGATCTTCGGTCGAGCGGCATGAACAACAGGTTATCGCCGGCGCTCAAATGCAAGCGATGTGGCGATCGGTTGCGGTTGTTGGCTGCGGTTGTTGGGTTGTGCGTCCTTCGACAGGCTCAGGATGAGGACCGTTGGTGCCGCCGGCAATCTCCGCGCAGATATCTCAGGCGAACGTCAGCGCAAACCTCCCTCATCCTGAGCCTGTCGAAGGACGCAAGACGGCGCAACCGCGCTGCTGGCCCGCGCAATCGCCAAGCATCAGACCCGTTTGCCGTCGCTGCCGAAGAAATGCACCTTCTCGCGCCGGGCGAGCACCGGCAACTGGTCGCCGACGGCCACGGCAGTGCGGCCGGGCACCCGAACGACGATCCGCCCGCCGGCGGCCTCGCAGTAGAGAAAACTCTCCGCACCGACCGGCTCGACGCCCAGGACGCGGGCCATGAGCCGAAGCCCGCCTTCCGACGCGGCGCCATCCGCACCGACTTCGCAATCCTCCGGCCTGAAGCCGATCGTCGCAGCATTGGCGGGAATCGCCGGCAGCGACACCGCGCCCTCAAGCTGGCCGCTGCGCAGCGGCAGGAGGTTCATCGGCGGCGCGCCGATGAAGGAGGCGACGAATGTCGAGGCGGGCTTTTCGTAGATGTCGAGCGGCGCGCCGAGCTGTTCGACGAGGCCGGCATTCATCACCACCAGCACGTCGGCCAGCGTCATGGCCTCAAGCTGGTCGTGGGTGACGTAGACCGAGGTGACGCCGAGTTTGCGCTGCAGGCTCTTGATCTCGACGCGCATCTGGCCACGCAGCTTGGCGTCGAGGTTGGACAGCGGCTCGTCGAAGAGGAAGACCTTGGGGCTGCGCACGATGGCGCGGCCCATGGCGACGCGCTGGCGCTGGCCGCCCGACAGTTCGCGCGGGCGCCGCTCGAGCAGATGGGCGAGCTCCAGCGTCTCGGCAGTGGCGCGCACGCGCTTGTCGATCTCGTCCTTCGGCATGCCGCGGTTGCGCAGGCCGTAGGCCATGTTGTCGTAGACCTTCATATGCGGGTAGAGCGCATAGTTCTGGAACACCATGGCGATGTCGCGCTCGGTCGGGCCGATGGCGTTGACCACCTTGCCGTCGATCGAGCAGGTTCCGGCCGAGATCGTCTCCAGGCCGGCGATCATCCTGAGCAAGGTCGACTTGCCGCAGCCGGACGGCCCGACGAGCACGCACAGCTCCTTGTCGGGAATGGCGATGGAAACGCCCTTCACCGCCTCGACCCCGCCCGGGTAGACCTTCTTGACGTCCTTGAGATCGACGGTTGCCATTATTTCTCCGTATCGACGAGGCCGCGGACGAACCAGCGCTGCATCAGCACCACGACCAGGATGGGCGGCACGATGGCCAGCATGGAAGTGACCATGACCAGATGCCATTCGGTGTCGGCATCGGCGAACGAGATCATCTTCCTGAGCGCAATGACGATGGTGTTCATGTCGTTGCGGTTGGTGACGAGCAGCGGCCAGAGATATTGCGTCCAGCCATAGATGAAGAGGATGACGAACAGCGCCGCGATATTGGTGCGCGACAGTGGCAGGAGGATATCCCAGAAGAAGCGCCACGGCCCGGCGCCATCGACGCGCGCGGCCTCGACCAGCTCGCCCGGGATGGTGAGGAAGAACTGGCGGAACAAAAGCGTCGCCGTCGCCGACGCGATCAGCGGCACGATCAACCCGGTATAGGTGTCGATCAGGCCGAAATCGACCATCACCTTGTAGGTCGGCAGTATGCGCACCTCGACCGGCAGCATCAGCGTGATGAAGATCAGCCAGAAGAACGTCATCCGGAGCGGGAAGCGGAAGAACACGATGGCATAGGCCGACAGCAGCGAAATGATGATCTTGCCGATGGCGATGCCGAGCGCGACGACCGTGGTGTTGAACAGCAGTGTCGCCACGCTGACCCCGCCGATGCGCCCCACCCCGCCGAACAGCGCCTCGGAATAGTTCTCGACGAAACGGTCGCCGGGCAGGAGCGGCAGCGGCGGACGCAGGATGGTCTGCAGCGAATGCGTCGAGGCGACGAAGGTGTAGTAGATCGGGAATGCCACGATCAGGATGCCGAGCACCAGCACCAGGTGGGCGATGAACGTGCGGACGGGGGAATTGTCGATCATGGGCGCAGCTCCTGCCCCTCTCCCCTTGCGGGAGAAGGTGGCCGAGCGAAGCGAGGTCGGATGAGGGGTGTTGGACGGGATGAGACGCCGGCGATCCTGCCAACACCCCTCATCCGTCTCGGCGCTCCGCGCCGATCCACCTTCTCCCGCAAGGGGAGAAGGGCAGGAGCGCAATCACTACCCATAATGCACCTTCTTCTCGACATAGCGGAACTGGACGGCGGTGAGCGCAATCACGATGACCATCAGGATCACCGACTGGGCCGCAGAGTCGCCGAGGATGAGATTGACGAAGCCGTCATTGTAGACCTTGTAGACCAGCGTCTCGGTGGCCTTGCCCGGCCCGCCGCCGGTGACGGCGTGGATGATGCCGAAGGTGTCGAAGAAGGCGTAGACGGTGTTGACGACCAGCAGAAAGAAGGTGGTCGGCGCAAGCAGCGGAAAGACGATCGTCCAGAAGCGCTTGAACGGTTTGGCGCCATCGATGGCTGCCGCCTCGATCAAGGTCTTCGGGATCGCCTGGAGGCCGGCGACGAAGAACAGGAAATTGTAGCTGATCTGCTTCCACGAGGCGGCGGCAACGACCAGCACCATCGCCTGCTCGCCGTCGAGCAGCGGGTCCCAGTTGATGCCGAGCCAGCGCAGGCCGTAGGCGAGCGAGCCGATCGACGGGTTGAACAGGAACAGCCACAGCATGCCGGCAATCGCCGGCGCGACCGCATAGGGCCAGATCATCAGCGTGCGATAGACGCCGCGGCCGCGGATGACCTTTTCGGCCATGACGGCGAGCAGCAAAGCCGTGCCCATGGCGACGGCGGCGGTGGCGATCGAAAACACCGCCGTGACCTGGATCGAGTTGAGATAGTTGGGGTCCGACAGGACCTTCCTGAAATTGGCGAACCAGACGAACTTCGACGACAGGCCGAACGGGTCTTCCCGGAGCATCGACTGGCGCAGCGCCTGGCTGGCCGGCCAGTAGAAAAAGACCAGCGTGATCGCCAGCTGCGGGGCGACCAGCAGATAGGGCAGGATCTTGTTGGGAAAGACGACGCGTGGGGACAATGAGAGCCTCGTGACGAACGTCGAACGTCAATGCCGCCCCTCATCCGCCTGCCGGCACCTTCTCCCCGTGAAAGACGGGGAGAAGGGACAAGCGGGAACGTGGATGCCCCCTCTCCCCGTTTTGCACGGGGAGAGGGTAAGGGTGAGGGGCATTCTGGGCCTGGCGTCCGGCTTAGTTTCCGATCGCTTCCTGGATCGCCTTGTTGCCGCGCGCAACGATGTTGTCGAGTGCCTGCTGGGCGGTCTGCTGACCGGCGAGCATCTTCTCGTACTCTTCGTTCTGGATGTCGCGGACCTGCGGCAGGTTGACGAGGCGGACGCCCTTCGAGTTTTCGGTCGGCGCCTTGCCCATCATCTGCTTGATCGGGATCTCGCGGGCCGGGTTCTTGTCGTAGAAGCCCGACTTCTTGGTTTCCTCGTACGCCGCGAGCGTGACCGGCAGGTAGCCCGAGACCTGGTGCAGCCGCGCCTGGATCGGCGTCTGCGACAGGAAGTTGAAGAAGGCGCCGACGCCCTTGTATTGCTCTTCCGGCAGGCCGGCGAAGACCCACAGCGATGCGCCGCCGGGGATGGTGTTCTGCGGCGCGCCCGCAGCATCGGCTTCGTAGGGCAACTGGCCGGTGCCGTAGTTCATGCCCGACTTGACGATGTCGCCAAGACCACCGGAGGACTCGGTGAAGATGCCGCATTCGCCTGCGAGGAAGATCTGCTTCGCCTCGGAGGTGCGGCCGCCATATTTGAACGTGCCGTCCTTGGCGAGATCGGCAAGCTCCTGGAAGTGCTTGACGAAGGCCGGAGCGTTGATCTTGAGCTCTACGTCGGTGCCGCCGATGCCGTTTTCATTGGTGCCGTAGGACAGGTTGTTCCAGGCGGCGAAATTCTCGGTGTGGATCCAGGTCAGCCAGGTCGAGGTAAAGCCGCAAGGTGCAGCACCGCTCGACTTGATCTTTTTGGCGGCATCCCAGACCTCGCCCCAGGTCTTGGGCGGGTTGTCGACGTCGAGGCCGGCTTTCTGGAAGATGTCCTTGTTGTAGTAGAGGATCGGCGAGGACGAGTTGTACGGGAACGACAACATGGTGCCGTCGGGCTTGGAATAATAGGCGACGATACCCGGCAGGTACTGGCTCTTGTCGAAGGCCTGGCCGCCCATCGACAGGATTTCGGCGACCGGCTTGATGGCGCCTTCGGCACCCATCATCGTGCCCGTGCCGGCATCGAAGACCTGCATGATCGTCGGCGGCTGCTTGGCGCGGAACGCGGCGATGCCGGCGTTGAGCGTCTCGGGATAGGTGCCCTTGAAGACCGGAACGACCTTGTACTCGCTCTGGCTCTCGTTGAATTCCTTGGAAAGCTGGTCGACGACCTCGTTGTTCGCGCCGGTCATGGCGTGCCACCATGAAATCTCGGTGACGGCGAAGGCGGAGGTGCTGGACAACAGCGTCATGGTGGCGGCAACACCGGCCGCGAAGCCTAGGGTCTTCATTGTCTCGCTCCCGTTCTGGTTGGCGAAATGTTTAGTTCCGCGGGGAGCAGTATTGTCGGATTATGACAGCGCTACAACAGTTTTGTATTGATCGTATGAAGGGCGCATTTGGCGCACTTCATTTTCACTTGCGTTGCAACCTGGCAATGAATTTTCGGATCGTTCGAAAACGAAACCGAATTGCCGACAATTAGCCGCATCTGAATTACCGGCAACGCCGGCTAACGAAAGGCACGGCCAACGCCGTCAGACAACGAAAAAGCCTTTCGCGCACGAAAGGCGCGAAAGGCTTCGCCTTCGCTTTGCAATCTGGAATTGCAGCCGGCAAAACGACTGCGTGTGTGGAAACGCCGGGCTTATTTGGCCAGCGCCGCCTCGATGAGCTTCTTGGCGTCGGGGCTGGCCCATTCCGCCGGGCCGTTCATGTTGGCGAGCAGGCAGCCTTCGCCGTCGACCAAGAGCGTCACCGGCAGGCCCAGCGCCAGGCCGCGCTTCTTGAGGTCATTGAAGACGGCAAGCGTGTTGTCTCTGTAGTAGCCGAGCGAGGTGATGCCGATCTCGTCGAGGAAATTCTTTGGCTTGGTGTCGTCGCCGGTGTCGACGTTGACCGCCACGACCTCGAAATTCTCGCTGCCCATCTCGCGCTCCAGCGCATCGAGCGCCGGCATTTCGGCGCGGCAGGGCGCGCACCATGTCGCCCAGAGATTGATCAGCAACGTGCGGCCGGAATGGTCGGCCACCGTCATCGGCTTGCCCTCGGGGTCGTTGAAGGCGAGCTTCTTCAGCGACTGCGGCGGATCGGCCGGCATCATTGCCGCCACCTGGCCGGTGGCTGCGGCCCCGACCGCCTTGGCGATGTCTGCCTTGGCGGCACAAACCTTGTCCTCGGCGCTTGCGTCCGCACTCGTATCAGTGGCGAGCTGAGGCGTAGAGGCGTTGTTGCCAGGAAGGGTGCTGCTGACATATACCGCGACCGCGCCGGCGATCACGCCTGCAACGGCGGCTAGGACGATATGGCGTGGCGCGGGGATCATTTTTCTGCGGTCCGACATCTAATCAATTTTCTCCGGAGCCCGGTATCACGATGAGCGACAAGAAGGCCAGCAACCAGATGTGGGGCGGACGTTTTGCCTCGGGCCCGGCCGCGATCATGGAGGCGATCAACGCCTCCATAGGCTTCGACAAGAAGCTCTACGCCCAGGACATCCGAGGTTCCGTCGCCCACTCCGAGATGCTGGCGGAAACGGGCATTATTTCCGTCGCAGATCAACAGAAAATCGCTCACGGGCTGAACACGATCCTGCGAGAAATCGAAGACGGCAAGTTCACCTTCTCGACCCGGCTCGAAGACATCCACATGAACATCGAGTCGCGCCTGGCCGAGCTGATCGGTCCGGCCGCCGGGCGCCTGCACACCGCCCGCTCGCGCAACGACCAGGTGGCGGTCGACTTCCGCCTCTGGGTCAAGGATGAATTCCACCGCATCGCCGAGGCTCTGAAGGGGCTGATCGCGGCCTTCCTCGAACGCGCCGAGCAGCACGCAGGAACGGTCATGCCCGGCTTCACCCATCTCCAGACGGCGCAGCCGGTGACCTTCGGCCATCACTGCATGGCCTATGTCGAGATGTTTGCGCGTGACCTCAGCCGCGTCCGCGACGCGGTTCAGCGCATGGACGAGAGCCCGCTGGGTGCCGCCGCTCTCGCTGGCACCGGTTTCCCGATCGACCGTTTCAAGACCGCCGCAGCGCTCGGCTTCCGCGAGCCGACCCGCAACTCGCTCGACAGCGTCTCGGACCGCGACTACGCGCTCGAGTTCCTGTCGATCGCCGCGATCTGCGCCACGCATATGTCGCGGCTCGCCGAGGAGATCGTCATCTGGTCGACGCCGCAATTTGGCTTCGTGCGCCTGTCCGACAGCTATTCGACCGGCTCGTCGATCATGCCGCAGAAGAAGAACCCTGACGCCGCCGAACTGGTGCGTGCCAAGACCGGCCGCGTCAACGGCCACCTGATCGGTCTTCTGACTGTGATGAAGGGCCTGCCGCTGACCTATTCCAAGGACATGCAGGAAGACAAGGAAGCGGTGTTCGACGCCGCCGAGACGCTCGACCTGATGCTCGCCGCGATGACCGGCATGGTCGGCGACATGACCATCAACGACCAGGCGATGAAGCGCGCCGCCGGCTCGGGCTATTCGACCGCGACCGACCTTGCCGACTGGTTGGTGCGCGAGATCGGCCTGCCCTTCCGCGAAGCCCACCACGTCACCGGCCGGGCCGTGGCACTGGCCGAAAGCAAGAAGGTCGGGCTGGAAAAGCTCACGCTTGACGACCTCAAGTCGATCCACGACGGCATCACCGACGACATCTTCTCGGTGCTGTCGGTGCAGAACTCGGTGAAGAGCCGCACTTCCTTCGGCGGCACGGCACCCGCAGAGGTGAAGAAACAGATCCGCTACTGGAAGAAACGCTTGACGAAAGCTTGATCGATCCGGGGTGCAAAGCCCAAAAATCTCCGCTACAAGCGGCGGGGAATTTTTCTCGGATGGATGGGTCATGACCGCTGGCAGGATTTTGGTGACGCTTGGGCTGATCGTGGCGGTCGGCATGGTTTCGGCCTGCGGCCGCAAGGGCGACCTCGACACCCCTTACGATGCAGCAGTGCAGGCGCAAAAAGATGCTGCAAAGGCCGGCCAGCCCGCGACCGCCACGCCGCAGAAACCGGTCGAGGACAAGCCTTTCATCCTCGACCCGCTGCTCTGAGCCGCGCTCCACCTTTCGAAAGCAGTTGCCGTGAACCATTTCGACTATCGTGACGGCGTCCTCCACGCTGAAGACGTAGCGCTGACCGACATCGCGCGGAGCGTCGGCACGCCGTTCTATTGCTATTCCACGGCGACGCTGACGCGACACTTCAACGTCTTCTCCAAGGCCTTTGCCGACCTCGACGCGCTGGTCTGCTACGCCATGAAGGCGAATTCCAACCAGGCAGTGCTGAAGACGCTTGCCCGGCTCGGCGCCGGCGCCGACGTGGTGTCGGAAGGCGAGATGCGTCGGGCGCTGGCCGCGGGCATTCCGGCGAACAAGATCCTGTTTTCCGGCGTCGGCAAGACCGCCCGCGAGATGGATTTCGCGCTGCAGGCCGGCATCCTGTGCTTCAACGTCGAATCCGAGCCGGAACTCGAGCTTCTGTCGGCACGCGCAGTGGCCAATGGCAAGGCCGCACCGGTGTCGCTGCGCATCAACCCCGATGTCGACGCCAAGACGCACAAGAAGATCTCGACAGGTCTCGCCGAAAACAAGTTCGGCATTCCAAGGCAGCACGCACGTGAGGTGTATGCCCGCGCGGCCGCCCTGCCCGGTCTCAAGGTGACCGGCATCGACATGCATATCGGCAGCCAGATCACCGAGCTGCAGCCCTTCGACGACGCCTTTGCGCTGCTGGTCGAGCTGGTCGCGACGCTGCGCGCCGACGGCCATGCCATCGACCATGTCGATCTCGGCGGCGGGCTGGGCATTCCTTACAAGACCGACAACTCGCCGCCGCCGCTGCCCGACGCCTATGCCCAGATCGTGCACAAGCATGTCGGCAAGCTCGGCCTCAAGGTGATGTTCGAACCGGGCCGGCTGATCGTCGGCAATGCCGGCATCCTGGTGTCCGAAGTGATCTTCGTGAAGGAAGGCGACGCCAAGAACTTCCTCATCGTCGACGCGGCGATGAACGACCTGATCCGGCCGACGCTTTACGACGCCTATCACGACATCCGTCCGGTGGTGCAGGCCAAGGCCGATGCGCCGCGCATGACGGTCGATATCGTCGGGCCGGTCTGCGAGACCGGTGATTTCCTCGGCCTCGACCGCGATCTGCCAAGGCTCAACTCCGGTGACCTGATCGCGGTCAGCACTGCCGGCGCCTATGGCGCGGTGCAGGCGGGGACCTACAACACCCGGCCCTTGGTGCCGGAAGTGCTGGTCGACGGCGACCGTTTCCACGTCATCCGCAAGCGCCAGACCTATGACGAACTGATCGGCCTCGATTCTGTACCGGACTGGCTGGCGTAAGAGCGTCGTATCTGGTGCGGTTGCTCGGCCGTGCGTCCTTCGACAAGCTCAGGATGAGGACGGTCAGCGCCAGCGATGTATCGTCGAACCGTTCAGATCGAACTCTTTCAACGTGAGCGCCACCAGCACCAACGGTCCTCATCCTAAGCTTGTCGAAGGACGCACGATCGAGCAACCGCACTAACTCGATCAACAATCAGCGAAGATAAACCTGGGTGGCTATTTCACGATTGCGTTGGTCGCCTCGCCTTCGCCGTGATTGATGGTATTCTGCCATAGGCAGGTGGCCGCATCCCGCGCCGCCCAAGCGGAAGGGCCGATGACGGAACCGACCAGATCAGCTCTGCATCGCGACATCGCCGCCAGACTGGGCAGGACACGCCTGGTCATAGGCGCGACCATGATCGTCGAGCGTGGCTGGCCGCTGGTGCTGCCGCTGCTTGTCACGGCCAGCCTGTTCCTCAGCCTGTCATGGCTCGGCCTGTTCCGCCTGTTGCCCGACATGGCGCGACTGGCGCTGATCGTGGCCTTCGCCATCGCCGGGCTCGCGTCGCTCTATCCCCTGCGGTTTTTCCGCCTCCCTTCCTGGTCCGAGATCGACAGCCGCCTCGAACGCGCCAACCAGCTGCTGCACGCGCCGGTGCAGGTCCAGACCGACCGGCCATCGGGCAAGGCGGACGGGTTTGCCGACGCCCTGTGGCGCGAGCACCAAAAGCGCATGGCCGAGCGGCTGGGCACCCTTGGCGGCGACATGCCGCGCACCAACGTGCCGGAGCGCGACCCCTGGGCGCTGCGGGCGGCGGCGGCACTGCTGCTGGTCTGTGCCTTCGCCTTCTCGTTCGGCCCGATGGGCGGCCGGCTGGGCGACGCCTTCCGGGCGCATGCGGCGCGCGACGCCGTTCCGCCGCGCATCGACGCCTGGGTGACGCCGCCGACCTACACCGGCAAGGCACCGATCTTCCTGACCGCCGACGCCAGCAAGGACGTTCCCGTCATCAGCGTGCCGGAAGGCAGCGAACTGTCGTTGCGGGTGACCGGCGGCAGCGGCGAGGAAACGCTTGCCTACACCAATGCCAAAGGCGAGGTCCGTGACATTGCGCCGAGCGGAGCCAACGCCGATCCGGCCAAGCCGGCAATGACAGGCCCGGTTGCCGCCGTGCGGCAGTTTGCCGACAAGCTGACCACCGAGGGCCGGCTTACGCTGAAATCCGGCAACGACGAGCTGGACAGCTGGGCCTTCACCGTCGTCGCGGACAATGTGCCGAAGATCAGCTTCGTCGGCGAGCCCAAGCGCGCCGTCAACGGTACGCTGGAACTGACCTACAACATCGAAGACGACTACGGCGCCGCTTCGGCCAAGGCCGATTTCGCCCTTGCCGAGGACCAGGCGCCGGATGCGCGCCCGCTCTACGGCGCACCCGAAATGCCGCTTTCACTGCCGCGCCGCGGCGCCGCGAAGAAGCCTGTGAAGGCAACGCGCGACCTGACCGAGCATGTCTGGGCCGGCGCCTCCGTCAGGCTCACGCTGCAGGCAGTGGACGACGCCGGCCAGGAAGCGAAAAGCGAAACCAAGACGATCATCCTGCCCGAAAAGCCCTTCACCAACCCGCTGGCCCGGGCGGTGATCGAGCAGCGCCGGCTGCTGGCGCTCGACGCCAACGCCAAGCCGCGCGTGCTCGAGTTGATGGACGCCATCACGCTGAGGCCCGAAGACACGATCGATAACCTCTCGCACTATCTCGCCCTCATGAGTGCTCGTGCGCGGCTGAAGATGGCCGGCTCCGACGACCAGTTGCGCGAGGTCGTGACCTATCTCTGGCAGGTCGCGCTTGGCATAGAGGAAGGCGACCTGTCGGCGGCGGAGAAACGCCTGCGCCAGGCCCAGCAAGCCTTGCAGGACGCGCTGGAGCGCGGTGCCAGCGACGATGAGATCGACAAGCTGATGGCCGAGCTGCGCGAAGCCATGAACGACTTCCTGCGCGAGTTTGCCGAACGCAACCAGCAGAACCAGACCGCGCAGAACCAGACGCCCGGTCAGGAGCTGCGCCAGAGCGACCTGCAGCGCATACTCGACCAGATCGAGAACCTGGCCAAATCGGGCAACCGCGACCAGGCCCGCGAGTTGCTGTCGCAGTTGCAGGACATGATGAACAACCTGCAGGCCGGCCGGCGCCAGCAAGGCCAGCAGGGCCAGCAGAACTCCGAGATGCGCCAGCAGATGGACAAGCTCGGCGAGATCATGCGGCGCCAGCAGGAGATGATGAACGAGACGTTCCGCATGGACCAGATGCAGCGTGGCCAGCAGCAGCAGGACGACCCGTTCGGCGAGAATGGCGAGCCCGGCCAGCAGCAGCAACAGGGCCAGCAAGGCGAAGGCCAGCAGGGCCGGCCGATGACGCCTCAGGAGTTTGCCGACGCGCTCAAGCAATTGCAGCAGGGCCAGGGCCAGTTGGAGAAGGACCTCGAAGCGCTGATGAAGGGCCTCGAAGGCATGGGCATCAAGCCGGGCGAAGGTTTCGGCGATGCCGGCGAATCGATGAACCAGGCCGAGGGTGCACTCGGCAAGGGCGAAGGCGACCGCGCCGTCGGCCACCAGGGCCGCGCGCTGGAAGCCCTGCGCAAGGGCGCGCAGGACATGATGCAGCAGATGCAGGCCATGCAGGGCGACCAGGGCGGCAGCGAGGAAGGCGGCCGCCAGCAGAACGCCGACCGCGACCCCCTGGGCCGTCCGCGCGCCACCACCGGCCCCGATTTCGGCGATTCGGTGAAGGTGCCCGACGAGATCGACGTCCAGCGCGCGCGCCAGATCCTCGACGCCATCCGCAAGCGGCTCGGCAACGCGCTCAGCCCCGAGCTGGAGCGCAGCTATCTCGAACGGCTGCTCGAGTTGAAGTAGCCGGCCTCCGCTTGGCCGGCTGCATCAGATCGGGGATCTTCAGCCTGGAACCATCCCCGCTTCGCGCGCCATGGCGAAATCCTTCTGGCTGGCGCGCTGGAAGGCCGGCCGGGCGGTCAGCCTGTCGAGATATTCCTTGAACACCGGCTTCTCGGGCAGGACCTTCAGCACCTGAGTGCCAAAGTTGATGCCGCCACCGATCTGGGTGTCGGCCGCGGTGAAGCGGTCGCCGGCGATGTAGGGCCGCGACGACAGCGTGCGTTCCAGATTGGCGATCATTTCGCTGAACGAACCGTAGGAATAGCCGCTGCCCATGAACTCGTGGCCATGCGCCTTGGCCGCCAGGACCGGGTCGAACACCCCATCCGCATAGACAAGCCAGGTCAGGTACGCTGCGCGCATCTTGTCGCCGATAGCGGGCGCGAGACCCGCTTCGGGAAAGGCGTCGCAGAGATAGGTGCAGATCGCCGCCCGCTCGGTGACCACGACGCCGTCATGGACGATCGCCGGGACCTTCTTGTTGGGCTGGATCGACCGGTATTCCTCAGGCACCCCGCCAGGCGCGCGGATATCGACCTTCTCGATCTGGTAGGGCGCGCCGAGTTCCTCGAGCAGCCACAGCATGTTCGACGCGCGCGACCACGGAGCATGGTAGAAAATGATCATGGCTTCCTCCTCGCTTCAGATGGCACCACCATAGCACTGCCCTCCTGACAGCACTTTGTCAGGATGGATGGCAGGAGCCCTCCATCCGACCCGGGATCAGCGGCGCTGATGGAAAGCGTCGCGGATGGCGTCCGCCATGGCGTCGACGGCTTCGCTGATGGCGCGCGGGTTACGATGCAGCACGACCCTTGTCGTATCGATCGGGCCGAAGCCTTCGGCTTCCGTCAACTCCCGGCAGTCGGCCGGGATATTGCTGCGCGCGATCGGCGCCACGCCCAGGCCGGCAGTGACGGCAAGGGTCAGCCCGTTCGTGGTGTCGCTAGTGTAGGCGAACCGGTAGTCGATGCCGCGCTGTTCGAGCGAGCGGAGTGCCAATTCGCGACACCAGCCCTCGCGGGTGTAGATGGCGACCGGCAAGGGCCGTTCCCGATGCAGGTCATGATGATTCGAGGTGACCCAGACAGTCGGGTCATGCATCAGCACCTCGACGCCCGTAGGCGCCTGCCATTCGAAAACCACCGCCAGATCAAGCTCTCCAGCCGCAAGTGCAGCCAGTTGGGAGACCGAGTAGCCGAATCGGACCGTCACTTCCACCTGGGCGTGGCGCTTGGCGAATGCTCCCAGCGCACGCGACAGGACGGGCTGTCCGTACTCCTCCGGCAGGCCGATCCGGACCGGGCCGCCAAGCGGCGCCGACCGCATCGATGAGGCCGTTTCGTCGAGCAGGGTGACGATGCGGCGTGCGTTGTCGACAAGATCACCGCCGCGCTGCGTCAGTGTCACGCCGCGCGCGCCACGCTCGAACAGGACGTCGCCGACGACCTCCTCGAGCCGCTTGATCTGCATGCTGATCGCCGACTGCGTACGCCCGACGGTCTCCGCAGCACGGGTGAAATTGCCGCTGTCCGCGACCGCCAGGAACGTACGCAAGAGGTCGCTGTCGAGGCGAACGGTCATCGTCCTGCACCACCAGTCATAAAGAATTCTAATGACTGCCATCATTCCAATTCGTTTGCATCGTGTCAAACGCCAATGGATAGTCCGCCTACCCATTGGAAGGTGGCCGTTAGATGCGGCTACGGACTGGTAAGTACCGTCCTCACTTTCACCCGCCGCGGTTTTCACGGCGGGTATTTTTTTGCCCGATTCAAAATGCTGCGACGTCCTTTGCGCGTCCGATGGGACGCGCAAAGCTGTAGACCGCTGGACCAACAGCCGGCTGCGACAAGCGCTCTCTATCCGCCGCGTCTCGCGGTAGAACTGTCCGACGATCTCATGCGACAGGCCGACGGAGACCATGCAGAACAGAACGCTTCTCGGCATCCTGTGCCTGTGCCTGGGCGTGCTGGTGTTTTCGATCCAGGATGCGCTGATCAAGGCCGTGGCCGGCACCTATCCGGTCAGCCAAGCGCTGCTGATCCGCGCCGTCGTGGCCCTGCCGATCCTGCTTTTTCTCGTACATCGTGATGTTGGCCTGGGCGCGCTGGCGTCACCGAACTGGCGCTTCCTGGCGACACGCTCGTCGATCCTGTTCATCTCCTACTGCGCCTACTACCTGGCGATCCCCGCCCTGCCGATCGCCGATGCCGCGGCACTGTTTTTCCTGGCACCGCTGCTGATCATGACGATGGCAGGCCCCTATCTCGGCGAACGGGTGCCGTGGCAGAGCCTCGTTGCCGGCGCTGTCGGCCTGCTCGGCGTCATCGTGATGGTCAATCCGGGTGCCGGAATTTTCGAATGGGCCGCGCTGCTGTCGCTGGTCTCGGCCTTCCTCTATGGCTTCTCGCAGCTGATGGCGCGCAAGATCGGGGTGACCGAAAGCGCCACCACCATGGCCTTCTACCAGAACGCCGCCTATCTCGTCGGCGCGGTCGCGATCGGCGCCACGTTCTCGGCAACCGACTTCACCCAGACGGGCCACCCCAGCCTCGACTTCCTGATGCGTCCCTGGGTCTGGCCGAGCCTGCGCGATTTCCTGATGATGGGGGCCTGCGGCGTCATTGCCGCGGTCGGCATGATCCTGCTGGGCCAGGCCTACCGGCTTACGCCCGCCAACAAGGCGGCGACGTTCGAATATACCGGCCTGCTATGGGCGCCCCTGTGGGGGTTCCTGTTCTTCACCGAGATTCCGGACAGCGGAACCGTCATCGGCGCCCTGTTGATCGTCGGCGCCGGCATCTTCGCGCTGA
This sequence comes from Aminobacter sp. MSH1, assembly GCF_003071665.1. Lineage (GTDB taxonomy): Bacteria > Pseudomonadota > Alphaproteobacteria > Rhizobiales > Rhizobiaceae > Aminobacter > Aminobacter niigataensis. The sequence goes on along the minus strand of NZ_CP026265.1, from coordinate 1,732,692 downwards.
ATGTCGGCGGCCGGTCGCCTCAGGCGGCGCCGGCGAATGCCGCGGCCGACTGACCCGTCCTTGCCAATGCCAGCGACACCCGATCACGGATGTCGGCAAGCGTGAACGGCTTCTGCACGACATCGATGATGATCGCTTCGAGCTCCTCGGCGCGTTCACGCTGGTCGGCGTAGCCTGTCATCAAAAGGATCGGCAGCCCGGGGAAGGAGCGTGCCGCCAACTGCGCCATCTCGATGCCGTCCATCTCCGGCATGCGGATGTCGGAGACGACAAGGTCGTAGACGCCCTTTTCGGCATGGATGCAGTCGAGCCCCTGCGCACCGTCGCAGGCGACATCGACAATATGGCCGGCGCGTTCGAGCGCGCGGGCAGCGAGGGTACGGACGGACTCGTCGTCCTCAACGATCAGAAGCTTTGCCATGGCGGCGATATTTGCCGCGACAGGTTGACGATTTCTGAAGGCCGGCGAGATTTGTGCCCCGTCGCGGGATCAGGCGTCGCCCTTGACCACGCCGACGAAAGGCAGCTCGCGGAATGCGTGCGCGACATCCATGCCGTAGCCGACGACGAAATAATCCGGGCAGTCGAAACCGACATAATCGGCATCAAGGTCGGTCTTGCGGCGCATGCGCTTGTCGAGCAGCACGGCGATCGAGCAGCTCTTGGCGCCGCGCGACATCATCAGCTCGCGGGTGAACTTCAGCGTCTTGCCCGATTCGAGGATATCGTCGATCAGCAGCACATCGCGGCCTTTGACCTCGTTGTCGATGTCGCGCAGCACGCGGACCTCGCCGCTGGTCGTGCCGGCGCCGTAGCTCGAGATGAAGATGAACTCGACTTCCGGCGACAGGCCGACATCGTGCATGGCACGGATTAGGTCTGCGGCGAAAATGAACGAGCCCTTGAGCACCGAGATGACCAGCAGGTCTGTGTAGTCGTGCGCCGCGATATCCTTGGCGAGTTCGAGATTGCGCCGCGCAATCGCCGAAGCGGAGAACAGCACTTCGATTTCCTTGTCGCGCACAACTGGCATGACTTCATCCTATTCCGAGAAAGCGACCGTGACGATCTTTATCCCGTTCATAGGCACCTCGAGCCGGCTCGAAAAGGCCCATCTTGCGCCTGGCGCCACCGGATCGGCGCCTTTCCCCAGCCTGTAGCGAAGGATCTTGCCGTCGTTTGCCGCAACGGCAATGTCGATCGGTGGCAATGGCGCAGCCGCCTTGCCATCGTTGAACGCAGCCCCGTCGACGAACAGCACCGGCCTAAGGCCGGAGCTGTCGACCCGCGACGTGACCTCGGCAATGCGCAAGGAAGAGGCCTGCCAGGCCAGCGGAAACGCCGCCGCACGCACGACCGCATGGCCGCCGGACACCCAGAATGCCATTGCCGCCAACGAGATGCCGGCGAGCCAGAAGATCGGACCACCACGAACGGGACTTGGTTCCCGACATGCTCTTGTCGCCCGCAGCATCTCCATTCCGCCGGCCGAAGCCGCCGAGCCGGGGAAGGCCGGCGGGTCGTCAGCTGATTCGTTGCGGGTATGGGAAGGTTCAATGACCTCGAAATCGGCGTCGACGATGTCTGCCGAATCCACAGCTATCGGCTGGGCGAATGTGTCGCGGGCGTCGGCGGCCATGATTTCGCCGGAAACCGGGCGTGCTTTCCGCTGCTCAGCCATCAGACCCCTTAGACATTTTGCCGAGAGGGGGTAAACGGAAATGGTTAATGCTTCGCCACCGAGGTGCATTCGAGCCCCACCCCGGACGGAAACTTAACCGTCCGTTAACCATGCGGACCCAAGGTCGTTTCATAGAAACGGGCGACCGGGGTCCCGAGAAAAATCATCGGGATCGATAAACCCAAGGTCTGCAGCACGTGATCCGATTCGAGAATGTCGGCCTCAGATACGGAATGGGACCGGAGATCCTGCGCGATGTCTCCTTCCACATTCCCGAGCGCTCGTTCCAGTTTTTGAGCGGGCCTTCCGGCGCGGGCAAGACCACCCTGCTCCGCCTGCTGTTCCTGTCGCTCAAGCCGACGCGCGGGCTGATCAGCGTTTTCGGCAAGGATCGCACCCGCATTTCGCGCGCCGAGTTGCCGTTGATGCGCCGACGCATCGGCGTGGTGTTCCAGGATTTTCGGCTGCTCGACCACATGACCACCTACGAGAACGTGGCGTTGCCGCTGCGCGTGCGCGGACGCGAGGAGGCGAGCTACCGCACCGACGTCATCGAACTGCTGAAATGGGTCGGCCTGGGCGAACGCATGCATGTGCTGCCGCCAGTGCTTTCGGGCGGCGAAAAGCAGCGTGCCGCGATTGCCCGCGCGCTGATCGAGCAGCCGGAGATCCTGCTGGCCGACGAGCCGACCGGCAATGTCGATCCGCCACTGGCGCGACGCCTGCTCAGGCTATTCATCGAACTCAACCGGCTCGGCACAGCAGTGGTCATTGCCACCCACGATCTCGGCCTGATGGACCAGGTCGACGCCCGGCGCATGATTCTCGCCGGCGGAAAGCTCGACATCTATGACTGAAGCTCCTGCCGACACCCGCGACCACGACGAGGAATTCGAGGACGAATTCGAAGATGCGCCGATGCAGCAGCCGGCTCCGCGCCTGCAACGCAAAACGGCACCCATCGTGCCGTCGCAGAACGTCGCCGGCCGGGCGCTGGTGCTGGTCATCGCCATCATGACGTTCCTGTCGTGCCTGACACTGGGTGCGGTGACGCTGGTGCGCGATACCGCCTCGGTGTGGGAGAACCAGATTTCGCGCGAGGCCACGATCCAGATCAAGCCGGTCGACGGGCTCGACATGGACGCAGCGCTTGAGACTGCCGCCCGCATCGCCGGTGAATTTGCCGGCGTGGTTTCGACCAGGATCGTCGACCGCGAGGCCACTGCCCGCCTGCTCGAACCCTGGCTCGGTTCGGGGCTCAACATCGACGAACTGCCGGTGCCGCGGCTGATTATCGTCACCATCGATGAAACCAGCCCGCCGGACTTCGGCGCCATGCGCGCCGCCATCACGCCGAAGGTGCCGACAGCTTCGCTCGACGACCATCGCACCTGGGTCGACCGGCTGGTGGCGATGGCGCGCACCACTGTGACGATCGGCACCGGCGTGCTGGTATTGATGCTGGCGGCGACCGTGCTGTCGGTGGTGTTTGCCACGCGCGGCGCCATGGCCGGCAACGGTCACATCATCGAGGTGCTACATTTCGTCGGCGCCGAGGCGCGCTTCATCGCCAGCGAATTCCGCCGCCACTTCCTGCTGACCGGCATGAAGGGCGCGGCCGCCGGCGGCGCGGCCGCGGTCATCGTGTTCATCATCTTTTCCTGGTGGTCGTCGCGCAACCTGGCGACGCCGGAAGCCGACCAGGCGACGGCACTGTTCGGCAACTTCGCCATTGGTGCCAACGGCTATCTCGGGGTCGCGGTCATCGTCGCCGTCATCGGCGGGCTGACCGCCGCCACGTCGCATTTCACCGTGGTTCGCTACCTCGGCGACATGGATCTGCACCAGCCGGACGGGATGTAGACCATGCCGCTATCACGGATCATGTCAAAACGTCACGCAATGTGCATAATGGGGCTCTGTAAATGCCGCATTCCCTGCTTAACCATGGCTTCGTGATGGGACAGAACGCGCTCGCTGCATCGGGGACGGTTTCAGGAACGAGATTCTACCCGGCCGGGCGCTCGCCGCGCCGGAGAACAATCTTTTTGCGCCGCATTCTGTTCATCCTCGTGACGTTCGCCGTCATCTTCACCGGCGGATTCGGCTTCTTTGCCGTCCATGTCAGCGGCATGAGCACGCCTGCGAACCCCGACAAGGCCGACGCCATCATCGTCCTGACCGGCGGGCAGTCGCGGCTCGACGCGGCACTTGACCTGCTCAAGGCGGGCAAGGGCGAGCGTCTGCTGATCAGCGGCGTCCACCCCTCGGCGACGCGCCACCAGTTGCAACTGGCCACCGGCAGCGACAAGTCGCTGTTCAACCGGGTCGACATCGACCGCGCCGCGCTCGACACCATCGGCAATGCCGAGGAAAGCGCCAAGTGGGTCGTCAGCCACGACTATGAGCGCGTCATCCTCGTCACCAACAACTACCACATGCCGCGCAGCCTGCTGGAAATGGGACGGCTGCTGCGCAACGCCAGCCTCGAGCCCTATCCGGTCGTCAACTCCAAGCTCGACGAAGGCCGCTGGCTGACCAAGCCCGAAGCGTTCCGCGTGCTGTTCACCGAATACAACAAGTACCTGCTGGCCCTTGCCCGCGGCATCGTACCAGTCAAGCCGACGGCCGACGGCGTGCTTGTCGTCCAGGCCCAAGCGGCCGACTAGCTTTTCATTCTCAGCTTTATCGACGTGAACGGCGCGACGCGCCGTTTTCCTTTTTCGGCAGCTTGGTGTAACCAACGGCAACTTCCGTCCTCAGGCGTTCCCCGACAATGCTCCAAATCCGCTCGCTGGCATTCAACTTCGTCTTCTATGTCAGCCTGGTCGTCCAGATGATCCTGTGGACGCCCTACTACTTCCTGTCGCCGCGCCATCGCGCCTGGTTCGTGCCGAAGTTCTGGGCGCGCACGAGCCTGTGGCTGCAGGAAAAGATCGCGGGCACGAAGAGCGAGATATCAGGCATGGAGAACCTGCCGGAAGGCTCGTTCATCCTGGCGCCGAAGCACCAGTCGTTCTGGGACGCCATTGCCTTCTTCCCCTACCTGCGCGACCCGCTCTACATCCTCAAGCGCGAGCTGATGTGGATCCCGTTCTTCGGCTGGTACATTGCTAAGATGAAGATGATCCCGGTCAACCGCGGCAAGCGCTCGGCGGCGCTGAAGGCAGTCGTGGTGGCGACCCGCAAGGAGATGCAGCACGACCGCCAGCTGATCATCTACCCAGAGGGCACGCGCCGCGCACCGGGCGACGAGCCGGCCTACAAGTGGGGCATCGCCGAGCTTTATGCGGCACTCAACATGCCGGTGGTGCCGGTTGCCCATGTCGCCGGCCTTTACTGGCCGCGCCGCAAGTTCCTGCGCTTTCCCGGCACCATCAAGGCGCGCTTCCTGCCGCCTATCCCTGCCGGGCTGAGCCGCGAAGAATTCATGTCGCGACTGGTCGCTGAAACCGAAGCCGCCTGCGACCAATTCCTGATCGAGGCCGCCAGGTCCGACAACCCGCCGCCGATGCCGCCCACGGCGGTGAAGCGGCTCAGGGAACTGGGTATCGAAGTCGGCTAGCCCTGGGTTATCCGTCGCTCGTGCTCGAGCAGCCAGCGCTTGCGCCAGAGGCCGCCGCCATAGCCGGTCAGGTCGCCGCTGGCGCCGACGACGCGATGGCATGGGATGACGACGGCGATCGGATTGGCGCCGTTGGCGCGCCCGACGGCGCGCACGGCGGCCGGATTGCCGATCTCGGCGGCGAGACCGGAATAGGTCGCCGATGTACCCGCCGGAATGCGCCGTAGACCATCCCAGACCTGACGCTCGAAAGCGGTGCCCTGCGGCGCCAGCCGGGTGGTGAAATTGGCAGATTTGCCGGCAAAATAGGCGCCCAACTCTGCCTCGATCTGGTCGATCGGTGTGGCCCGCCCAAAGGCGATGGCCGAGCCGGTGGCAGCCTGCAGCTTGCGCACCTCCGATGCCAGGGCCTTGCGTTCGAGGAACTCGAGAATGTGCAGGGCGTGCCGGTCGGCGATGGCGATCAACGGACCGATGGGCGTTTCGATCCAGTCGGCCTTGAGCATGATCTTGCCGCGCAGCCTGGCCGGTGCCTTGCCGAGGAGTCGGGTCACCGCCGCGCGAAAGCCGCTGCCGGAATCGAAGCTGGCATCAAGCTGCGCATCGATGACGCTGTCGCCCGAGGCCAACCGCTCCGCCGCCTGCCCGAGCCGGCGCAGCCGCGCCATCTCGAGAAAGCTCATGCCGAAGCGGCGCTTGAAGGCGCGGCGCACGGTCGAGGCATCGAAGCCCATCGCAATGATGTCGGTTTCGAGCCAGCGCCGCTCCGGTTCGCGTTCGAGCGCGTCGAGCAGGGTCGACACGACCGGCTCGGGAGCACCCGTGCCCATCATCGGCCGGCAGCGCTGGCAGGGCCGGAAGCCGGCATGCAGGCATTGGGCGGTGGTGTCGAAGAACTGCACGTTCTCGCGCTTGGGCTTGCGGGCAGCACAGGTCAGCCGGCAGAAGATGCCCGTCGTGCGCACCCCGACATAGGCAAATCCGTCGTAGCCCGGATCGCGCGCGATCAGGGCATCGTAGAGCGTATCATCGCTGGGGCGTTGGAAAAGCATGGCCAATGCTTAGCGCGAGTCCGCTTCCTGGTGCGCCGAAAATCGGGCACGCATTTTTCGCTGCTGACAGGTCATTTGCCGACGAGCCGCGCCACCTCTTCCAGCCAGTGATCGCGGATGCCGAGCGCCTTGAGGTGCTCGACCGTGCTTGCGACGTAGTCCTCGTTGCGGCCGGACTGTCCGACCGCCCCGGTGACGATCTCGGCGGCATGAGCGGCATCGAGATTGCCGGCATATTGGGAATGCTTGCGGTCGGCGATATAGCAGACCGCCTCCACCTTTTCGCCCTGGTCGAGCTGGATCGCGAGCCGGCGCTCGAGATAGACGCTGGTGACGAGTTCCCGGTCGCGCAGATAGGCAAGCACTTCGTCGCGCAGATCTCCGGGCACGCGGAAGGCGAGGCCGACGCAGGAGCCGCCGCGGTCGAGGCCGAGTACCAGCCCGGGCCGCTGCTCGGTGCCTCGATGCACCCAGGACCGGATGCACAGCGCGCGGCGAAAGCCCATCAGCCGGGCGCGGCGCGTTTCGACATGGGCGAAACCCGGACGCCACATCAGCGAGCCATAGCCAAAAACCCAAAAATCGCCCATATCGCCAAGCCTGTTGGTGGTTCGCGGTCGAACCGCGTTAGCGAGAGCTTTAGCATGACGTCAAGCCAGGACCGGAAACCGAACTCAAGCCGCCGCTTCCTGTGGCTGGCACTGTTCATCATCGTGCTGTTCGGTGGCTACAGCGCCGGGTGGTTCTGGTTTGCCGAGCGGGCGCAGCAGGAAGTGGTCCGGCGTATCGCCGAAGTCAACCGCGACGGCGTATCCGCCACCTGCGCCAAGCCCGAGATCAAGGGCTTCCCGTTCCGGATCGGCCTGTTCTGCGACAGGCTGGAATTCGAGGACGCGACGCGGCGGGTTTCGGTGAGCGCCGGCAGCCTGCGCACCGCGGCCCAGGTCTACCAGCCGATGCGCACGGTGCTCGAAATCGACGGGCCGCTGCGCCTGACGGCGCCGGACCTGCCGCAACTCCAGTTCGACTGGGAACTGCTGCATGCCAGCGCTCGCATCGCCCAGCCGCTGCCCGAACGGCTGTCGATCGAGACGCGCAAGCTCGTCGGCCAGGCATCATTCAGCGACGGCACGCCGATGCCGCTGTTCACCGCCGAGGACACCCAGTTGCATCTGCGTCCCAACGGCCCCGATATCGATATTGCCGGCACCTTCACCGGGTTGGCGATCGACCCCAAGGCAACGCATGGACGTCAGCTGCCGCCGCTGGACGGCAGCGCCGACACCTCGCTCAAGAACGGCGTGGCGCTGCTTGCAGACAAAGCGAGAAGCCTGCGTGGCCAGGCAGGCACGATCCGTTCGATGACGCTGTCGACCGGCGGCAACGCGGGTGCTGCGGTCAGCGGGCCATGGTCCATCGCTGAAGACGGGCTGTTGGACGCCGACCTCAAGGTGACGATCCGCAACCCGCGCGAGCTGTCGCGCATCCTTTCGGAGATCGTGCCGGAACAGCGCCAACAGTTCGAGGCCGCCTTCTCGGGCCTCGCAATTCTCGGCGACGCACCGACCCTGCCGCTCAAGATCGTCAAGGGCAAGGCGACGCTGGGGTTCATTCCGCTGGGCATGGTGCCGGCGGTGAAGTGAGGTGAGCGAATAGCGAATAGCGAATAGCGACAATGTCAGCCCGTGCGGCAGATGCATGTCACTATTCGCTACTCACTACTCCCTATTCGCTATTCCCTAGTTCTTGACCGGATGTTCGATCGCCTCGCGGCCGAAGTTCGGCACGTCGACCTCCTGGCCGGCGTCGATGATCGACCGGCGGATGGCGCGGGTGCGGGTGAACATCTCGAACAGCTTGTCGCCGTCGCCCCAGCGGATCGCCCGCTGCAGCGAGGCGAGGTCCTCGGAGAAGCGCGCCAGCATTTCCAGGATCGCGTCCTTGTTGTGCAGGCAAACGTCGCGCCACATCGTCGGGTCGGAGGCGGCGAGACGGGTGAAGTCGCGGAAACCCGAAGCCGAATACTTGATGACTTCCGACTTGGTCACCGACTCCAGGTCGTCGGCGGTACCGACGATGTTGTAGGCGATGATGTGCGGCAGGTGCGAAACGATGGCGAGCGTCATGTCGTGATGCTCAGGGTCCATCGTGTCGATGTTGGAGCCGCAGCGGCGCCAGAACTCCGACAGCTTTTCGAGCGCCACGGGATCGGTATCCGGCAGCGGCGTGAAGATGCACCAGCGGTTCTCGAACAGGTCGGCGAAGCCGGCGTCGGGTCCCGACTTCTCGGTACCGGCCAGCGGGTGGCCGGGGATGAAGTGCACGCCCTCGGGCACGTACGGGGCCATCTGCGCGATGACGGAGGCCTTGGTCGAGCCGACGTCGGTGAGGATGGCGCCGGGCTTCAGTGCCGGCGCTATCTCGGCTGCCACGACGCCGGAGGAGCCGACCGGCACCGAAACGATGATGAGGTCGGCATCCTTCACCGCTTCCTTGGCGTCGGTCGAGTAGCTGTCGCCGAGGCCGAGTTCCTCGGCCCGCGCCAGGGTTGACGCGCTACGGGTCGAAATGGCGATGTGGCGGGCAATTCCTTCGCGGCGGATGACGCGGGCCAGCGACGAGCCGATCAGGCCGATGCCGACGAGGGCGATCTTGTCAAACAGGGCTTTGGACATTTTTCAACTTTTCAGGAATTCGGTGAGTGCGGCAATGACGCCGCGATTGGCCTCTTCGGTGCCGATGGTCATCCGCAGCGCATTGGGGAAGCCGTAGCCGGCGACCCTGCGCAGGATATACCCGCGCGCGCTGAGATACTCATCGGCAACTGCTGCCGAATGCTTGGCATCGTCCGGGAAGTGAACCAGCAGGAAGTTGCCGACCGAAGGCGTAACGCGCAGGCCGAGCTTCTCGAATTCCTGCACCAGCCACTCAGCCCACTGGGCGTTGTGGGCGATGGTGCGCTCGACATGGGCGCGGTCTTCCATCGCCGCCACGCCGGCCTCGATGGCCGCAGCGTTGACGTTGAACGGTCCGCGCATGCGCTCCAGCACGTCGATGACGTGCGACGGCGCGTAGACCCAGCCGATGCGCATGCCGCCGAGGCCATGGATCTTGGAGAAGGTGCGCGTCATCACCACGTTCTCGTTGGCCGCCACCAGTTCGACACCCGCCTCATAGTCGTTGCGGCGGACATACTCGGCATAGGCGGCGTCGAGCACCAGAAGCACGTTCTTCGGCAGCGCCGCGTGCAGGCGACGGACCTCCTCGAACGGCACGTAGGTGCCGGTGGGGTTATTGGGGTTGGCCAGGAAGACGATCCTGGTCTTCGGCGTCAGCGCGGCAATGATGGTGTCGACGCTGGCTTTCTCGGCGTCTTCCTTGGCGACGACCGGCATAGCGCCGGCGGCCTGGATGTAGATCTTGTACACCATGAAGCCATGCTCGGTGTAGACCGCCTCGTCGCCCGGCGACAGGTAGCTCTGCGACAGCAGGCCGAGCACCTCGTCCGAGCCGTTCGAGCACAGGATGTTGGCCGGGTTGAGCCCATGGGTCGCCGCAATCGCCTGCCTCAGGCGTGACGACGACCCGTCGGGATAATACTCCATCTTGTCGGCGAGTTTCTTCACCGCCTCGATGGCATGGGGCGAGGCGCCGAGCGGATTTTCGTTCGACGAGAGCTTATGGACCTTGGTGACGCCTGCGGGAGCTGCGCTCTTGCCGGGGACATAGGCTGCGATGTCCATGATGCCGGCGCGGGGTTCGGGGCGAATCTGCTCAGGTGCCTTGGTCATGTCGAAAATCCTGGATTGGCGCCTCCGGATGGAGGCCGCAGCGGAAATACCCCCCGGGGCCGCCAATGTCGAGGAAAACCGAAGGAAACGGCGGTCCTGGCTGGACCATTGGGTCGCGGTTGACGCAATCCGCGCCCAGGCGTAATAGCAGGGCATAGACCCGTGGTGATTTGGCCGGTCGGCTTGCAGCCACGTTAAACAAGTCGCTAAAGGGCCGTTTGCGATCCGTAAACCGGCTTTGCGACAGCAATGCCGGTTTTGTTTTTTTGGAGTTCGCAACAGTGCCGATCAAGATCCCGGATCAACTCCCCGCCCGCGAAATACTGGTGAACGAGGGCGTCTCCGTCATGGACGAGCAGACAGCGCTCCGCCAGGACATCCGCCCGCTGCAGATCGGCCTGCTCAACCTGATGCCCAACAAGGTGCGGACGGAGACCCAGATCGCGCGGCTGATCGGTGCCAGCCCGCTGCAGGTGGAGTTGACGCTGGTGCGTATCGGCACACACAAGGCCAAGAACACCTCCGAGGACCATCTCATTGCCTTCTACCAGACCTGGGAAGAGGTGAAGGACCGCAAGTTTGACGGTTTCATCATCACCGGCGCGCCGGTGGAGCTGCTGCCCTTCGAGGACGTGACCTACTGGGACGAACTCAAGCAGATCATGGACTGGACGACGACCAACGTGCACTCGCCGTTCTTCATCTGCTGGGGAGCGATGGCGGCCGCATGGCATTTTCACCGCGTTCCGAAGCACACGCTGGAGCAGAAGGCCTTCGGCGTCTTCCGGCACAACAACAACGCCCCCGCTTCCCCCTATCTCGCCGGCTTCTCGGACGATTTCGCCATTCCGGTGTCGCGCTGGACGGAGGTCCGTGCCCAAGACATTCCCGAGGGCTCCGGCCTGGAACTGCTGATGGAATCGGAAGAGACGGGCCCGAGCCTGCTGGCCGAAGAAGCCGGCAACCGGCTCTACATGTTCAACCACATCGAATACGACTCGACCTCGCTCAAGGAAGAGTACGACCGCGACGTGACCGCCGGTGTCGAGATCGCGGTGCCGCACGAATATTACCCCGACGACGACCCGCAGCGCCGGCCGCTCAACCGCTGGCGCTCGCATGCCCATTTGCTGTTCGGCAACTGGATCAACCGGGTCTACCAGACCACCGAGTACGACATGGAAAGCATCGGCAAGGGTCGGTAGCCGATCGCAACATGGCCGCGCTCGGCATCCGGGCGTGGCCTGGCACCCTACCCCGCCGATGCCCGGTGTTCGCGGAAGGCGCAGGCGAGGATGCGCAGCGCCTCGCGCGACCGGCGGTCGGTCAGCGTGGTGTGCAGCACGATCTCCGATGACGGCACTGCCGGCAGGCCGAACTTGCGGCTGATCTCGACGGTGCCGGGCGGCGCCAGCCTGCTCGGGAAAACGGACGTCGCAAGCCCTGCTGCGACACCTGCCGTCACCAGCGATGAGCCGCCACCGACGAACACCTCGACCCACGGGATACCGGCATCGTCGAGCTTGCGCGTGGCCACGTCGCGCACGCCGCAAGCTCGCGACAGCGTCGCCAGCCGGATCGGCTCGCCCTGGCGATGATGGAAGTCCGGAGTGGCGAACCAGCCGAAATGCTCGGGTCCCAAGACCTCGCCATCGCGGCGGTCGTCCTCGCGCCTGACGATCGCCGCATCCAGCTTGCCGCGATCGAAGGCATCGAGCAGATTGCTCGAATTGTCGACCTGGACCTCGATCGTCAGCGCCGGGTCATGCTGGTTGAGCCGTGCCAGCAGCGTCGTCACCTCCGGCCCGGCGACATGCCCGGCAATGCCGAGCGCGAAGTGGCGCGTGCCGCAGGAAAGGCCGGCGACTGCATTGTCATGCGCGACAAGAAACGCGCGCGCGGAATCGATGAACAGAGCGCCTTCGGCCGAGAGCCTAACGCGGCGCGGCGTGCGTTCGATCAGCTTGCGGCCGACCCGCTCCTCCAGCCGCTTCAGCTTGACGCTGACGGCCGCCTGCGTCGAACCCAAAGCGTCGGCGGCGCGCGTGAAACTCTGCAGTTCCGCCACCATGACGAAGTTCCGCACCGCTTCTGCATCCAGCCACAGCATCTCATTTATTCCATTTCGTTATCACTGAAATAGGATTGCATAGCATTTTTATATGTACAAGCGTCGCTTATCTGGAACGCTCAAAGCAACAGTACGGCAGTGCCCATCGCACCTGCCTGCAGCAGAGGTGCCAGATGAACCAAGCAAGCAGAAACTACATAGCGCTCGGCGCAGTCTGTCTGGCCTCGCTGATGTTCGGCCTCGAAATTTCCAGCGTGCCGGTGATCCTGCCGACACTCGAACATGTGCTGCAGGCCGACTTCAAGGACATGCAGTGGATCATGAATGCCTACACCATCGCCTGCACGACGGTGCTGATGGCCACCGGCACGCTTGCCGACCGCTTCGGGCGCCGGCTTGTCTTTGCCATTACCGTCATTGCCTTCGGCGTAACGTCGCTGATGTGCGGCATTGCACCCAACACCGAAGTGCTGATCATTGGCCGGTTCCTGCAGGGCATGGCTGGCGGAGCGATGTTCATCTGCTCGATCGCCATCCTCTCCAACCAGTTCGACGATGCCAAGGCGCGCGGCAATGCCTTCGCCATCTGGGGCGTGATCGCCGGTATCGGCCTGGGCTTCGGACCGATCATCGGCGGCATGATCGTCGCCCTGTCGGCCTGGCAGTGGGTCTTCCTGGTCCACGCGCCGCTGGCGCTGCTGTGCCTGGGGCTGACCTTCAGCGGCGTGGAAGAATCGCGCGACCCGCAGGCCAGGAAGCTCGACCTGCTCGGCATCGCCACGCTGAGCGCCACGGTCCTCGGCCTGACCTTCTACATCACCCAGGGCGCCGATCTCGGCTTCCTGAGTCCGACCGCCATCGGTATCGCAGCCGCAACGCTGGTCGGCCTGGTCGCCTTTGTCGCTGTCGAGCGGCTGCATCCCCATCCAATGTTCGATTTCTCGGTGTTCAGGATCCGCGATTTCTCCGGCGCCATCGTCGGTTGCATCGGCATGAACTTCAGCTACTGGCCGTTCATGGTCTATCTGCCGATCTACTTCACCGTCGGTCTTGGCTACGACAGCACCGCGACCGGACTGGCACTGCTCGTCTACACCGTGCCCTTCCTGGTGATGCCGCCGGTGGCCCAGTATCTGCTCCTGCGCACCAGCGCCCGCACGGTCATCCCTCTCGGCCTGTTCACCATCGGCCTCGGCTTCATCGCCATGTGGGCAGGCAGCCGCGTCGACGGCGCAAGCGGCCTGGCCGTGCTGCCCGGCGCACTGATCGCCGGCATCGGCCTCGGCCTGACGACGACGCCCGCCACCAACATGACCACCGGCTCGGTGCCGGCCAGCCGTGCCGGCATGGCCTCGGGCATAGACACCAGCGCAAGGCTGATCGCGCTCGCCGTCAACATTGCCGTGATGGGCTTCGTGCTGGTCGAGGGCATCCTCTCGGGGCTGAGAAGCGCCCTGCCCGCAGTTGACGACACCGGCCAGCTGAGGATGCTTGCCGAGCGTATCGCCGCCGGCGGCGCGACGCCTTCGCTCGAGGGCTCGCAAGGCGCGCTTGAAGTGCCGGCCGATGTCGTCCACGCCGCACTGGTCAATGGCTTCGGCTGGGTGATGCTTTATGGCGGCATCGGCGTGTGGGTCCTTGCGGCGATCAGCTTCGCGCTGTTCGGGGCCGGCAAGTCGGCTGACGTGACGAAGGCCGAGACGTCGGCAATCTGACGCTCAAGGGCCGGGCCCTTTTGGCGCCCGGCCTTATCCCTTCGGCGCGAACACGCGCACCGACTTCGGCCGGATGCGGAAATGCGCCGGGGTCCAGGTGACCAGTTCGCCGTCGGTGTTGACCGGACGCGGCCGCTTGGTGCGGATGGTCACCTCGGTGGTCTTGAAGGCGCGGACGTCGTCCCACTGACCTTGGGTGCCCTTGCGCAGGCTGGGCAGCAGGCGCAGCAGCCGCCACCAGTGGTCGACCTCGAGGCTGTAGAGGTCGAGCCAGCCGTCGTCGGCCGTCGCCGTCTCCTCGACCGTCATGCCGCCGCCATAGTGGCGGCCATTGCCGACCGAGACCTGCATGGTGTGGATTTCTTCGGTCGTGTCGTCATGGTCGACATAGGCAGTGAACAGCCGCGAGCGCATCAACAGCCGCGCCGCGACGATGCCATAACCGAGCGTGCCCCAGCGCTTCTTGGCGTGCTCGGTGAGTTCGCCCGCCAGTTCGGCGCTGAAGCCGATGCTGGCAACGTTGAAGAACAGATGGCCATTGACCTCGCCGAGATCGACCGTCGTCTCATGACCGGCGGCGATGACTTCGGCAGCCTTCACCGGATCGGTCGGGATGCCCATGGTGCGGGCGAAATCGTTGGCGGTGCCCAGCGGCAGCACGCCGAGCGCCAGGCCGCAATAGGCAAGGCCGGAGGCCGCATTGTTCAACGTGCCGTCGCCGCCGCCGACGATCGCCATGTCGAAATGGTCGGCATGTCGCGAAATCAGCTCGGAGGCGTTCTCATCCTTGCTGGTCGTCATTTCCTCGATGTCGATGCCGGCATCGACAAGCACCTGACGGGCAGCATCTATGGAGCCGCCGCCGCGGCGGGCGCGCGGATTGACGATCAGCATCGCGCGCTTGCCCTTGGAATGTTGCACGGCGCGTTTCTGGTGGATGACGTCGGTCAGGAGGGCATTCCCTGTTGTTGTCGAAAGGCAGGTCTGTCCCGCGTCATCTAGGAAGCAAACCGTACTATTTTAAGATGCACCCCCTAAATCAGGAGGGATAACCTACCGGTCGAGTTGGGGAAAATAGGGATCGGAATAGATCCGCCGGTCGCGCTCGCCGGCCATGCAGTCGACCGGAGCGGCCGCATCGATCCTGACGACCGGCGACAGGTCGGTATTGCCGCTGACCTCGAGCACCAGCTTGCGCCGGATGGCCATCGCGAACTCCGCCGCGGCACGGATCGGCAAGACGAACGAGCCCGGTCCGCCTGTGACGCATTCGGCATAATAGCGATCGAGCTCGGAGGCCGTGCGCGACGGCCGGATCAGGATCGGCAGGCCGTTGATGACGATGCCCTGCGCCACAGCGGCGTCGCGTGCCCGGACCACCGGCGTGCCGAAATTGTTCGGCCCGTCGCCCGAAATGTCGATGACGCGCCGAAAGCCCTCGGCGGCGTTGCGGTCGAACAGGGCCGCGCCATAGGTGACGGCGCCAGAGATCGAGGTGCCGCGAAAGCCGCTGAACGGCCGCGCCTCGAGTTTGGCCGCGAATGCGGCAGCACTCGCAGCACTGTCGATGACCTCCCAGGGTACGACCGACTCCTCGCGGACGGTGCCGGCCCATTCGAAATAGGTGATGGCAACACGGCCGTTCTGGCCGGACAGAACCGCATCGACGAAATCGGGATGGCGCAACGCTTCGACATAGCCGGCACGCTGGAGCGTGAACTCCTCCAGGTCCATCGAGCGCGACACGTCGACGGCCAGCACCAGCTCGACATCGACAGACAAGCCCGCCACAGGCACGGCCGGGGGCTTGGGCAATTCGCAGCCCAGGCACAAGACGATCGCCAGCGCTTCCAGCATCGACGGACACCCCTGTCGGCCGGGGGAGTGTCGCGGCAATGGCGCCGGAATGGAAGTGCCCCGGCTTCACCCCTTCGTGAGGTGAAGCTCAGCCGCCACGCTCGTCGCCGCGCCGCAAGGCAGGAAAGCCGCGCGTGGCGCCGCTGGGCGACAGCACCGGCATGAACACGCGGCGCGAGGCGCGCTGCGCCACCGGGATGCCCTGGTAGACGCGCTTTTGCGCCTCGACCACGATGACGCCTGAGAAGATCGGCCACAGGCGACGACCGGCGCGTTCGAACAGGTGGTCGAACTTCATCATCCACTTGCGCCGCGACGGCGGGAAATGCAGCGCGTCCGACCACGCCGACACAGTGAAATTGGCCTCGCGCAGAAGCTCGTTGAGCTGACCGGAGGAGAACGGACGGCCGGTCCCGAACGGCGTGTGCTCGAAACGGGCCCAGACGCCGCGCCGGTTGGGCACGACGATGACGATGCGCCCGGCCGGCGACAGCACGCGCCAGATCTCCTTCAGCGTCTCGCGCGGGCTCTCGGCATGTTCGAGCGAATGGACGAGCAGCACCCGGTCGATCGAGGAATCGACAAGCGGCAGTTCCTCGTCGAAGACAAGCGCCGTCGACGACGGGCCATTCGCCGGCCACACGACCGCGCCCTGCGTTGCCGGCATGAAGGCGAAGACCCGCTCGGCATCGCTGCCGAAGCGGTCGAGCCAGGGCAGCGTGTAGCCGAGCCCGACCAGCCGCTCGTTGGGTAGGCCTGCCCACACCGACGACAACCCCATGGTGATCGACTGCTCGGCCAGGCGGCCGAGCGGTGTCGAGTAGAACGAGCGAAGGTCGACGATGTCGGAATTCATCACCGGAACGTAGACGCGCGCACGGCCGACTTCAACGACCCCGCCCCAATTGGGGTGACAGCGCCTGACGCGCGCCCTATCGTTCCCGCCAGAAGTGGAGTTTTGCGATGCCGGTCGAGATCAGACTTTTCATGTGCCGCACCGACAATTTCGGGGCGCTGTTGCACGACCGCGAGAGCGGCGAGACGGCGATCGTCGACGCGCCGGAGGAGGCACCGATCCTTTCGGCGATCGAACACAGCGGCTGGACGCCGTCGATGATCCTGACGACCCATCATCACGCAGACCATGTCGAAGCCAATCTGGCGCTCAAGCAGCGCTACAAGCTGCGTATCGTCGGCCCCGAGGCCGAGCGCGACAAAATTCCCGGCATTGACGACACGGTCGAGCAAGGTTCGGTGATTCCCTTCGGCAACGAGACCATCGAGGTCATCGAGACCCCCGGCCACACCGCCGGCCATGTCTGCTACCACCTGCCGAAGTCGAAGATCGCCTTCACGGCCGACACGCTGTTTGCGCTCGGCTGCGGCCGGCTGTTCGAGCGCCCGGCGCCGGTCATGTTCGAATCACTGAAGAAACTTGCCGCCCTGCCCGCCGACACGGTGATCTATTGCGGCCATGAATACACGCTGTCCAACGCCCGCTTCGCCCTGACCATCGACCCGGACAATGCCGCGTTGCGGGCCCGCTCCGAAAAGATCGAGGCGCTGCGGACCGACGGCAAGCCGACGCTGCCGACGACCATCGGCGAGGAACTGGCGACCAACCCGTTCCTGCGCTGGGCCGATCCTGGTGTGCGCAAGCATCTCGGCATGGAAAAGGCCTCGGATGTCGATGTGTTTGCCGAGATCCGCAAGCGCAAGGACAATTTCTGAGCGATGCTGGCCGCCGAGATCATCGCGCTGCTCGGCATGCGCCGCCATCCCGAGGGCGGCTGGTATGTCGAGACCTTTCGCGACAATCCCGAGGGCGGGCCGCAGGGTGCGCGCGGCCACTCGACGGCAATCTACTTCCTACTGGAAAATGGCGATGTCTCGCACTGGCACCGGGTCAGGGATGCCGCCGAGATATGGCACTATCATGCCGGCGCACCGATCGAGCTCAGGCTGCATCGGGAGGGCGGCGGAACCGTCGCCCAGACGCTCGGCACCAACATTGCGGCAGGAGAACGCCCGCAATGCGTCGTGCCTGCGGGCTGGTGGCAGGCCGCGCGTTGCCTCGGCGACTGGACGCTGGTCGGCTGCACGGTCTCGCCCGGCTTCGATTTCGCCCAGTTCGAACTGGCCGAACCCGGCTGGGAGCCCAAGCCGGACTAAGCCCCTACCCCGTCTGCTGCCGTCCCCTTGCGCCCGCCGAAGATCAGCGATTTGGCTGCCAGCACCGCACCGCCGGTGATGAGCACGCAAGCCGCCAGGATGCGCAAGCTTGGCTCGGCGAAGCCGGCTGCGATCAGCACCAGCGTCGACAATAGCGGCGCGGCATAGCTCGCCGCCCCCAACACCTGAATGTTGCCGCGCTTGACGCCGATATCCCAGGCATAGAAGGCCGCACCGACCGGCATCAGGCCAAGGCCGAGCACGGCAAGCCACTGGCCGGCATTAGCCGGCAGCACGGTCTCTTCCAGCGCCAGATGGCAGACAAGCGACAGCACCGACGTTGCCAGGCAGAACCAGGTGACGATTGTCGTCGGCACCGACGGGAAGCGGCGCGATAGCAGCGAATAGCCCGACCACAGGAAGGCGCAGGCGAAGGCCATGGCGTAGCCGAAGCTGTATTGCGCGTCGAAGGCGAGCCCGCCACCCTTGGTGACGATAAGGAAGGTGCCGGCAAGGCCGAGCAGCGCGCCGGCGATGTGGTTCCAGCGCAACCGCTCGCCTGGCATCAGGGCCGAGCCCAGCACGATGAACAGCGGCCAGAGATAGGCGATCAGGCTGGCCTCGACCGCCGGCGCGTTGCGCAGCGCCGTGAAGTAGAAGAAATGGTAGCCGAACAGCCCGGCAATGCCGATCACCCAGACCTGCGGCGGAATTCTCTCGGCCTTCTCAGGCTTGGCCATGAACAGTCGGGCCACGAGGCCGACGCAGGTGCCGATGGCAAAGGTGATGGCCGAAAGCAGGAAAGGCGGCACCGAGCCCGAAGCGTCGGTCAGCAGCGCCAGCAGTGCCCACATGGCGACTGCCGAAAATCCGATCAAAGTCGCGCGCCCCACTTACCCCTCCCGGTCTAATCGGTCGCTTCGAACCGCCGTGCCTTCACCGTGATCGTGCCGATCTCCGTGCTGACGGTGGCGTAGATGGGCGCATATACCCCGGTTTCGCCGAGCGGCGCAAACGTCACCATGATGCGGCTGCGGTCACGCAGGAAGGTCAGCGCCTTCTTGTCGGTGCGGTAGCCCGAGACCGGCTGGAAACCCATGCGGCAGGTGACCGTGTCGCCGGAGAAACCCTTGACCGACATCTTCTTGCGCGAAACCTCGGTCAGCCTGAGGTCGGCACGCAACTCGCCATCGTACATCTTGACCGTCCGGCCGCAGACCTTGTCGAGGCCGGGGGCACGGATGATCGTGGCGGCAATCGGATCGGCGACGGCGCGAAGGTCGCCCGCTCCGAGCGGAATCCAGGTCTTGCCGCGTTTCCTGGGCGGCGGCACGACCTCGCTGCGGCTGACTTGATCGCCGGAGAAGCGGACATCGACGAGCGAGTTGACCTTGCCCGAGACATAGTCGGCACGGAAGGCGCGCGGGCGGGTGCGGCCTTCGCCAAAGCTGCCGCGCGACGAGATCGTGCCGCGGGTGTCGTCGAAGAATGCAGCAAGTCCGGCGCTGGAGACCTTGCCCGTCACCTCGTAGGAATCGCCATCGTAGCGGCTGTCGAAGGTGGCCTTGGCAACCGGAATACCGAGGAAGGACAGCGAATAGTCGCCGCTGAAGGATTTGGCCGCCGCCGGCGATTGCGAGGGCAGCATGGCGAGAGCGAAAGCAAGCAGGATAGGCGAAAGGCGCGGCATTGTAGGGAACACCTCATCGTCAGCGGAAGCTGACTTCCGGCTGTTCGTGTCCCTTGCAATCGGTTATAGAACCAATTCCGGCCATTCTGTGGAGTTGGGGACAACGCCCCGAAACCACCGGGACGCTTGACGCGTCAGCCAAATACACCTATGGAACGCCAACTTTTTCCATGAGGCCGCCTGACTGAGACCGCGCGCCATCCTTAATCGGTGCGTTATCGTCGCTTGGTCCGCCAGAACTGAAGGTAAGTAACATGTCCCGCGCTTGCGAACTCACCGGCAAAGCCGTCATGACCGGCAACAATGTGAGCCACGCCAACAACAAGACCCGTCGTCGCTTCCTGCCGAACCTGGTCAACGTCACGCTCATCTCCGAGACGCTGAACCAGAACGTGCGCCTGCGCATTTCGGCCAACGCCCTGCGTTCGGTCGAGCATCGCGGTGGCCTCGACGCCTTCCTGATCAAGGCTGACGCCGAAGAGCTGTCGCAGCGCGCGCGCCTGCTCAAGAAGCAGATCGCCAAGAAGACCGCCGAGCAGGCTGCAGCCTAATCGACGAATCAAGGCGGGGGACGACCGCCTGGAGCCTCTGCGCGCCGCAAGGACGATAGAGGCTCCGACCAAATCCGCCCGGGCGACGCCCGTACCGCTGGTTCCATTACCCAGGATAAAAAAATGAACTCCGGTTCAAAATATCTGCCTTTCGTGGCGGCCATGGCGCTTGTCGTCGTCGCCTCCAACATTCTCGTCCAGTTCCCGATGCAGGGACAGGTCGGATCGCTGGCGCTGGCCGACATCCTGACCTGGGGCGCCTTCACCTATCCCTTCTCGTTCCTGGTCACCGACCTCGCCAATCGCCGCTACGGGCCGAAGCTGGCGCGGCGGATCGTCTTCGTCGGTTTCATGATCGCGGTGATCTGCTCGATCGTCATTCCGCCGGTCCTGTTCCGTTACGGACTCATTCCGTTCGACACTGCCGCCGATCGCCTGGCCCGCATCGCGGTGGCCTCCGGCACCGCCTTCCTGACCGCTCAGCTGCTCGACGTCACGGTGTTCAACTGGCTGCGCCGGCAGAGCTGGTGGCGCGCACCGATCTTCGGCACGCTGGTCGGCTCGGTGTTCGACACGGCGATCTTCTTCGGCGTCGCCTTCGCCGCAGCCTTCGCCTTCCTCGGCCCCGAGGACGCCTTCGCGATCGAACCGGCGCCGCTGTTCGGCATCATGGCCACCGAAGCCCCTCGCTGGGTTTCCTGGGCGCTTGGCGACCTGATCGTGAAGCTGTTGATCGCCGTCTTCGCGCTGATCCCCTACCGGCTGATCGCCACGCGCTGGAGCCAACCTGCGCTGGCCGCCAACTAGACAGCCCTATCTGTCGATTCGCGTCGACAGGATGATCGACGACAGGGTGCGTTCGACGCCGTCGAGCGCACCGATGCGGTCGATCAGCGTATCGAGGTCCTGCACCGACGGGGCCTCCACCACCACGATCATGTCGAAGTTGCCGCTGACCGAGTGCAGCGTCCTGACCTCGGGGATGCGCCGCAGCACCGCCTCGACCGCCGCCGACACCTTAGGCAAAGCCGTCACCAATATGTGGGCGCGGACGAGATTCCTCTCGTAGTCCGCCGACAGCTTGACGCTGTAGCCCGATATCACCCCGCGCTGTTCCAGCCGCTCGATGCGGCTTTGCACCGTCGTCCGCGACACGCCGAGCTTGCGTGCCAGTTCAGCGGTCGAGGCGCGGGCATTTTCGCGCAGCAGGGCAATCAGGGCGCGGTCGGCATCGTTCGTCATTTCAACAAATCTCTTCGGCGAATTGCTCAAATCATATCGGCTTTTCGGCAATATCGATACTGCCTTTCGACAGCAGGCAGGCATAGAATCCGCGCGAGATCCAATTGCAGGGGACATGACCATGAAACAGATCGTTGTCGTAGGCGCAGGCAAGATCGGCTCGACCATCGCCGACATGTTGGCTGAAACGGGCGATTACCAGGTGACCGTGGTCGACCGCTCGCAGACGGCCCTCGATTCGCTCGAAACCGGCAACCCCGTCGAGACGCTAAAGGTCGAAATCGCGGAAGCCGGCGCGCTCGACGCCGTACTGGCCGGCAAATTCGCCGTGCTTTCGGCGGCCCCCTTCCACCTCACCACGCGCATCGCCGAGGCCGCCGCCAAGGCCGGCGTGCACTATCTCGACCTGACCGAGGACGTCGCCTCGACGCGCATCGTCAGGGAACTGGCCGTCACCGCCAAGAGCGCCTTCATCCCGCAATGCGGCCTGGCGCCGGGCTTCATCTCCATCGTCGCCAACGACCTTGCCAAGCGCTTCGACACGCTGGAAAGCGTGCGCATGCGCGTCGGCGCCCTGCCGCAGTACCCGTCGAATGCGCTCAACTACAACCTGACCTGGAGCACCGACGGCGTCATCAACGAATATTGCGAGCCCTGCGAGGCGATCGTTGAAGGCTCGCTCGTCGAAGTGCCGCCGCTCGAGGAGCGCGAGGAGTTCTCGCTCGACGGCATCACCTATGAGGCGTTCAACACCTCGGGCGGTCTCGGCACGCTGTGCGAGACCTACAAGGGCAAGGTGCGCACGCTGAACTACCGCACCATCCGCTATCCCGGCCACGCCGCGATAATGAAGGCGCTGCTCAACGACCTCGGCCTGCGCCACCGCCGCGACGTGCTCAAGGACATCCTGGAGAACTCGCTTCCGGCCACAATGCAGGACGTGGTGGTGATCTTCGTCACCGTCAGCGGCCGCAAGGGCGGTCGCCTGCTGCAGGAAAGCTATGCCAACAAGATCTACAGCCGCCAGATGGGCAAGGTGACGCGCAGCGCCATCCAGATTACCACTGCGTCAGGCATCTGCTCGGTGCTCGACATGCTCGCTTCCGGCGCGCTGCCGCAGCAAGGCTTCATCCGCCAGGAAGACATCGCACTCGACGCTTTCCTGGCCAACCGCTTCGGCCACAACTACGCCCAGGCAGGCACCGCGCACCTGGCGGCCTGATCCGCCGGTCGCCTCACGGAGAGGATGCTCCGGAGGCCAAGAATTATGGGCAGCGAGGGGTTGGGGGACCCCTCGCTTTTTTTTGCATTTCGCGTGGGGTTCAGCGGGAGCGCGGGCCTGGGCAGACGCGGCTCCCTCTTTCTCCAGCGACCGACATCAGATCGGCATCATCGGCCCGAAAAAGCCGACGATACGCTCGATACGCTCACCGTCTGGCGTCAGGAAGGCGACATCGATCCCTTCGGGCAGCGGTGTGCCGTCAGCCTCGACGACACGCCATCCGAAACGTGCGATGCAGTGGTGAAGGTCGACCGCGCTCGTACGGACGATCACCGCGCCGGGGCGGCCAGCCCTAATGTTTGCGATATGGGCCAGCAGTTCGTCTGCGCCGACAGCGTCGGCACGCGGGTCGGTGTATGTCGCCCCCTCGGCCCAGACAGCTTCGAGCGACGCCTTGCGCCGCACCGGGTCGGGTTCGTTCCAGACCGCGCAGTAGCGGTCAATGAGGCTGGTGGCATCGGACGACATGGCCGGCTCCTGCATCGCAAGCATCGACCATAGCGAAAAATCGCCGGTCAATCGCCGTGCAGGATGAATTCCAGGTAGAGATTGCGCTGCAGGATCGAGTGGTTGTCGTCGGAGATCAGCGACACCATCAGCGCGCCGTCGCTGCGCTGCCAGACGTCGAGTCCTTCCATATTGTCGATCTGGTAGCCCATGTTGGCTTCCAGCAGCACCTGGCCGTCGGCAACCTGGCCCTTGGCAATGCTGGCGGAAGCGATGCGCCTGAGCCGCATCTTGACCCCTGAGGCCATCGAGAAGCTGCGCTCCAGCAGCAACAGGTCGCCGCCGGGCAGGAAGGCACCATCGGTGATGTCGAACTCGCCGTCGCGCTTGACGGTGAAGATGCCCTTCTGTGGTCCCTCGATGATGGCGGCAAAGATGTTGCCGGCCGGATCGAGGCTCTTTTCCGACACCACCACCAGCCCGCCCTTCTCGGCGGAATAGGCCACGGTCTCGAAGCCGCGGTTCTGGCGCAGTTCGTTGCGCGGTACCAGGAAGTCGAGTTCGCGCAACGCCGGCTTCATGTTGGCGGGGTCGATGCGGAACTGGGCGATACGGTGGGTACGCTCGAAGCCGACGGTGGCGATGCCGTCCCTGACGGCAAGCCCCTCGGCGTCGGCCATCCACTTCTTTTCAATGGCATTGCCCGAGGCGTCGACCATCTGGACCATGCTGAAATTCTCGACGCCCGCAGGCCGCAAGGCGGCGTCGCGGGAAATCCGGCCGAAGAACCAGAAACCGGTGTCGGCGACGCCGATGAAGTCGCTTCCCGGCTTGAGGAAGCGGAACGCCGACAGCGCGCCCAGATTGCGCGACGACGAGGTCAGTTCGAGGCCGCCGACGAACTCCAGCGGGCCGAACATCTTCTGGTCGAGGCCGATCTGGAACCGGGCGATCGGGCGCGCGGAAATCTCGATGCGTTCGATGGCGGGTTGCTCGGCCCGCGATGAGGCGGTGAGCGACGTGGAAAGGGTAAGCGCCGCCACAGCAGCGCAAGCAATGTGCCGCAGGCGGGCCGCGGACAGGATCATCCGGCGCGCCGGAAGCCGCCGCGGCGGTTCTCGCGGGCGCTCTCTTCGCCAAACAGCGAGGCAAGCTGCTCGGTCATGGCACCCGCCAGTTCCTCGGCATCGACGATGGTGACGGCACGACGATAGTAGCGCGTGACGTCGTGGCCGATGCCGATGGCCAGAAGCTCGACCGGCGAGCGGGTCTCGATCAGGTCGATGACCGCGCGCAGGTGGCGCTCGAGATAGTTGCCGGGGTTGACCGACAGCGTCGAGTCGTCGACCGGGGCGCCGTCCGAGATCATCATCAGGATCTTGCGCTGTTCGGGCCGCGCGATCAGGCGCTGGTGCGCCCACAGCAGCGCCTCGCCGTCGATGTTTTCCTTGAGCAGGCCCTCGCGCATCATCAGGCCGAGATTGCGCCGTGAACGCCGCCAGGGCGCGTCGGCGCTCTTGTAGATGATGTGGCGCAGATCGTTGAGGCGGCCGGGATTTGGCGGCTTGCCGTCCTTCAGCCATTTCTCGCGCGCCTGCCCACCCTTCCACGCACGCGTGGTGAAGCCGAGGATCTCCACCGAGACGCCGCAGCGTTCCAGCGTGCGCGCCAGGATGTCGGCGCAGGTTGCGGCAACCGTGATCGGCCGGCCGCGCATCGAGCCGGAATTGTCGAGCACCAGCGTGACGACGGTGTCGCGGAACTTGGTATCGCGCTCCTGCTTGAACGACAGCGGCTGCATCGGGTCTATGACGACGCGCACGAGCCGTGCCGGATCGAGGTAGCCCTCTTCCAGGTCGAAGTCCCAGGAACGGTTCTGCTGCGCCATCAGGCGGCGCTGCAGGCGGTTGGCCAGGCGGCCGACCACGCCCGACAGGTTGGCGAGCTGCTTGTCGAGGAAGGCGCGCAGACGATCGAGTTCGTCCTCGTCGCACAGCTCTTCGGCACCCACCGTCTCGTCGAAGGCGTTGGTGAAGACCTTGTAGTCGATCTCCCTGGGCAGGTTGGCGAAAGGATTGTCCTGGCGGCGCGCCTCGCCCGGCGTCTCCGAATCGACATCGTCGTCGTCGGACATGTCGTCGGACGTGGCGTCGGACGCCTCCATCTCGCCTGACGGCTCCTCTTCGGCAGAGGATTCGGCCTCATCGGACTGCGACTGGTCGGCGCCTGAATCGTCCTCGCCGCCGTCCTCGCTCTGCTCCTCGCCTTGCGGCTGATCGTCGTCCTGGTCCTCGTTGTCCTCGGTTTCCTGGTCGTCGCCGTATTCCTCGGCCATTTCCAGCGAAGCGAGCATGTGGCGGACCATCCGGGCGAAGGCCTGCTGGTCTTCCAGGCTGCCGAGCAGCCCCTCGAAATCCCCGCCGGCCTTGTCCTCGACCCATGAGCGCCAGAGCTCGACCATGCGCTCGCCGCTCTTGGGAACGGGCTGGCCGGTCAATTTCTCGCGCACCATCAGCGCCAAGGCTTCCTCGAGCGGCGCTTCGGACTGTTCGGTGACCTCGGCCAGATTGGCCTTGGCGTATTTGTCCTCGAGCATCGAGGTGATGTTCTGGGCAACGCCGGCCATGGCACGGCTGCCGATCGCCTCGACGCGGGCCTGTTCGACGGCGTCGAAGACGGCGCGGGCCTGCTTGCCCTCGGGCGCAAGACGGGCGTGGATGCGGGTGTCGTGGCAGGCGCGCTTGAGCGCCATGGAATCGCCGAGTCCGCGGGTGACGGCAATGTCGCTGGCCGAAGCCTTCTTGGGCAGTTCTGGCAGGCGGGCGCGATTGCCGGCAAGTGCCGGCCGCTCCTTGGCGAATGCCACTTCGAGCTCGTTGTCGCCCGAAATGGCGCGCATGGAGACGGTCACGGCACGCTTGAAGCTGTCAGCTTCCGAGCCTGTCTTCGATTTGTTGCGCGTGTTGTCGCCCGGCCCCGCCATCTGAGCCTGTTCTTATCCCAGCACGACGTTGGCGGCTGATTCGGGCAGGTCCTCGCCGAAGGCGCGCTGGTAGAACTCGGCAACGACGGAGCGTTCGAGTTCGTCGCACTTGTTGAGGAAGGTCAGCCGGAACGCCATGCCGACATCGCCGAAAATCTCGGCGTTCTCGGCCCAGGTGATGACGGTACGCGGGCTCATCACGGTCGACAGGTCGCCGTTGATGAAGGCCGAACGCGTCATGTCGGCAACGCGGACCATCTTGTTGACGATCTCCTTGCCCTTGGCGTCGCGGTAATGCTTGGCCTTGGCAATGACGATGTTCACTTCGTTGTCGTGCGGCAGGTAGTTCAGCGTCGTCACGATCGACCAGCGGTCCATCTGTGCCTGGTTGATCTGCTGCGTGCCGTGATAGAGGCCGGTCGTGTCGCCGAGGCCAACGGTGTTGGCGGTGGCGAACAGGCGGAACGCGGGGTGCGGACGGATGACGCGGCTCTGGTCGAGCAGGGTCAGGCGGCCCGACGATTCGAGCACGCGCTGGATGACGAACATCACGTCAGGACGCCCGGCATCGTACTCGTCGAAGCACAGCGCGACATTGTGCTGGTAGGCCCAAGGCAGGATGCCGTCCTTGAACTCGGTGACCTGCATGCCTTCCTTGACGACGATGGCGTCCTTGCCGACGAGGTCGATACGGCTGACATGACTGTCGAGGTTGACGCGGACCATCGGCCAGTTGAGGCGGGCTGCGACCTGCTCGATGTGGGTCGACTTGCCGGTGCCGTGATAGCCCGACACCATGACGCGGCGGTTGTAGGCAAAGCCGGCGAGGATCGCCATCGTCGTCGCCTTGTCGAACAGATAGTCCGGATCGATGTCCGGCACATGCTCCGACGACGCCGAATAGGCCGGCACGACCATCTTCGAATCGAAGCCGAAAGTGTCTTTCACCGACACTGTCGTGTCCGGCAGATTGGTGATGTCGCGATCGACCTTGTTCATAGCGTCTCCACGCGCGAAGCCTCAGCTACGCCGGCAATCGAAAATTTCTTCGGGGGCGGTCTTAAAGCCTTTTCCGACCAGATGAAAGTTGGAAAAAGGCCGCGGCCGCGGCTGGCTCAACACAATCCCGCTTGCTTGAGCACGCGATATGCCTGGAGCACATCCCTGAAGCGGTCCTCCGAACCCCGATCGCCGCCATTGGCGTCGGGATGGTGGCGTTTCACCAGTTCCTTGTAGCGCGCCTTGATGTCGGCGCCAGTCGCTTTCGAATCCAGCCCAAGCGTCTCCAGCGCCTTGGCCTCGAGGGGCTTGGCCTTGCGCTGTCGCGGCGCGCCGGCAGTGCCGAACATGTTGTGCGGATCGCGCATGCGGTTGTGGTAGCCGGCGCGGCCCGAGCGCTGCTGGGCGAAGTCGGGCGCCGAACGCGCCGCACTGTTGGAACCCATGGTCCAGGTCGGCCTGTGGCCCGTCATCGCCTCCTTCTGGAAGCGCGCGATCTCACCGTCGGCGAGGCCGGAGAAATAATTGAAGCCCTTGTTGTACTCGCGCACGTGGTCGAAGCAGAACTGGAAATACTCGCCTTCCTTCATGCGGCCGACCGGCGCCTTGTGCGTGCCGGGCTGCTTGCAGCCGTCCCACTGGCAGGCCGGGGCGCGCGACTTCACCTCCGCTTCCGGATCGGGCCGGACGCGGATCTTGTCGAAATATTTCGGATACGGCTTCATCTAATGGTATTTACCGCCTCTTGGCGCGGCGAAACAAGAATTGACATTTCGAGGATGTTGGCCCTAACGCCTGATTTGCGGCTCAATTGCGCCCGATGGCGCGAATGCCGCAGCGACACATGTGGTGAAAGGCGAAACCGATGTCCATACAGGCGACCATCGAAGACAAGCTGAACAAGGCATTTTCGCCGGAACGGCTCGTCGTCCTCAACGAAAGCCACCTGCACGCCGGCCATCACCATGTCGACGGCGGCCATGAAGCGGTGTTCGACGGTTCCGGCGAGACGCACTTCCGCATCCGCATCGTCGCACCCGGCTTCGCCGGCATGAACCGTATCGACCGCCACCGCGCGGTCAACGAGGCGCTCTCCGCCGAACTCAAGGCCGGCCTGCATGCGCTGGCGATCGAGCCGGCGGCACCGGGCGAACAGACGCGCTGGTAGGATTACCAGACGGTTACGACATGCGGGTAGCGCGTTATCTTGCTATCCGCGGTAACCAGCGGGGCAGCAAGTTCACGCGCCAGCGCCACGATCATCCGATCGGCCGGATCCGCGTGGAATTCACCAGGCAACATGACGCTGTTCACCGCTACCCTGTTGTCGACGGGGATGAAGCGAAAACCTTCAATTTCACTGACGATATCCAGCCAGTGCGACACATCCATGGACAGTTCGAGTTTGCCTTTTGAAACCAGCATGGCGATCTCCCATGCGGAAATCTCCGAGGCCACTACGCCTTCATGGTCGTTCAATGCGCTTTCAATGACTTGCCGCGCCGCGGCAGACAGCCTGGAGCCATCGCTGCCAGCCCACCAGACGAGGGCGTGAGTGTCCAGGACGATCATTTCAGGGCGTCCCAGTCCGCCACGCCAACTGGTTCAAAAGGATTGTCATAGCGCTGCACCGACCCCTTCAGAAGATCGAGCGGATTGCGGTGTTTTCGATCAAGTCGTCGGATTTCAAGCTTCGGCTCACCGTGATCAGTGACGATCAGTGGCTCGCCGGTCGCTTCGATTTCACGAAACAACTCCAGCGCCTTTGCCTTGAACTGAGATTTTGACACGCGGACAACCATCAACGTACCTCCTGCACACCTTCAAGATAGTACAGAAATGACTATGGTCAATGACTATGGTCAGCGAGGCGTTTGCGTCGCTTGCTGCGGCTCCACCACTGCCGGCCTGATCCTGATCCGCGCCAGCCGGTTCTTGTCGCGCTTCATGACGATGAAGCGCTTGCCGTGGAAGGTAAATGCCTGCTTTTCCTCGGGGATCGACTGGGTCTCGTGAATGACAAGCCCGGCGATCGTCGTCGCCTCGTCGTCGGGCAGGTGCCAGTCGAGCGCACGGTTGAGGTCGCGAATCGGCACCGTGCCGTCGACCACCACGGAGCCGTCGGCCTCCTGCTTGACGCCCTGGACGTCGATGTCATGCTCGTCGGCGATCTCGCCGACGATCTCCTCGATGATGTCTTCGAGCGTCACCAGCCCTTCGACCTCGCCATATTCGTCGACGACGATGGCGAAATGCGCCTTTCGGCGCAAAAAGGCGTTGAGTTGCTCCTGAAGTGTCGTCGTGTCGGGCACGAACCAGGGCTTCGAGGCGACTTTCGGCACGTCGACCCTGCTGTAGTCGCCCTCGACGTCGTTCAGGGCACGCAGCAGATCCTTGGCGTGAACGACGCCGACGATGTTGTCGAGCGAGCCGCGCCACAGCGGCATCCGCGTATATGGGCTCTGCAGAATCTCGCGCACCAGCGCCTCGGATGCGATGTCGGCATTGACCGACCGCATGGCCGTTCTATGGACCATGACGTCGGAGACTTCGAGCTCGTGCAGGTCGAGCAGGCCACCGACCTGGTCGCGGTCCTGCTTCACCACCTGGCCGTCGCGATGGAATTCGTCGACGGCGCCGCGCAGCTCGTCATGAGCGGAACGCGGGGGCGACAGTGCGATCAACTCGTAGCCCAGCGACGCGAGCAGGCGGTCACGGAACGCCAGGACGGCAAGCATCAGCCCCCCAAGAACTGCCGCGGCGATCCAGCCTGCTTCGCTCATCCCGGGTGATTCTCCTTGAGGAAGGACACGACCTCCGAAGCCGGCACGTCCTTGGCGATAAAGGACTGGCCGATTCCGCGCGTCAGGATGAAGGTCAACGCGCCGCGCGACACCTTCTTGTCCTGGGTGATGAAGTTGAACAGCGCATCGGCGTCGGGCAGGCTGCCCGGGATGTCGGCCATGCGCCACGGCAGGCCGACGTCGCGAAGATGCGCCTCGACGCGCGCCGCATCGTCCGGGCTCGCGAGGTTGAGGCGGGCCGAGAAGCGATGCGCCAGCGCCATGCCGATGGCGACGCCCTCGCCATGGACGAGCCGCGCGCCGTCATAAGCGGTCGCGGCTTCGAGCGCGTGGCCGAAGGTGTGGCCCAGATTGAGCAGTGCACGGTCGCCGGTCTCGAACTCGTCGCGTGCGACGACATCGGCCTTGGCGCGGCAGGATTGGGCGATGGCCTCGATGCGAGCCGGGCCGCCGGAAAAGACCTCCTGCCAGTTGCTTTCCAACCAGGCGAAGAAGTCCGGCCTGTCGATCAGGCCGTATTTGGCGACTTCGGCATAACCGGCGCGGAATTCGCGCAGTGGCAGCGTGTCGAGGGCGGCGGTATCGGCCAGCACCAGCTTCGGCTGATGGAACACGCCGATCAGGTTTTTGCCGCGCGGGCTGTTGATGCCGGTCTTGCCGCCGACCGACGAATCAACCTGTGCCAGAAGCGAGGTCGGCATCTGGACGAAATTCATGCCGCGGCGAACGATGCCGGCCGCGAAGCCGGTGAGATCGCCGATGACGCCGCCGCCGAGCGCAATCACCGCGTCGCCGCGTTCGAGGCGGGCGGCGATGATCTGGTCGACCACGGTTTCCAGCGAATCGAAGCTTTTCGTCTTTTCGCCCGCTGGGAGCTTGATCACGGCAGGCGCGTTGCCGACAGCCGTGAGGCTTTCGATCAACGGCCCGAGATGGGCGGCAGCGACGTTTTCGTCAGTGACGATGGCCGTGCGCGCCTTTGGCAAGCGTTTCTGGATCAGCTCCGCGCCACGCGCAATCAGGCCCGGGCCGATCAGGATGTCATAGGCGCGGTCGCCAAGCCCGACTTCGACTGTGACGGTGCCTGTCATTCGTGATCCTCCGAGACTTCCGATACGTGTATGCTGCCGGGCACGCCGAGATGGTTGCAAAGCGCTTCGATGACCTCGCTGGCGATCGCTTCCTTGCGGTCGTCGCGCGTCGCCACGGCGAGATCGGCAACTGCATAGACCGGGTAGCGCTCGTCCATCAGCTTGGCCAGCACGGCGCGCGGGTCGGCGTTCTGCAGCAGCGGCCGGTTCTGCTTCTTGGAAACGCGCTCCATCAGCAGGTCGAGATCGGCCTTGAGCCAGACCGAGACGCCGTGCGCGGCAATGGCCGAACGCGTATGCGCATTCATGAAGGCGCCGCCGCCGGTCGACAGCACCTGCGGGCCGCTTTCCAGCACCCGGCCGATGACGCGCTGCTCGAGCGCGCGAAACTCGGCTTCGCCGTAGCGTTCGAACAGCTCGGGGATCGTCATCCGCGACACGCTTTCGATCTCGTGGTCGCTGTCGATGAAGCGGAGACCGAGCACCTGGGAGACCTTGCGGCCGATGGCGGTCTTGCCCGCGCCCATCAGACCGACAAAGACGATCGAGCGCGTGCCGAGCCGTTCAAGCAGGGCACTTGTCGAACCGTCCGGAAATGGAGTCTGCTCGTCGGGTGTCATGGCGTCCCTTTCGCCGGCGTATCGACATGAAAAGCCCCGTTGCGTCAAGCGCAGGGCGCCAAGAGCACACTTGAATTGCAGGGAACGGCGTCCCATAAGGGCACAGGATAGGACAGACGGGCAAACACATCGATGCCGACACTTTTCCGGTTCCTTGTCACGCTCGCCGTTCTGGCGGGCATCGGCTACGGCGCGATGTTTGCGCTGGTGATGTTCGTCGAGCCCAAGAAGGCCGAAATCACCATCCGCATTCCGCCGGAAAAGCTCGCGCCAAAACAATGAAAAGCGGCGCGCGCATCGAAGCTTTTCTCGAAATGATGAGCGCCGAGCGCGGTGCCGCCGACAACACCCTGGCCAGCTACCGCCGCGACCTCGAAGACGCCTCCGAACATCTCGGCGGCCGCCTCGCCGACGCAGACGCCGCCGGCATTCGCGGCTATCTCGACGACATCGCCGGCCGCGGCTTCGCCACCACCTCGCAGGCCCGCAAGCTGTCGGCGCTCAGGCAGTTCTTCCGCTTCCTCTATGCCGAAGGGCTGCGCGGCGATAACCCCACCGGCATCCTGGACAGCCCGAAGAAGGACCGGCCGCTGCCCAAGACGATGAGCGAGGGCGAGACCGGACGATTGCTCGACCGTGCGGCGGCGGAAGCGAAAGCTGCCGCCGGCAACGAAATGGCGAGCGCAACGCGGATGCACGCGCTGGTCGAAGTGCTCTATGCCACCGGCCTGCGCGTATCGGAACTTGTCAGCCTTCCGCTGACCGTTGCGCTTCGCGACGAACGCTTCTTCGTGGTGCGCGGCAAGGGCGACAAGGACCGCATGGTGCCACTCTCTGCCAAGGCACGCGAGGCTATGCGGCGTTGGCTGGAAGAACGGAATCGCGATCCGAAACTGGTGGAAAGCCTGTTCCTGTTTCCGGCGGCGTCAGACAGCGGCCACCTGCCCCGCCAGGTTTTTGCCCGCGATCTCAAGGCGCTGGCCGCGCGCGCCGGCATCGCCTCGGCAAAAATATCGCCGCACGTGCTGCGCCACGCCTTCGCCAGCCACCTGCTGCAGAATGGCGCCGACCTGCGCGCCGTGCAGCAATTGCTTGGCCATTCCGACATCTCGACCACGCAAATCTACACGCATGTGCTCGAAGAAAGGCTGTTGAAACTGGTCAACGAACATCACCCGCTTGCCGATTAAGGTCCATATCGCTATGTGAGTGCCACGTTCCACTGGCGCGGCGCCGCATTTTTCGTGCCCCGGTGCCTATTCTTTTCAGCGTGGTAGTCCGCTCGCCAATGTACAATTACCTCGATTTCGAAAAACCGGTCCAAGATCTCGAAGGCAAGATCCTCGAGCTCAAGAAGCTCGCCGAGAACGGCGAGGCCGTCGATGTTGGCGACGAGATCAAGCGGCTGGAGAAGCGCTCGCGCGATGCGCTGCGCGACGCCTACAAGGCGCTGACCCCGTGGCAGAAGGTCCAGGTCGCGCGCCATCCCGACCGCCCGCATTGCCTCGACTACGTCAGGGCCCTGTTCACCGATTTCACCACTCTCGCCGGCGACCGCAATTTCGGCGAGGACGCCGCCATGGTCGGCGGATTTGCTCGCTTCCGCGGCGAACCGGTTCTGGTTCTGGGCCAGGAGAAGGGTTCCGACACCAAGAGCCGCCTCAAGCACAATTTCGGCTCGGTCCGCCCCGAAGGCTACCGCAAGTCCGTGCGCCTGATGGAAATGGCCGACCGTTTCAAAATTCCTGTCGTCATGCTGGTCGACACGGCAGGCGCCTATCCCGGTGTCGGCGCCGAGGAGCGCGGCCAGGCCGAAGCCATTGCGCGCTCGACCTCGGCCTGCCTCGGCCTCAAGGTGCCGTCGATCGCCGTCGTCATCGGCGAAGGCGGTTCGGGCGGTGCGATCGCCATCGCCACTGCCAACCGCGTCTTCATGCTCGAACACGCGATCTATTCGGTAATCTCGCCGGAAGGCGCGGCTTCCATCCTGTGGCGCGACACGACGCGCTCCAAGGATGCGGCGACCAACATGAAGATCACCGCGCAGGATCTGCTCGGCCTCAAGATCATCGACCAGATCATCGACGAACCGCTTGGCGGCGCCCACCGCAATGCCGAGGCGGTGATTTCGGCCACCGGCGACCTGATCGCCAAGACGTTCAGCGAATTTGCCGGCTCGAACATCGATTTCCGCGAGCACCGCCGCGAGAAATACCTGGCCATCGGCCGCAGCCTCTGATTGCGTAAACTGTGGCCCGAATGGGCCACATCACCGTTTCGCCACAAAATTGCCGCCTCGCCGAGTTCAATGAACTTGCCGTGATTTTGCGCGCGTGGGACGGGCCAGGAACTTGCGGTAAGGATTTTTCAAGGTTAACGACCCTAAGGTCGAAGCAGTATCAGGACGGGCCGGCCGAAGGCGTGAATGCGCTGTGGCCGCAAATGAGACGACATTAGCAACGATGATCGCCAATATCGCACGTGCCGGATTGCTTCTCGCCGCTATCGCAGTGGCAGGCTGTTCGGAATCCTCCGTTACGGACTTCGTTCCGCAGCATGCCAACCGGCAGCTGCCGCCCAAGATCCTGGCCGAAATGAAGGCCAAGGGCATGAGCCGCAGTTCGCCCGTGCTGGCGCGCGTGTTCAAGGAAGAAGGCAAGCTGGAAGTCTGGAAACAGAAGACCAATGGCCGCTACGACCTGATCGCCGCCTACGACATCTGCAAGATCTCCGGCAAGCTCGGCCCGAAGTTCACCGAGGGCGACCGCCAGTCGCCGGAGGGGTTCTATACCGTACGTCCGGGGCAGATGAACCCGAACTCCAGCTATCACCTCGCCTTCAACATCGGCTATCCCAATACCTATGACCGCGCCAACGGCCGTACCGGCTCGAACCTGATGGTTCACGGCGCCTGCTCGTCGTCCGGCTGCTTCTCGATGACCGATGCGCAGATCGAGGAAATCTATGCCTTCGCCCGCGATGCGTTCAAGGGCGGCCAGACCGAGTTCCAAGTGCAGTCCTATCCGTTCCGGATGACCGCCGCCAACATGGCGCGCTATCGCAGCGACCCGAACTACCAGTTCTGGGCGATGCTCAAGGAAGGCTACGACCACTTCGAGATCACCAAGGTGCCGCCGAAGGTCGACGTCTGCGAAAAGCGCTACATCTTCAATCGCATCCCCGAGGGCGGCGCCACTTTCAACCCGACCGGCGCATGCCCTGCCTACACCCAGCCGCAGGCGCTGCAGACGGCCTATCAGTCCTACAAGACCAAGTATGACAGCGCCTTTGCCAGCGCCAGCGGCGGCGAGGCGCCCAAGCCGACCATCGCCGGCATCAAGGAAGCGGCCATCGTCTCGGACTGGACCAAGAAGCGGGCCCGCGGCGAGCGCGTGCCGATCGAGCCGCCATCCCTGAATCACGACGGCACAGTGACCGTCACCGACCGCATGGGCCGCATCGACTCGGCGGAAGGCCGCCGCATGGCAGCGCTTGACGCCGCCGAGGCCGCCAAGAAAAAAGCTGCCGAGGAAAAGGTCGCTGCCGCAGCTGCAGCCAAGGCCGCCAAGCTGGCCGCCCAGCAGCCGGTGGTAACGGCGACCGTGCCGTCCCCCGAGCCCGTGGCAACCGAAGCACCCGCGCAGGCAGCCCAGGCAGCCCCCGCCGAAGAGGGCGGCGCCGCCAAGCTCAAGAAGAGATTGCTCGGCATGTTCGGCAGCTGAACGGCGTGAGCGAAACCGCCGACATCTACGATCTCAGGGGACTCAATTGCCCCCTGCCCGTGCTGAAGGCCAAGCGGCGCCTGGCCGACATGGCCGTCGGCAGCCAGCTCTGGCTCGAAACCACCGACCCGCTCGCAGTCATCGACATTCCCGCCTTCTGCCAGGACGCCGGGCACAGGCTTGTCGAGACGAAAGCCGTCGAAGGCGGCCATCGCTTCCTGATCGAACGGGCCGGCTGAGCTTCAGGCACTTGCAGTGCCTCCTTCGAGGCTCGCCCGCCAAGGGAATTACTGGCTCTGCCACAGCATTGCGGGCTCGTTCCTCAGGATGAGGACCGTGTCGACCCAGCCAGCCCTACTCCACAGATGCTAAGCGCTTTGTGAATCCGCTGCAGTTGGATCAACCGCCGGTGCATGAACAAGCGCAACGGTCCTCATCCTGAGGTGCGAGCCCACTATGGCATTGAAGAGATGGAAGCAAATGCCGGCAGGCGAGCTCAAAGGAAGCACGCCGCAGCCGATAGGCCCGGATCCTACCGGCCGGCGATGGCCAGCGGGTTGTTTTCCATCGCCTCGCGGTCGGGCGTGTCGATCGCCGGCTTGTTGACGAAGGCCGCAAACAGCCGCTCGACATAATCCTGCGGCAAGTCGATGCCGATCAGCACCAGCCGGGTGCCGCGAACCGCATCCGGCCAAGCCGGCAGGCGTGCCGGCGGATGCAGCATCTTCTGCACGCCATGGATGACCAGCGGCCGCAACGGATCCTCGGCCAGCTCGACGATGCCCTTGATACGCAAAAGCTTGTCGCCCTGGGCCGACAGCAGCAGGTCGAGGAACATCTCGACCGTCGAAAACGGCAGCGCGCCGGCATGGACCAGCGAAAACGACCCGACGCGGGCATCATGGCGATGCGCGTGGTCGTGATGATGGTGATGATCGTCGCCGCCGTGGTGATGGTGGTGGTCGCCGTCCGCCGCCTCGCCGAGCCAGCGACGCACGTCGGCGGTCTTGGTCGTGGGATCGTAAAGCCCGCATTGCAGCAGGCGAGCCACGGCAGCACCTTCCACTTCGCGGATTTCGGCACCCGGATTGATGCGGGTGAGCCGCGCCTTGAGCGCGTCGAGCCAGTCGGCGTCGTCGACAAGGTCGGACTTGGTAAGCACGATGCGGTCGGCGACCGCCACCTGCTTGACCGCCTCGACATGGGCGTCGAGCGTCATCGAGCCGTTGACCGCGTCGACGAGTGAGATGACGCCGTCGAGCCGGAAGGCATGGATCAGCGCCGGATGGCCCATGATCGACTGCAGCACCGGCACCGGATCGGCAAGCCCGGTGGTTTCGATCACCACGCGTGCAAGACGCTGGATGCGTCCGGTCTGCAGGCGGTCGACCAGATCGGCCAGCGTATCGACCAGTTCGCCGCGCACGGTGCAGCACAGGCAACCGTCGGACAGCTCGATGATGCCGTCCGAAGCCTTTTCGACCAGCAGGTGGTCGATCGCGACATCGCCGAACTCATTGATGATGACGGCCGTGTCGGCAAGCTCCGGGTCTTTCAGCAGCCGGTTGAGCAGCGTTGTCTTGCCGGCGCCGAGAAAGCCGGTCAGCACCGATACGGGGATAGGAAAGGCCGCCTGCTGGCTCACGACCGGGCCTGGACGTTGCCGGAAACGAGCGGCGCGGCACCTGTGGGCGCCGGCATGTCGGGACGCCAGGTCGGCAGCGGCACGTCGGCATAGTCGACAAGGTCGCGCCCGCCGAGCGCCTTGGGCTTCGGCCCGGTGGCGCCGCCCAGGCTGACCGTCACCCAGTTCCGCGGGCGCGTCATTTCGGGAATGATCGAGACCTTTTCGGGCGCTGCACCCGCTTCCGTCGGCACGGGTCCGTCGGAGGCCACATGCTTGGACTTTTTCGAGCAGACCTCTTCGCGCATGTTGGTCGCCACGTCGCGGTTGTCGCCATAGGGCGTCAGTCCGGTGACACTCACCGAACTTCCGGAACGGCTGAAGCCGTTCTGCAGCAGCTTGGCGGCTTCTTCGGCGCGGTCGTCGGGCGAGGTCGCGCCCAGAACGATCGCGGCGAGCGTCCTGCCGTCGCGGTTGGCCGAAGCGACCAGGTTGAAGCCGGATTCGCAGACGAAGCCGGTCTTCATGCCGTCGGTGCCCGGAAAGCGTCCGACCAGCGGATTGAAATTCTTGAGCTTCGCCTTGCCGGCGATGATGCCTTCGATATCGAAATAGGAGGCATATTGCGGATATTCGAGACGGATTGCCCGCACCAGGATCGCGAGGTCGCGCGCGGTCGTGTACTGGTCGGGATCATGCAGGCCGTTGGCGTTGACCCAGTGGCTGCCCGACATGCCCAGGCGCTGCGCCTCGGCGTTCATGCGCGCCGCAAACGCCTCGGTCGTGCCGCCGACATTCTCGCCGATGGCAGCCGCGACGTCGTTGGCCGACTTGACCATGATGATCTTCAGCGCGTTGTCGAGGGTCAGCACCGAGCCGGGCTTGTAACCCATCTTGGCCGGCGGGAAGGCCGCCGCTTTCTTGCTGATCCGGATCGGCGAGTTGAGCGCCAGTTCGCCCGCCTGGACCGCTCGGAACGCCGTGTAGGCGGTCATCAGCTTGGTCAGCGACGCCGGATGCCAGCGCTGAAACGCGTCCTGATGCTCGATCACGGCGCCCGAATTGACGTCGAAAAGCATCGCCGGATTGGCGGCAGCCGGGACGGCGCCCAGCGCGGTTGCGGCCGCAAGACCGAGGAGCATGCTTTTGACGAACTGCATCTTCATCATCAAATCCGAAATCGCCTCTTGCCGACCATAGCCGGCCGTCCATAAGATTTCCGTAAACCGGGATGGCAACGCGCTGGCCGGTACCAAAGACCATGGCCACGGCGTCGCCGCTGCTGCTAAATAACGTATGTGACGCCAAGATGGCAGAGCTTGCGCGATCACAATTGCGAATCCGGACCCCTGGTCCAACAAACAGGAAGTCGAGACCAAAATGCCGATCCTGAACCGAGCCTCCGAAATGCAGGAAGAGATCGCCGGCTGGCGCCGCTACCTGCACCAGAAGCCGGAGCTGAATTTCGACGTCTTCGAGACCGCCGACTTCGTCGTGGGCAAGCTCAAGGAATTCGGCTGCGACGAAATCGTCACCGGTCTTGGCAAGACCGGCGTCGTCGGCATCATCAAGGGCGGCCTTGGCACAGGCGGCACGATCGGCCTGCGCGCCGACATGGATGCGCTGCCGATCGAGGAGATCACCGGCAAGCCTTATGCCTCGACGGTACCTGGCAAGATGCATGCCTGCGGCCATGACGGCCACACCGCCATGCTGCTCGGAGCTGCGAAATATCTGGCGGAGACGCGCAACTTCGCCGGCTCCGTCGCCGTCATCTTCCAGCCCGCCGAAGAAGGCGGCGGCGGTGGCAACGAGATGGTCAAGGACGGCATGATGGAACGCTTCGCGATCCAGAAGGTGTTCGGCATGCACAACATGCCGAGCCTGCCGGTCGGCCAGTTCGCCATCCGTCCGGGCGCCATCATGGCGGCGACCGCCGAATTCACCATCACCGTCACCGGCAAGGGCGGCCATGCCGCGATCCCGCACCGCGCTATCGACCCCATCGTCGCCGGCAGCCAGCTGGTCGCGGCGCTGCAGACCATCGCCTCGCGCTCGACCGACCCGGCCGAGGCGATCGTCGTTTCGGTGACCAAGTTCATCGCCGGCTCTGCCTATAACGTCATTCCCGAGCACGCGATGCTCGCCGGCACGGTGCGCACGCTGAAGAAGGAAGTGGCCAAGCTCGCCGAAGCGCGCATGAACGCGATCTGCCGCGGTGTCGCGGAGACCACAGGCACCGAGATCAAGCTCGACTACGACGCCAACTACCCCGTCACCGTCAACCACCCCGAAGAGACGGTGTTTGCCGGCGATGTCGCCGCAACAGTGGCCGGCGAGCCGCAGGTGCACCGGGCGATCCAGCCGCTGATGGGCGGCGAGGACTTTTCCTACATGCTGGAAGCACGCCCCGGCGCCTTCATCTTCATCGGCAACGGCGACAGCGCCAACCTGCATCACCCCGCCTACGACTTCAACGACGAGGTCATCCCCCACGGTGTCAGCTACTGGGTGCGGCTGGCCGAGACGGCGCTCGCCGCCTGACGAAAATCGGAGGCGGCAACGGCGCGACAGAGGTTTTGCCGCTGCCGCTGATGTTCGGCAAAAACCGTTGGCGAATCCGCCGGAAGCCGCTATGTGTGCAGCCGAGTGGTCCCGTAGCTCAGTAGGATAGAGCGGCAGATTCCTAATCTGTAGGTCACAGGTTCGATTCCTGTCGGGATCACCAACAAAATCAACGGCTTAGCTTCCGATTTCTGCTGGTGACATGTTGCGCCATGTTGCAACTGAGTTCCCTTGATTTCCAAGGGTTTTCACTCACACTCGGCTAGTCGACGCGACATGGAATGCGACATAGACTGAATGCCCCACCTCGCTGACGGGCGCACTTGCGGAAGAAAACAAGCGTCCGCATCTCGGAGAATTTCGAAGGTCGTTATGCCTGCCTTTACGGACTCGACCAGGATCAAGAGCTTGCCAACAAGAAACGGCTAGTAGCATGTGATGTGTTTGCGCGTGTCGAAAGCAGGGCATTGGATCTAGGCTTCTGCTGAAATCCGCTCGGACGCGAGTATCGCCGATGCGATACTTTGTGCGCGGAGTGCGACCTACCCGAAGATGCAGGTACAGGAGGAAGGGTATGGAGTGGATTATCGGCATTGCCGCAGCGGTCTTGGTACTGGCCAAGCTATTTGGCGGCAGAGAAACTCGCGCCAGGCATTCATCAGAAAGAAGAGCGTCGACCTACAGCAGCCGTGAGTACGCAACCATTTTCGAGAATGGCAGGCATCATCCTGTTACCTCAGAACAAGCCGCAGGAATGTTTGCAGGCATCCGGGGAAAACTCAAAGAGCACCGCAACACCGCAAAGGCGATTCAAAGGCTGGCGGACAAGTTCGCGGAAACCGGAAGGCTTGACGAGGATGCCTATGCCAAACTTGCAAACGCCGATGTGGACGTAGGCCGCACACTCGCAGAGGCGGAAACCCTCAACGACAAGCTGTATTTCAACAGCGATTCCGTGAGCGCGCGCTATTACAAATTTGTAGACGATCTATCAGAGGTAGAATCTGACATTGAAAGCGCGCGCGAGGAAATCGCAGACATACGAACATGGGCCGATGACGGCGATTTCATGCCTCAGAAGCTGGCAAGACCCAAGGCAACCAAAGAGCCCACCAGGGGGCAGCGAAAGTCATGAGCATTTGGCCCAGCACGATCTCTTCTTGGTTATGCGGAAGCAGTAGGCGGCAGTAAGTTGGATGGCGCCCGTTAGAGCAGGCGTGGCGATGAGTTCGTCGCAGTGAAGCGTTCCATGTTCCGAAGCGCGGGCTTGCCTCATGGTGACCGACCCGATTTTTGCCTTAACCTCCGAAGGGCTTCGACCGGTGCGTCGGACTCTCCTTTGGGTATGACAATATCATCCTCCAACCGGACGCCCATAACGTCGACGTCATTCGGACCGATCTGCCATGCATCCCTGGGGAAAACTTTCCGCTTCAGGATCGCGTGGTCCATATGCAAATCGGCATTTCCGTACGAATCGACCGATGCCGGAGCCAGAAAGAAAACGCCACACGCATCTAGCTGTTTGAGGAAACCCTCTAGGTTTCGGTGGTTATTGACCGGCATCGTGTTCATGCGGGCCAGATTGATGAAACGCTTCGAGCTACCCAGCATGATGCTGTCGAGGCTCTGGGTTATGTAGCCGCGGTAGTGGAAGGGGTTGGACTTATCGATACCCTTGATGATGGATATCCGGATCTCGTCATTCTCGTCCGCCTTGCCGAAGCGTTCGCGCCACTCGTCGAATATGGCAGTTCCCTCGCCTTTGTTTCTGAACATCAACCCGAGCACCGGCGGCTGATCTATCTCTGAGAGGCCGTACAACATCCCCTGCCAGATAGCGGCATCCCAGAGCTTCTTGTTAATCACCGTTCGAACGACAAGATCACCGTGGCTCTGGATATCCTCCAGCTCGCTACCGTCCTTGTCCTGCATCGGATTGGCCCCGGCGTCTTCATCGTCGTTGGTTTCGTTGAACGCCTTACGGCGAACTCCGACGTTTGGCGCCGTCGGCGCTGCATCCGCCAAAGGATAGGCACGTTTTATCCAATGGTCCCAGTCGGAGATACGACCAGCATGGGCACCGAACAACCGCTGCCTGGATATACCCGAATGGCAGAATAACGTGGCACGATCAAAAATCTGCTCCTTTTCGACCAGCTCCTCGATCGTGTGGATTGGATCCTGGACAACCGCCATGCTCATCATGACATGGACGCTTGTCGCAATGAGGTGATTGTTAAACGCCTGAAGTGCGACAGGGTCCGTCATAGACCATTTCGAGGGAACGGTCGCATCAATGGAGTCGCCCCGTCCCTCATCGACGGTTCCGTCCTCAAGCACATCCGACCTCAGCGCCCGGATCATGAATCGGTCCACATACGGGATCACACCGGTGTTGAGGAGTGTTGCTGCGAAACCCTCGAGGGCTGCGGCATAAGCCTCAGCTTGCAGGAAGCCGTCCTTGGAGCTGTCTGAGAGAACTTCAATCCCTACCCCGAGCACCTTCGTGCGAAGTTTGTCGAACACGTCATCGAAAATGACCAGCCTCTTGGGCAGGTCAGCGGATGCCGGTTGGGCGGCCGCGGCTTCCAGCATCCGATTCAGCTCGTCGTCCTGCGTTCCGGGGGGCACGGAGCCATCTGACCGAAGCACATCCGAATGGCCAAGCCGATGCAGGAGCATGATACGGGAGCCGAATAGTCCGAGCCGTTCGAGTATGTCGGGAAGCCGAGCAAGCCGGGAGATCTCATCTACTGGCTGAACCGTCACAAGGCAGGCCAGCAAGTGGTCGAACTCGATGTTGCCCTTCTGCACCCTTTCCCGGCTGGCGTCGTCGAGGGGCATTTGGCTACTCAGTGTCACAAGGTAGTGATGTGCGGCCAAAGCATCAACTACATGCCCCAGTTGAAGGGACACCATCCGCAGGAGCTTCAGTGCGGGGATCATTTCAACCCGCGCTTCTCCCTCTGTTTCTGACAGTGCCGAATACTGAATGGACGACGCTAACGCGGTGGTGCGTGCCGCCCAAAGAAGCCCAGCACCCCTGTATCCAACCGAAAGAAGGTAGAGCGACTCTGACTGCTTCTCTCGGCTCTCCTCTTTGGACAAATTTACGACAGCGCGCCCAAGCCACTTTATCGCGTCGATCGGCTTTTCACGCCCGAGCTTCCTTTCTCCCTGAGTCAGATACACCTCACCCGCCTTAAGTTCCTTACTTCGTTCCGCCATGAAGTCAGCAAGCTGCTCGACCAACCGATCGAAGGCATCGCTGTCAGGAACGAATTCGGAAAGTGCGTCGACGACGGTATCAATCAACCCGGCAGGAAACTCGCCCAGTCCCCGAGCGCGATCTATGATCCCTGAGATCGACGTCCAAACCTGGTCCCAGCCACCGCCCTTGCCCGCGAGCATCGCCATGTTCAAGTCAAGGAAAACCAGCAAAGTTTCCGCGTGGAGTGCATTATTCGGCCGGAGCGGATCTTGCGAGAGAGCGAGCAGTTTGTCGTTCAATCTCGTCGATCTGATCTTGAGATCGAGGTCCTCCAGCGAGGCGAGCTTCTGTACAACGCGGGAGACTAGTATTTGGTGGAGGTTGCCGACCCTGCCGACATGCTCGGCATTGTCGCTCGTGAATGCGATCCTTTCGACCTCGTCGTACAGATCATGCATCGCTTCAATATCATCGTGCCACCATACTGCAGTCCAGGCGTGCTCGTAGACTGCCCGCAAATGCTGGCTGTTCGCTCCGTACTTCTTCGCGAGCCTGATCGCACGCTCGAAACGACCGTCGGTTTCGAAACGTGGCTTTTCAAGCTCGCGCGACAACCGCGCTGCATCGAAGGACACCGTCACCGACTGCGCCCGGTCACTTCCTTCCGTGCCCAGAGAACCCAGCAAGACTTCCAATTCGCCCAAAGCCTGCTGTCGCCTGAAGTCATTTGGTCCGATCGCAACCTTGTCAGGCTCGTGCTCACCTGCCTTTAGATAGTCGAAGGCCAAGTCCTTGTGGCCGTGACCGAAGACCTGATCAATGATCCATTCCCGATCGAGAATGGTGACCGCAATCCCATGTTTGGTCGTAAGCTCCTGTTCCAGCTTTAGGCGATCAGCCTGTCTTGCCGGCCGGCTCGTCATGAAAACGACCCGATTGTAGTCTCGACCCGTCTCGGCAATACCCTCGACGTCGGACGTTACCTTGGATTTCCAGGTCTTCTTCGCGCTGAAGGCGAAGCCCCAGCTTTCTTCACCGCTTCGGGCGGTCCCTACATACCAACGCTCGGCGATATCTACGCCGACGGGATAAGTCTCGGAGTCGACCTTTCCGTCGCCGCCCCCTTCCGGGCCGGTCTGCGGGCGAAGGTTCGGGCACAGGCTTCTCTCGGCAAGCTTACGGCAAAAGTTCTCGAAATCTTTGTGCTGGTTACGATCAGTAAGCGTGTCGAGATGATTGCGGAACTCGGACTCGCTCAGTCGGTAGGCGTCCGTCCTTTCGCTGTCCGAGTAAAGATACGGTCGCCAAACCCTCATCAACTCGGATGGCGATGGGAATTTTTGCATGAAACCTCCACACCAGAAAGCCTAACATGGCCCAGAAAGGATTCGCTATGGCGTGGCAATTGAAAGCAGGAATTCTGGTCGTGTCATGCCGAGACCTTGCAGTTCAGAAGCACCCAGTGTGAGGTGAGGTTATACGGCTGGCCATCGTGTATGCGACGATCGGTAGCCCAAAGTTGCCGTGGCAGCATCCTTGGGGCGGAGCCGAACACTTGGCAAAACTCGGGGCATCTGCATGGGGGGGGGCGCATGGCATCGAGACCGACGATTACTGGGCGTGCAACATCGCTGGCGCATGCGTTTGTCCACGCGATTATTCCCCGAGAGGTCGACGCGGCCGCGCAGGCCAGCCTTTACAGGGCGGCGGGAATCAACGAGCGAGAGTGCGTCTATTGCGGCGCGCTGGCGACGGACTTAGACCACCTAAGGGGCCTTGTTAAGGCCGGGCGCCCGTCGGGCCATTTCCACACCACCAACAACCTCGTACCGTCATGCGGCCCATGTAATCAGTCCAAGGGAGCAGCCGACTGGAAGCAGTGGATGCTGGGGCAGGCTAGGGGTTCGCCTATCCGAAAGGGTATCGCCGATATCCATGAACGGATTGAGCGCCTAGAGGCCTTTGAGCGCCAGGCGGGTAAGGTCGACGCCACGTCAAACGAAGCACTACGCGATATCGTTGGTCCCGAG
The DNA here is from genome assembly GCF_003071665.1 of Aminobacter sp. MSH1. GTDB lineage: Bacteria > Pseudomonadota > Alphaproteobacteria > Rhizobiales > Rhizobiaceae > Aminobacter > Aminobacter niigataensis. The sequence continues at coordinate 1,687,924 of NZ_CP026265.1, read as the reverse complement.
CTCTGGGACCGCTATTGGCAACGGCTAGACGAGTTGAAGGCTCTTATGGTCGCGGCCCAGCGTGAAGCAATCCAAATTGAGCAGATCCTCTCCGGCGCGCAGAGAGAGCCTGCGTCGATGGAGGATGTACCGCAATGAACCGTCCCGCCAGCAAGGCTTTCGACCTAACCAGCATCCTGCCGGGGCTTCATCCAATACGGCATAAAGCCCTGATCAGGGGCATCAGGGCTTTTCACGCCGTTGTGTCCGTCACATTGGATCTCAACCACGTGCGCATGTCTGTCGATACATTGCGGGGCCTCGATATCGCCGACACTTCCCATGAAACGTCGCAGCTTGGCAGCGCACTGTTGACCCATGCCGTTGTCATCTATGCTCGAGCGACACATTCCAAGGCCGTCGACAGATACCAAGTCGGTGTAACTGGCGCATACCACCATGCGGCGTTGAAGGCTAAGCACGAGGAAATCATACGCATGCGCGACAAGAGCATCGCGCATTTCGGTCCAGGCAAAAACCGTTGGAACGACGACCGCGTCGTGCTTCTCGAACAGGATAAGGGCAGCGCCCTAACCGTCGTACATCACCGGACGAATCTTGCAGGTGGGGTTGTCGAGGACCTCGATACGCTATTGTCAGCCGCCATTCCACACGTGTTGAGGTTGCAGAAGGATAGGGCTGGAGAACTGGACGATGCGCTAGTGAGAGCTGACCAAGAGGCCAACGACCTAATCGATAAGCACGAGTTTGATGTTGCTGCATTTTACCAAGGCTCTGCTGAGCTCGTAGCGAATTTCTGGGGCCAGGCAGCCTTCACACAGACCCGGATAGCGGCAGATGTCGAAGCCCTTGGCGATGGGTCGGAGGGTCATTTCTGAAAATCCAGGACGCGAAGCTGCCCTTCCGCTTTGGCCCAAAACGCGATTCTGAGTAGTGGCCGGCGATGGCCGCACTTGCGCATTTTCAGACGTTGGCCGCACATCAATCTGGTCTAATGTTTCAGACGAGACTAAGCAAAACCGGCGATCTTAAAGGAGGCCCACGCCACTCCGCCCCAAAACACGATCGAGAGCAACTGGCGCTTGATCGAGTGCGGCGGCTTCTGCGCCTCCTCGGTCGGAAGGTACTTCCTGTAAAGCCCGGGCTCATATGCAGCGGGTGCCGTCTCCGGTACCGGGTCAATGCCCCGGCTCTGCTTCATCCGACGGTCGAAGGCGTAGGAGGCCTCTTGCTCCGTTGCGCCGGCGCGATACTTCCGAAACACCGGCGACGCCTCGACAATTGCCTGGCGCTCGATCGAGGACACCATGCCGATCTGGCCCGACGGCGGGATGATCCGCACCTTCTCCACCTTCGTCGGTATGTTGTCGTCTTCCATCACCGAAATCAGCGCCTCGCCAATGCCCATGGTGGTGATCTCGGCGCGGACGTCGACACCACGATTGGGACGGAAGGCGTCGGCAGCGGCGCGCACCATGCGCTGCGCGCTAGGCGTGTAAGCGCGGAGAGCATGCTGGATCCTGGTACCGAGCTGCGCCAGCACCGTGTCAGGCACGTCCTGCGGCGATTGCGTGACGAAGAACACGCCGATGCCCTTCGAGCGGACGAGACGCACTAGGCGCTCGATCTGCTGGACAAGCGGCTTCGGCGCGTCATTGAACAGCAGGTGCGCCTCATCGAAAAAGAACACCAGTTTCGGCTTGGCCAGATCGCCGGCCTCCGGCAGCTTGCGGAAGAGCTCGCCGAGCAGCCACAGGAGGAACGTGGCGTAGAGCTTGGGCGCCTCCATCAATTTGTCGGCATGCAGCAGATTGACGACGCCGCGGCCGTCGGCCGCCGTCGCCATGAAGTCGAGGATATCGAAAGGAGGCTCGCCGAACAGGTGAGCGCCGCCCTGCGCCTCGAGCGCGAGGATATTGCGCTGGATTGCCGAGATCGATGAGGCGGTCACGTTGCCGTAACACTGACTAACCTCTTCGCGATTGTCGAGCATGTCGACGAAGGTCCAGCGCAGGTCGTTCAACGTGAGCATGTAGGAGCGCTCGTCTTCCGACTTGCGGAATGCGATCTCCATCGCACCTTCCTGCGTCTGGTTGAGGCCGAGCATGCGTGACAGCAATTGCGCGCCCATGTCCTGCACGCTAGTGCGGACAGGAAGGCCGGCTTTCCCGAAGATATCCCAGAGTGCCACCGGATAGCTGGTCGCCGCCCACCGGCGGCCCAGCGCCGCAGCTCGATCGGCGGCCTTGCCGTTCTCGTCGCCGGCGGCTGCAATTCCAGACAGATCGCCCTTTACGTCGGCCGCGAAGACGGGAATGCCGGCGGCGCTGAATTGTTCGGCTAGGCGCTGCAGCGTGACCGTCTTGCCGGTGCCGGTGGCACCGGTGACGAGGCCGTGCCGATTGGCGAGGCGGTAGGGCAGGCCCATCACCTTGCCGCTGGCGGTCTGTCCGATCTCAAGCTTCATGATGCCCCTCTCCCTCCCAGGCTCACTGCGAGCACTCAAAAGCTAGCACAAATCATCGTTTTTCTCAACAAAATCATATAAATAACACCAATATAGATCGATCCGCGGATCCTCTAGCTTGCCCGGCGCCAGCCCACGTCGCGCGCTGCACTGCCTTGCTATGTCTGGCGCATGCGGTTGCGTGTGTGGGGTGAGATGGCGCTATGTCTGCCCTATGCCATGCGTGCCGCCTGCCTGCCTTGCCCATTTGCTGCCAGCTCGCACGCCAGCTGGCCGCATGCCTCACGTGCCATGCCATCGAGCACGCGCACCCACACAGGAGCCCGCCAGCGCGTGCCCGTGTGGTGAGGCCTCGCCCCCTCGTGGCATGGTGCTCGTGCGTCCTGGTGCGCCTGCCGGCGGGCGCCATAAAAGCTTTAGGGACCGTATGCCGAGGGGGAGAGGAGCGGGGCGCAGCACCACGAAATAAGCCGCACCTTATCTTTCCTAGGGCGGTTCTTCCCCTGAGACGATTTCGGTCAAGCAAAATCGGGCCGGTGCACGAACCGGGGAAAAGATTTTCGTGATCGGGAAAGCGGACAGCAGCCGGACACGAGCCGGACCAGAGGCGACATTTGGCGAACGGCCGGAAGTCGACGACGGAGTGTTACAATCTGTGAGGTGACGAAAACGGTGCTGAAAAGGCATGTTTTCGCGACCTCCTCCCGTAGCGCTACGAAAGACCGAGCCACGAGGCGGGCCGCGAAAGCGGGCCGCGCCCTACGGGAGACGTCCTCTCCTTCGTATGAATTCTTTAATAGAAGAGATTGGCACGCTTCATCGAAGCCCGGCCGCGCCGCCACAGACATGAAAACTTAATTAAGAAGCCCTGTGCAGTATCGGCACAGCACACCTCGGCGCGTAAAACGGGACGTACGACATGCGAGCACTAGATCAGGCAATTTCGGCGCCTTGGGCCATGCTTCCAGAGCGGGTCGAAGAGCTTATTGCAATGGCATCCAGGGAGAACACCCCGACGCCTGAGGCACTGGAGGCTTATCGGGCAAACCGCGCAGATCGAGGCGAGCGCATGGCGGTGCGCGACAACGTTGCCATCCTTGAGGTCGCCGGCCCGCTCTTCAAGCGGGCCAACCTCTTCGTCCATTTCTCGGGCGCCACTTCCTACGAGATCCTGCGACGCGATCTCCAGGCTGCGCTCGACGATCGCGCCGTTGACGCAATAATGATTAAAGTCGACAGCCCTGGTGGCGAGGCAAACGGCTGTGACGAGCTCGCGGCTGCGATCTATGCCGCCAGGGGCAGGAAGCCTATCCACGCGTTTGTAAGCGGCATGGCCTGCAGCGGCGGCTATTGGATTGCTTCGGCGGCCGACAGGATGATCGTGAGCGATCTCGCGGTACTGGGATCGATCGGCGTTGTGCTCGGCATCGCGGATCGAAAGAAGGCAGATGAGCGCGCCGGCATCACGAGGGTTGATTTTGTCTCTTCGCAGTCGCCTGGCAAGCGCCCAGACGTTGAGACTGACGAAGGGCGCCAGCGCGTCCAGAAGATGGTCGACGACCTGGCCGCTGTGTTCGTGTCCGCCGTCGCGAAACACCGCAACGTTAGCGCCAAAACGGTAGTCTCCAAGTTCGGCAGCGGCGGCGTCGAGATCGGCGCTAACGCGGTGGGGCTGGGCATGGCCGACGAGGTCGGCCAGTTCGAAACTGCTCTACAAGGTCTATCTGCTCGCGGACGACGAACCAAGATCTCGCAATCGACACGCCCTTCGGCGGCCACGCATTCACCATTGCCATTGGCGGCTCTCGTAGAGTGCGCACCGTCAAATCCGACCGCGGCCGGATCCGTTAGCGGTGCGATTCCTATCGGCGAAGTCGGGGAACAGACAGTCGCATCAGTGCGTGAAAGGTATCGGGCCTTCTCCGCGATCGAGGAGCGCTCAACCTTGCCAACACTGCACGCGCATCTACGTGACCGAACCTCAGTCTCGGCCCGCGAAGGCGGCGCTGTCCTGAAGGCAACAGCCAATGACCTTCAACGGCTTTCGGCCGGCCCGGTCGAAGATCTCGAGATCGCATATTTGCGCAGAAAGATAGCCGCGGGCGCCATTGGCCTCGAAGGTTACAAGCTAACCTGAACATGCGTAGCGCACTGGCGGTGTTCACGCCAACGCTCAGTGATAATCGGATGCTTGGCGGTTGCCAGCGCATCTTGAAAAACCCCTCGAAATCCTTGGGAGAACAGTCCCGCAGAGTGGCGCTGCCGCATTGACCTTTGATAACGTTTCGCCGGAGGACAACATGTATCTTTCAAGGCGATTCTTGGTCGGAGACCGAGCGTATAGTGAAGCGCAGCTTCTTCGCGTGGGCTCAGTGTTCATCATTCTCGCCGAACCTGGCGCGGGAAAGACCGAACTGCTCGGGAAATTTGGCTCGTTACTTGGCGGCCTGCCTGTACGCGCCAGCGTGTTTCGCAGCCGCCAGGTTACTGCGTCCAGGATGCCGCTCATCATCGACGCAATGGATGAAGTTGCCCGCATCGACCGTCTGGCGCTCGACGATATTGTCGTCAAGGCGAGCGACGCACAAGGCCAAACTGTAGTGTTTGCCGGTCGATCGAGCGAGTGGGACTCATCCGTTACTGAGCATGTGAAAGACAGTTTCGGCGTTGACCCCGTGGTTGTCCGGCTCGAACCATTCGCGACGGACGAGCAACGCCAACTCTTTGAAGCAAAGTTCCCGGGAGAGGTGTTCGAAGACTTCGTGAACGAGGCGGGGCGCTTCGAGCTGGTGCCGCTTTTTGGCAATCCTCAGTTCCTGCAGCTGTTCGGTGAAGCGTATGTGGAAAGCGGACACTCTTTCACGTCCAAGAACGCCATTTTCGCCGACGCCGTCCGCCGTCTCGCGCACGAGGCGAACAATAAGGTGTCGCAAAAAGGCCGCCCGCCTCTGAACCGCATCATCGAGCTCGCCGGCGAGGTCTTCGCGAAACTGATGCTATCGGGCGTATCTGGCGTAAGCGCGACCGAGGTGTTGGGCGTGGGCGAATTCCCTTACATAGCCGGCCTTGTGTCCGACGCGGCGCGGGAAGCGCGTTTTCTGATGGATACGCGTTTGCTCAAACCCTCTGTCGAAGCGGGGCAGCATGAGCCTGTTCACCGCATCGTCGCCGAATACTGCGCCGCCCGCTACCTGGTGAGCCGGATCGAGGATTCCAGCGACCTCCTGTCCTTGCCTCGTGTCCTCGCTGTCATAGCGCCCAACAATGTGGTCCGCACCGAATTGCGCGGCATGCTGGGGTGGATGGCGGCGCTATCTAGCGAGACCATGCAGACAACGCTCGTCGAGCTCGATCCTTATGCGGTATTTGCGAATGGCGATCCATCGCAGTTGACGGCGAAGGCAAAGAAGGCACTTCTTGCGAAGCTTGCACAGATTGCAGAGGATGATCCCTATTTCCGGCGGAGCGATGTTTGGCGCCAATTCAATGTCGGTGGCTTTTTCACCTCGGACATCCAAGCCGATGTTGCCGAGATTCTGAAACCAAGCGGAGGCAGCCAATCGCTGCGCCAGCTCGTGCTCGAACTCATACAGTCGTCTGGTGCTGCCTCGCAGTTTGGGACTGAGCTGCGCGCACTGACCTTTGATCACCACGGTCATGCCTCGGTCCGCAAGATAGCGCACTCGGCGCTCTTAGACGTCGTGGGTTATGATCCCGTTCCCGATCTCGCCGCACTGCAGGCGGAGGCCAGCGCCCTATCGCTCGAGCTTGCCGCAAACGTTGTCCGTAAAGTCGGCGCGACAAAGGTCACGGCCCCCGTCGTTGCCGACCTGCTGCGAGGGCTCTCAGGGCTCTACTCGAAACGTCTCCATGCGCGCAACGAACTAAGTGGCTCCCTCTACTTCATCCGCGCCCTCGTCGAGACGCTCGATCTTCCAGTTGTGGTCACCGCCCTTGATGAGCTGACCCAAAATCTGGTGTGCACCTGCAATCCAAGATACGACGCACTTTGCGAATGTCGCCGTGGCGTCAGCAAGGTTGCGGGCTTTCTCCTTGATCGCTACTTCGCGCTCGGCGTACCGGCCGATGCGACAACGCTATGGGTATGGCTTAAGCCTCTCCGTTTCAAAGACTACACCGCGAGTGATAGCAGCGCGGCCGTCGTCGCGCTTGCCAACGCTCACCAGCTCCGGAGACAGATCAATGGCTCGCCCTCACGGAGGACCCCGACCCCGAGGCTACAAAAGAAGCGATGAGGCGCCTCTTCGCAAATTCCACTCATTCGGGAATCCGTTTTCACACCGGTGATATGGAGACGCTCGCGGAGCTGGCATTCGCAGAAGACAATGTGCCGGTGTGGAGCGCCATGTGGCGCGCACACGACCGGTACGACACAAGCAGGCGTTCGCACCCCATCCGCACGCTTCAGCGGGCACATTCGCACCAGAAGACCGCGTTTATGGCGGAGTGGGCAAAGCAAACGACCAACAGGCGCGAGATCAATCGCCGGTCTAAATTCCGCACTCGGTCTCGGCGCCGCAGCTACGAGGCCCGCGAAGCACGGATCGAGGAAGAGAAGCGGAATAGCCTGCTTACCGAGCGGGCGAAGATCGAAGCTGGCGAACATTGGGCCTGGCTTCGCCACTTCGCGTTCCTCTATCTCCTCGAACCGGAGAAGCTGACGGAGAACGTCGATTATGGCGAAACGCCGCTGCTAGCCATCCGCAACTGCATCCCCTTTCTGACGCCGCACGTTCCAAGTCTACAGGTGCTTGGCGAGCGCCAGCAGACGAACATCGCCGAAGTGTTGCTGGCACATTGCATCGTCCGGTTCCGGGACGGAACGCCGCTCGACGATTTGTCCCAGCCGATCCTCCGGGCGGCAGCGACACAGATGGCCAGCTATCCCGCCTTTGAGGATGACAACGAGAGGAAGGCTCTCGACGCCGAATTCGAACGCTTGGTGTTCGCGCTGCCGAGTGCTCCAGAAGAGTTCGCAAGGGACTTCATCGAGCCTGCCTTGGGTCTAGAAGCCGATAGTGCAACGCGTGTCCGTTGGCTGGACAACAAGCCTCCCTTCCATCACTTGCGTCCAACTGTACCCTTGGAATGGCTGGAAACGTACCCACAAATGCCGCTGCACCAGGCGCAGACTCTGTTTCAAATGGCAGCGGATCATGGGGATCGCGAGCAGGTAAACGCGCTGATTGATCGTCGCTTCAATGATCATTGTGTCGACAGTGGCGAGGACACCGAGGCTGATAAGCTGGTTAGGGCTAAGCATCGCTATTGGGCGTTGAACGCCTTCTTCTACAGCACGACCACGTTTGAGATGGCGTGGGAAGAGCTTCGGCATGACAAGAACAACCTCCTTGCCATCCAGGATCGCGTCGGCCTCTTCGGTTATGCTCAAGCGGGGAAGGTGCCAGCCCTGTCAGCGGAAATGATCTATCGCTTGATGGACAGTTTTGTAGACGAGTGGCCAAAGGTTCCGTTGCCGAGCAGCTGGGGCACTAGCTCCCCGAAAGGCGAACGCGCCTATCGGTTTTTGGACAGTCTTGTGTGGCGACTTGGAGGTGATACGCCATCGCGTAAGCTCCCGGTGATCGAGCGCATGCTGGAGGACGCGCGTTTCGCGGAATTCCGGGAAAAGCTGCTCACCGTAAGGGCGGAAGCGCGCCGCCAACTAGCGCTGCAGGATTTCAGGGCACCGTCTCCGGCCGATGTATGCGCCCTGCTCGATCACAATGGGATCGCGAGCGTCGAGGACCTGCGCGCGCTTGTCGTCGAACAACTTGCCGAAATGCAAATCTGGCTAAAGGGCATCGATACCGACCCGTTGGTGACGTTCTACAATAACGAGAAGCATGTTGACGAGAACACAGGCCGGAACCGTGTCGTCGACTTCCTCAGGGGACGAATGACGGCGCTCGCACTGTCGGTCGTGATCGAGCATCATATGGCATCCGGCAATCGCTGTGATTTCACGGTGTCCGCAACCATTTCGGGCGCAAGCAGCTTGCTAGTGGTCGAGGTCAAGGGTCAGTGGCATTCGGAGTTGTTCACGGCGGCCTCGGCGCAGCTCAAAGATCGCTACTCAATCCATCCCAACGCTGCAGGACAGGGCATCTTTCTGGTGTTCTGGTACGGCGATGGGGGAGACAGCATCGCCGGGAAGGTTGACCCGACAATCACGTCCGCCGAACAGTTGAAGAAGGCCATCCTCGCCCAGATGTGCGAGGAGTTGCAAACAGTCATCAATGTGGTGGTGCTCGACGTCTCGCGCCCCCCAACGGTCGCAAAGGTGCCGAGGAAGAAACGTGCCGCAAGGCAAAAGGCCAATAGAGAAAGCTGAAGCACACCCAACGGTCCACTATTGCCAGACGCAAACGTCGCGATCCGACATAGTAGGTTGGGAAAGCGAATGGACGATATCGACGATTCAGGAACTGTGCCCGCATCTTGTAGAGGCCTCCAAGACCTGCACTCCCCTGTCCTACAACACCAGAACCTCGCGGGCAGTAGAAAGTTTGGGATCGAACTTTCCGTCTGTAACGGCCGCATAGAGATCGTCTTCGATGGCGCACGAGGCAATCCGGCGCAGATACTCTTCGGGCTGTATCCCGACTCCCTTAGCCCGCTTCGTTAGGATCATGCGCTGCTGGACGGTCAAAGATACCGGCACGTGGCCCCGGCGGCGCCCACCCGTCTTGTCAATCGGTAGGCCCCACTTCTTCCAAAGGGCTCGCACCGTTGCCGAATCCGTGCCGTCATTCAGATGCTCGACAATGTCCGTCGACGTGCGCCCCTGCCCCGTCATGAAGCCAATAAGACCAGCTTTGGCATTGGTCCACTTTTCCGCAAAGAGCTGAGGCGCGCGATAGCGTTCCGACGATCTCCGGTTCACCTTCGTGCGTTTGGGGCGGTCCTCATTGTCTCCGCTAGGCTGTGCTCTCTGCGCATCAGCTGCTGCCATGCTAGGCTCCATTGATAGTTTTTTCAGATTGGATTTGCTATTTTCGATAAATTTTTCTTGTACTCATTGATTGATCGTTAAGGGGTGTTCGCATGGCACAAACATTGGTCGGCCGGCTCCAACTCGTTGTCCAAGCCATGGGCCTCGGCGAGGCAAAGAAGGTAGGCAATTCCATTCGTGACATAGAGACGGCTGCCAAGCGGCTATCCGCAGCATCGTGGGGTAGCAGTTTCCAGAGGCAAATCGAAAAGATCGGCGTCGGCGCCAGGCAGATTGATGAGGTCCGCAAATCTTGGGGACGGCTTGAGCGGGATATGTCGTCCCGTGGCCTGTCCAAGGCACTGCAGAAGAGCGAAATCGCCGCTTGGAAGACGGCAACACTTAGCCATCTGGCCGGCGTACGCGCCGGCATGCGAGAGACCGAGGCCGACGCCAAGCGTATCGGCCGAGGCATTCAGACGGCCATGAAGCCTGCCTATCTCATGTTGGGCGGCTACACCGGAACCTACATTGGCAGTATGGCTGGGCGCGAAGCGCTGATCCCGGCGTCTGAGGGCCGCCGGGTGCAGGCCGAGGCGAAATACTCTGGCTTGTCCGAGGCCGAGCGCGGTCGCATCAACAGCCAGGCGGACTTCCTGTCCGGCAAGTACCGCCTGTCCAAATCACAGATTTACGAGGTCATGAAAGAAGCCTCGCTGTCGATGCCGTCCACAGACGCCGCACTTGCGGTCTCCGAGAAGATGGCCCGCGCGTTCCTGGTCCTGTCAAACATGTCGGATGCAGAAAACGCGATCGGCGGCCTGCGGGCGTTCAACAGGGCCATGGACAACATCGAGAAGGTGACGCCGAAGGAATACGGCTTCTTCCTCGAGAATTTCATGAAGGCCCAGCAGGTGGCCGGGAAGGACATCGACCCGGACGCCTACGCGCAGGCTCTCAAATACTCCCGCTCGTCGGGTAAGGTGTACGGCGACGAGTTCCTTTCGCAGTGGTTGCCGTTCCTTATTGCCGAAACCGGCGGTTCGGACGCGGGCACCCAGATCCGCGCAGCCTTCGACCAGTTTATCGTCGGCCGAGCGTCGAAGAAGGCGATAAAGGCGCAGGAAGAGTATGGGATCCGGGGCGCCGACGGTCAGCTGGTTGGTGGAGACCGGACCTTTACGACCAATCCGATCAAGTGGGTGAAGGAGCACCTCATTCCACAGCTGCAGAAGTCGGGCGTTGACATGACCGACGAGACCTCGATCGCAAAGGTTCTCGGCGAGGTCACCAACAACCGCCTTTCGTCGGACCTTCTCAGCCGCATCGTCTTCTCATTCGACCAGTATCAGCGCCTCGTTGAGCAGCGGATGCCCAATGCGGCCGGCCTTGACGCGGCTGACCAGGTCCAGAAGGACAACTCGTTTGCAGCGTGGGCAGGTTTCAAGGACAGCCTCAAGAACCTGTCTGATGCTCTTCTTCCGATGGAGCAAATCAGCGGCGGGCTGAATTCCTTCGCTGACACCATCAACCGGTTTCAGCAGATGGTGCGGGACGGGGATCCCCGAGTTGCCACGGGCCTCGCAGCAGCCGGGGTCGCCGGTGGTGCGTTCGGCGCTTGGAAGCTGGCCTCTGCAGTCTGGGGCCTGATCACCGCAGGCACGGCACTCAACGCGGCGGCCGCTGCGCTGACAGCTGCGGCCGTGGCCCAAGGCGGCCCTGGGGTGCTCGGCGGCGGCGGCGGTGGCAAGAAGGTAAGCGGCGGTTTCGCCGGCTGGGTGGCTGCACTAGGCAGCCGCGCGCCACTGCTATCAACGCTCCTACTGTCCGGCGACACGCCTGGCGGCGGCTCTTGGCGCGATGACCCACGTTCGGCAGCGTTCCTCGCCAACCAACGCATCGCTGCCAGCAAGGAGGGTATCGAGGAGCGTGGCAGGGATACCAGCTTGAACGGTGCAATGATCTCTGGTGGTCCGAATAGGGCAGGCGGGATCCACAGTGCCCTGATGGGCGGTGGCGAGGCGATCGACCGCATGCTGTCCGGCATGGATGCTTTGGCGAAGTCGTCGGCCACGCCGACGGTGGACTCGAGCTCGATCGACGAGGCGATCGTCAAGGGTGAGCGGCTGATCTCCATCTTGCGGAGCGCTGGGGCTGCAATGTCTGCTTCAGCCTCGAATGTGGATAAGGAGCTCCGCCGAACCTACTCGGATTATGGCGTGGCTCCCTGATTGGACCGCAGGGCTCGACCGGCCGACAAGCCCTGCCCTAAAGCTACGCCGCCTCCGCTTGCCGCTTTGCCTCACACTGCTCCCAATGTTTGGAAACCTGCCGCGCACGGCTAGCTCCTGCTGCGGCTGCGATCGAGACCGCCGTTAGAAATCCAATCTCAATTCCGGTGAGTTCGCACGGCATGTCCCGGACGATCATCGGAAGGTGTGGCGTCTCTGCACACTCTTCATACCTCAGGTATTCAAGCGCGAGCGCCTCGCCGGTCTTGCAATCCTTGCCGTAATCTCCCGTCGGGCTAACGTTCCACCAGCACCGACGCCCCTGCCCGCCCTTGGCTCGGGGCCGATCAGTCGTGAATGAGGGATACTGCACTTTGGGCATGCCTTCGGCGACTGCCCGAACATGCGCGTTCGGCATTGATTTTCTCCATGTCGTCGTTAACGATAAGTACGCATATTTTTTGCAATTCATATTGACCAATGTCAACATGAATTTTGCAACTTTGAGGGCAACTATGATCACACCAGAACAGTGCCGAGCAGCCCGCGCGCTGGTTGACCTATCCAGAGAAGAGCTCGCCAATTTATCCGGAACGGCTCACCGCACGATCGTCGACTTCGAGCGCGCCGCGCGCCAGCCCAGGGCAGCCACCCTAGATGCACTCCGAAGGGCCCTCGAGCAGGCGGGCGTGATTTTCTTGGCCGACGGCGAGCAGATCGCCGGGGGTGCCGGCGTCAGAATGACGGTGGGCAACTTGCCGTGCACCTGATTTGGCACGGTTCTCCAACCGCTTGCAGTCATTTGGCTATCGGTCGACGATTGCTACGTGCCGCGTTTCATGACCGACGAACAACTTCGGGAACATTTTGGTCTCTCCGAGAAAGCACTCTACCGACTGCGAGGTCTCAACAATTTCCCGAAGAAGGACGGACTTATCGGCAAGACGGACAGCAGGGTGGTAGACCTCTTCTTCGACCAGAGGGTCGGGATCGCCTCGCCTCTCCGTGGCGGCTTGAGAACTGCTACCGAGGAGGAAAATTGGGATGACCTCTAATAGCTGGCGGCGGCAGCGTGCGTTGATGGCAACTGCGGTCACCGAAGAGGCACTTGAAAGATCTTTGGACTGCATCGCCGAGGTTATGGTCCAGGCCGGCGATCGTGGGCAGGCTGGCCTGCCTCTATACCAATGGCTCGAAAGGGAGCTACAGGAACGGCGCGCGTTCGCTGATGCGATGTCTCGGGTGCGCGCCCGGGCTAAACGATCGCTGGATCGAAAGGCAGAACGATCTTAGCGAGCTCATCGCGCTGCCACGCAAAGGCGCCGCCACTGCCGTATTTCGGCCGCTGAATATTGTGCCCCATGAGGCCGCGCCGCAGCTCTTCGTCCAGTCCACCTTCTTTCATCCGGTCTTCAAACGAATGCCGCAGACTGTAGAAGGTATGCTTGGTCGACGGCAGCAGCCCATTGTCGCGCAGGTACTTGTTGATCGCAGTAGTGAGGCTGTTCTCCTTATCGACATAGCGAGGGAACCCGTTTGGGTGTGCGCGGAACACCGCAAGAGCAACCCCAACTAGCGGGACCGACCTGACCGACGATTCAGTCTTGATCTCGCGAGGGTTGTCGTGATCCTCCCGCGGCTCGATGCGAATGTAGGGCACATCGACATCCAGGAAGATTTCGGTCTTCGTCAGGTTGCACAGCTCGCTCGGTCGGGCGCCAGTCTCAATCATGGCCAGCAGCACGCCACGGGCCTCCGTGTTCAACCCTTTCAAGCCGTCACCGGCCAGCATCTTGTCCTTGATCCACTGGGTCGGTATCGGCGGCCTCGATCGCTTCGTCTTCTCGGCGAAGCCCAGCCCGTCGAACGGGTTCTGCTTGATCTCGATACCTAGATGCTTGTGGTAGCTCTCATAGAGGCCGCGCAAGTTCCCCAAGTCGCGATTGCCAGAGGTGGGCTTGTGCGTCGGCCGCCCCTTCTTGGGTGCAATCCTGTCGAGCCAGAGGTTGTACACCTTGAGCGCGTCGGCGCGCGTGATGTCGGGCATCGCCTTGTCGCCGGCGATCTCGACGAAGTTGTTCACTGCCCGCTGCTTTACCTTCTTCCAGGACTGCTTCTGGCTGTCGCTCTTTCCACGCAGTTCGTCGTGAACGATCTCGTCGGTGTAGATCTTGAATGCGGCAGTTACTGACACGTCGGGCCGGTCGAAAAACCCGAATAGTGCTTGAGCAATTCGAGGCGTATGACGATGCGTGTTGAGCCACTGGACGCGTCGGAGCACCTCATACAGATCTTGCGTCGAGACCAGTTCATTCGCTGTCAGGTATTTAAAACCGCACGCGTCGGCTTGAGCGACGGCCGTTTCGAATAGGGTCTCAGTGGTCGCATCTGCGTCTTGAAGCAGCAAGCTTGCCCAGTACGCGTGGTTTTGATTGTCGAGGGCATCGCGCCTCACTCGAGCCACCTCGATATCGGAGGTTTTCAAAGAGACACGCGCAAAGGGGAAACGAGTGTCGAGCTCCGCCACGACCGCCGGCACCCGCCGCTTGTAGTGGTAAATTCCTCGGCGCGAGATCAGGTGTCGGTCTGAATCGAGCTGTTTCGTGCGCACCATCTTGCCCTCTTGGGAAGAAAGGCACGCGCATGTTGAGTTCGCAAGCGGTATGAGAACCGCCGCAACGGGCGCGGCCCCAGGCCGCGCCCGCGCACTTTACGCGGCCTTGTCAGATCCGAGGAAACCGCAGGGATCCCCGAGATCTTCACAATCCTCCAACGACAAGCCTGCACTGGGTACTGTCATGCTGGTGCGCCGATATTCCTTCTCCCGATCAAAAGCCGCTCGCCCCTCTTCGGTATCTGTGCGGAGCGCAAACCCAGCGCCGACAGCTACGTCAGCGACCAGGTCCGGCACTTGGTGTACCCATCGCCGGCCGCAAAGCCGACGTCGACCACTGATGCCCTCAACGTACGCGATATCGCGAGTGGCGTAGATCTCCGTTTGCGACCGCGACGGCTCGGTCTGGGCGGCGCGCGTTGGATCAGATCGCGCACCTGTGGCAAGTGGCGGCTCAATCTGTCCACTTAGAACTGCGGCCGCCCGAGCTCGTAGTCTGTCGGAGATCAGAGTCCGATGAGTGTTCGGCACCGCGGCAGGCGCCGCACCGTCCAACCGCATGGTCGGCACTTCTGCCGCCAAATCGAACATGCGTCGAATGGCCAAGTCGGTATCATAGGTCTTGCCGCGATCAAACAGGCTTGGAGCAATCTCGTAGATCATCTCGGCAACGACTGCACTCAGCAACTCGTCCCGGCTGAAGTGGTCTGCGTGCTTGCGCGCATTGTCAGGAGCCCGTGACCAAGTTCGAGATTCCACGAGCTGTAGCTCCTCCGGAACTATCGCGTAAAACGCCTCCACCGCCGTGCGGAGTGCCGCCATCGCCTTCTTGAGCTCAGGGCCGACCTGCTGGTCGATTGCGGTTGCCATTTCTTCGTCGGCCTTGGCGGCAGTCTCTTTCGTCGCGTTGTCTTGTTCGCGAATAAGTGCGGCGGCCAGATCTGCGAGCTGGATCTCGTACTCGCCGATTTCCTCCTTCGTGCTCTGGGCGTCGTCTTCGGCAACGCTAATCGCGTGACGGATCTCCGCCGGCACTTCTATCCCTGGGTTGTCGCGGATGAAAGCACGGCGCTTCTCGCGCCCTTTTTCGAGCAGATCGGCCACAAGGATCTCGCGCCTCTTCAGCTGCTCGAGGCCCACTTCGAATTTCCCGATCTGCTCTTTCAGCCTGCCGACCGGGGTCTTTTTGAACGGATTCTTCATTTGGTTTCTCACGATTGGGTGGAGCTGGGCCGGCCTTCCTGGCCGGCCTTGCTGCTCGGATCTGTTAAGCCACGCGGCGATTGGCGCTTTGCATCGCCCTCGCCCAACCCGTCGCCGACGCTTCTCCACCTATTGCGTCCGGGGATGCGTGCCTGTTGGTATGCTCGACTGCTTTGTGCCACCCCTCCGCGGCGTCGGGCCGCCCGCGCGTCTCAGGCATGCCGAGACCGACACCAGACCTGGCAGGCATGGGCATCGGTACCGCAGCGCGCGCTGTGGCTGCGGCGACTTGCGCATCAACATCGCTCGCCGCGATCGCTAGAATCTTCATGGCTTCCTCGGCTGAGAAATCCGTTTCAATGGCGAGCGTGCTTGCTAGAGTGGGCAGACGTTTAGCTACCTCGGTGCCGGTAATTGCCCGGATACGCTCGCGTTCTTCCTCTGCTGTAGACATTTGGTCTCCGTTTTCGGACTCGATGCCGAGTTTGGGGGTTGCCGTCAGGTCGCATAGTCTGACCTGGCTCCTGGGTGCTTGCCCTTGCAGCCGCTTCGAATGGCGCCACCCTTCTCGCGGAAGGGTGGCGCTTTCGTTTTAGGGGGGTCATGCGGCGCCCCCTCTCTCGTCACGCAAGATCGTCATGATGATCTGACGACGCATCTCGCCTTCAATGCCGGACTTATAGGCCTCGACCTCTCGAACTACTATCGTGGGTGATATCCCCATGCGCTGTAATCTCAGACGAAGGAGCCCGATCTCCGTGTGAAGTTTGGCCTTCTGGCTGCTCAATGGCAGGGCTAGGATCTCGCCTGCAGCATCCCGGATGGATCCACGCATTTTCGAGGCTGGGAAAACGCTTAAGTCAGCGCTCCTAGGCCGCTCCATCGAACCGAACAGATTGAGCTGACCGCTTCCCTTGCCGAACCTGTCAGAACGGAATGTCATCGATCCCCAAGCTCCCATCCACCAGTACTCGAAAGGTCTCGTAGCTACCGTCGTCTATTGATCGTGCGGTCATACGCTTGCCGTCCTCATCAATGGACAGGACACGGTACCCCTGGCCTTCGTGATCGACCCGTTGATTGACACGATACTTTTCGCAGGAGAGGGACGCGCTCGAGCGCGTCCCTTCTCCGTCTAACGTAGAGCGCGATGGCGTTGAGACATGGCGATCTGGAAGATCGCCATCTGAGATCTCTGTATTCTGACTCTGGACTCTGTATTCGTCCGTATTCTGCGACGTCTGTTTTTGTTCAGTTTTTTTCCAGCGCCCCGACACATTCTTCGCGGCAACCTGCGACTTTTCGCGACGGAACTCGGTTTCCGACTGTATGATCGGGCTCCAAAGCCCTCCATTCTTACGGACAATTTTGCCCTCAGCTAGCAAGGTCTTTAGGGCTGAGGTGAACGTGTCTTTCCTCGCGCCGCAAAGCCGCCCTAGCCGATCATGATCTTCTGGCACGGGTTCCCCACGCTCGTGCAGCATCGCGATCAAATTGATCAGGATACCCGCCTCGGCCGCTTTCAATGTCCGGGTAGACGCAAGCCAATCCGATGCAAAGAAGCGGAACCAAGGGGCCGGTGAATGCCCTTTTGCTTCGGGTGGTTTGCCAGCAGAGGGATTGTCGTTCTGAGATAAACCTTCAACGACATCGAGCCGGCTGCTGCGTCGCGCATTGGTTCTCATCTGTGGACGCTCAGCATACGATTGGCGACGTCGAATGCCTCGCTCACTTGCCGGTCGTTCAAACCAAAACGCGCCTGAACAGCACGAGAGAGTAATTCAGGTGTACTAGGTTCGAAGGCGAGCCAAACGCCGGCGAGCTTGGCTCGCACATCACCTGTGCGAGGATCGAATGCCGGATTGCACGAACCCTTCAAACGAAACGCCGTCACAAGCTCTTCCGCCCGCTCGAGTATCAGTTCAAGCGCCTCGATGCCTGCCCTGGCGATCTCAAGGTCGTTCGCGCAGGGCTCGGCCAGGCGTACCGCGTCGAAGAAATCTTGCGGCGTCGTCCAATGATAGGCCGGATCCAGCAGAAGCTTGACCATCCGATTGTGTGCGGCGGCGGTCGCCGCGACTGAGCCGGCAGGGGCAGTCATGCCGCCGTCTCCAAGAAGAACCTCAGGAGCTTACCGCGCTCTGCGACCCAACGCCCTCCTACTTTCTTCGCAGGCAACTGGCCTGTCTTAAGCATATGGAACGTCTGTCGGGGCGTCCTCCCGATGAGCTTCGCAATCTCGGCGACCTCCCAAACAAGGTCGATCGTTGCCTCCATATGCAGCATTTCAAAAACTCCTTGGTGACTGCAGATGCCCAATGTGTGTCATTGGTGCGGCATGCAAATGTGTGTCATACGTGTGGCATGGATGTCAATTGGTTTGTGTGTCACTGGTGTGTCATGGGTAGAGAAGACCTACATTTCCGACTTCGGATTCCCGAGGAGCTCAAGCAGCGCATTGCAGTTGCCGCCTCGGAGAACCACCGCAGCATGACGGCAGAAATCATTGCACGGTTGGAAGCATCGTTCGCGATGGAGGCCACGCCAGACCGTCCTCGCGCGAGCTATTGGGAAATGCCTGAAGGGGTCACGTTGGATGATGTCAGCCACGCTTACGAGGAGGCGAGCAGGCAGGCGATTTCCATGGCTTTGAAGCGGCTTCGGATCGTAGAGCGTCCACTTGCTCTTGACAACAAATCCTCAGATGAGGATGACGCTTGAGCATCCGCAGGCGCACCTGGACCAATGCCAAAGGCGCTGAGAAAACCGCGTGGGTCGTCGACTATGTCGACACCAAGGGCGCGCGTCGACTGAAGACCTTCGCCAAGAAGAAGGACGCCGACACGTTCGCGGCCACGGCTAAGGTAGAGGTGCGCGAGGGTACCCATGTCGCGGATAGCGCCAGTTCGACAGTCAAGGAAGCTGGCGATCTATGGATTAAGGCAGCCGGGCGCCGGGTCGAGCGCGGGACGCTCGTGCAGTACCGGCAGCACCTTGATCTGCACATCACACCTTTCCTCGGCGGCACACTGCTCTCGCGCCTCACCGTGCCAGTGATCCGCGAGTTCGAAGACAGGCTTGCCGACGAGGGGCGTTCGCCGTCGATGGTTCGCAAGGTGATGGTCAGCCTCGGCTCACTGCTTGCCGATGCACAGGAGCGCGGGCTGGTGATCCGCAACGCGGTCAGGGAAAAGTCCCGAACGAAACAGAAGGGCCGCGACAGGCGCCAGGAGAAGCGCCAGAAGGGCAAGCTGAAGGTTGGTGAGGACATCCCGACAAGAGACGAGATCAAGGTCATCGTGGCCAATCTATGGGGCCGCTGGCGGCCACTGCTGTTGACTGCGATCTTTACCGGGTTTCGTGCCTCGGAATTTCGCGGCCTGCGGTGGAAAGATGTTGACCTTGAGAAACGTGAGATCCACGTCCATCAGCGCGCTGACCGCTTCAATGACATCGGCAAGCCAAAGTCCGAGGCCGGCGAACGGACTGTCCCTGCACCACCTATTGTCATCAGTGCGCTGAAGGAATGGCGCCTGGCCTGCCCGCGGCCGCGTACCAGCGAGAATGACGGAGATGGCAACCCGCTGATCGAAGAGATGCGACCAGAGCAGCTTGTCTTCCCCAATGGCCAAGGCAAGGTCGAGAGCCTGTCGAACATCATGCAGCGCGGCTTCCTGCCGGCCCAGGTAAAGGCTGGCGTTAGCCGCCTAACTGGGGAGAAAGACAAGAACGGCAAACCCATTGTGGCCGCCAAGTACACTGGCTTCCACTCGCTTCGGCACTTCTACGCCTCGTGGTGCATCAACCGCAGGGAAGACGGCGGGCTTGGCCTCCCCCCGAAGTCAGTGCAGGAGCGACTGGGGCACTCGACCATCGCCTTGACGATGGACACCTATTCGCATTTGTTCCCTCGAACCGATGAGGCGTCCGAATTAGCGTCGGCAGAGGCCACGTTGCTCGGATAACCTACCCATGACCCCAAGTGACAAGATAGCCCTCGCCGCAGTTGCAATATCGCTCGTGGCTTTGCTCCTATCCATCCACTTCTGGCGACGATCCTTTCGACCGATCGTGACTGCAATGGTGCGATCAAATAAGTCGGGGAACTTGGCGACTGCATTTGATTTGGTCCTGCTCAACTCCGGCTCCATCCCGGCACGAAGCGTCACGCTTCACATCACCGATGATCGACAGCTGGAGAATGCACTAGACAAGGCACCTCTTGATCGCCGTTCACGTTTCCTTTCCTGCTTCCTCAAAGGAACCAAGGTTCCAATTCTACACAATGGCGCGGAGGTATCGTGCTCTTTTGGCTACGTCAGTCAAACCGATAGCTTTTGGAAAGGAGGAGCAGAGTTCCCGATCTTAGTTCGTTACGAGGGGTGGTTCGGGAAAATCTATGTAGAGAGACAGACCCTCCGAATTGTCAGCTCGACGAGCTTTACCGACTTCTCCTGGGGCACACCAAACGCGACATGAACGCAACATGTTAGCCCCTCTTCCTTGCTATGTAAGCATTGCAGGAAGCTTCCTAATCTGTAGTCACAGGTTCGATTCCTGTCGGGATCACCATGCTGTTCAAGCACTTATCGAACCGTCATAAGCCTTCTTTGCGAATTGGTACGGCAACCTTTGCGCAGGCGCGGCTGCTGTCGCACGCAAGAACAGATGTCCCAGGGCGCAATCCACCCGCATTTCCTCGCAGGCTGGCCAGTCATTTGTCTTCGCCGAGGAAAACAACGTCGCCACGGCCGAGCACATGGTTGAGGCGGTCCAGAACGTGGCCGGATCCAAGTTCGCCGACGACGTAGAGATGGTCGCCTTCGAAACGCACCGGCCAATGCATGTTGCCGGCGCAGTATCCGAGCTCGATTCCCGCCGCGGCATCGACCGCCTTGAAGATCAGCCACCTCTCAGGCTCCGCCCGGACGACGATGGCGCGCTTGTCCTCGAGCAACAGCACCGCGCCGTCGACAAGCCGCTGCGTGCGCGGCAGGGAGATCGCGCAGAGCGTGCCTCGGTCTGTTGTCACCGACAGGCGCCGTCGGGCAATTTCGGCGGTGTCGAGCATGATGAACTCGACACGGCCTTCGTGATCCAGCAGATGGAGCCGGGCGCTCAACTGCTGGTCCTCCGCCAATCCGACGATGGAATTCAGCTTCAACATTCGACATCCCCCTGGAGCAGTTGGCCGCACGTTCTGGATCCCGTGGCAAATTCGAAGCCGGGTCCCGGGTCAGATCCCCAGATGCGCGTCGACGATTTCCCTGTCGTAGAGCTGGTCTGGCGAAATCTCTGCAACGAACGCGCCCTTCTGGATGATCAGCACACGATCGGCCAACTGGCGGATGAAGCGGATGTCCTGTTCGACCAGGATGATGCCCAGGCCCAGCGTAACTTTCAGTTCGCCGAGCTTTTCAGCGATGAGATCGACGATCGACGGCTGTATGCCTTCAGTCGGCTCGTCGAGCAGCACCAGCTTCGGACGCCCGGCGAGGCAGCGAGCCAGTGCCAGTATCTGCTGCTGTCCGCCTGACAGCCCGCGGCCGGGCCGCTCGAGCAGATCCTTCAGCACCGGGAAATGGCCGAGCATCTCGGGTATGGCGCTTGCGCCATCGCGCATGATCTCCCCCATCTTCAGGTTCTCCATGACCGACAGCAGCGGGAAGATGTCGCGGCCCTGCGGCACGTAGCCGATGCCGGCGCGAGCCCGCTCGGACGAGCTGGCAGACGTGACGTCGCGGCCGTCGAACTCGATGCGCCCTTGCGTCGTCTTGATCTGGCCGACGAGCGTGCGCAACAGCGTGGTCTTGCCCATGCCGTTGTGGCCCAGGATGCCGACGACCTCGCCCGGCTTCATCGTGAAATTGATGCCGTGCAGGATCGGGATCCGACCGTAGCCGGAGTGCAGGTTCTTGACCTCAATCATCTTCGGATTTCCCCAGATAGACTTCGCGGACCAGTTCGTTGCCCTGAACCTTGTCCATCGTGTCCTCGATGAGAACGCGCCCCTGGTGGAACACGGTCACCGTTTGCGCGATCTGCTTGATGAACTGCATGTCGTGCTCGACGACGACGATGGCCGCCGACTTGTTGACCTCGCGGATGAGTTCAGCTGTCTTGTTGGTCTCGTCCGCCGTCATTCCGGCCGCCGGTTCGTCCAGCAAGATGAGCTTGGGCTCGAGCGCCACCACCATGGCGAGCTCGACCCATTGGCGCTGGCCGTGGGCAAGCTCGCCAACCAGCCTGCCTGTCAGTGCCGTCAGCCCCA
This sequence comes from Aminobacter sp. MSH1, assembly GCF_003071665.1. Lineage (GTDB taxonomy): Bacteria > Pseudomonadota > Alphaproteobacteria > Rhizobiales > Rhizobiaceae > Aminobacter > Aminobacter niigataensis. The sequence goes on along the minus strand of NZ_CP026265.1, from coordinate 1,666,183 downwards.
GCCGCTCCATGACGTCCTTGCCCTTGGCCGCGGCGCGCGCCTTGCCATGGCGCGAACGGGCGGCAACGGAGATGTTTTCGGCAACCGTCAGGTTGTTGAAGACGTCGGGCACCTGGTTCTTGATGCCGATGCCCAACCGGCTGACCTGATGCGGCTGGGCTCGGGTGATGTCGACGCCATCGAACAATATCTGGCCGGTCGTCGGCTTGAGCTGTGCCGTCAGCATCTTGAAGAAGGTGCTTTTGCCGGCCCCATTGGGACCGATCAGGCAGCGCAGCTCACGCTGCTTCAGGCTGAAGTCGACGCTGGCGATGGCAACGACGCCGCCAAAGCGCTTTTCGAGGCCTCGGGTCTCGAGGATGCAATCGGGCGAAGTCATGGCACTCTCCTCTGCTCGACCAGCGGAGCGACGTAGGGGCGGAATTTCAACCGCCGAAGAGCGTCACTGACTGTCGGCACGACACCCTTCGGCACCAGCAGGACAAAGCCGATCAGGATCGTACCGAGCACCAGATTGGCATTGAGCAGTTGCTGGGCGCCGAGCTTCGTGGCGATCCACTGGATGGCGAAGCAGCCGACGATGGGGCCAAGCAGCGTCCCGGTGCCACCGACGATCACCCAGATGATGACCTGCGCCGACTGCGCCAGCCCGAAGACATCGGGGCTGATGAACATGCCCCAATTGGCGAACAGGCAACCGGCCAGGCCAGCAATGGCTCCGCCAATTGCGAAGGTCGCCAGCTTGTAGAAACGTGCGTCATAGCCGAGCAGTTCGGCGCGACGTTCGTTTTCGCGGATGGCAACGACGACCTGTCCGAAGCGGCTCTTCAGCATCAGCCGCAAGCCGACATAGACCGCCAGCAATGTCACGCCGGACAAGTAGAACAGGCCGTCAAAGGAGAGCGCGACGTCGGGCCTGCCCGGAAGGTTCAAAGGCGGAACAGCCGGGATGCCGTTGTAGCCACCCAAGGGGGCGGCGCCGATGACATACTGGGAACCGGAAGTCGCGCCCATGACCTTGTAGAGGATCAATGTCACCGTCAGCGTGATGACACCGAAATAGACATCGGTGATACGCGCGTAGAACAGGAAGTAGCCGAGCAATGCCGCAAACAGCCCGGGAACGACGATCGAGAGCAGCAGCGGAATGGTGCTGTCGCCGAAATTGATGACGGCGATGGCGTAGGCATAAGCGCCGATGCCAAAGAACGCCGACTGGCCGAAGCACAGGATACCGCCATAGCCCCAGATCAGCCCGAGGCTGAGCGCTAGGATCGCCATGATCACATAGGACGTCAGCTCGATCATCATGACCGGGTCGACGATCTGCGGCAGTGCCAGCAACAGCACCAGCCCCAACACCGTGGCGGCAACCAGTCCGCCGTTTCCTTGCCAATTCGCGGTCATGCCGCCCTCCTGAAGAAACGTCCGGTGATGCCTTGCGGCATGAACCGCAGCAGCACGACGGCAGCGGCAAGAAGGGCCACCTCGCCGATAACCGGGGTCGAAAGATATGTGATGATCTGGTCGATCGCCCCGAACAGCACCGAGGCCGAAACCGTGCCCGCAAGGATAGCCGGGCCACCACCGATGACGGTGATGAATGCCTTGGCGACATAGGCCGCGCCGATCGTCGGTACGATGCCCGTGATCGGCGCCATGACGCCGCCGGCAAGGCCGGCCAGGCCGGCGCCGACACCGAATGTGACGGCATAGACGCGCGATGGATTGACGCCCAGGGCTGCGGCCATGTCGGCATTCTGCATCGTGCTGCGGGCGATCAGCCCATAGCGCGTGAAGCGGAAGACAGCCCAGATCGCGGCGAACACGGCGATTGCGATGACGATGATGATCAGCGAGTAGGCGGCGATGCGGTAGTCGCCGATCTGCAGCGACCCTGCCGGTGCCGAAATACCCTCGGTGGTATTGCCGAAAACGGTCGTCGCCAGGCCGACCAGGAAAAGGCTCAGCCCCCAGGTCGCAAGCATGGTGTCGCGCGGCCGGCCATAGAGGAAGCGGATGATCGTCCGCTCGATGACCACACCGAACAACCCCACCACAAGGGGACTGACCAGAAGCGTTGCGACCCAGATGTTGACGCCCGCCTTGGTCGCGACGATCGCAGCATAGCCGCCGAGCATGAGGAATTCGCCATGCGCGAGGTTGATCACCCGCATCATGCCGAAAATGATGGCAAGTCCGACGCTGATCAGCGCCAGGCTTGCAACGGCTTTGAGAGCCTCAAAGGAAAGTACTACGAGCAGGTCCATAACCGGCACAGCCTCCTGGATCGCTGCGTGGTCGTTCGCTCCAGTGCGACCGAACGACCCGCAACCTTTCGGATCATTCAGACCTTGATGACGTACATCGAGTTGTCGTCGGGGTTCTTCTTGAGATCGCAGACGCCTGATGTGTCGAGCGGCTGCTGCTGCGGAAAGCTCTCCAGGATGTTGATCTTGCGGTCCTGGATCTGGCCGATGTTGATGTCCATGACGCAGTGATGCGTCTGCGGATCGATCGAGAACTTGCCGCTGGGCAGGTCGAGGCTGATGCCAGACTCGAGTGCCTCGATCACCGGCATGCGTTCGGCGGTGCCCGCCCGCTTGACCCCTTCCGCCCACAGGTAGACGGACTGGTAGGTGGCCATCGCCAGTTCGGTCACATACGGGTAGTCGGCACCGAAGCGTTTATGGAAGCGCTCCAGGAAGGCCTTGTTGGCGGGCGTGTCGAGCGACTCGAAATAATTGAAGCACAGCAGGATGCCGTTGGTTTCCTCGGGCGAGAGCACCATCTGCTCGCCGCCGATGGTCATCGTCGTCGACGCCATCGGGATCTGCTTGTTCATGCCGGCAGCGGCCCACTGGCGATAGAACGATTGATGCGCGCCGCCGACCAGGACGAGATAGAGGAAGTCCGGCTTGGCTTCCTGGATCTTCTGGATCGTCGATCCGAAGTTGGTGACGTCGAGGGGGAAGAAGTCCTCGCCGACGATCTGGCCACCGTTTTCAGTGCAATATTTTCGGGTCCACGCTGCGGTGATCTGGCCGTAATTGTAGTCGGCAGCCAGCGTGTAGATCTTCTTGCCCCATTTGTTCATCGCATAGGGCACGTGCTTGGATTGTTTCTGCGCTGGTGTGATGCCGGTGCAGAAGATGTTGCGGTCGCAGACGCCGCCTTCGTATTGGGTGTTGTAGAAGTAAAGCGTGTTGAGCCGCCGGAGTACCGGCCGCATCACCTCGCGGGAGGCGGACGTAATGCCTCCAAACACCGCAGACACCTTGTCCTTCAAGGCTGCCTGCTGGGCATACTGCGGATAGAGCCGCATGTCGGTCTGGGTGTCGTAGGTGACCAGGCTGATTTGCTTGCCCAGGAGCCCGCCTGCCTGGTTGATCTCTTCGACGGCGAAGGTGATGGCATCCTGCATCGGCTTTCCGGCCGCATCGAGACCTCCGGAAAGATCGAGCAAGCTGGCGATCTTGATCGTATCCTCTTGCGCGAAAGCGCGGCCCCCGGCGCCGATCAGGCCGAGGCTTGCTGCGGCGGTAGCCGTCGTCTTCAGGAATGACCGGCGATTGACGCTTGAATTTATTATCATTTGCGTTCCCCTTTGCTTTGAGGCCTATCGGCGCGGATAGGCCCGGTCCAAGTTCATGTTCGGAAAAGAAAGGCGTTGCGGCTCAGCTCGCCAGTAGTTCCCGCCAAGCCTCGTCGAGGAACTTGACATCCGCCTTCCTGAGGCCGGATCCGCCGGCGAAGTGTCCATGGCTCGAGCGGAAGGGGCGAAGTTCCGCATTCGGCATGTGTTCGACCTCGAACGCGCTGTCTTCCGGCGGAAAGTAGAGGTCGCAGTCGCCCGGCATGACGATCGCCTTGGCCTTGATGGCGCCGAGCGCCTTGCGGAAGTCGCCGTTGTAGAGCTCGTTGTCGCTGATGTCGCCGGACTGCCAGGTGCGGATCATCGCGACCATGTTGTTGGCGTCGCGCAGGTTGAACCACTGCTCCCAATAGCCGACGATGAAATCCTCGACGGAAGCGTAGCCGAGCTCGAGATATTCCTCCTTGCGGAAGAATTCCTGCGAGAAGCCCCAGCCCGCGTAGACGCGACCCATGGCGCGCAGGCCTTTGAAGGGCTGCTCGTCATACCAGCCGTCCTTGAAGGCATCGTCGGCCGTCAGCGCAGCTTTCACGCCCTCAAGCATCACATGGTTATGCTTTGCCGTCTTCGCCGAGCCGGCAGTCGGGCAGATCGTCTCGACCATATCGGGATAGAGCGCAGCCCAATGGAACGTCTGCGCGGCGGCCATCGACCAGCCAGTGACCATCTTGATCTTGGTAATGCCGAACTTCTCGGTCAGCAGGCGATGCTGCGCCTTGATGTTGTCGTAGTAGGTGACATGCGGGAAGCGCGCCTTGTTGTAGGGCGCCGGCGTGTTACTCGGCGAGGACGACAGACCGTTGCCGAAGACGTTGGGGATGACGATGAAATACTTGCTCGGGTCGAGCGCGCCACCTTCCCGGATGACCCACTGGTTGTCGTAGTGAGTGGAGGCCATGTAGGTCAGCAGGACGATGACATTGCTCTTGTCGGCGTTCAGCCTGCCAAACGTCTTGTATGCCAGCTTGGCGTCAGGAAGGGTCATCCCTTTCTGGAGTTTAAGGTCTCCAAGCTCGAAGACTTCATAGTCAACTTCCTTGTCTAGCTTCCACTGCGCCATAGCTACCTCCTGCATTTGGCAATAGTCCAGGGTTCGGCCGCCCTTCTCAGGCCGGCCGTGGTGATAGTTCTGCTCAGGCAATAAGTATTCGTCCCGACCCATCAGGGTCAGTTGCTGTCTACCTCAGAATTCTTGGCGTGTTTTCTCCAGTGCGATCCGCAGTTGGTAGAAAAACGCAAAAACCCCGCGCACTCAGAAACCTGAGTTTGCGCGAGGTCAATCTTGATCCTCTATGGAGCGCAGCGCTTTTGCTGCGAAAGTCGGCTCGCTTGGAGCCATCGAAGACCCAAAGGCCTCACGAACATTTAGATGTTATTCCATCAATCCGTAGGCGTCAACCAGGGCCGCAGAAATTGCCGCAACCGACATCTGCTTGGTCATGGCTTGCCGTCGCAGATAGTCGTACGCCTCGTTGGCGCGCAGCTTCTTCTGCGTCATCAAGATGAGCTTGGCCTGCTCGATCTGGCGTGAGGCATGCAGCGTCTCCTCGAGCTTCGCCACCTTGTTCAGCAGCCGCCGCTCGTAGCTGAATATGTTGCGCGCCAGAGCAAGGTTGGACAGTATGGCCGCCGGCTGGCACGGCTTGACCAGCACCGCCTGGGCGTTGGAAAGCCTGAGCACATCGACCGGTACACCCTTGTCCCCGTCCACGACCGCCACGACGGGCACCGGCGGCGCTCCGGAAAGCCACGGCGCCGTGGCAAGCACTTCGGCATCGATTGCCACCAGTGCGAAGTCGAAACCGATCGGCGGCAGCGTTGGCGCTGGCCAGGTCATCTCCACGCGGCATCCGACCCGCCTCACCTCACGCAGGACGGCATCGCCCTGGCCGTCGCGCGGATGCACAAGAAGCACCGTCGACTGGCGCAATTCCGCCTGCACGCCTCCCGATCCGCGTGTAGCCCTTGGTTGCGCACCGCTTGCACGCTGCGAACCGTCGGCACCTGCGCCAGGGGAACTCCGAGTGGGCGGGCCGCTCATGACCGATCCTCGTTTGCGCAGCTCTCAGGCAAGTCGGTCACCTTCATGTCACCAGAAATGGGTCGGGCCGCAGCGCGACCATCGATTCCCGCAGGATATCGAACCGGCCGCGGTCGTCCGCCTTGCCGATCCGCGTCCAGAGTTCGGCGTGGCTGTTCTTGTAGTCGATGCCGATCCGCCCCTGAGGGGCTGCTATCTCCCGGCCGAGCACCGCCGGGCGCAAGGTGTCGGTATCCATGCTGTTGGTCTCGGCAACGGCCTGGGCGAAGAGGTGAACCTGGAAGTATGCCGCCTCTGCGCACATGTTGGTCGACTCGTCCTCACCGAAGCGCTGCTTGAAGAGACGAACGAAACGGTCGTTCTCGTCATTCTCCACGCTCTCGAAATAGGTCGCAGCGGTGATGTGCCCGGCCCCGACGTCTGTTCCCATGAGCCGCAACTCCGCCTCGCAGGTGTTCAAGCTGCCGATGGGCATGTTGTCGGGGGTGAAACCGGCGTCGGCGTAGGCCTGGTAGAAGTGAGAGATCGCCTGGCCGACGACCGTCGAAAAGATGACGTCGGGTTTGTTGTTGCGAAGGTCGCGGATGATCGGCCGAATATCGTTCGGGCTGGCACCGAAACTCAAATATTCCTCGCCGACGATGGTGCCGCCTTGGCCGCACACCAGATCGCGCACGATCCGGTTGGTTCGCCGGGGATAACAATAGTCGGTGCCCAGCAGGTAGAATCGGTTGCCGTGGGTCGTGAGCAGGTAGTTGATCAGTTCGATCGTGTTCTGGTTGGGCGACGACCCGGTGTAGATGATGTTGGGCGAGAACTCGAAGCCCTCGTAGCGCGTCGGGTACCACAGCAATGCGTTGACCCGCTCCACCAGTGGCAGCACTGCCTTGCGGCTTGTCGAAGTGTAGCAACCGAAGATGGTCGTGACGCGATCCTCGATCAAAAGCTTCCGCGCATAATGGGAATAGAGTTCGGTGCTGGATGTCGGATCGTAGATGATCGGCACGATCTCGCGACCATTGATGCCGCCCGCCGCGTTGATTTCGGCGATGCCCAGCATCGTGCCCTTGAGCTGGGTCTCCTCGATCGCGCCGGTGTCTCCGGATTGCGAGAAGAGGACGCCGACGCGCCAAGGCTCACCCGTCGAGCCCATGCTCAACCGCCGCCTCTGGCAAGATGACATGCCAACATCTTATCCTCCGCCGTCCATGTGCCTCGTCGGCCGGGTTCCAGCCATGGCCGACGCAGCTTATGCGCTGCTGCCCGCCACCCCCCAGCCATGGCCGACGCAGCTTATGCGCTGCTGCCCGCCACCCCTACGAGGAATTAGTTTTTCCTAACATATAAGTCGATTGGTACCAATCGAAAATGGGGGTCGTCCCTTCGAGGTCAGTTCGACCAGTTGGAAGGCGCATGCGCCAAGGGGCCGGACCTGCATGCCTCCGCGAGGCTGCTTCGCTATTCTGTCGAGGCGGCGCGGCGGTCTGCCGCCGCCGCCATCAGGCTGTTTGGAGCGGTGACGGCCACGCATCGCACACGTAGCTCACAAAACTGGTGAGAGCCGCGCTCGGCGCCGCATCCATCAACGAAAGAAAATAGTACCGCGCCGCGACTATTGGCCGGGCCGATGTTGCCGGAACGAGACTGCCGTTCAAAATTTGCTGGTTGACCAGAGGAGTTCGACCGATTGCCACGCCTGCCCCCTGGGCCGCAGCCTGAAGAGCCAGCTTCGACAAGTTGAAGTATACGTCCTTGTGCCGTCGATCCGCAAACTCACTCGTCACCGCGTCGATTGCATCCCATTCCGCCGTGCGACTGGCTTTCGGCCACGCATGCGCATCGTGCAGGCGCGTGAAGGAACATGCCTTGTCGCGAGCCAGCTTGGCTTGCAATTCCGATGTGCATACCGGGAAGATCAACGAGTCCAGGACCGCAAGTATCATGAGCCCCTGTGGCGGCGAGCTGTCGTAGCGAATCGCAAGGTCGATGCTTTCGCGACGTAGCTTGGCGATCTCCGGCAGGTCATCCTCCGCCACCAACTCGATCTCGATCGCCGGCTCCGTTGTCTGGAATTGCAGGATGAGACCGCCCAGCCAATCCAGCGCCAGCGAGCCGGAGCAGCTGATCCGTAGACGGCGCGGCTGAAACGGGCCTCCAAGCTTGAGCAACGCTTCAGCAATCTGATCCATGGCGGGCCTGACTGCTTCGGCCAGCGATGCCCCCATGGAAGTAAGCGCGAGCCCCCTCGAACCCCGGAAAAAAAGCGGCTCGCCCAACCGCTTTTCCAAACGCGCAATTCTTTGGCTGACCGCGCCTTGGGTGACACGCATTCGCTCGGCAGCGCCGGTAAAGCTCCCGCACGCCGTCACTTCGGAAAACACAAAGAGATCTGCGGCCATCGTTGGGTCGAGCGTGCGCATCATCGTTCCTAATGCCGGCATTAGCAATACTGGCTTGTAACTTCTCAGTATCGAATTAACAATTCCCGTTAATCACGATTATATAGTTTGCAAGATGATGGGAATATGGAAAATAAACCAGAGAAAATTCCGCAAGAAGTGCTGAATCGAAAACCATATATATGGATGAATCCAGGATTAGATTCATCAGATGTTGTTATTCCGAGCCTTGACATAAACATAACGGACATTCGAGCAGCTCAAGCGCGATGGATACGGTTCCAGCCACTAATTGCCAGACTGTTCCCCCAGACAGTGGCGACAAATGGGCGTATTGACTCTGACTTGATCGAAATATCAGACATACCCTCATTGTTTCCAAATGCGGCTGTAGAGAGTCGCATTTTTGTTAAGACTGATCATGACTTGCCAATAACTGGCACTATTAAGGCAAGAGGCGGCATCTATGAGGTGTTAACTATTGCGGAAAAATTGGCCCTCAGCACTGGGCTTATTTCTTCGCCCGAGGACACTCTGGCCCTGGATAGCCCGAAGGCTGCCGAAACATTCAGCAGATTCAAGATAATCGTCGGATCAACTGGAAACCTTGGGTTCAGTGTCGGCGCAATCGCACGGTCGCTTGGCTTCAAGGCCGAAGTGCACATGTCGAAGGACGCCAAGAGTTGGAAAAAAGACCGGCTGCGGCGCATCGGCGTTTCAATAGTCGAACATCCGGGTAGCTACACGTCAGCGGTGGCTGCGGCACGAGCGTCCGCGGAGTTAGATCAATCATCCTTCTTTATCGATGACGAGAATTCCCGTGCCCTGTTTCTCGGTTATTCAACAGCGGCGTTCGATCTGGTCAGGCAACTCAAGTCGGCCGACATCGCGATCAACGCGGATACACCAGCCAATGTCTATCTTCCCTGTGGTGTGGGCGGCGCGCCGGGTGGCATCACATTTGGGTTGAAAGCGTTACTTGGCGACGCCGTTCGCTGTTACTTTATCGAGCCGGTCAACGCGCCTTGCATGTTGGTTCAACTAGCCTCTTGCTCCGATATCGCCATAGCGCTGGAAGACTTAGGCCTGAATGGCGAGACCATTGCAGACGGTTTGGCGGTAACATCAGCTTCCATGCTGGTGGCGCGGCTCATGGATCGATTGGTCGACGGCTGCCTGACATGCACGGATGCAGACATGGTGGCTTGGGTACAGCGCCTGTGGGAACAGGAAGGCTTGAGGCTTGAGCCCTCGGCGGCAGCCCCGTTTTGCGGCCTATCGCAATTGCTCGCCGCAGGGGCAGGATCAAATGGTGTCCATGTCCTGTGGACGACAGGCGGCTCTCATCTTCCCGACGAAGAATTCTTGCCGCTGATCAATCGGGAACCGCGGAGCGTCACCGGTGACGAAGCCGTGCTGGCGACGACCTAGATCACAAACCGCTGCGAGCAGCCTTTGCCAAAAGCAGATCCATTCATCATATGGGAGGTACAACTATGCATGCATTCTTTTTGGCCGCGTTATCGCAAAGCCGGCGGCAGTTCCTTGCGAGCGTCGGCGTCGGCGCAGTCGCCGGGATGATTGGTCTCGGCGGTTCGACGGCCTTGGCCGCGGATCGTGAACACACGATCATCGTCGGGCGAAGCGGTCAGATCAACACGCTGGATCCCCTGCGGGCCGATTACAACCAGACCAACGCTGTCATCAGCGCAGTCTACGACACGCTGGTGACTTATGATGAGACCACGCTCATCGGCAGCCTGGCGACCGAATACGCCTATTCGGAAGACGCCAGGTCGATCACCTTTACGCTTCGCTCCGGCGTGAAATTCCATGACGGGACGGCGCTGACGGCCAAGGACGTTGCCTACACGCTTGACCGCCTGAAGCGTCTCGGCGCCGGCGTCGGCTCGCTCGTGAGCGACTACAAGTCGACCACCGTCACCGATGACACCCACTTCACCATCAACTTGTCCAATCCAAACCTGCTTTTCCTGCCGTCGCTGAGCAAGATCTACATCCTCAACTCCGCATTGGTCGCCGCCAATGCTGGTGACAACGATGGCCAAGGGTGGCTCCAGGTTCATGACGCAGGCAGCGGCCCCTATGTGGTTGGCGATCAGTCGCAGGCCGTGGTCATCGACCTGTTCAAGAACTATTGGGCTCACGTGGAGGGGCGTCCGCAGTCGATCGTGTTCCGACGCATCGATGAAAGCTCGACCCTTCGCGATGAACTCCGGGCAGGTAACATCGACGTTGCCTTTAACTTTGCGGCCCGCGACGCCGCCACGATCGCCGCGGACCAGGCGCTCAAGGTTGTCCCGATCAACACCAGCTACCAGGCCGAAGTGGTATTCAACACCCGTGTCGGCCCCACCGCTGATCCCAAGGTCCGCAAGGCGCTACGTATGGTCTACGACTATTCCGGGGGCCTACGCGGCATCCGCGATGGCTTTGGTGCGCTGGCCAATGGACCTTTGCCGGCCCGTCTCGACTGCCGTCCCGAATTGCCGGAGGTGAAGCGCGACCTTGACGCCGCCAGGGCGTTGCTTGCCGAGGCGGGTGCGAGCAACCTGAGGCTCAAGATGAACTTCCAACCCGTGTTCGACATGATGAAACAGGAAGCGACACTGTTCCAGTCCAACCTGCGTGAGATCGGCGTAGAACTCGAGCTCGAGCCGATCGCTTTTCCGAATTATCTCGCCAGCCTGAAGGACCCGAACTCGATTCCGCAGATGATGTTGATCGAGGACTCCGCCCAGGTGCCGGATGCCGGCGTCATGTTGGTGAAGAGCTACAAGTCGGATGCCATCGGCACCAACCGTACCGGCTATGCAAATCCGGAAGTCGACAAACTGCTGGACCAGGCTGTTGCGACCGCAGACGACGCCAAGCGCTGCGACCTTTACAAGCAAGTCCAGACCATCCTCCACGATGACGCGGTGATGGTCGACATGTATGGGGTCTACTTGCCGGCCGCCTACCGAGTTGATGCACTCGCTGAGCTGAAGCCCAGCATGCTCACGATGGGTATCGAGCCGGCGGACTTCCGTCTCGCCAAACCGTAAGCGAGGCCGGACAGGTTCGCGGTCTGTCCAAGCAGCCTCGAAACGAGGCTGCTTGGACATCGCGAAAAATGCGCGCCGGCAACCACCTGTCACGCCAACGGAAACGATGGCTTGAAGATCTCGTCAACTGAAGGATGGCGCCAGGTCCGGGCCGGATACTTGGCGATCAGTCCATCGAACTGGGCTTGCGCCCGATGGCGATAGGCGTCGAGGTCGATGCCCGGCAGTTGGCGATCCTTCATGACCACCCGGCCGTTGACGATCGACATCTTGAAGTCGCGGCCGGTGCCGCTCAGCATCATCGTCTGGATCGGGTCGACGACCTGGCCGAGTTCGAAGGCCGAAAGGTCGAACAGCGTCATGTCGGCCTTGGCGCCGACGGCGAGGCGCCCAAGATCCGGGCGGCCGAGCGCGTCGGCGGCGACGATCGTGGCGGCATTGTAGAAATCGGCCGAACTGCAGGCCGACACGTCGCCCTCCGCGACGCGACACAGGCTGATGCCGAGCCGCATGTTCTCGACCATGTCGGGCGGGAAGGTGTCGGTGCCGAGGCCGATGGGGATGCCCGCCTTCTTGAGCCGGGCAAAGGATTCCATCATCCCGCCGTAGCGTGACAGCACCAGCGGACAGTGGATCAGCGCGGCGCCGGAAGCGGCAAGAATGTCGACGTCATTGCCGGTGCGCTTGATGGCACTGTGACCGGTGACGTAGACGCCATGCGGCAGCAAGGAGCGCTTCGACAGGAAACCCAGCGACGAGAGCCATTCGACCGGGGTCTTGTCGTAGCGCCCGACGATGCTGTCGAACTCATCGAGGCCCTGGCAGCAATGCAGCCGGATCGGGCAGTCGAGCTCCTCGGCCACCGCGGCTGAGCGCCGAATGAGTTCGGGGGTGCAGTTTTCGATCCGGTCCGGCGCCAGCATGCCCCGGACCAGGCCATCATGGGCGCCGTCGAACTTGCGGACATAGTCGCGGGCAGACGCCAGGCCCCTGAGCCCGCGCTCCTCGTCCCAGTGGACGCCGAAGCTGCCATCGTCGCGGATCAGGGAGACCCCGGTCATGTAGCATGGCCCCAGATAGGCCCTGATGCCGACTTCGGCGGCGCTGTCGGCCGAGCGGGCGAACTCGTCGTAGGTCTCGGCCCATTCGCGATAGAACATCGAGGTGATCGGAAGTGCTGTGGTGATGCCGTTGCGGATCAATTGGACGAAGGCGTACTTCATCTTGAAGGTCTGCTCGTCGGTGGAATACATCTCCACCGGACCCGATGCGACATAGTCCTCCGGCCAGACCCTGCCCTTGGCCCAGTCAGGCTGGTTGTCGAAGGCGAGCACCGTCGTGTCGAGATCGGCCAATGCGTTGAGGTCGATGAAGCCGGGCCCGAGGATGGCGTTGCCGCCGTCGATCTCCTGATCCACCGGCCCTTCATAGCCGCGTCCGGCGAAGATGATGGTGTCGCCACGATAGACGACTTCCGCGTCCTTCATCGTCCTATGGCCTTGACCGTCAAAACCGATGACGTAGCGCGCTTTCACTCGTGTCGTGGTCATGCTGGAAACTATCCGGTTGTCGCAATTGATTGTGGTGGCGAACGGCGCTGGCTACGGCACCATCGGGCCGGCCCATCTGTTCAGGCCGACCGGCGTGTCGAGCGCCTTAAGATACATCTGCCGATAGTACGGCTCGAGCTCGTCGGCGGCCGACTTGCAGCGTGCCATGTATTCGGAGAATTCCCCGGCAAGCGAACGTGCCTCGGCCTTGATCGCGTCTTCGTCGACGGTCAGCAGCTTGCGGTTCTCCATGACGATCTCGCCGCCAACCATGGCGGTGACGACCGAGGAGCCGTTCTCGCAATAGACGAGCTGCCGCCTCAGGTCGTTTAGCGGCGTGAACGCCAGCGAATTGAGATCGAGCAGGATGATGTCGGCCTGGAAGCCGGGCGCGAGACGCCCCGAGGGTTGCGGCAGCCGCATGGCCTTCGCGCCGCCCGACGTCAGTGCGGTCAGGATCTCGACCGGCCGAGGCCAGTCGTCATATCGGGGGTCGCCGATATTGTGCACGAGGCCTGCAACCTTGGCCACGGTCCAAAGATTGATGCCGTCATCGGTAGAGGCCTCGTCATTGCCGATGCAGACATTGATGCCCGCCTGCTGCAACCGTCGGAACGGCATGACGCCGCTGCCGATCTTGAGGTTCGACACAGGATTGTGCGCGACCGAGCATCCGGACCCGGCAAGCAGCGCGATATCGTCATCGTCGACCCAGATAGAATGGATGACCATCGCCTGTTCATTGAGCACGCCCATGTCGTGAACGTAGCGGATCAGCGACTTGCCATAATTCTCCTGGCCAAGCACCCGCTGCAGGCGGGTTTCGAGAATGTGCATGTTGTAGGGAATGTCGCGTTCACGTGCGATCCGGCCAAGCGCCTGCAGATAGGCCGGCGTCACGCGCTGCGGCGCCGAGCATGACACCGCGCAGCGCAACCGACCGGCCTCGGTGCCATGCCAGGTGGCCATGAAGCGGTCGTAGCAGCCAAGCAGTTCGGCATCTGTCATCAGCCGCACCTCGCTCATGCGCTTGAGCAGATGCGGGGGGAGGAAATCCTTCAGGAAAGGATATTTCTGGTGCTCGGGCACATTGGGCTGGTCGAGCGTGACCGTGGCGCGAATGCCCGCGTCGGCATAAGCGCGCATGACAGCGTCGACCTCGTCATCGGTGACCACCGGCACGAAGAAACAGTCGTCGTGGACGGAGGTGACGCCCTGCTTCAGCATTTCGATGCAGCCGAGCATGGTCCGTACATAGGCGAAGCGCGGCGAGGCCACCTGATCCATCAGCGGCGGCACCTCGTAGAGCATGAACAGCTCGAGCGGCGAGTTGCCTAGCGCCCCCTTCATGAAATTTCCGGGCGAATGGAAGTGGCCGTTGACGAGACCGGGCATCGCAAGCAGCCCCTTGCCGTCGATGATACGGGCGCCCTCACCCGCCTCTTTCGCAGCACCCGGTCCCAGGGCTTCTATCTTGTCGCCCGATATGACGATGTCGGCCTCGGCATATTCGGTATCGCGCTCGTCGAGTGTCAGGATGCGCGCGTTTCGGATGACCGTCTTTATCGGCATCACGCCTTGCCTTCATCGTCGGCCGAGGGCGCAGCGCGATGCTTGACGAGCTGCAGCCTGGTCTTGGGGTCGAGCGAATCCCGCAGCGAGTCCCCGAGCAGGTTGAACGCCATGACCAGCACGGTGATCGCAAGGCCAGGGAGTGCTGCGATATGCGGCGCGACGAAGACGTAGCTCCTGCCCTCGCTGGTCATGATGCCCCATTCCGCGATCGGCGGCTGGACCCCGAGGCCCAGGAAACTCAACCCGGCCGCGGTGATGACGACCGCACCGACGATGGTGCAGCTGTAGACCACGGAAGCGGCGACCACGTTGGGCAACATCTCGACGAACAGGATCTTGAGGTCCGATGTCGCCATCGCCTTGGCCGCCTCGATATAGGCGAGCTCGCGCTCCTGGCTCGCGGCGGCATAGACCACGCGCGTGTTGTAGGGGATCAGGGTGACGACCAGCGCGATCATCATGTTGCCAAGGCCGGGCCCCATCAGGGCTGCAAGCATGATCGCCAGCAGCGCCATCGGGAACGCGAAAAAGACGTCCATCACCCGCATCACCACTTCGCCGAGGCGCGGATACCATGCACCGATCAGCCCAAGCGGGATCGAGATGGCCGCGCCCAGGATCACCGGAACAACGCCCGACAGCAGGGTCAGGCGGGCGCCATAGATCAGGCGGGAGAGAATGTCCCTGCCTTGGTGATCGAGCCCGAGCAGGTGACCCGGCGTCCCCAGCCCCTGCAGGCGCAGGGCGGGATCGGCCTCGTTGGGCGGGAACGGAGCGAGATAAGGCGCAAAGATCGCGCAAAGCACCAGCAGCAGGATGATGACCGCCGCAATGCGGGCCACCGGATCGCCGAGCACGCCGCGCCAGACGAAATAGAGGTTGGAGCGGCGCGCCGGGCTGAAGCGCTGGCTGGGGACAGGACTGGTCGTTGCCATGGAGGTCACGCTCATGGTTGTCTCACCGCTTTCTGGGGTCGAGGGCATGGACGATGACGTCCGAGACCATGTTGCCGAGCACGAAGACGATCGCCACGACAAGCACGCAACCCTGGATGACCGGCACGTCGCGCTGCATGATGGCATCGAATAGCAGGAGCCCGACGCCCGGCCAGTTGAAGATGATTTCGGTGAAGATGACGCTGCCGAAGAGATAGCCGATCTGCAGGCCGCCGATATTGGCGAAGGTCGGCAAGGTGTTGCGTACCGCGTGGCGAAGCACGATCTGCCTGCGGCTCAGTCCCCTCGCCCGGGCGGCAAGGACGTAGGGCTGGCCAAGCACGTCTATCATGCGCGAACGCGTGACGCGGGTGACGACGGCAATGGAAGACGCCGCGGTGGTGATGGCCGGCAGCACCATGTGATGCAGCAACTGGCCGAGGCCTCCCGGATCGACCATGTTGTACATGCCGGAAATCGGGAACAGCTTCCATTTGAAGCCGAAGAAATAGAGCAACACGATACCCAGCCAGAACACCGGCAAGCTGGCCAGAACGAGGGTGAGTGCGACGACCGCGCGATCGGCAAAAGTGCGGAAACGGGGTGCCGACGCCACGCTGAGCAGGAAGCCGGCGGCAAGCACAAGCGCCAGGCTGCCCGCCATCAGGATCAGCGAATTGACGATCTTCGGGCCGAGGATCTGGGTAACCGGCAATTGCTGCGAGATCGAGTTGCCGATGTCTCCCCTGAACAGGTCGAGCAGCCAGCCGGCGTATTGGACGAGCAGTGGCCGGTCGAGCCCGAGATCCAGGCGCAGGGCTTCGAGCTGTGCCTGGGTGGCCATGCGGCCGAGCAGGGTGAGCGCGATGTCGCCGGGAATGAGTTGCAACGACAGGAATACGATGACGGTCACGCCGAGCAGCACTGGCACGGCATAGAGCATCCTGGTTCCGATGAAAGCGATGATCGACACGGACAGCCTCCCAACTGCACCGCCGACCGGCCCGCAAAACGGGCCGGCCGGACATGTGTGACGTCTATTGCTTGGTGATGCCGGTCAGGTCGAACCAGTGCTGCGGCGCCAGCACGAAGCCTTTGACTTCGGGCCGCGCGGCATAAGTCGACATGGCGGTGTAGTACGAGGTGAAGGCCATGTCGCCGGCGATGATATCGCGGATCTCGTGCAGCTTCTTGTCCATCGCCTCGCTGGACGCAGCACCGCGGGCAGCAGACAGCAACTCGTCGATCTTGGGGTTGCTGTAGTAGCCGGAGTTGCAGCAGTTCGGCGGCAGCGCACCGACGGCAAGGACCTGGTCGAGCCAGGCAAACGTGCTCTCGCCCCACGATGCCGAGGTGAGCCCGGTGCCGTCGCGCATGCCCTTCGACATCATTTCCCAGAAGGTGTTGTTGTCGAACATCTCGATCGACGCCTTGATGCCGACCTTCTCGAAGTCGCGCTGCAGCCACTCCGCATCGCCCTTGGTGTTGACGTCGGCGCCGGCACCGAAGGTCCAGTCCATGCGGGTGGTGAAGCCGTCGGGATAGCCGGCCTCGGCAAGCAGCTTCTTGGCGCCCTCGGGATCGTATTCGCAATCCTTGTAGCCCGGGTCGTAACCGGGGCCGCCGAAATTGAGGACGCCATAGGACGGCCGTGCCAGGCCCTTGCGCTGATACTTGGCCATGTCCTCGCGGTTGATGGCCATGCACATCGCCTTGCGCACCTTCGCATCCTTGAAATGCGTATCCTTGGTATTGATCCACATGACATAGAGCATCGGGCTGTCGCCCGAGATGATCTGCATGCCCTGCTGCTTGAGGAATTCGAGCGAGTCGGGAGATGGCGTGCCGATGACGTCGACCTCGCCGCCGACCAGCGCGAGTTCACGGGTGGCGACTTCCGGGATGCCGCGCAGCACGATCTGGTCCGCCTTCGGCTTGCGCGCCTCGTTCCAGTAGGCGTCGTTGCGGGCGATGACCAGCTTCTCGCCAACGACACGCTCGACGAACTTGAACGGCCCGGTGCCTACGGGATGCTGCTCGACATTGTCGTTGCCGTAGGTCTTGACCGCCGTCGGGCTGATCATGCGCGGCGCACCGGAGCCACCGGCCGCCATGCGGCGCAGGAACTCGGCATTGGGCTGCTTGAGATTGATCTTGAAGGTGTTTTCGTCGACCACTTCGTAGCCGGCCAGGTCCTGCCACATCCAGCCCATCAGGCCGGGCGAGACGGGCTGATGGAACTCGAAATTCTTGTCCGTCATCCGGTCCATGTTGAATTTCGCAGCTTCCGCATTCCACGGCGTGCCGTCATGGAACTGCACGCCCTTGCGGAGGTGGAAGGTGTAGGACTTGCCGTCTTCCGAAACATCCCAGCTTTCGGCGAGCGCAGGCACGATCGCCGGTGTCTCTGAGCCACCCTTGGTGAGGTCCTCCTCGACGAAGGTTTCGAAGATGTGACGCACCACCTTGAAGGTGTTCCAGGTGCGCGAGGCGTGCGGGTCGAGGCGGCTGAAATCGGACTCGACCGCGAACACGATGGTGTTGCCCTCGGCGTGGGCCAGGTCGACGACCGCGGTGCTGCCGAAGCTGGCGGCGAGCAACACAAGAGCGGTGCCGGCCAGGCGATCGCGCATTCGGCGCGCTATTTGTCTTGAGGCGTTGGACTTCCGAAACATCATGCTTTTCCTCCCAGTTGGACAGATGTTTCTTCCTCCGCGCCACCGCCCCTCAGCGGTGGTCGTAGAGGAAGCAGGCGACGTTCCGCTGGTTTTCTATTTCGATCAGCGGAGGTGCGGATCCGCGGCACGCATCGAAGCAGTCCGCGCAATTGCCGACATAGGGGCAGCACGCGCCCCCAAGCTTGGCCGTACCCTCGAGGTCTTCGGCGCGTTCGGCCGCCTGCTCCCAGCGCATGTCACCGCGCACGTGCAGGACGGTTCCCAGGAAATCGCGGGTGAAGGGATGCTTCGGCTCGCGGTAGACGGCTTCGCTCGACCCCGTCTCAAG
The DNA here is from genome assembly GCF_003071665.1 of Aminobacter sp. MSH1. Classification (GTDB taxonomy): domain Bacteria; phylum Pseudomonadota; class Alphaproteobacteria; order Rhizobiales; family Rhizobiaceae; genus Aminobacter; species Aminobacter niigataensis. Next base: position 1,647,954 of record NZ_CP026265.1, on the reverse strand, counting down.
GATATTGCCGCGATACATGACGATCGTACGGTCGCAGAACTGCTTCACGATCTTCAGGTCGTGGGAAACGAACAGGAATGTGAGATCGAGCTTCTTCTGAAGGTCTCCCAGCAGGTTCAGGATCTGCGCCTGGATCGAGACGTCGAGCGCCGAGACGGGCTCGTCGAGGAACAGGAATTCCGGCTCCAGCGCCAGGGCGCGGGCGATGGCGATGCGCTGGCATTGGCCGCCGCTGTATTCGTGCGGATAACGATAGGACTGCGTCGGATCGAGGCCGACAAGCTCGAGCAGTTCCTCGACGCGCCGGCGGGCGACGGCCTTCGGAGTACCGAAGTTGAGCAGCGGCCGCTCGACGTTCTCGGCGACGGTCCGACGCGGATTGAGCGACTGCAACGGATCCTGGAAAACGATCTGCATGCGGCGGCGGAAGCCCCGCATCTCTTCCTGGGAAAGCGCGCCGAGGTTCTGCCCGTCATAACGCACACCTCGCCGCTGTCGGGCTCGATCAGCCGCAGGATCATGCGGCCGAGCGTCGATTTGCCCGAGCCTGATCCGCCGACGCAGCCAAGGATCTCGCCCTTCCTGATATCGAGGCTGACATTGTTGACGGCCTTGGTACTTGCGGTCGTGCGGCGGAAGAAGGCGCCGCGCCTGACCGTGAAGGCCTTGTTGAGGTCGCGAACTTCGATCAGGTTCTGGGCGCTCATTGCCGTGCCTCCAGGTCGAACAGGTGGCAGCGCACGTAACGTCCCGGCTCGGGATTGTGCCACGCCGGAACCTCCTCGCGGCAGCGGCCGATGGCGTGCTCGCAGCGCGGGGCGAACCGGCAGCCCTTCGGCGGCGCCAGGAGGTTTGGCGGCTCGCCGCGAATGTAGCTCATGCTGCCGTGGTCCTCGTCCGGGTCCGGAATCGAGCGGATCAGCGCCTGGGTATAGGGATGATGCGGCGTGGCGAGCAGGTCTTCGACCGCACCTTCCTCCTGCACGTGGCCGCCATACATCACCAGCACACGCGTCGCGATGGCGCGGACAACGCCGATGTCGTGGGTGATGAAGACGATCGGCAGGCCGGTGTCGCGGCTGCGGTTCTTGAGCAGCAGCAGGATCTTCGCCTGCACTCCGACGTCGAGCGCGGTCGTCGGCTCGTCGGCGATCAGCAATTTGGGTTGGCAGGCGAGCGCCATTGCCAGACCGACGCGCTGGCACATGCCGCCGCTGAGCTGATGCGGATAGCTCGCCAGCACCCGGTCGGGATCGGCGAACCCAACCTCGATCAGTGCTGCGCGGGCAGCGGCCCGTGCGGCCTTGCGATCGAGCTCTGGATTGTGCCGCAGCAAGGTCTCGACGAGCTGGAACTCGGCCGTGAACGACGGATCGAGCGAGGCGCGCGGGTTCTGGAAGATCATGCCGATGGTCTTGCCGCGCACGTCTTCGAGTTCGCGCTCGCTGAGAGCCAGGATGTTCTTTCCATCGATCTCGATCTCACCGCCGAGATATTTGCCCGGTGGCGTCGGCACCAGCTTCATCAGCGACAGCGCGGTCACCGTCTTGCCGGAACCGGACTCGCCGATGATGGCGAGAATTTCGTTCTGGCTGAGCGAGAAGCTTACGTCGTCAACCGCCCGGGCAACGCCGGCAGGGGTGACAAAAGCGGTCCTCAGATTACGGACCGAAAGAACGACATCGGCGTCCTGCAGCACTCAGTTTCCTCCCGAGATCGAGTTGGAAAGCGCAATTGCCAATTCGTTTCATGTATACAATTTAATGTCAATATCGTATGCATCAATGACATGACACCAGACGCCTGTGAAGCTTCCTGAGTGGCTTCCGCCTTTCCGAACAATGTGATTTCCAAACTTGGAGTTATGCTTCCGGCTTCGCTTGGCGAGCCAAACCGATCCTGACGTTGGAGCAGCTTTATGATCACCCCAGAGAGGTTTTCTCAGGCCATATTATGCACAATATCAATATTATATCGTATACTTTTTGTGATCATGAGCGACCTGCTGTTTCGCAGGTTTCGCGAGCCAAGCTCATGCTGAACGCAGCGCCAACGAACCGATGTCGTTCTGATGCAATAGGCCTAGCCCCTGCCATCCATCCATTGAGCTAATTGCCTGCCAGCCGCCGCGGAGTAAGATGCATGATGGGCAGGTGGGGTAACGCCGACGTGACGCCTTAAATGCAGCGTGCAAGCGTTGCGTCGGCCACCCGCCCCCGCCACCTACGCAATGCCAATGGCCCGCTTGGATCGAGCATCCGGGCGGGCCGTTCGTTTGATCTCCAAGCGCAAAGCCCCTAGCCGAACCATCGTTGCGGCGCGGCCCGCTCTGCCGCGCAGCATCCTCAAATGAAAATAATTTGACACAAGGGCAAATCTGCGATTGCATCGCCAATGCCTGATGATGCGAACGCGCGAGCTTTCGCTCAGGCGAGGACGGCGACTGCAGCGTCAGTCGGCTTCCAGACAGCATGATCAGAGCAAGCCCGCTCAACCTACCAGTCGATGACGATCCGGAACTCGCAATTCCAGGGACAGGGCTCATAGCGCGACGAGGCTGAAAGGCAGCTTCGTCGAGTCGAATGAGAACCGACCTGGAGAAGTTGCATGTCCGTAGACCTGCTCGTCCGTGACGCATACGTGTATGTCGATCGCGGTTGGGAAATCGCCGGCGGCTGGATCGCCGTCAAAGACAAGAGAATCCATTCAGTGGGCAAGGCCGGCGACGAACCGGCCGCTGCGAAGACCATCTCCGCGCATGGCCGATTGGTCACGCCCGGCCTGATCAATGCCCACCACCACATGTACCAGAACCTGACGCGTTCCTACGCGCCGGTGACCAATGGCACCCTGTTCGAATGGCTGACTGGCCTCTATCCGATGTGGGCGGGCCTGACGGAGGAATCCGTCTATGCCTCGACCTATGTCGCGATGACCGAACTGCTGATGGGCGGCTGCACCACCTCAATGGACCACATGTATGTCCATCCCAAGCCCAAGCTCATCGACGCCCAGATCCGCGCCAGCACCGACATCGGTTTCCGCTTCTATGCGACGCGCGGATCGATGACACGTTCGGTCGAGAATGGCGGGCTGCCGCCGGCCTCGGTGGTCCAGCGCGAGGACGACATCCTCGACGACAGCATCCGTCTGGTCGAGGCGTATCACGACGCCAAGCCGGGAGCGATGACGCGCGTGGCGCTCGCGCCTTGCTCCCTGTTTTCCGTCACCGAGCGCATCATGTCGGAATCGGCGCGCCTCGCCGACAAGTACGATCTCAGGCTGCACACCCACCTCGCCGAGGACCCGGAGGAGGACAAGTATTGCGCCGAGGTCTATGGCTGCACGCCGACCGAGTATTTCGAGCGTGTCGGCTGGGCCAGCAAGCGCTCCTGGGTCGCGCATTTCATCTACCCCACTAATGCGGAGATTGGCCGGCTTGCGCATGCCGGCGTCTGCGCCACGCAGTGTCCGTGCTCCAACATGCTGATTGGCGGCGGTTCGGCCGATGCCATGGGCCTGCGCTCTCGCGGCATGCGAGTCGGGCTCGGTTGCGACGGCTCCGCATCAACCGACCATGCCTCGATGTGGCTGGAGGCGCGCACCGCACTGCTGCTCGGGCGCTACCGCAACGGGCCTCATTCGATGTCGGCGCGCGACGCGCTTGATATCGCAACCCGCGGCGGCGCGGCCTGCCTTGGCTGGGAAGACGAGATCGGCCACCTCAGGCCCGGCGCCTGCGCCGATTTCGTCCTCTGGAGCATGTCGGAGGTGGCTCTCGCCGGCGCCCACAGCGACCCGGTCGAAGCCTGGCTGCGCTGTGGCCCGGCCGTCGCCGGCACCACCGTCGTCAACGGCAAGATCCTGGTCGAGGACGGCCGCCCGGTGATGGCCGAGCTCGGCAACGTGCTTGCCGAGCATGCCCGGCATTCGCGCCGCATGCAGTGCCTCGAAGCCTAGCCAACAACATCACTCAACGCCGCGCAGGCGGCACATACTTCTGGGAGGAGGTATCATGGCTGAATATGTTCATGCCCATGCGGGCGAGCATGACGTAGACCAAGGCGTGGTCGGGGATGTCGAGGAGATCATCCCCGCCCAGCGCCGGATCGCATTGGGGTTGCAGCAGGCGCTGGTGTCGAATGCCTGGCTCGATCCGATCTTCATAGCCTCGGTGGCGGGCTTTTCCGCCGCCCTGGCGACCAATCTTGTGACGGCGACTTTCCTTGCTGCCGGTATCGTCACGGTCGTCCAGAGCACCAAGCTGGTGCGGCTGCCGGTGGTGCAGGGGCCGTCCTCGGCGTTTTCTCCGCTGGCGATCGGCTACTACAAGGCCGGCACCATCTCGGCCGCCAGTCTCGGGCTGATCATCGGGGCGGCGTTCGTGTTCATCCTGTCGGTGCTGGGTCAGTTCGCCCGGCTGCGGCGGCTGCTTTCCCCGGCTGTGTCGGGCACCATCATCACCCTGGTCGGCATAGCTCTTGCCGGCTTCACCTTCATGGAGTTCTTCGGCGGCATTGGCACGTCGAATTTTGCCACCGGCCAGAGCATCTTTCTCGCCTGCGTGACAACCGCAGTCGTTCTGGTCAGCTCAGCGCTTGGCGGCACCTTTCGGATGTTCGGCTTCCTGATCGCCCTGATCGTGGGCGACGCTCTGGCCCTCGGCCTCGGCCAGCTCGACTTCTCGGGCGTCGGCCAGGCACCCTGGATCGCCTTCCCCAAGCTCCTGCCCTATGGCTCCCTCACCTTCGACCCTGCGATCACCATCACCATGTGCATCGTCTTCGTGGTGGCGGTCGTCGAGGCCATGGGCATGTATGAGGCCACCGCGCGGCTGACCGGTGTCGAACTCACCGACAGGCGCGTCAATGCCGGTATCGCCGGCGAGGCGGGCGGGTCGATGCTTGCCGCCCTGATCGGCGGCTTCGGCACCACTGCCTACGCCCAGAACCTGGGCGTGATCAGGCTGACGGGCGTCGCCAGCCGGCATGTCGTACGCGTCGCCGGTTTCATCTTCATCGCGCTTGCCTTCCTGCCCAAGGTCGCGGCGGTGCTGGTCGCAACACCGGCAGCGGTCGTCGGCGGCCTGTTTTTGCCGGCAGCCGCCACGGTTGTCATGACCGGTATCCAGATGGCCAGCCAGGATCGCGGCTCGGCAGTCAAGAACCTGGTCGCGCCCCTCGGTCTCATGGCGGGTCTGGGTATCCCGGCACTGGCGGGAGCCTTGTCCGGCGGTCTGCCACAAGTGCTCGCCGAAATGCTCACCCATTCGATCGTCGTGGGTGCAGTGACGGTATTCGCCGCGGAAATCCTGCTGGTGCGGGTACCCGAACTGTTGCGAGGTCGCTGACCCCATCGACGCAAAACGGTCGTCACGAAAAAGCCCCGCCAGCCGAAGCCGGCGGGGCCAGGGATGGGAGGTTCAACCCCTCCAGATTATCATGATTCTGGCAGAGCACCCTAGGCTCCCGCGATGAGGAGCAACAACGACATGCCAATGCCGTGGACTTGGTGACGTCCTCGGCGCCCCGCTACCGGACGGGAGCTTCCTCGATGCATGCAGCCATGACGACTAGCGATGCGCGCACCAGTTTTTCGGCAGGTGTTTTGGCCTCGCCATGGACAGGCCGGCCGTTAGCGCCTCGTCCAGGCTTGAAGTGAAACATGCAGTCTCGGGCATCCCACCGAAATGGTTGACCCGAATGCTGCTGCCCCTCTTGCTGATCAGGACTCCGACAATTCTCAACTGCTCCCGAACCTCGCGGAACGTCATTTTCCACTCTCCCGCCACCACTTGAACCCCTCAGCAAGATTAGTGAGCACTAATTTAGCTCCACAGGCAAGAGCTTGGTTAATCGATGGTTAACCAGAGCCGGCAGATCGACTGCGAGGACACCGGGCCGATCGATCAGGCATGAACGCACCTTTGGAAGCGGGGCGCCCGACACCGATCCCGTGGATGCCTTGTTGCGTCTGCGAGAGAGTTCGTTTGCCCCGACAACTCTGCTAGAAGTTCCGCGCCAGGAGTGAGGCGGAGCTGCCATGAAGTGCTACCTGATCAATCTCGACCGCTCGCCCGGGCGCCTGGCATTCATGGCAGAACAATTCGAGCGCCTGAGCCTGTCCTACATCCGCATCCCGGCGATCGACGGCCTCGCGCTCGGCGACGATGTTCTGGCCAGGCACAGGATGCCGGCAGCCATAGCAGCCTGTTTCCTGAGCCATCGGTCAGCCTGGCAGGCATTCCTCCACTCGGGCGAAGAGTTCGCGGCGGTCGTCGAAGACGACGCTTGGCTGTCCCCTGCCGCAAGCCACTTCCTTGCCGGCGAAAGCTGGATCCCGGCGGGTGCGGACATCGTCAAACTCGAGACGACAGGAACCAAGGCGGCAGTCGGCAACGACTGCATTGCCCTGGGGCCGACCAGGTCGCTCCGCAGGCTACACTCGCTGCACGAAGGTGGCGCCTGCTACGTCGTCTCGCGGGCCGCCGCCGCTCGGCTCATCGAGGTCTCCGAGCACTTTGCCACCCCGCTGGACATGTTCGTGTTCGGGCAGCCCGTTATCGACGACATGAAGGTCTACCAGATGATCCCTGCGCCTGTCAGACAGCGGAGCACCGTCGAAGCCGAAGCCGTCGGCGAATTCAACAGCACGATCGACATATCTCGCTTCTCGGAGCCGCGTCGCAAGACGAAGCGCAGCATTAGGAAACTGTGGCATGAGTTCGGCCGCCCCTTCCGTCAAGCCTGGGCTTTCGTTCGACGAGCCATGAAGCTCGACGACGTTACGATACGGCGCATTCCATTCGGCTGAGGCTCACGCGGAAGCGCGCTTCTGGCAACCGGGCCCGAAACGAAAAGGCCCGCCACAACGGGCGGGCCTTGTGTTTTGGATTTTGCCGCTGCGTTCAGTGCCCGGGATGCAGGGCGTCGTTCAAGTACATGCAGGTCAGCATGGTGAAGATGTAGGCCTGGATCACCGCCATCAGCAGTTCCAGTGCGGTCAGCGCGACCGTCATCGCCAGCGGCAGGATCGCAACGAAAATGCCGAGGGTTCCCATGCTGCCGAGACTGACGACGAAGCCGGCAAAGACCTTGAGCGTGATGTGGCCGGCGAGCATGACGGCGAACAGACGCACCGAATGGCTGATCGGCCGCGAGATGTAGGACACGATCTCGATCGGCACGATGATCGGCGAAAGCGCCAGCGGCACGCCGGACGGCAGGAACAGCCGGAAGAAGCCGAGGCCGTTTTTCCAGATGCCGTAGAGCGTGACGGTGGCGAACACGATCATGGCGAAGGAGAAGGTCACGATGATGTGGCTGGTGACCGTGAAGGCATAGGGGAACATGCCGGCAAGATTGGCGATCAGGATGAAGACGAACAGCGAAAACACCAGCGGAAAGAACTTCATGCCACCCTCGCCCGCATTTTCACGCAGCGTCTTCGACACGAACTCGTAGATAAGCTCGGTGATCGACTGCAGCCGCGACGGCACAAGGGCCCGGGCGCTTGTCGACAGCAGCAGGAACAGCCCGCCGAAAACAGCCACGCCCACCATGTAGGCGGCCGAATTGGTGAAGGCGATTTCCTGCCCCGCAAGCTCGAAGAGGGTGAAAATCGGCTTGATTTCAAACTGTTCTATCGGTCCCGCCACAGCGCCTCTCCGGTCTGTTCAATTGGTGATGAAAAAGCGCACGCCGCCGAAGCAAGCCCGGGATCCAGACGCAGCCGAGTGCGCCCACGGGTGGCCAAGCGCCGGCCCGCAGCGTTTTCGCGATTTTTCAGGATGAGATTGGGTCGGGGTGACAATTGATCGGCGCCATCTTTTGGATGGGGCCGTCCCCGAATGTGCAAGACACTGGTCGTCCAGTGCGTGGGCTTGTTAGCCTAACCGGCGGGCGCAGACAAGCCACAAGGTGACGCGGGGCACGCGCTCCACGTCAGATGTGGAGCGCGTGGCCAAGCGTGCGCAGCGCGGCCTCGAGAAAGGCTTCGCCCTGGGTCGGATGGGCGTGGATCGTGCCGGCGATATCCTCCAGCCGCGCACCCATCTCGATTGCCAGGCTGAAGGCCGACGAAAGCTCCGAAACACCCGTGCCGACCGCCTGGATACCGAGCACCAGATGGTTGTCGGCGCGGGCAACGATGCGGACAAAGCCGTCTTCCCCCTGCAAGGTCATGGCTCGGCCATTGGCCGAGAACGGGAACTGCGACGACTTGATCTCGATGCCGAGGTTCTTGGCTTCGTCGGGCGACAGGCCAGCGGTGACGACCTCCGGGTCGGTGAAGCAGACGGCGGGAATAGCGCGCTTGTCCCAGCTGCGCTTGTGGCCGGCGACGATCTCGGCAACCATTTCACCCTGGGCCATGGCGCGGTGCGCCAGCATCGGCTCGCCGGTGACATCGCCAATGGCATAGATGCCGCGCATCGAGGTGCGGCACTGTTCGTCGATACGGATGAAGCGGCCATCGCGGTCGAGGTCGATCTCTTCGAGGCCCCAACCTTCGACGAGAGGCTTGCGGCCGACGGTGACGAGCACCTTGTCGGCAGCAATCTTCTGCTCGCTGCCATCGGCGGCCTCGACCAGCAGCGCGTCGCCTTTGGAGGACAGTCCCTTGGCCTTGGCGCCCGTGAGCACCTTGACGCCGAGCGTGTCGAGCCGCTTGGCCACGGGCCGGGTCAGCTCGGCATCGTATTGCGGCAGGATGCGCGGCAAGGCTTCGACCACGGTGACCTTGGATCCGAGCTTGGCAAAGGCGGTGCCGAGCTCGAGCCCGATGTAGCCGCCTCCGACAACGGCCAGAGCCTGCGGCACCTGCTTGAGCGCCAGCGCTTCGGTCGACGAGATCACCTTCCCGCCAAAAGGCAGGAACGGCAGCTCGACCGGGACCGAACCCGTGGCAATCACGATGGTCTCGGCGCGGATCACCTGCAGGCCGGTCTCGGTGTCGACCTCAACGGTCTTGCCGTCGCGAAAGCGCGCCCAGCCCTGCACCGACTTGACCTTGGCCTTCTTGAGCAAGCCGGCAACGCCGGTGGTCAGGCGACCAACGATGCGGTCCTTCCAGGCAACGGTCTTGGCGAGATCGAGCACCGGTGCCGTCAGGCTGATCCCCAGCGGGCTGGTGCCCCCGGCCATCTCGCTGACCTTGAGATATTCGTCGGCCGCGTGGATCATCGCCTTGGACGGAATGCAGCCGACATTGAGGCAGGTGCCGCCGGGCTTGGCCGCTTCGACGATGACAGTGTCGATGCCGAGCTGGCCGGCCCGGATGGCGCAGATATAGCCGCCGGGGCCGGCGCCGATGACGAGAAGCTTGCAGGAGATTTCCTTCACAGCCTTAGCCCTCCACGAAGATCATTGCCGGCGCCTCGAGCAACGCCTTGAGGCGCTGGACGAAGACCGCAGCATCCCAGCCGTCGATGACGCGATGGTCGAAGCTGGACGACAGGTTCATCATCTTGCGCGGCACGAACTGGGTGCCGTCCCACATCGGCCGCATCATGATCTTGTTGACGCCGACGATCGCCACTTCGGGGTAGTTGATGACCGGCGTGGTGGCGACGCCGCCCATGGCACCCAGCGAGGTGATGGTGATTGTCGAGCCGGTCAGCTCCTCGCGCGTCGCCGTGCCCGCCTTGGCGGCGTCGGCGAGGCGGTTGACCTCGGTGGCGCAGTCCCACAGGTCGCGCGCCTCGGCGTGCCTGACGACAGGCACCATCAGCCCGCCCGGAGTCTGGGCCGCCATGCCGATATGGACGCCAGCATGGCGGTGGATGATGCCGGCATCGTCGTCGTAGATCGCGTTCAGTTGTGGCTGCTCCGCCACCGCCTTGACCAGCGCGCGCATCAGGAACGGCAACAGTGTCAGCTTCGGCCTGTCCGGCTTCTTCGAGGCGTTGAGCTTGGCGCGCAGTTCCTCGAGCGCCGTGACGTCGACCTCCTCGACATAGGTGATGTGCGGGATGCGCGACTTGGCCAGCGCCATCTTCTCGGCGATGCGCCGGCGCAGGCCGATGACCTTGATCTCCTCGACCTCGGTCTTCGCCTGCAGCCCGGCAGCGGGAACAGCAGAGCCTCGCGCGGCAAAGCCGTCGAGATCGTCATGGGTCACGCGCCCGGCCGGCCCGGTGCCCGGGACCTGGCGCAGGTCGATGCCGGCTTCCTTGGCACGCAACCGGACGGCCGGAGAGGCGAGCGGACGTTCGCCTTCGGGACGCGGCAGGCCGAAGTTCGAGGCGCGCGGCACGGGCTTCAGCGCTCCGGACGGTGTCGGAGCTTTCACAACTGGTTCGGATTCGACCTTCTTAGCCGGCGCAGGAGTTGGTTTCGGAGGTTCTGCTGCAGCCGGTTCGACGTAGCTTTTCGCCTTAGCCGGCGCGACGGCTGGCTCAGCTTCGGCCGGTGCGTCGCCGGCAACCTTGATGCGCACGATCGGCGAACCGACCGGGACAGTGTCGCCGATCTCGGCACCGAGCCAGAGGATTTCGCCATCGACCGGCGACGGGATCTCGACGGTTGCCTTGTCGGTCATGACGGCGGCGAGCACCGCGTCCTCGCGCACGAGATCGCCGATCTTGACGTGCCATTCGACGAGCTCGGCCTCGGCCACACCCTCGCCTACGTCGGGAAGCTTGATGACATGTTCGCCCATGTTCAGGCCCCCATCGTTTCAATCAGGGCTTCGCCGACCCGCTTGGGGCCGGGGAAGTAGTCCCATTCCTGTGCATGCGGATAGGGCGTGTCCCAGCCGGTGACGCGGGCGACCGGTGCTTCCAGATGGTAGAAGCAGTTTTCCTGCACCAGCGACACGAGCTCGGCGCCGAAGCCGGAGGTCAGCGTCGCTTCATGTACCACCACGCAGCGGCGGGTCTTCTTGACTGAGGCGACGATGGTGTCGAGATCGAGCGGCAAAAGAGTCCGGAGGTCGATGACCTCGGCGTCGATGCCGGTCTCTTCGGCCGCCGCCTGCGCGACATAGACCATGGTGCCGTAGGCGAGCACCGTGACGTCGGAGCCCGGGCGCCGGATCTCCGCCTTGCCGAGCGGCACGGTGTAATGACCATCGGGCACCTCGCCCAGCTCGTGCTTCGACCAGGCCGTAACCGGCCGGTCGTGATGGCCGTCGAAGGGGCCGTTGTACAATCGTTTCGGCTCCAGAAAGATCACCGGATCCGGGTCCTCGATCGAGGCGATCAACAGACCCTTGGCGTCGAGCGGGTTGGACGGAACGACCACCTTGAGGCCGGACACGTGGGTGAAAAGCGCCTCGGGACTCTGGCTGTGCGTCTGGCCGCCGAAGATGCCGCCACCGGTGGGCATGCGGACGACGATCGGGCAGGTGAATTCGCCATTCGAGCGGTAACGCAACCGTGCCGCTTCCGAAACGATCTGGTCATATGCTGGATAGACGTAGTCGGCAAACTGGATTTCGATGCATGGCTTGAGCCCATAGGCCGCCATGCCGACGGCGGCACCGACGATGCCGAGCTCGCTGATCGGCGCGTCGAAGCAACGCGAGCGGCCATATTTCTGCTGCAGCCCTTGGGTGCAGCGAAAGACGCCGCCGAAGTAGCCGACATCCTCGCCGAAAACGACGACGTTGTCGTCGCGGCCCATGGCGACATCCATGGCGCTGCGGATGGCCTCGATCATGGTCATGCGTGGCATCGGCTACACTCCCGCCTTCTGGCGCTGGCGACGGAGATGCGGCGGCATCTCGGCATAGACGCCCTCGAACATGTCGCGCGTCGACGGCTTGCCGCCGGCATGCAGGGTGCCGTGGCTCTCGGCTTCCTTCTGCGCCGATATGACGGTTTCGAGGATTTCGGCCTCGGTCTGCTTGTGGCGCTCGTCGGACCACAGGCCGCGCCTGATCAGATGGTTCTTGAGCCGGATCACCGGGTCGCCCAGCGGCCAGGCATCCGACTCGGTCTTGGGCCGATAGGCGGAGGGATCGTCTGATGTCGAGTGCGCCCCGACGCGGTAGGTGACGTATTCGACGAGCGTCGGCCCGAGATTGCTGCGGGCGCGTTCCGCCGCCCATTTCGCCACGGCGTGGACGGCGAGATAGTCGTTGCCGTCGACCCGCAGAGCAGCAATGCCGAAGCCGAGGCCGCGCGCCGCAAACGTGCCCGAGCCGCCACGGGCGATACCCTGGAAGGTCGAGATCGCCCACTGGTTGTTGACGATATTGAGGATCACGGGCGCCTTGTAGGTCGAGGCGAAGACGAGCGCGGCATGGAAATCGCTTTCCGCCGTGGCGCCGTCGCCGACCCAGCCGACCGCGATCTTGGTGTCGCCCTTGATCGCCGACGCCATCGCCCAGCCGACCGCCTGGATGTACTGGGTCGTCAAATTACCGGAGATCGAGAAGAAGCCGTGCTCCTTGGCCGAATACATGATCGGCAACTGCCGGCCCTTCAGCGGATCCTTCTCGTTGGAATAGATCTGGTTCATCATGTCGACCATCGGATAGCCGCCTGCGATCAGCAGGCCGGCCTGACGATAGGTCGGAAAATTCATGTCACCGGGATTGAGCGCCTTGCGGAAGGCGCAGCTCACCGCCTCCTCGCCCATATGCTGCATGTAGAACGAGGTCTTGCCCTGGCGCTGCGCCATCTGCATGCGCGCATCGAAGGTGCGCAGTGTCATCATGTGGCGCAGGCCGTCGAGCTGTTCCTCGTCGGTCAGCGTGCCTGCCCATGGCCCGACAGCATCGCCCTCGCGATTGAGCACGCGGATGATCGAATAAGCGAGATCGCGGATCGTCCTGGGATCGACGTCGACCGGCGGCCTGTCGACCGAACCCGCCTTGGGAATCGGCACGTTGGAAAAATCGGGCGTGCCGCCCGGCCGCACTTCGGGCTCGGGCACGTGGAACTTGAGCGGCGAGGGATTGTCCGTCACGGATGCTCCTCCTGTCTTGCCAGCGGGCCGAACGTCCTCCCCGGACACCGCAAGCACCAGACAATTTATGTCAGTAACACTGACCTATTATCCGATCGTATCGGTAACCGCAATGGGGTCCGACACCAGGACTTTGGCATTCTCTCGGCCTCTGCGAAAGGCCGTTGACAGCACCGGCATTCGTCGCCCATGTTGCCGGCCTCACCAGGGGGGTCCCGACAAGGGGCTGAGATACTGCTGGCTCGCGCAGCGCAGTGACCCGTTGAACCTGATCCAGTTCACACTGGCGTAGGGACGGTGCGAGGCGCTGCGGGCCGGGCAATCCGGCTTTGGCATTCGGGTTCCCGCCCGAAGTCCCCAGGCAAAACCTCACCTCCTCCTCATCGCACGAACTGGGTCTCCATTGCACCGGAGACTCACTCATGAATGCCCACACCCCGACAGTCACGACAGGCGAACTGCCCGCCTCGAAGAAAGTCCACAAACCCGGGACGCTACACCCCGGCATCCGCGTGCCGATGCGCGAAATCTCGGTCCACCCGAGCGCCGGCGAGCCGCCGGTCACCGTCTACGATTCGTCCGGCCCCTACACCGACACGTCGGTGAAGACCGACATCGAGCGCGGCCTGCCGCGGCTGCGCGAAGACTGGATCGTCGCCCGCGGCGACGTCGAGCGCTACGACGGCCGCACGGTCAAGGCCGAAGACAATGGCTTCGTCTCCGCCGAACGGCTGACGCCCGAGTTCCCCGTGCGCAACGCGCCGCTGCGCGCCACAAGCGGCCGCGCCGTGACCCAGCTCGCTTATGCCCGCGCCGGCATCGTCACGCCCGAGATGGAATTCGTCGCCATCCGCGAAAACCTCGGCCGCGAGCAGCTCAAGGCAAAACTCGACCGCGATGGCGAAAGCTTCGGCGCTGCGGTCCCCGATTTCGTCACGCCGGAATTCGTCCGCGACGAGGTCGCGCGCGGCCGCGCCATCATCCCCTCCAACATCAACCACCCCGAGAGCGAGCCGATGATCATCGGCCGCAATTTCCTGGTAAAGATCAACGCCAATATCGGCAATTCGGCCGTCACCTCGTCGATGGCCGAGGAAGTCGAGAAGATGGTGTGGGCGACCCGCTGGGGTGCCGATACGGTGATGGACCTGTCCACCGGCCGCAACATCCACAACATCCGCGACTGGATCATCCGCAATTCACCGGTGCCGATCGGCACGGTGCCGCTCTACCAGGCGCTCGAAAAGGTCGGCGGCATCGCCGAGGACCTGACCTGGGAGGTGTTCCGCGATACGCTCATCGAGCAGGCCGAGCAGGGCGTCGACTACTTCACCATCCACGCCGGAGTGCGCCTGTCCTACATCCACCTGACTGTCGACCGCGTCACCGGCATCGTCTCGCGCGGCGGCTCGATCATGGCCAAGTGGTGCCTGCACCACCACAAAGAAAGCTTCCTCTACGAGCATTTCGAGGAAATCTGCGACATCTGCCGCACCTATGATGTTGTCTTTTCGTTGGGTGACGGCCTGCGCCCCGGCTCGATCGCCGACGCCAACGACGCTGCCCAGTTCGCCGAGCTGGAAACGCTGGGCGAACTCACCAAGATCGCCTGGGCCAAGGATTGCCAGGTGATGATCGAGGGCCCCGGCCACGTGCCGATGCACAAGATCAAGGAGAACATGGACAAGCAGCTCGAGGTCTGCGGCGAGGCGCCCTTCTACACGCTTGGACCTTTGACCACCGACATTGCGCCGGGCTACGACCACATCACGAGCGGAATCGGTGCGGCGATGATCGGCTGGTTCGGCACGGCGATGCTTTGCTACGTCACGCCCAAGGAGCATCTCGGCCTGCCCGACCGCGACGACGTCAAGGTGGGCGTCATCACCTACAAGATCGCGGCCCACGCCGCCGACCTCGCCAAAGGCCATCCGGCGGCCAAGGTCAGGGACGACGCGCTGTCGCGGGCACGCTTCGAGTTCCGCTGGGAGGACCAGTTCAACCTCTCGCTCGATCCGGAAACGGCACGCTCCTACCACGACCAGACCCTGCCCAAGGAGGCGCACAAGGTGGCGCATTTCTGTTCCATGTGCGGCCCGAAATTCTGCTCGATGCGGATCTCCCACGACATCCGCGCCGAGGCACAGAAGGAAGGGCTGGCGGCGATGGCGGCGAAGTACCGCGACGGCGGCGACCTCTACATGGCCGTGGAAAGCGCCGAACCCGCGGAGACGGCAGACCAGCCATGAAGGTGCTGATCCACGGTGCGGGCGTCGCCGGATTAACGCTCGCGTTTGAGCTGGCGACACGCGGCGCTGACGTCACCGTGATCGAGAAACGCAGGCAGATCGCCGGCAATGCCTCATGGCAGGCCGGCGGCATGCTGGCGCCCTGGTGCGAGCGCGAGAGTGCCGAGGAGCCGGTGCTTTCGCTCGGGCGGGACGCTGCCGACTGGTGGTCGGCAGCCCTGCCCGGCCACGTCATGCGCAACGGCACGCTGGTGGTCGCGCCGGCACGGGACGCGGCCGAACTCGACCGCTTCGGCCGCCGCACATCGGGGTTTCGCTCACTGGACACCGAGGCGATAGCAGCGCTCGAGCCAGACCTCGAGAGCCGCTTCGGGCGCGCGCTGTTCTTTGCCGGGGAAGCGCATCTCGACCCGCGCAAGGCGCTGCCCGGGCTACAAGAGAAGCTCGTGCAGATGGGCGTGCGCTTCGAGTTTGGCTATGGCACCGCATCGAAACCGTACGTGGCGGATTTCGAGGCCGACTGCACTGGCATAGCCGCCGCGCAACCCACTTTGCGCGGTGTGCGTGGCGAGATGCTGATTCTCAGGACATCGGAGGTCTCGCTGGCGCGGCCGGTGCGGCTGCTGCATCCGCGCATCCCCGTCTACGTCGTGCCGCGCTCCGGCAACCTGTTCATGGTCGGCGCCACCATGATCGAGTGCGATGCAGCGGGGCCGATCACCGCGCGCTCGGTGATGGAACTGCTCAACGCCGCCTATGCCCTGCATCCGGCCTTCGGCGAGGCCGAACTGGTCGAAACCGGCGTCGGCGTGCGGCCGGCCGTTGCCGACAACCTGCCGCGCGTTGAGCGCGACGGGAAAAACATCTGCATCAACGGCCTCTATCGCCACGGCTTCCTGCTCGCACCTGCAATGGCGCGGCAGGCTGCCGACATGATCCTGGGTCACGAGGACGAAGAAGGAGCTCGTCCATGAAGCTCACCGTTAACGGCGAAAATCACGAGGTCGCGGCCGCCACGCTCGCAGCACTCCTCGCCGAGCTCGACTACGAAGGCGGCTGGCTCGCCACGGCCCTCAATGGCGAGGTGATACCCGCGAAGGAACGCGACGGCTGCGCGCTGGCGGATGGCGACCGCATCGAAATCCTCGCACCGATGAAGGGAGGGTGAACCATGCTCGAACTCTACGGACAACAGGTGTCTTCCCGCCTTCTCCTCGGCACCGCGCTTTACCCCTCACCCGCCATCATGGCCGAGGCAATCAAGGCGTCGGGCGTCGACATCGTCACCGTCTCGCTGCGCCGCGAGACCTCGGGCGGCAAGGCGGGCGGGCAGTTCTGGTCGCTGATCCAGTCGCTCGGCGTGCACGTGCTGCCCAACACTGCCGGCTGCCATTCGGTCAAGGAGGCAGTGACGACGGCCAGGATGGCGCGTGAGGTCTTTGCAACGAACTGGATCAAGCTCGAGGTCATCGGCAATCACGACACGCTTCAGCCCGACGTGTTCGGGCTGGTTGAGGCGGCAAAGATCCTATCCGCCGACGGCTTCGAGGTCTTTCCCTACACGACCGACGACCTGGTCGTGGCGGGACGGCTGCTCGACGCCGGTTGCAAGGTGTTGATGCCCTGGTGCGCGCCGATCGGGTCCGCGCGGGGGCCGCAGAGCATCGATGCCCTGCGCAGCCTGCGCGGCCATTTCCCCGGCGTGCCGTTGATCGTCGACGCCGGCATCGGCCGCCCGTCGCATGCGGCCACCGTCATGGAACTCGGCTACGACGCCGTACTGCTCAACACCGCCGTTGCCAAGGCAGGCGATCCGGTCGCCATGGCCGCGGCCTTCGGCAAGGCGGTCGAGGCCGGACGGCAAGCATTCCTCGCCGGCCCGCTCGAACCGCGCGACATGGCCGTCCCCTCCACCCCCGTCATCGGCATGGCAGCGTTTTCATGAAGCTCGACCCGTTCTACCTCATTCTGGATTGCGCCGCCTGGATCGAGCGTCTTGTGCCATTGGGCGTGAAGCTGGTGCAGCTGCGCATCAAGGACATGGACGAGGTCGGCCTGCGCCGCGAAATCCGCACGGCGAAGGCCATCTGCGAACGCCATGGCTGCCAGCTCGTCGTCAACGACTACTGGCGCCTCGCCATCGACGAAGGCTGCAACTTCGTCCATCTCGGCCAGGAGGACCTCGCCGAGGCCCACATGGCGGCGATCCGCCGCGCCGGCGTGAAGCTCGGCCTCAGCACACATGACGACCCTGAACTCGACACGGCCCTTGCCGCCGAGCCCGACTATGTCGCGCTCGGTCCCGTCTATCCGACCATTCTCAAGGCGATGAAATGGGCGCCGCAAGGGCTCGACCGCATCGCCGAATGGAAGCGGCGTGTCGGTGCCACACCGCTCGTCGCTATCGGTGGACTGAACATCGAGCGCATCCCGGGCGTCTTCGCCCAGGGCGCCGATGTTGCAGCGGTCGTCACCGACATCACCCTGAACGCGGATCCCGAAGCGCGGACGCGCGAATGGCTGGCCGCAACGGCTGAGTGGCGATGACCCCGCATGTGCTCATCGTCGCCGGGTCCGATTCGAGCGGCGGCGCCGGCGTCGTCCGCGACATCGAGACGGTATCGGCCTTCGGCCTGCGCAGTTGCGTTGCGGTCACGGCCGTGACGGTCCAAACCCATGACGCTGTCGAACGGATCGAGCATAGTGCACCCGACCTCGTTGCCGCCCAGATGCGCGCGGCATTTGCCGCCAACCCGGTCAAGGCGGTGAAGATCGGCATGCTCGGCAACGCCCCGATCATAGAGGCCGTCTCATCGGCACTGGCGAGCAGCCTGCCGGTCCCTGTCGTGCTCGACCCCGTCCTCGCCTCGACCTCGGGACGTCAGTTGCTCGAAGACGACGCGGTCGAAACGCTCAAGCGCAAGCTGTTTCCGCTTTGCACGCTGATCACGCCCAACCTGCCTGAGCTGGCGCTGTTGACCGGCCTGCCGCTCGCCGCCGGCGAAGGCGACATCATCTGGCAAGCCGCCAAGATGTTCGATGCAGGCGCGCCCGCCATTCTGGTCAAGGGCGGGCACGCATCGGGAGAAACGTCGACGGACCTGCTGCTCCTGCCCGGCCACGAGCCCATCCGGTTCGACGCGTCGCGTATCCCGGTCATGATGCGCGGCACCGGCTGCATGCTCGCGAGCGCGATAGCAGCGCATCTGGCTCAGAACGAAACGCTGGAGATCAGCGTCGGCAAGGCGAAGCGCCATGTCTTCGCCAAGCTGCTTGCTTCAAAGCCCTGACAGCGACTTTCGCCGCTCAGCCCAGACGGGCAGCATGCCACCGCAGGTGGTCGTCCATGAAGGTGGAGATGAAGTTGTAGGAATGGTCGTAGCCTTCCTGCATGCGCAGGGTGAGCCCGATGCCAGCCTTCTTGCAGGCCTCTTCCAACAGCCACGGCCGCAGGCCTTCGTTGAGGAAGCTGTCCGAAGTGCCCTGGTCGACCAGGAACTCGGGAAAGCGCTTGCCGTCCTCGATCAGCAGCGTCGTGTCATAGGCGCGCCAGGCAGCTTCATCTGAGCCGAGATACTTCTCCAGCGCCGGCTTCGACCAGCTCGCCGTCGAAGGCTGCGCGATCGGCGCGAAAGCCGAGCAGCTCTTGAAGCGCTCGGGGTGCTTCAGGGCGATGGTCAACGCGCCGTGGCCGCCCATCGAGTGGCCGAAGATCGCCTGGCGTGACATGTCGGCCGGGAAGTTCGCCGCAATCAGCGCCGGCAGTTCTTCGGTGACGTAGGAGTACATGCGATAGTTTTTCGCAAAGGGCTCCTGCGTCGCATCGACATAGAAGCCGGCGCCGGAACCGAACTGCCAGTTGTCCTTTTCGTCGGCCACGCCTTCGCCGCGCGGGCTGGTATCGGGGCAGACGATGATCAGGCCGAGTTCGGCGGCCAGGCGGCGGTACTCGCCCTTGTCCATGACATTGGCGTGCGTGCAGGTGAGACCCGAGAGGTACCACAGCACCGGCACCGGACCATCCTTGGCCTGCGGCGGTACGAACACGGCAAAGGTCATGTCGCAAGCGCAGGCCTCGGAGGCGTGCGAATAGACGCCCTGGACACCGCCATGCGACTTCGAGGTGGAAACGGTCTTCATCTGCTTTGCCTTCTCGTCAAACAATTCCGCCCGGCATACCCTCGGCGGACGGGGGCTGCAACGCTCAAAAAGATGCCGGCGGCGCGGCCGAGAGGTCGTGGAACCCTCGAACGCACCGCCGGCCGACGCCTGGCTTGGGGAACATGCGGGCAAGCTGGGAGGCTTAAAAGACCCGCAACAAGGCCCAGGCGCGGTTCCGTTTTTAGTAGACCACGACGCTGCGGATGCTCTCGCCGGCATGCATCAGGTCAAAACCCTTGTTTATGTCTTCGAGCTTCAGCGTATGCGTGATCATCGGGTCGATCTGGATCTTGCCCTCCATGTACCACTCGACGATCTTCGGCACGTCGGTGCGGCCGCGCGTGCCGCCGAAGGCGGTGCCCTTCCAGGTCCGGCCGGTGACCAGCTGGAACGGACGCGTCGCGATCTCCTGGCCGGCACCGGCGACGCCGATGACGATCGATTCGCCCCAGCCGCGATGTGATGCCTCCAGCGCCTGGCGCATCACCTTGACGTTGCCGGTGCAGTCGAAGGTGTAGTCGGCGCCGCCGATCTGGTCGGCACCGCGCTTGGTCATGTTGACGAGGTAGGGAACGATGTCGCCCTCGACCTCCTTCGGATTGACGAAATGCGTCATGCCGAACTTTTCGCCCCAGGCCTTGCGCTCATTGTTGAGGTCGACGCCGATGATCATGTCGGCACCCGCCAGGCGCAGACCCTGCAGCACGTTGAGGCCGATGCCGCCGAGGCCGAAGACGATGGCCGTCGAGCCGATCTCGACCTTGGCGGTGTTGATGACCGCACCGATGCCGGTCGTCACGCCGCAGCCGATGTAGCAGATCTTGTCGAACGGCGCGTCGGGGTTGACCTTGGCCAGCGCGATCTCGGGCAGCACGGTGAAGTTCGAAAAGGTCGAACAGCCCATGTAGTGGAAGATCTTGTCCTTGCCGATCGAGAAGCGCGACGAACCGTCCGGCATTAGGCCTTGGCCCTGGGTCGAGCGGATCGCGGTGCACAGATTGGTTTTCCGCGACAGGCACGACGGGCACGAGCGGCATTCGGGCGTGTAGAGCGGAATGACGTGGTCGCCCTTCTTGAGCGAGGTCACGCCCTTGCCGACATCGACGACGACACCCGCTCCCTCATGGCCGAGGATGGCCGGGAAGATGCCTTCCGGATCGGCACCCGACAGCGTGAATTCGTCGGTGTGGCAGATGCCGGTCGCCTTGATCTCGACCAGCACCTCCCCCTCGCGCGGGCCTTCGAGGTCCACCTCCATGATCTCGAGCGGCTTTCCGGCTCCGACGGCAACTGCGGCGCGGGTTTTCATGGCTTTCTCTCCCAACAGAGGTAGGCGCCGGGCATTTCGTCCGGCGGATTATCGAACTTTAGGCAGCCTTGGCCGGCCCTGCGGGGAACACGCCCGACATGACGCTGAAACCCTTGAGGCGCTTGACGCGGTCGCACCAGCGGCGGATCGCCGGATAGTCCTGTCTGGGGATGCCGCCCTCTTCCGACAGCATGATGTAGGGGAAGCAGGCGATGTCGGCGATGGTCGGCTGGGATGCCGAGCAGATCCAGTTGCGCCCTTCCTGCTCGCCGAACCACAGATGTTCGTCGAGGATGCGGAACAGCCGATGCGCGCCCGCGCGGGCCGCTTCGACGTCGAAGTCGTAGAACAGCGCGTCATGCAGCCGCGCCGCGGACGCGGTGCCGGTGATGCCGTCGGCAAAGGCCAGCCACTGGCTGATCTCGCCGAGCAGCGCGGGATTGTCCCTGGGATACCAGGCACCTGACGCATCGTATTTCGAGGCGAGGTAGACCAGGATCGCCTGGGCATCGCGCAGCACCAGCCCGTCGTCGTCGATGACAGGAAGCTGGCCCAGCGGATTGATCTTGAGGAACCAGTCCGACTTGTGCTCGCGGCCGGGATAGAAGTCGACGGGAACGGTCTTCCATTCGACACCGAGCATGCCCATCAGCAGGCGCAGCTTGTAGCAGTTGCCCGACAGTTCGTAGTCATAGAGCGTGATCATCGGAGAACTCCTAGAGGTCGAGTACAAGCCGCGCCGACTTGGCACGCGACACGCAGGTCATGATCTTGGTGCCGGACTTGCGCTCGGCATCGTTGAGGTAGACGTCCTGGTGGTCGGGCTCGCCCTCGATGACGGTGGCAAGGCAGGTGCCGCAGGCGCCCTGCTCGCAGGACGACGGCATGTCGATGCCGGCGTCGCGCATCACCTCGAGGATCGTCTTGCCGGCAGGCACCGTCAGCGTCATGCAGGAGCGCGCCAGTGCGACCTCGAAGCTGGTGCTGTCGTCGATGACATTGGTGTTCTTGAAGTATTCGAAATGCACCGCCGTCTCCGGCCAACCCATCTCGGCAGCGATATGTCGTGCCGCCTCGAGCATCGGTCCGGGGCCGCAAAGATAGACATGCTTGTCCGGGCCGTAGCCGCTGAGGATCTCGCGCAGCATGGCGCCCGTCTGGTCGGGCGAAAGACCTAGATGCGGCTTCAGCGAGGCGCCGAGCGTGCTCGTCTTCTCGGGGAAGGCCAGCTGTGCCTCGTTCTGCGCGAAATAGTGCAGCTCGTGCGCAAGGCTCTGGTTTTTGAGTGCCTGGGCCATTGCCAGCAGCGGCGTGATACCGATGCCGCCGGCGATAAACAGCGTCTGGACCGCGTCGCGGCGCAGCGGGAAATTGTTGCGCGGTTCGGAGATCGCCAACACGTCACCTTCACGCACCGTCTCGTGCAGACAGGTCGAACCGCCCTTCGAGTCGCGCTCGAGCTTGACGCCGATGACATAACTGTCGCTCTCGCCCGGGCCGTTGGTGATCGAATATTGCCGGATCAGGCCGTTCGGCAGGTGCACGTCGATATGCGCGCCGGGCTGGAAGGTCGGCAGCAGACCCTTGATCGGCCGGAGCTCGAAGCCGGCAATACCGTCGGCGGCCGGCCACTTCCGCGCCACCTGGACTCGGATCGTCGCCTTGCGGCCGTGCTTGGTTTCCTCCGGCATCTCCGCCAGTTCGGGCGAGACGCGTTCGATCACCGGCTCCAGCGGTGCCGGCGCGGGCTTGTGCGCAGCCTCGGCCTCGACCGCCACGCGCAGTGCGGAGAGAAGTTCGTTGTGGTGGCGCAGTACGGCGAGACGGGCGGCACCTTCGACCGTGCCGTCGAGCACGCCGCGGATCACCGAGCGGTTGGAATCGACCGGCTGGACGAAGAACGCGGCGAGCGTCGCAGCACCACCTTCGACCGCGCGCAACGCGACGGTGAAATCGTTCGAAGCCTCGACGGCGACTTTTGCGTCCTTGCCGTCAAGCGCGGCACTCGGCTGGAAGCGATAGCCCTTGAGCCTGGCTGCCACGACATCTGCCGGCGCGTTGACCGGGATGCCGCGCAGGGCGAGCAATTCGCCTTCGGCCAGGCCCGGAATTTCCGGAACCTCGCCTTGCGGATCCTCCGCCGACCAGACCAGGCCGTAGCGTTCCACCGCCGCAAAGGTGCGGTTGGTGATGGTGCGGGCCGGCGCATCGGCCGGATGGGCGGGAATATAGGTGCAGCCGGCGGTGCGGTTCGAATAGCGCCAACCATGGTACTGGCACTTCAGCTCGCGGCCGTCATTGATGCCGATCGACAGGCGCACGCCGCGATGCAGGCAGCGGTTCTCCCAGATATTGACGTAGCCGTCGTCGGCGCGCCAGACGGCGAACTCGCGGCCGAGCAACTGGCCGTGGAAGACGTGGCGCAATGGCAGGTCGTAACCCGCGGCGATGGGATGCCATCTGGTCTTGGCTAGGTCGAGCATATGTTCCTCGCTGATATCTTGTCGGTTGGCGCCTTGAGGGCGCTCAGGTGGCGGCGGGGATGACCCCGTAGGTCACGCCCTTCTGGCTCAGCCACCGGCGGTAGGCGATGGCCGACTTGTCGGCACGGATCGGTGTTTCGGCACGCGGATCGAGCGGCAGCCGCTTCGGGAACTGGTTTTCCAGGATCGGCTTGTCCTGTCCGAAGATCGTCTGCTGGAAACGCTTGATCACCTTGTCTTCATTGTCCTCGTCCAGCACGCACAGCATCATGTGGGCGCGGACATGCTCCTGGTCGACCGGCTGCAGGAACACGGCAATCACGTCGAGACGGCTCTCATCCAGCGGGCTCGATTTGTAGAGCACCGAGCAATAGGGATGCGGCACACGGTAGATGTAGTCGACATCGGCGCCGCCGTCGGAGGCAGTCGATGCCATCGGCTGGAAGAAGCGGCAGCGTGTGGCCAGGATCTCGTCGCGGTCGACCGAGATCTCGACGTCATACTCCTTCACCTCCGTATGCGGTTCGGCGCCGAGGATGTCGGTATGGACATAGGGGAAGTGGCCCATGTCGAGGAAATTCTCGATGGCTCGCGGCGCCGAGACATTGACCCCCAGCGTCGCGGCATTGAGCCTGCGCCGGTCGGCCTCGGCATATTCGGGGATCGGGAAGATATCGGCCGGCGGGTTGCCCAGTGAGGTCCAGACATAACCGTAGGCGATCTTGACCGGCAACGTGCCGCCGAGCGCGGCGATGTCGACGGGATTGTCCGCTGCAAGTTCCGGACGCGAGCGCCACACGGCTGCCTTGCCGGCGCTGTCGGCGGCGAGGCTGAGCCGCTCTTCGAGCAGGACGGTGTCGACGACCACGCCCACCGGCAGTTCCGAAACGGCCGCAAGCGGGTGCCAAAGGTCGAGGATCACCTGATCCGTGCATCTCGTCTGGGTCATATGGGGTTCCTTCCTAAGGGCGCGGGTTCACATCCGCGCCGGTATCGCACCGTAGGTGACAGACTTGTCGCGCAGCCAGCGCCGGTAAAGGACGGCGACAGCATCCGCACGGATCGGAGTTTCAGCGCGCGGGTCGAGCGGCAGGCGCCTCGGCACCTGGTTTTCGAGGATCGGCTTGTCCTGCGCGAAGATCAACTGCATGAAGTTTCGGATTCCAGCCTGGTCGACGCCGTCCTTGAGGTAGCAGAGGAAGGGGTGAGCGACGCAATTGTCCTCGTCCACGGGCTGGACGAACAGGGTGATGACGTCGAGCCGGGCCTTGTGCACCGGGTTGCTCTTGTAGAGCGCCACTGTATAGGGCCGTATCACCTTGTAGACGTAGTCGACGATGAAGCCCTCCTTGGCCGTCGGCGAGGCGACAGGCTGGTAGAACTTGCATTCGGTCGCAACCAGTTCGTCGGCGGCCGTCAGTTCGACCTTGTAGGGTGCAACTTCCGTATGCGGCTCGTCGCCCAGCCAGCCCGTATGGACAAACGGAAAATGCCCCATGTCGAGAAAATTTTCGACCGCCCGAAGGCCCGAAACCTTGACCGCGATCGACCCGCCGGTGACCAGGTAACGGTCGCCCTCCTCCGCCTCCGGCACGAACACGATATCGCGCTCCGGTGTGCCAAGGCAGGCCCAGAGAAAGCCGTAGCGCTTGGTCGAATTGACAAGCGCACCGGTATCGTTGCGGACCACTTCCTTGTTGTAGCGGCCACGGCAATGGATGGTGATGTCGACGCCGAGAAGGCGGGTCTGGAACGGCTCGGCGGCCGACAGGTTCGTGAGGTCGGCGACCACATGCCAATCGTTGAGAAGAACTCTGTCGCTACAAAGGGCAGCTATGCTCATCGCACCCTCCCTGGCTAGCACTTCCCCATGAACCTAGCTCTTTTATGGCATTATTGGAAACACAAGATTGGATATCAATCAATGGAAATTTGCATTGCCATGTGAGAAAGTTGGTTGACAGGCCGAAAGGATTGACTACCGATATGGGAAACGTAACTCGGGATATGCGGCACATCAGGTGCAGCCAACGCCGGTGCGTGACCGCTGAGCAAGCCAAAGTGCGCAGGTGGGGGAGGAAGGTGCCATGAGCAGTCGCTCGCAGGCCATTGCCGACATTCTGACGCGGGCGATCATCGATCACCGGCTGGTGCCCGGCTGCAAGCTCGGCGAACGCGAGCTGGCCGAGATTTTCGACGTCAGCCGCATCGTCGTCCGCCAGTCGCTGATCCGGCTGACCGATGACGGGCTCGCCCAGATCGAGCGCAACCGCGGCGCCTTCGTTGCCCGCCCGAGCATGCAGGAAGCGCTGGAAATCTACGACGCGCTGACGCTGGTCGAGCAGGGCGTCGCCGCCCAGCTCAGCGATCGCCTCGGGCCTGCCGGATGGGCCGAACTGCGCCAGCATGTCGAGCGCCAGCGCCAGGCGGTGGCTTCCGGCAACGACGCGCTCGCCGACGTGCTCGGCCAGGAATTCCACACCGTCTTCGTCCGCCTCAGCCGCAACAGGGTGATGCAGGAGATCCATGCCCAGCTGGTGCGCCGCACGACGCTGCTGCGTTCGCTGATCACCGCCGATTTCGACTATTGCAACCTGCTCGACGACCACGCCCGCGTCATCGACCTGCTCGAAAAGGGCCGGCTCAAGCCGGCGATGGAACTGATCGACGCGCATCACCGCTCCGTCGTGCGCGGCTACATCATGGACCGGCAGGTGTTTCCGGAACTGTCGCCGCGCGAGGCGCTGGAGCCGTATCTCGACGGCAAGGCCGGCGAAGCGCCGAAGCCTGCACCACGAAAAAAGACGGGAGATAACGGTGGAGCGGGGGCGCACGCCCACGTCCACGCCGCTAAATAGACCCGGCACGAAGCCGGGCGCCGACTACCAACAGAGGGTTACCACCATGATCAATCTCACCAGACGAAAATTCCTGCAATATTCCGGCGCTGCCGGCGCAGCTATCGGCACCGGCGGCTGGGCTGGCCTCGCCAGCGCCCAGGAGCCGCTCAAGGTCGGCGTTGTCTACGTCTCGCCGATTGCCGACATCGGCTGGACCAAGCAGCACAGCCTGGGCGTCGACGCCATCAAGGCGGAATTCGGCGACAAGGTCGCGCTCACGGTCATCGACAACATCTTCATGCCGCAGGACGCCGAGCGCGTGTTCCGCGAACTCGCTGCCTCCGGCAACCAGCTGATCTTCGGCACCTCGTTCTCGCACGGCACGCCGATGCAGAAGGTGGCGCCGCGCTTCCCGAAGGTCGCCTTCGAGCATTGCTCGGGCATCGTCCACCTCGCCAATCTCGGCACCTTCGAGGCCAAGTATTACGAAGGCACCTTCGTTGCCGGTGCCGCCGGCGCGCATATGAGCAAGTCGGGCAAGATCGGCTTCATCGGCGGCTTCCCTATCCCCGACATCGTCGGCCCGGCCAATGCGTTGCTGCTCGGCGCCCAGAGCGTCAATCCCGACATCACCTGCAATGCCATCTTCCTCAATTCCTGGTTCGATCCGGGCAAGGAAAAGGAAGCGGCCAACACACTGATCTCGCAAGGCTGCGACGTCATCTGCTCGATGACCGATACCGCAACCGGCGTGCAGGTAGCGGGCGAAGGCGGCGCATGGTCGATCGGCT
Organism: Aminobacter sp. MSH1; assembly: GCF_003071665.1. GTDB lineage: Bacteria > Pseudomonadota > Alphaproteobacteria > Rhizobiales > Rhizobiaceae > Aminobacter > Aminobacter niigataensis. Next base: position 1,621,207 of record NZ_CP026265.1, on the reverse strand, counting down.
ACGCCAGCGACATGGCCAAGTTCGGCTCGGGCAAGCAACTCACGGCCTTCACGCTCGACTGGTCGAGCGACTATGTCGGCGCCGCCAAGGGTGTGGCTGCCGGCACCTGGAAGCCGGAAGCACGTTGGGACGGCCTTGCCGGTGGTGTGGTCAAGATGGCGCCCTACAACGAAGCCATCCCTGCCGACGTCATCGCCAAGCTCAAGCAGCTCGAGGCCGACACCGGCTCGGGCAAGGTCCATCCCTATGCCGGCGAACTGAAGGACCAGGACGGCAACGTCAAGGTCGCGGCCGGCAGCGTGCTGGCCGATGCCGACATCCGCGGCATGAACTGGTTCGTCAAGGGAATGATCGGCAAGCTCGGCTGATTTCCGCCCCACGCTAGCAAGTCCACCGGAGCGCAGGCTCCGGTGGCTATGGCTGCGCATCGTCCAACCCATATGGCAGGACCGGCTATGCCCCCACGCCTCGAATTGCGCAACATCACCAAAAGCTATCCCGGCATCGTTGCAAATGACGACATCTCGATGTCGATCATGCCGGGCGAAATCCACGCCGTGCTCGGTGAAAACGGCGCCGGCAAATCGACATTGATGAAGATCATCTACGGCGCGGCCCAGGCCGATTCCGGCGAGATCTACTGCGACGGCAAGCCCATCGCCGCACACACGCCCGCCACCTCGCGGGCACTCGGCATCGAGATGGTGTACCAGCACTTCGCGCTGTTCGAATCCGTCACAGTGGTCGAGAACATCGCACTCGCCGTATCCAACACCTTCGACCTCGATGCGCTTGCCCGCCAGATCACCGAGCTGTCGAACCGCTACGGCATGCCGATCGACCCCCACCGGCGGGTGCACGACCTCTCGGTCGGCGAACGCCAGCGCGTCGAAATCGTGCGCTGCCTGCTGCAGGCCCCGAAGCTTCTGATCCTCGACGAGCCGACCTCGGTGCTGACGCCACAGGCGGTGGTCAAGCTGTTCGAGACCCTGCGCCAGCTCGCCAGCGAAGGCTGCTCGATCGTCTATATCAGCCACAAGCTCGACGAGGTGCAGGAGCTTTGCGACACGGCGACCGTGCTGCGCAACGGCAAGGTCACCGGCACCGCGCGGCCCAAGCAAAGCACGTCGCTCGAACTCGCCCGAATGATGGTCGGTGCGGAGCTGCCCGAAATGCATGTCAGCCCGTCGGTGCCGAGCGAAAAGCCGGTGCTCGAGGTGCGCGGACTCACCGCCCCTGCCCGCGACAAATATGGCGTCGAGCTCAAGAACGTCTCCTTCGAGGTGCGCGGCGGCGAGATCGTCGGGCTTGCCGGTGTGTCCGGCAACGGCCAGGCCGAACTGATCTCGCTGCTCAGTGGCGAGCGCACCCACGGCAATGCCCTTTCGATCCAGATCGACGGCAGGGCTGCGGCCCATCTCAACGCCAGCGAACGGCGCAAGCTAGGCATGGCGTTCGTGCCGGAAGAGCGGCTCGGCCGCGGCGCCGTGCCCCCGCATGCGCTGTGGCAAAATGCGGTCCTGACCGCCCATCGCACCGGTCTGGTCCGCAACGGTCTCGTCGACCGCAAGGGAGCAAACAGCTTCGCCGCGAAGATCATCGAGCGCTTCAAGGTCAAGGCCAACGGGCCGCAGGCGAGTGCCCAAAGCCTGTCAGGCGGCAACCTGCAGAAATTCATCGTCGGCCGCGAAATCGCGCTCCAGCCGAAACTGTTCCTGGTCGCCCAGCCGACCTGGGGCGTCGATGTCGGTGCAGCCGCCTTCATCCGCCAGACGCTTGTCGACCTCAGCCGGTCGGGCGCGGCCGTGCTGGTGATCTCGGAGGAACTCGATGAGCTGTTCGAGATTTGCGATCGCCTGCTCGTCATCTGCCAGGGACAGGTTTCACCGCCGCTGATCAGGACAAAAACCAACCGCGAGGAGATCGGCCTGTTGATGACCAAGGTCGACCGCGGCAACGGCACCAACGGGAGAGGCGAAGTTGCGGTACAGGATTGAACAAAGACCGGAACCATCCGCCAGGATGCGGGTGGCGGCGCCGGTCATCGCGACCGTGCTTACGCTTGTCGTCGGCTCGCTATTATTTGCCACGCTCGGCTATGACCCGCTGGTAACGCTGCAGGCCTTCTTCATCGCCCCGCTCAACTCGTTGAACGGACTTTCCGAGTGGCTGCTCAAGGCGTCGCCGCTGATCCTCATCGCCTGCGGTCTAGCCGTCGGCTTTCGCGCCAATGTCTGGAACATCGGCGCAGAGGGGCAACTGATCGTCGGGGCGATCGCCGCTTGCGGCGTCGGCCTGTTCTATCCCAACCCCGAGAGTCCCATCCTGCTGCCGTTGATGTTCCTGGCTGGCGCCTGTGGCGGCATGGCCTGGGCCGCCATCCCTGCCTTCCTCAGGGCGCGGATGAACACCAACGAGATCCTGGTCACGCTGATGCTGACCTATATCGCCACGCTTCTGCTGTCGTGGCTGGTGCATGGGCCGTGGCGCGATCCGGCAGGCTTCAACTATCCGCAGACGGCGCTTCTGTCGGCTGCCGCGATGTTCGAGCCCTTCGACTATGCCTACCGGCTCAACGCCTCGGTCTTCATCACCGTGGTCGCTGTGTTCCTGATGTGGCTATTCACTGACCGCAGCTTCCTCGGCTACAAGATGTCGGTCAGCGGCGCGGCCCCCCTGGCGGCACGTTATGCCGGCTTCCGCGAATCCTCGGCCGTCTGGATCGGCCTGCTTGCCGGCGGTGCTGCCGCTGGCGTCGCGGGCATGGCGGAGGTTGCCGGGCCGCTGGGACAGTTGTCGCCGCAGATCTCGCCCGGCTACGGCTTCGCCGCGATCATCGTCGCCTTCATCGGCCGGCTCAATGCCTTCGGCATCGTGCTCGGCGGGCTATTGATGTCGCTGCTGTTCCTCGGCGGCGAGGCAGTGCAGATGAACCTTGGCCTGTCCGCAGCATTGACGCGAATATTCCAGGGCATATTGCTGTTCTTCCTGCTCGCCGCCGACTTCTTCATCTTCTATCGACTTCGCCGCATTCCGGAGCACGCCTGATGGACCTGTTCATTGCCATCTTCACCGGTACCATCATTGCCGCCACGCCACTGATCTTCGCCGCCCTCGGCGAACTCGTCGTCGAAAAGTCCGGCGTGCTCAACCTCGGCATCGAAGGCATGATGCTGATCGGAGCCGCCTTCGCCTTCTGGGCGGTCATTGCCGGATTGCCCATGCCCGTGGCGATCATCGCCGGCGCGCTCGGCGGGGCCGCCGCCTCGCTTCTGTTCGGCGTACTGGCGCTGACTTTCCTCACCAACCAGTATGCGGCGGGGCTGGCCCTTGCCATCTTCGGCTCCGGCGTCTCCGCCTTCCTCGGACGCAACTTCGGTTCGGCCCCGATCGATGCGCTCGACCGCATGAGCATCCCGTTCCTGTCGGACATTCCCGTCGTCGGGCCGATGTTCTTCCGCTTCGACCCGATGGTCTATTTCGCCATTGTCATGTTCTTCGTCATCAGCTGGTTCCTCTACCGCACCAAGGGTGGCCTGATCCTGCGCACCATCGGCGAGTCGCCCGAGACCGCGCACGCCATCGGCTATCCGGTGATCAGGATCCGCTATCTCGCCGTGCTGTTCGGCGGGCTGATGGCGGGGCTTGCCGGGGCCTATCTGTCGGTCGCCTATACCCCGCTCTGGGTCGAGAACATGACCGCCGGCAAGGGCTGGATCTCGCTGGCGTTGGTGGTCTTCGCCACATGGCGGCCGTTGCGCGTGCTGCTCGGCGCCTGGCTGTTCGGCGGCATGACTATCTTGCAGCTCCAGGGCCAGGCGCTGGGCATTGCCGTTCCCTCCGAACTGCTCTCGGCCCTGCCCTATCTCGCGACGATCGTCGTGCTCGTGATCATCTCGCAGAACCGGCAGATGCTCGCATTGCACTTCCCGGCATCGCTGGCGAAGCCGTTCCGTCCGGCGACGTGAGCCGGCAAGTAGAGAAGCAAGACATGATCACTGCCGAAAACCCGTTCCCCAACGACCCGGACCGCGCCGCGATCTGGGAGATGCTGGTGCGCCGCGACATCACCGCCTTTGTCGGCCAGGACTGGGCGATGGTGTCGGGCGATTTCGACGAACACCGTTTCCTCGGCGTCCATGCCGACAACTCGGCCAATCCCGACGACTGGCATGCAGCCTTCCCGACGCTATCGGTCTATCGCGACGAGTGGCTGCGCCAGGCGGCGGAGACGGCTGCCACCGTCTATGCCGAACCGCTGGCCGACGGCATCTTCCGCGCCACGCGCCTGGCCGAAATCGACATCACGGGCGACGTCGCCGTGGCCCGCAAGAAGTTCGACGGCACCATCCGCCGCGCCGATGGCAGCGACGACCGCCTGAACTGGCAGACGCTCTATTTCTGCCGCAAGGCCGGCGATCGCTGGAAGATCACCGGTTTCGTCGGCTATATGAAATACAGGTGAGCCACTTCGAGCGCTGCTGATCGCCCGGTCTGCTCCCAATAAGGCGCCCCTTCAGGCGCCTTTTCTTTTCCTTGCCCAGCGGCCTGCAAGATAGAAAAGTCGATCTTGCACACGTTTGCACTTGACTGCAAGATACCTTGCATACTAAGAGTCTGATGCAATATGGATGCAAGATGATGACTCTGCTGGATCGCATCAAAAGCCATTCGACCCGCCTCACCGAGGCCGACCAGCGGCTCGTCTCAGCCCTGCTCGACAACGCCGCCGAAGCTGCCTTCCTGTCGAGCGCCCGGCTTGCCGAACGCGCCAGTGTGCATGAGGCGGCGACCACCCGCCTCGCCCAGAAGCTCGGCTTCAAGGGCTATCCCGAACTGCGCTCGCAATTGCAGCGCGAACTGGTCGAGAGCCAGGATGCCGCCGAGCGCATGCGCCGCTCCGTCGCCAAGGTCGAGCATGGCGACTTCCTGCTCGACCTGATCGGCACCGAGATAGCGGCACTTGAGCATCTCCGCCTCGCCGTCACCCAGGACAGCATCAACCGCGCCGCCGACATGATCGTCGAGGCCAAGCGCATCTTTCTGTTCGGCCAGGGCCACGCCCAGTCGATCACCCAGTTCCTGCGCCGCAGGCTCGACCGCTTCGGCATGACCCCGATCGTGCTCGAGGGCCGCGGCCGCGACATCGCCGAGCGTGTCGTCGGCATGCGCGAGGGTGACCTCGTGCTCGCGCTCGCCTTCCGCAAGCAGCCGACCAGCTACGCTCCACTTGTCGAGCACTGTCATGCGCAAGGCGCCAAGGCCATGCTGGTCACCGACCTTGCCGGCACCATGATGCAGCCGGAAGCTGACCTTGTGCTGGCAGCACCTCGTGGCCGTTCCGGCAGCGAGTTCCAGACGCCGACGGTGCCATTCGCCATCGTCAACGCCATCCTTCTGACCATTGCCGGCCGCCACCAGCCCCGCGTCATGGGCGCGCTGGAACGGCTGTCGGATCTGTTCGACGAATTCGATTGAGAAACCTGGGAGGGAAACATGCTCAAGTCGATGAAATGGGCGCTGTTTGCAGCAGCCGCCATACTGCCACTGGCAGCGAGCGCTGCCGAGCTCGACACCATGAGCACGGCCGAGCTGCTGCCGCTCGCGCAGAAGGAAGGCAAGGTCACCGTCTTCTCGCTGTCGAGCCGGATCGCCAAGGTCGAGAAGGCATTTGAGGAAGCCTATCCCGGCATCGACCTCGTCGGCGTCGACATGAGTTCGGTCAAGCAGATCGCCCGTGTCGTCGCCGAGCAAACCGCCGGCGTCAACGCCGTCGACGTGCTCTACATCGCCGACACGCCTGTCGTGTACGAGGATCTGGTGAAAACCAATCGCATCGTGCCCTACATCCCGCCGCGCGTGGCTGGAGAGCTCGCCGACGAGCACAAAACCCCGCTGCTGACCCAGCGCCTGTCGACCAAGGTGCTGATGTACAACGAGGCGGCCAACCCGAATGGCGCGCCGGTCAACAATGTCTGGCAACTGACCACGCCGGAATGGAAGGGCCGCGTCCTGATGGTCGACCCGATGCAGCGCGGCGAATTGCTTGACCTTCTCGTCGAGTTCTCGCTGCGGCCCGACGACATGGCCAAGGCCTACGAGGCACAGTTCGGCAAGCCGATCGCCGTCGACAGCGACCTCCAGGGTGCCGGCGAGCAGTTCATCCGCGACCTATTCGCCAACGACCTCGTGCTGGTGCCCAACAGCGACGCCATCAACAAGGCCATCGGCGACAAGACGACGGCCAACCCGCCGGTCGGCTTCGCCACCTATTCCGATCGCCGCGACAACGAAAAGGAAGGCTGGGCGTTGCAGGTAGCCAACGACGTCGCGCCCTCCAATGGCATTCTGTTCCCAGCAGTCCTTGCACTGGTCGACAAGGCGCCAAGCCCGGCTGCGGCACGGTTGCTGATCGACTTCATGATGGGCGACGACTCGGCCACTGGCGGACCGGCCTTCGAGCCCTTCAACGTGCCGGGCGACTATGCCGTACGACCGTCGGTGAAAGACAGCCCGGATTCAGTGCCGCTCAAGGACCTCAAGGCCTGGCGCATCGATCCCGTGAAGACTGCCGCCGCCCGCAAGCGCATCGCCGACCTGGTGCTGACGCTGCAATGACTGCGGCCGGACCGGCGCCTTGGGGGAGGCGCCGGTCCGTTCCCTTTGCCTTGCTGCCCGCGTCGCCACGGTCCGGTTGCCCCGCGCCTCAATTCCGCGAGAAAGAATGTCATGTCCGCCGTTGCAACATCCGTGTTGTCCCGGAGAGGCTTTTTGCGCTCCGAAACGCTCGTACCCGCCGTCCTGATCCTGGTCGTCGGCGTCCTGGTCATCGCGCCGCTGGTCAAGATCGTCCTGTCGACGCTGACCGTTGAAGGCCTCGATGCCTGGCAGGCCGTGCTTGCCAGCAAGATGTCCGAGAACCTGTGGTGGCGTCCGCTCTGGAACACCGTGCTGCTCGGCATCGGCGTCGCCGCAGGATGCGTCCTGATGGGCGGCTTCCTTGCCTGGCTGGTTGTGCTGACCGACGTTCCCGCACCGAAGACGCTCGGCCTGCTCGCCACCCTGCCCTTCATGATCCCGAGCTTTGCCGCAGCCCTTGCCTGGGGCGCGCTGTTTCGCAACAGCCGGCTTGGCGGTTCGGTCGGCTTCTTCGAGGCCAACGGCTACATCGTGCCCGACTGGCTCGCTTGGGGCCTGCTGCCGACCCTCATCGTGCTGATCGCGCATTATTATTCGCTGGCCTTCACCGTCATTTCGGCAGCGCTCAGCTCCGTCGGCGCCGATCTCGTCGAAGCGGCACAAGTCGCCGGCGCCAAGCGTTCACGCATCTTCTTCGGCATCATCCTACCGGTCGTCACCCCCGCGCTCGTCGCCGCAGCCTCGCTCACCTTCGCCGGCGCGGTCTCCAACTTCGCCGCCCCGGCCCTGCTCGGTCTGCCGGTCAGGATGCAAACTCTGTCGACGCGCCTGTTCGGCATGATCGAGACCGGCCAGACCGAACGCGGCTTCGTCATCGCACTGCTGCTGATCATCGTGTCGGCGTCCTTCCTGTGGCTCGGCGAGCGCCTGGTCGCCGGCCGCAAGAGCTATGTCACCGTCACCGGCAAGGGCGGGCGCACCAAGCGCTTCCCGCTCGGCAAATGGCGCTGGCCGCTGTTCTGCGTCGCCGTGCTGATGTGCGCACTGACCACCTTCCTGCCGGCAGTCATCCTCACCGCCTCGAGTTTCGCGCTGCAGAACGGCTCGCTCTTCTCCAACTGGACGACGCATTTCTGGATCGGCGAAGGCGGCACCGACATGGCACAGGGCCAGGCCGGCATCTTCCGCAACCCCGTACTGATCGAGGCTTTGTGGATGACGCTGAAGCTTGCCGTTACCGTGGCATTCACCACCATGGCGCTTGGCCTGGCGCTGGCCCACACCATCGCCCGCAACAAGGGTTCGGTGCTCGCCACCGTCCTCGGCCAGGTGTCGTTCACCCCGATCCTGATCCCGAGCATCGCCTTTGCCGCCGCCTACATCGCACTGTTCGGCGCACCCATCGGCCCGCTGCCTTCCCTCTACGGCACCTTCCTGCTTCTGGTGCTGGCAGCTTCGGCGCATCTGCTGCCCTACGCCGTGCAGTCGGGCCGCTCGGTGCTTGGCCAGATCTCGGCCGACATCGAAGAGAGTGCCCGGCTGACCGGCGCCGGCTTCTTCCGCCGCATGGGCGCCATCATCATGCCACTCGCCATCCGCGGCCTGCTAGCGGGTGCGCTGCTTGTGTTCGTCAAGATCGTCCGCGACCTGTCGCTGGTGGTGCTGCTGTTCACCTCGACCTCGCCGGTCCTCAGCATGCTCGCCTACCGCTACGCCGCCGAAGGCTTCATGCAGTTCGCCAACGCCATCACCATGGTCATCCTCGTCCTCTGCGTCGTCGCCACGCTTCTGGCGCACCGCCTGCAGAACCGCGTCCAGAAGTGGAAATCCGCATGACCTCGCAACACGGCACATCCGTCCCGGCGATCGCGATCCGCAACGTCACCAAGCGTTTCGGCAACTTCACCGCCGTCGACAATGTCGACATCTCGGTGCCGCAAGGGTCGTTCCTGGTGCTGGTCGGCCCGTCCGGCTGCGGCAAGTCGACCTTGCTGCGCATGCTGGCCGGGCTGGAAACGCCGAGCGAAGGCGAATTCGGCTTCATGGGCCGCACCGTTTCCGACGGCACGCGCGGCCTCGTCGCCGATGCGGGCGCCCGCGATGCCGGCCTGGTGTTCCAGAGCTACGCGTTGTGGCCGCACATGACGGTCGCCGGCAACATCGAATGGCCGCTCAAGGTGGCGAAATGGAGCAAGGTCGACCGCACCGCCCGCGTCGACGAAGTGCTCGGCCTTCTCGGAATCTCGGCGCTGAAGGAGCGCTACCCCGCCGAGATCTCCGGCGGCCAGCAGCAGCGCGTGGCGATCGCCCGCACCATCGGCCCCAAGCCGAGCATCCTGTTGTTCGACGAGCCGCTGTCCAATCTCGACGCCAAGCTGCGCATCGAGATGCGCAGCGAACTGATGCGCATCCACCGGGCCACCGGGGCAACCTCTGTCTATGTCACCCACGACCAGGTCGAGGCGATGACCATGGCGAGCCATGTCGCCGTGCTGAACAACGGCCGCGTCGAGCAGTTCGGCGCGCCGCTCGACCTGCTGGAAAACCCGCGCACCACTTTCGTCGCCACCTTCCTCGGTACGCCGCCGGCCAACCTGATCGAGGTGACGCGAAGCGGCGACGGCCTCGTCTACGACGGCCTGCGGCTGGCCGATGCCAGGCGGGCCGAAGCGCAGGACGGCGTGCAGCTTCTCTATCCCGCCCACGGCCTGATGGTCGGCGACGTGCCGGGACGGCCGGCGATCACGGCGCGCTTCGAGGAGGCGGCGCCGATCGCCGGGCGCACCATGGTGACGGCATTCTCCGGCGGCAAGCGGCTGACCGCAATGGCCGACGGCTACTTCCGCGCCGCGAGCGGCGACACGATACGCCTCAGCTTCCTGGGGGAGCCGAGTGCGGTTTTTGCAATGACTGGTGAAAGGATCGACTGATGAGATTGATAATGGTGCGCCATGGCGAGACCACCTGGAATGCCGAACACAGGCTCCAGGGCCACGACAACGCGCCGCTGTCTCCACGGGGCATCAGGCAGGTCCAGCGTTTCATCGATTTCGCAAAGGCCATGGAGCCCGACCATGTCGTCGTCTCCGATCTTGGCCGCACGCGCCAGACGGCCAGCCTGCTCGGCTATGGCGATGCCCCGCTCGACCCGCGCCTGCGCGAGATCGACATGGGCACCTGGACCGGCCGCGTCAAGCACGAGCTCGAAGCGGAGCGTCCGCACGAATATCTGGCCTGGCGCGCCGGCACCTTCACGCCCGAGCGCGGCGAGCCTTGGGCCGATTTCTGTGCCCGCATCGTCGACGGGTTGAGGGACTGCCTGAGGAAATGCAACGGCGACACGCTTGCCATCGTCCATGGCGGCGTCATCCGTGCGGCCTGCCATGCCTTCCTGGGGCTTCCGCCCTCGCGTGTGGTTCCGGTGACGCCGGGTACCGCGACGATCCTGAGCTTCGATGCCGCCGACGCGCCGACCGCGCGGCTCGAGGCCTACAACATCGCAGCCGTCACGCCCGATTTCGATGCGCCGGATTGAGGTGTCTTGCTAGACGCCGACGGCTGCATTGCGGCTGAGCGCGTACCGATCGGAAATCAGGGAAGCTCGCGGCGAAAGGAAAATGTCGCGGCTTCCGAGGGTCCCCCAAGAAGCCGCAGTTTCCCCCCTCACAGAGGCACTAATAGCTAGATTATTTAAAACGCTGGCCTGCAATACAGAGCTTGCTCAAAATGCTGTGCCGCCAATTGCAATGTTTCGTCCGACATACGTTATGAGTTGTTAGACGTTTGGTGCACCGAAGCTACCAACACCATTCCAAATTTTGCAGCATCCCCCGTTTGGAGTATGCCGCCCAAAAAATAGGCATTATTTGCAGCTCCGCCGCTGCAGCGACGAGCCGCCGTGATACCAGCACAGGCAACCGACCTGGCTGCTACTTCGAGGATTCCTCGATATAGGCGATCACATTGGCGATGTCGGCATCGTCCTTGAGACCGGGAAAGGCCATCTTGTTGCCGGGCACCTTTTCCTTCGGCGCCTTCATGTAGGCGGCGATGTTGGTCTCGTCCCAGACGAGACCGCCGGCGCCGGCCTGCTTCATGGCATCGGAGTATTTGGCTTCGAAACTGGCGAGCGTGCCTGCAGTACGGCCAACCACGCCGTGCAGGGAGGGGCCTATCTTGTTCTTGTCGACCGCCAGGTCATGGCAGGCCATGCATTTGCTGAACACCTTCTTGCCGGCGGCTGCATCGCCTGCCGCATGGACCGGATTGTTGACTAGAACCGAAGCTGCAAGAAGGGCGGATGCGCCCCATGCCGTCAGTCTCATGGCTATCTCCTAAGTCAGGTCGGCGCTCCACGTCGACGCGAGCGATACTATCCCCGGCTGTGGTAACGCGCCATGCTCCATTGCGTTGCAGCTTCTGGAGCCAGCAGGACCGCGAAATCGGAGGCGTGGTGCGGCAGGGGCGACAAGGGTCGCGATGATTGCTATCATCGTCCACGGTGCAGGTCGCGGTTCGCGTGACCAGTCACGCTGGACGACAGCACCGCAAGCCGCGACCTAACCGGGCCCGATCTCGGAGGAATGGTTAATGGCAAGTTTCCATGTCTACGCAGCAGGAACCGGCAGCAACGTCGAACACCCCGCCATACGCCGGATAGGGGTTTCGGATGTATTCGATGCGCTTCGCCGCGGATTTGAAGACTTTTGGGACAAACCTTCACACTACGTCTTTTTATGCCTGATCTATCCGGTGGTCGGCGTGTTCCTCATTACATGGACCTCCGGCGGAAACGCACTTCAGCTCATTTACCCGCTGATGACGGGCTTCGCCCTGCTCGGCCCGTTCGCCGCGATCGGCCTCTATGAGATCAGCCGCCGGCGCGAACAGAATCTGGATACCTCCTGGTGGCATGCACTCGACGTCAGGAATTCGCCCGCCATGCCGGCGATTGCCGTGCTCGGCATCATGCTGATGGCGTTGTTCATCGCCTGGTTGTTCACCGCGCAGGCCTTGTTTTCATGGCTGTACGGCGACAGTGCTCCAGCGACCTTCTCCGGTTTCGCCAGCGACGTGCTGACCACCCAGCGCGGCTGGACGCTGATCATCCTCGGCAACGTCATCGGCTTCGCCTTCGCCCTCGTCGCATTGAGCACGACGGTCATCGCCTTCCCGGTGCTGCTCGATCGTGACATCGGTGCTTATGCCGCCGTCGAGACCTCGGCGCGCGCGATCATGGCCAACCCGATACCGATGCTGCTCTGGGGCCTGATCGTCGCTGTCGGCCTGGTCATCGGCACGCTGCCGCTGCTCGTCGGACTGGCAGTGGTTCTGCCCGTGCTCGGCCATTCGACCTGGCATCTCTACCGCAAGGTGATTGAAGCCGCGCCGGTACCGGCGCCGGTCAACACCGCAGGCAAGCGGGCCTGACCAACTCATCGCCGGTGGCGCCCAGCCGCCGGCGCATTTTCTCTCTCGAAAAAACTTCGCCCGCCCTGATGAGGGGCGGGCGTTGAAGTATCCGGCCCCTGTCAGGCAGGGTGGCTGAAACGGGCGACTTGCGCGCCCTGCAGCAGGTTGCGGAAATCGCCGCCACTGACATGCACCAGCGTCTTATGGTCGCCGCCTTCGAAATAGACGTCGCCCTCCGCGCCGAAGCTTTCGTCGAGAATGACGGGCACGTCATAGGCAGCACCGACCGGGGGCACGGCGCCGATATCGCAGTCGCTGAACAGTTGCCCGACCTCGTCTTCCGAGGCGAGCCCGAGCCGCTTGCCGAGCACGTCCTGAAGGGTATTGAGTTCGACCCGGTGGCTGCTCGGAACCACGGCCAGCGCGTAGCCCATTTCGTGGTGGAGCAACACCGGCTTGGCAAGCCGCCTGCCCGGAATGTGCGCCGCCTGCGCCGTCTGGCTGCTGGTCGAGGTCCGGTGATGGGCAACGGTATCGAAGGGGATACCCTTGCCGGCCATGTAGTCTTGCAATTTCCTTGCGATCGTCATCTTGGGCGTCCTTCTGTTGGGGGTGATCCTCGAAGAACGAGAAAACTCATTCTCCTCCCATCATTTTTCCTGTCAACGAAGAACGCGCCGGCGACCCGGTGCGGCCGGCTGCCGTTACGGCCCGGCGCCGAAGGACAGCACCCGCGTGATTTCGGTGTAGCGCGACTCGACCACCATGATCGCCACGAAAACCAAGATTACCAGCGGCGGCACGATGATTGCATAGGACAGCGCCAGCCGTTCCCAGGCCATGTGCATGAACACGGCAACGATCAGCCCGGCCTTCAGCATCATGAAGATGAGGATCAGCGCCCAGCGCAGATAGCCGTGAACGCCGAAATAATCGACGGCGTAGGAGCAGGCGCTGAGGATGAAAAGCCAGCCCCAGACGACGAGGTAGAGCTTGATCGGGTGTTGCTGCCCCTCGGCATGGGTAGCCGCGTGAGCGGCTGCGGCGTGCCCGTGCAGCCCATGATCCTGCGCTTCGACCTGTGCCATCGCTCACCTCACCAGAGATAGAAGAACGCGAAGATGAACACCCACACCAGATCGACGAAGTGCCAGTAGAGCCCCATGATCTCGACGCTCTCATACTGGCCCCGCCGGCTGGTGAAGAACCCGCGCGCACCGGTTTCGTAGTCGCCGCGCCAGACCTTGCGCGCGACGATCAGCAGGAAGATCACCCCGATCGTCACATGGGTGCCGTGGAAGCCGGTGATCATGAAGAAGGTCGAGCCGAACTGCGCGGCCCCCCACGGGTTCTCCCACGGCCGCACGCCTTCGCTGATCAGCTTAGTCCACTCGAAGGCCTGCATGCCGACAAAGGTCGCGCCGAGGACTGCGGTCAGCAGCATCAGGATCGCCGTCTTCCTGCGGTCGCGCCGGTAGCCGAAATTGACCGCCATCGCCATCGTGCCGGACGACGAGATCAGCACGAAGGTCATGATCGCGATCAGGATCAGCGGGATGTCCTGGCCGAACAGATGCAGGGCAAAGACCTCGCTCGGATTTGGCCACGGCACGACAGTCGACATGCGCGCGGTCATGTAGGACAGGAGAAAACAGCCGAAGATGAAGGTGTCGCTGAGCAGGAAGATCCACATCATGGCCTTCCCCCAGGAGACGCCCTTGAACGCCCGCTGGTCCGACGACCAGTCGGCGACGAAGCCGCGCAGGCCCGGCGGCCGCGGCGCGGTGTGGTCGGCATGTCCCAGTGTGGTTTCGGCCATCCCCGTTCTCCTCAGCTCAGCAGCCGGCGGCAGATATCGATGAAGTCGGCCGCCCAGCCCATCAGCACAGCGAAGAGCACCAGCCAGACGATGAGCAGCACGTGCCAGTACATGGCGCACAGTTCCGTCGAGAGGACGAGACGTGCCGAGCTTTCGCCGCGCCATGCCCTGACATTGGTCCGGCCGAGCGCCACCAGGCCGCCGATGATGTGCAGCCCGTGCATCGCGGTGATCAGGTAGAAGAAGCTGACCGCCGGATTCTCGGTCGCGAAATAGCCTTGTGCCGCCAGATCGCGCCAGGCCAGCAACTGACCGCCGAGAAACACCGTCGAAGTCAGCGCACCGGCCAGCAGCGCGAGGCGGAGATTGTCGCGTTGCCCCTTGTGGGCAGCCACCACCGCGCATTGCAGCGCGACGCTCGCCAGCACCAGCATCGCGGTGTTGAGCCACAACAGCCGTGGCACGGGCGCTGCCTGCCAGTCGGCATAGACCATGCGCATGAAATAGGCGCTGATCATCAGCGCAAACAGCGCGCCTACCACCGCGAGAAACACGCCGAGCCCGATCTTCGCCGGATGCATGATCGGCGCTTCAGTCTCGGGAAAGGCCGTGACCGGCCCCACTTCGAGCCACGGCTTGGACATCAGCCGCTGGCGCGACAGCCACCAGCCCGCAATGGCCGTGATCAGCGCGAGGAAGACCAGGATGACGCTCATGCCGGCCCGCCTTGCGTCGCCGGGCGCGGGTCGTTCTGCGGAATGAAGTCTTCGGGCGCACCCGGCACGCTGTAGTCATAGGCCCAGCGGTAGACCACCGGCAGTTCCTTGCCGAAATTGCCATGCGGCGGCGGCGTGCCCGCCGTCTGCCATTCGAGCGACGTCGCCCGCCATGGATTGTCGCCGGCATCCTTGCCGTTGCGCAGGCTCCAGAACAGGTTGAACAGGAACACCATCTGGGCGAAGCCGACGGTCAGCGCGGCGATGGTAATGAACTCGTTCAGCGTATGCACCGACGGCGGGATGAACGCCGTGTCCCCGAGTTCGGGATAGCGCCTGGGAACGCCGACCAGCCCGACATAGTGCATCGGGAAGAAGATCAGATAGGCGCCGACGAAGGTGACCCAGAAATGGAAGCGGCCCATCGCCTCGTTGAGCATCCGGCCGGTGATCTTGGGATACCAGTGATAGATCGCGCCGAAGACGACCATGATCGGCGCCACGCCCATCACCATGTGGAAATGCGCCACCACGAACATCGTGTCCGACAGCGGCACGTCGACCACCACATTGCCCAGGAACAGGCCGGTCAGCCCGCCATTGACGAAGGTGACGATGAAGGCGAGCGCAAACAGCATGGGCAAGGTCAGGTGGATGTCGCCACGCCACAGCGTCAGCACCCAGTTGTAGACCTTGATGGCGGTCGGCACCGCGATGATCAGCGTCGTCGTGGCGAAGAAGAAGCCGAAATAGGGGTGCATGCCCGACACGTACATGTGGTGCGCCCAGACGACGAAGCTGAGCGCGCCGATGCCGACGATCGCCCAGACCATCATGCGGTAGCCGAAGATGTTCTTGCGCGCATGCGTGCTGATCAAGTCGGAGACGATGCCGAAGGCCGGCAGCGCCACGATGTAGACCTCGGGGTGGCCGAAGAACCAGAACAGGTGCTGGAACATGATCGGGCTGCCGCCATTGTGCGGCGACTGCTCGCCCATCTCGACCATGGCCGGCATGAAGAAGCTCGAACCGATGATGCGGTCGAACAGCATCATGACGCAGGCGACGAACAGTGCCGGGAAGGCCAGCAGCGCCATGACCGTTGCCGTGAAGATGCCCCACACCGTCAGCGGCATCCGCATCAGCGTCATGCCGCGCGTGCGGGCCTGCAGCACGGTCACCACATAGTTGAGGCCGCCCATGGTGAAGCCGATGATGAACAGGATCAGCGACACCAGCATCAGGATGATGCCCCAGTCCTGGCCTCCGGGCGTGCCGGAAGTGATCGCCTGCGGCGGATAGAGCGTCCAGCCGGCCCCCGTCGGTCCGCCCGGCGCAAAGAAGCTCGACACCAGGACCAGCACCGCGACCAGGTAGATCCAGTAGCTCAGCATGTTGACATAGGGAAACACCATGTCGCGCGCGCCGACCATCAGCGGGATCAGGTAGTTGCCGAAGCCGCCGAGGAACAATGCGGTGAGCAGGTAGATCACCATGATCATGCCGTGCATGGTCATGAACTGGTAGTAGGCCTCGGGCGTGATGAAGTCGAAGGTGCCGGGAAAGCCGAGCTGCAGCCGCATCAGCCACGACAGCACCAGCGCCACCAGGCCGATGGCCATCGCGGTGCCGGAATACTGGATGGCGATGACCTTGGCGTCCTGCGAGAAGACGTATTTCGTCCACCAGCTGTGCGGATGGTAGAGATCCATCTCGCCCACTTCCGCCGGTGGGATCAGGTCTGCTCCGTGCGGCGTGACATCGACCATGCGTGCACCTGTTGCTCTTGCCTCTGCCTTTCGCGGTGAGGCCGCCATCGAGCGGTCGCGCCGTGTCTCCTATTCCACCTTCGCCGCAGCCTTCGCCCGGTCGACCAGCGCCCCCACCTTGGCAGGCCCGGTCAGCTGGGCGAATGTCGACTGCTGCTGCAGCCATGTCGTGTAGTCCTGCGCAGTGTCCACCATGACGATGCCGCGCATGAACCCATGTCCCGTGCCGCAGAGTTCCGCGCACAGCACTTCGAACGTTCCCGTCCGCGTCGGGGTCAGCCAGAAATAGGTAACCATGCCCGGCACCATGTCCATCTTGGCGCGGAACTCGGGCACGTAGAAATCATGCAGCACGTCGATCGAGCGCAGCAGCATCTTGACCGGCTTGTCGATCGGCAGGTGCAGGTCGGCTGCTTCGACCACGACATCGTCCTGGCCGTTCGGATCTTCGGGATTGATGCCAAGCGGGTTGTCGGAATTGATCAGTCGGGCGTTCGACGTGCCGAGCTTGCCGTCGGCTCCGGGCAGGCGGAAGCTCCACTGCCATTGCTGGGCGACGACCTCGACCTCGGTCGCATCCTTCGGCACGGTGACGAACTGCTTCCAGACATAAAGGCCGGGTGCCAGCATCGCCGCCACGCCGACCGCCGTTATCAGGGTCAGCCAGGATTCGAGTTTCCTGCTTTCAGGCTCGTAGGCCGCCTTCTGCCCTTCCTTGTGGCGGAAGCGATAAACGCAATAGGCCATGAACAGCACGACCGCCGAGAAGACGGCACCGGTGATCCAGAAAGTGACGACAAGGGTGCTGTCGATGTAGCCCCAGTTGGAGGCTATCGGCGTCCACCACCAAGGGCTCAGCACATGAAACAGCACCGAGCCAATGACAACAAGAACGAGTACGAGCGCTATGGCCATCCTCTGTCCTCCCGGCATCCCGGGGGACGCTGTCCCCGCAGGAAGGCCAGCCACATCATAGCTTGATTTGTCGTCGAAATACTAGGGGAGCGGGGCCGGCCAGGGCCGCGTCATGTTTGCAGGCGCCTCGACTGCGTCGGAAACTCTTCCGCGGCGGCGTTATGTTGTTGCCGGCAGGACGAAATACAAAAAGGCGGTGCGGCGGCATTTCCCCACCCGCACCGCCTCTGATTTTCGACCCTGTCAGACTGCTTGCGCGGGATAGCCGGCAGCGTCGAGCGCCTGGGCCACCTTGGCGGCATCGGCCGACGTTTCAACGGAAACGGTCTGCGACTTCAGGTCGATGTCGATACGCGCGGCCGCGTCGACGCTTTGCACGGCCTTGGTCACCATGCCGGCGCAATGGCCGCAGGTCATGTCGGGAACATTCATCTTCAGCATTTCAAGTCCTCATTCGGGTCGGCATGACGCCGTAGCCGCAATCTGGTGTTTCCAGCCACTGTAAGGTCAACAATTTTTCAATCACGGATTTGTTACCACGACTTTTCCCTCGTCGGCAAAGCCCCTTCAAGCCGAATTGGGGAGCATAGGTAAACGTTTTCAAAGCGTTAGCGCCAAGATGGAAAACATGCAGGAAAGCGCTTGACCTTACCAACACTGGAAGCCTTAGACCTCGGTTCGAAAATCGATGAAATAGAGGTCCATGACCATGAATGCTCCCTTGAACCCACCAGCGGCCGGCACCGTCCGGCAAAGCTTCCCGATCGAAGGCATGACCTGCGCTTCCTGCGTGCGTCGCGTCGAAGTCGCCATATCAAAGGTGCCGGGGGTGACCGCGGCTGCCGTCAACCTTGCCACGGAAAGCGCTGACGTTGCCTTCGACCGCACGGCGGATTCCGCTGCCGTTATCGCCGCCATCAACAGTGCCGGCTATGCGGTTCCGGTCGAAAAGTCGGAGGTCGAGATCGAGGGCATGACCTGCGCCTCCTGCGTCCGTCGCGTAGAGCTGGCAATCGCCGCCGTACCGGGCGTGCTCAAGGCATCCGTCAATCTCGCCACCGAGCGCGCCACCGTCGAGACTTTCGCCGGTGCAGCCCCCCGTTCGGCGATCGACGCTGCCATCCGCAAGGCCGGCTACGAGCCGCGCCGCAGCGACAAGGCCGGCGTCGAGGGCGACAGCCGCGAGGACGCCCGCAACCGGGAATTCTCTCATCTCAAGCGCGACTTCGCCATCGCTGCCGTGCTGACGCTTCCGATCTTCGTGCTCGAGATGGGCTCACACCTGTTTCCGCCGATGCACCACTGGCTGCTGACGAACATCAGCCAGCAGAGCCTCTACATCGCATTTTTCGTGCTGGCGACCATCGTCCAGTTCGGCCCCGGCCTGCGCTTCTACAAGAAGGGCGTGCCGGCCTTGGTGCGGCTCGCGCCCGACATGAACTCGCTGGTCGTGCTCGGCTCGACCGCCGCCTGGGCCTATTCGGTGGTCGCCACCTTTGCGCCCGGCGCGCTGCCTGCTGGCACGGTCAATGTCTATTTCGAGGCCTCGGCGGTCATCATCACGCTAATCCTGCTTGGCCGCGTGCTCGAGGCCAAGGCCAAGGGCCGCACCAGCGAAGCGATCAAGCGGCTGATGGGCCTGCAGGCCAAGTCGGCGCGCGTCCAGCGCAACGGCGAGTTCGTCGACGTCGCCCTGGAAGAAGTCGCCGCCGGCGACGTCATCCAGGTGCGCCCGGGCGACAAGGTGCCGGTCGACGGCACGGTGCTTTCGGGCTCGTCCTTTGTCGATGAATCCATGATCTCCGGCGAACCTATCCCGGTCAGCAAGGGCGAAGGCGCCGAGGTCGTCGGTGGCACCATCAACAAGACCGGCAGCTTCACCTACCGGGCCACCAAGGTCGGCGCCGACACGCTGCTGGCCCAGATCATCCGCATGGTCGAAACGGCTCAGGGCTCCAAGCTGCCCATCCAGGCGCTGGTCGACAAGGTCACGTCCTGGTTCGTACCTGCCGTCATGGTCACCGCAGCACTGACCTTTGCCGTCTGGCTGTTCTTCGGTCCGGAGCCGGCCGTCAGCTTCGCGCTGGTCAATGCGGTCGCCGTGCTGATCATCGCTTGCCCGTGTGCCATGGGTCTCGCCACGCCGACCTCGATCATGGTCGGCACCGGACGCGCGGCAGAACTCGGCGTGCTGTTCCGCAACGGCGAGGCGCTGCAGTCGCTGAAGTCGACGCAGGTCGTCGCGCTGGACAAGACCGGCACGCTGACGGCGGGCAAGCCCGTGATGACCGACCTCGAAGTCGCCAATGGCTTTGACCGTGCGAAGGTTCTGGCCCTGGTGGCCTCAGTCGAGGCCCAGTCCGAGCACCCGGTGGCTTCCGCCATCGTTGCTGCCGCCAAGGACGAAGGCCTTGTGCTCGGTGAGGCAGGTGCGTTCGAGGCCGTGCCCGGGTACGGCGTCAGCGCCAGCGTCGGCAAGCATCGCATCGCAGTCGGCGCCGACCGCTACATGGCCAAGCTCGGCATCAGCGTGCAGGAGTTCGCGGAGACCGCGATCAGCATGGGCTACAAGGCCAAGACCCCGCTCTATGCGGCTGTCGACGGCAAGCTCGCAGCTGTGATCGCCGTCTCCGACCCGATCAAGCCGACGACGCCGCAGGCCATCCGCGCCCTGCACGATCTGGGCCTGAAGGTCGCGATGATCACCGGCGACAACCGCCGCACGGCGGAAGCCATCGCCGCCCAGCTCGGCATCGACGAGGTCGTCGCCGAAGTGCTGCCCGACGGCAAGGTCGACGCCATCAAGCGTCTCAGGGCCGGCGGCCGCGCCGTGACCTTCGTCGGCGACGGCATCAATGACGCGCCCGCTTTGGCCGAGGCCGAGGTCGGCATCGCCATTGGCACCGGCACCGACGTCGCCATCGAAAGTGCGGACGTGGTGCTGATGTCCGGCGACCTGCTGGGCGTGACCAACGCGATCGCGCTTTCCAAGGCGACGATCAGCAACATCAGGCAGAACCTGTTCTGGGCCTTCGCCTACAACGCCGCTCTCATCCCGGTCGCGGCGGGCGTGCTCTACCCGGTCAGCGGCACGCTGCTGTCGCCGATGCTGGCGGCAGGTGCGATGGCGATGTCGAGCGTCTTCGTGCTCGGCAATGCGATGCGGCTGAAGCGCTTCAAGGCTCCGGCCCGCGCGACGGCCACATCGGGCGCCCCGTCGCTGGTCCCGGCCGAGTAGCCAAACCTTGCGGCCTGCTTTCCAGCAGGCCGCTCCTCCCCCATCCGTCTCACGCGAGGCCCCCATGCCCAACGCTCCCTGGATCGAGATCTTCACCACGCCCACCTGCCCCGACTGCCTGGCGCTGAAGCGCTGGCTGAACGCCCAGAAGCTCCCCTTCGTCGAACGCGACCTGCGCGACCCCGCCATCGCCGACGAAGCCAAGCGCCGCACCGGCGTGCGTGTCGCCCCCATCACCATCATCGACGGCAAGCACGTCTTCTTCGGCACCTTCCCAACCCAGCGCGCCGAGATCGAAGCGCTGCTGGACCTGACCCGAGCGGCATGACCATGACCTACCTGACCCTGCCCCAGCCCGGCCGACGTATCCCCGTTGGCGAAGCCCAGACGATCCTTCTGGCGGCACTCGAGGCCGGCGTTCCCTATCCGCATGGCTGCCGTTCCGGCCGCTGCGGCGCCTGCAAGTCGCGCCTGATCACCGGCGATGTCGAACTCGGCAAGCATTCGCCTTTCGCCCTTACGGAGGAGGATCGGGCCAATGGCCTGATTCTCGCCTGCCGGTCGGTGCCGACAGCTGACGTCACCGTCGAATGGCTGGACGAAGCCTTTGTCGCAAGGCCCGCCGTGACCCAGGACGCCGAAGTCGTCGCCATCGAGCGCATGACTCACGACATCCTTGCTCTCAGCCTGCGGCTTTCCGATCGCGCGGCCTTCCGCTTCGCCGCCGGGCAACATCTGACACTGACCGTTCCCGGCGCGCCGCCCAGGCAATATTCTATGGCCAATCGCGCCAGCGAAGAGCTCATCGAACTGCACATCAGGGCTGTGCCAGGCGGCCGCACCAGCGGGCTGATCCATGCGTCACTCACAGCGGGCGACAAGGTGCGGATCGAGGGTCCGGCCGGCTCCGCCTACCTGCGCGAAGCCCACGCCGGCCCGATCGTAGCGCTTGCCGGCGGCAGCGGCCTCGCGCCGATCAAGTCGATCGTCGAGACGGCGCTGCATGGCGGCTTCGACGCGCCGATCCATCTCTATTTTGGCGCGCGCGCCGAGCGTGACCTCTATTTGATCGCGTATTTCCGGGCGCTGGCGCAGAGGTTCCCCAACCTGGATTTTGTACCGGTGCTTTCGCAGGATGCCTCGGATGGTCGCCGCAGCGGCTACGTTTCAGACGCGCTCGCGCAAGATCACCGCGACCTTGCCGGCGCCAAGGCCTATGTCGCCGGCCCTCCGGCCATGGTCGACGCAGCCATGGCCGTTCTAGGCGCAAGCGGGGTTTTGGCAGCCGACATTCACGCCGACGTCTTCTTCACGCCTGAGAAAAGCGACAACAACGCCGCTTGACCAAGGCGAGTCCAGTACCCATTGATAGGACATGCATTCAATGCGGCACATGACGAACCACCCCGGGCGCGCTGGCCAGCGCGGGCAGGCTGGCGCGCGTGCTGTCGTGATGGCGTATGGCAGGCCCAGGGCATCGAGCGCCCTGCGCCTGATGCTGCCGCTGCTGCTCCTCTTCTTCCTCGCACTCGGGCAGGCAGCCTCTGCCCACCCGGCCAGCAGCCAGCACCAGCCGCACGCCACCCAGACGATGTCGCATCACGCCAAGGCAGCCGACGGCGCCTGTTGCAGCGACAATTTGCAGGACGTCGATGGCAATGCCTGCCTTGCTCAATGTGTGGCGTCGTGCAGCTATTGCGCGCCGCTGCCCCTGCCCACAGTCTTCCCCGACCTGGCAACCATCTCGCCGCCTCCCGCGACGACCGAACCCCTTTACGGGGCAATAGCCTCGCCTCACCCCCGGCCACCATCCGTCGCCTGAACTGACAGGCGCTGCAACGCGCCAGATCCGGCTCGCCCAAGAGCCGGAACTCTTTCAGTTTTTGGAGACTTTAGAAAATGAAAACCCTTTCACGCCGCAGGTTTCTGACGGCATCCGCCGCCACGCTTTCAGTTGCTGCGGTTCCCTCTCTCCTGCTTCCCGCCCGCCCGGCACGCGCCGACGGGCACAAGGTCATCGCGGCAGGCAAGCGCGTCATCGAGGTCAAGGGCAAGGCGGCCAACGTCTTCGGCCTCACCCAGGCAGACGGCAGCTCGGGCCTTGTCATGAATGCCGGCGAGAACTTCCGCGTCACGCTGAAGAACCTCATCGGCGAGCCGACCGTCATCCACTGGCACGGTCTCACCCCGCCCTGGCAGCAGGACGGCGTCGCAGGCATCTCGCAGGAGCCTGTCCCCGACGGCGGCAGCCACGATTACGACTTCCCCGTGGCCCGAGCCGGCACCTTCTGGATGCACTCGCATTTCGGGTTGCAGGAGCAGTTGATGCTTGCTGCTCCGCTGATCGTGCGAGATCCGGCCGAGGCAGGCCAGGACATGCAGGAGGTCGTGGTGCTGTTCCACGACTTCACCTTCCGCGATCCCCGGGAGATCCTGGCCGAACTACAGGCCGGTGGCCACGACATGGGCGCTATGACGCCTGCACCCGCCCCGGCAACAGGCGGCCATGAAGGCCACAACATGCCGGGCATGGCGATGGATGGCGGACAAATGAGCGGCATGGACCATGGCTCGATGAACATGGGCGGCATGCAGATGGGCGGCCAGATGGATGGCATGTCTCACCTACAGGACGTGCAGTATGATGCCCTGCTCGCCAACGACCGTACCCTCGACGACCCCGAAGTGTTCCCCGTCGAGCCGGGCGGGCGCGTGCGGCTGCGCCTCATCAACGGTGCGGCCAGCACCAACATGTGGCTCGACCTCGGCAAGCTCACGGGCAGGCTGATCGCCGTCGACGGCATGCCGGTGGAACCGGTCGAAGGCTCGCGCTTCGAGTTCGCGGTGGCGCAGCGCCTCGACATCGTACTCGAGCTGCCGAAGGAAGCTTCGGCCTGGCCCGTTTTCGCCGTGCAGGAAGGTGGGCGCATGCGCACCGGCGTGGTGCTCGCCGCCAAGGGCGCGTCGGTTGGCAAGCTGACCGACATGGCGGACGAGGACTTCCCTGCCGTTGGCATAGAGCTCGAACAGAGGCTGCGGGCGGCAAAGCCACTAGCCGAAAAGGCGACCACGCGCCAGCACACCATGATGCTGGGCGAAGGACCCAACTATGTCTGGACGCTCGACGGCGCCATGCATGGCCAGGACAAGCCGTTGGCGGTGAAGAGCGGCGACCGCTTCGAGCTGACCTTCATGAACCACACCACCATGTCGCACCCGATGCACCTGCACGGCCATCTCTTCCAGGTGGTCGCGGTCAACGGAAAACGCTTTGCCGGTGCGATGCGCGACACGGTTTTGGTGCCGGCCAACATGGGCATGGTGACCATCGCCTTTGACGCCGACAACGCCGGCACGTGGGCGCTGCACTGCCACCATCTCTACCACATGGCCGGTGGCATGATGACCTCGATGGCCTACGACGATTGATTTGAACAGCAGGCCGGCGCTACGCGCGCCGGCCTGCATCACGTTTTCGCCAGCCCCTTGAACTTCCAGTTACTGGAAGCCTTATATCATTCGAAGATCGCTCAAGGAGTGAAAGATGAACATTGGTACTGCTTCGGAAAAGTCGGGCCTGCCGGCCAAGACCATCCGCTACTACGAGGACATCGGCCTGCTGCGTCCCGATCGCGCCGGCAATGGCTATCGCGACTATTCGATGTCGGACGTGCACCGCCTGCGCTTCCTGCAGCGCTCGCGCAGCCTCGGCTTTTCGGTCGAGGAATGCCGACAGCTGCTGTCGCTCTATGGCGACAAGGAGCGCGAGAGCGCCGACGTCAAGGCCATCGCCGAGATCAAGCTGGTCGAGATCGACCGCAAGCTCGCCGAACTGACCGAGCTGCGCAACACGCTGCGCCACCTCGTCCACAACTGCCACGGCGATGATCGGCCCGATTGCCCGATCATCGACGGCCTTTCCGGCAGGGCGACCCAGTAAGCTGCCGGGCAGGACCGCAGCATGACCGGCCTCGCCGCCTATGGCGGCCTCTTCGTCGCGGCCTTCGCGGCCGCGACGCTGTTGCCGGCGCAGTCCGAGGCCGTGCTCGCCGGGCTGATCCTCAATGGCGGCCATTCGCTTGCCTTGCTGATTGCCGTCGCAACCATCGGCAATGTGCTGGGATCGCTGGTCAACTGGGTGCTCGGCCGACAGGTCGAGCGCTTCAAGGACCGCCGCTGGTTTCCGGCCAGCCCGGCAGCGCTTGCGCGCGCCGAAAGCTGGTATCGCCGCTACGGCCGCTGGTCGCTGCTGCTCTCCTGGGTGCCGATCATCGGCGACCCGCTGACGCTGATCGCCGGCACGCTGAAGGAGCCGCTGTGGAGCTTTCTTTCTCTCGTCAGCATCGCCAAGCTGACGCGCTACGTCGCCATCGCGGCGGCAGCGCAGAGCTTCGTTTAGGCACTTCGCCGCTTGGCCGAAACAACTTGGACCGGATCAGCAGTGGCCTTGCCGTGCCCTTAACACTGAAACGGTTTGGATAGCCCAATCAAGCCAGAGATCCCTACCCCCTGATCAGCACCGGTCCGCGCGCGGCAAAGCCGATGCCAACCTCCTGCCCAGGCACGAACGGCGCATCGACATCGGACGACACGGCGAACACCTCGCCGAACTCTGTGCCGACCATGAACTCCAGGTCGGAGCCGACATAGGTCACCTTGTCCAGCCGGCCGGGGATCGTGCGCGGGCTGCCTGCCGGCTTGATCTCGATGCGGCTCGGCCGCACGGCGAGCTTGGCAGGCCCCGGCGCCATGCCGCGCGCGTCAAGCTTGGTCTCCAACCCACCCAACCGCACGCTCGCCATGCCGTCCGCCACCGCTGAAATCTCGCAGTCGAAGATGTTGGCCTCGCCGATGAAGTCGGCGACGAAGGCATCCGCCGGCGCGTCGTAGAGTTCGCGCGGCGTGCCGTCCTGGGCGATGACGGCATTGTTCATGACGATGATGCGATCGGAGACGGCCAGCGCCTCCTCCTGGTCGTGGGTGACATAGACCACCGTCAGCCCGAGCTTGGTCTGGATGTCGCGGATCTCCTCGCGCACCCGGCGCCTCAGCTTGGCGTCGAGATTGGACAGCGGCTCGTCGAACAAGAGCACCTGTGGCTCGAGCACCAGCGCGCGCGCCACGGCCACGCGCTGCTGCTGGCCGCCGGACAGCTCGCTCGGCAAGCGGCTGCCGTAGCCGGAAAGCCCCACCAGCTCCAACCCGGCGCGGGCGCGATCACCGATCTCCTTCTTGGCGAAGCCGGAGAACTTAAGCCCGTACTCGACGTTCTCGTTGACCGTCATATGCGGAAACAGCGCATAGGACTGGAACACCATCGACACGTCGCGGTCTGTCGCTGGCAAATGGGTGACATCGGCACCACCGATCAGGATCTGCCCCCGCGTCGCCATCTCCAGCCCGGCAATCATGCGCAGCGTCGTCGTCTTGCCGCAGCCGGAGGGGCCGAGCAAAGTGACCAGCTTGCCGGCCTCGACGAACAACGACACGTTGTTGACCGCCGGCACCGGGCTTTTGCCGTAGACCTTGGTGACCTCGCGGAACTCCACCGAAGCGGCGTTGCTCTTGATCTCAGCCATCAGCCGCCTCCAGAAAATGCCGGTTGGTTGCGCGCAGGCAGGCTGACGTTGGAGCGCCAGCCGCCGGACTGCGGATCCCCATGTTGCCCGCGCCGGCCGATGTTGCGCCGCCCGACCACAAGCTGCATCAGCCCGACCACCACCAGCATGACGCCGATCAGCACGGCCGAGTAAGCAATGGCAATGCCGTATTCGTTGTTTTCGACGCGGCCGACGATGTAGCTCGTCGACATGTCGTAGCGGGCGCTGACCAGGAAGATGATGGCGCTGATTGCCGTCATCGCACGCACGAAGGAATAGACCAGTGCGGCAACGATCGCGGGCCTGAGCAAGGGCAGCACCACCTTGCGGAAGGTCTGCCATGAATTGGCACCCAAGGTCAGCGACGACTCGTCAAGGCTCTTGTCGATCTGCGACATCGACGCCACGCCCGCCCGCACGCCCACCGGCATGTTGCGGAAGATGAAGGACAGAACGAGGATGATGCCGGTGCCGGTCAGCTCGATCGGCGGCACGTTGAAGGCGATCACGTAGCTGACGCCGATCACCGTGCCCGGAATGGCGAAGGACAGCATGGTGCCGAACTCGAAGGCGTTCTTGCCGGCAAAGTTCTGCCGCACCAGAAGATAGGCGGTGAGCAGACCGATGGCCGCCGTCAGCGGCGACGAGATCAGCGCGATCTGCAGCGTCGTCCAGAACGAGCTCCAGGCCGAGCCCTTCCAGTGGATGCCGAACTCGTTCCAGCCCACCGCGAAGGCCTTCACATAATGGGCGAAGGTCAGGCTGTGATCGACGCCCCAGAGCTTGACGAAGCTGCCATAGAAGATCGTCGCATAGATGAAGATGGTGAACGCGACCCAGAAGCCGGCAGCGCCGTAGACGGCGCGCTTCAGGCCGGTGGGCAGCTCCGGGTGGACGCCGGCGTCGCCCTTGCCCGACATCGTCGTGTAGGACTTCTTGCCGAGCCAGAAACGTTGGGCATAAAAGGCGAGCAGCGTGAAGGCGAGCAGCACCAGCGCCAGGATCGCCGCCTGCGCCTCGTCGTTCTGCGCGCCGACGATGGCAAAGAAGATCTCCGTCGACAGCACGTCGAAATTGCCGCCCAGCACCAGCGGGTTGCCGAAATCGGCCATGCTCTCGATGAAGCCGAGCAGGAAGGCGTTGGCGAGGCCCGGCCGCATCAACGGCAGCGACACCGTCCAGAAGGTCTGCCAGCGGTTGGCGCGCAGCGTCTGCGCCGCCTCCTCCATCGACGGGCTGACGCCCTCGACCACCCCGATCAGCACCAGGAAGGCGATCGGCGTGAAGGCCAGAAGCTGGGCGATCAGCAGTCCGGGCAGGCCGTAGATCCAGCGCGTCGGCTGGATGCCGAACAGCTCCGAGAACGTTTGCGTCACCGCGCCCGACAGGCCGAACAGCAGGATGATGGCAAGGCCGATGACGAAAGGCGGCGTGATGATCGGCAGCACCGTCAGCGCCCTGAGCAGCTTGCCATAGCGGAAGCCCGTGCGCGTCACCATCAGTGCGAAGACGAGGCCCAGCACGGTCGTCAGCACGCCCACGAGCACGGCGAGGAACAGCGAATTCCAGGCGACTCCGCAACGGCTGCCGCCGGCAAGGCAGTCGAGGCTCCACAGCCGCACGCTGAACAGCTTGCCGAGGAAGGTCGTCAACGAATAGGTGCCGTCCTCCGTAATCAGAGCATTGGCCAGCATCTGCAGGATCGGCATGAAGATGAACAGGCCGACCGACGCCACCACGAAGGCGATGGTCGAGACCACGAAGACGTCGCCGCCGACCGCGCCGCGCGCTGCGAACCCGAGCGAGAACAGGAACAGGAAGGCCAGCCCCGCCAGCAGCGCGCCGTAGCCCATGCCGAACTGGCGGTCGTCGAAATCGCCGAACAGGCTGTGCAGCCAGCCGAACTGCCAGCCGCGCAGGCCGATGGCAAATCCCTGGAACAGCAGCCAGGCAAAGCCCGCCGCGCCTATCGCGACGAGCAGCCTGCCGAACAGCGGATCGGATTTCCTGCGGCCCCACAAAAGCAGCGGCGTAGCCAGCAGCAGGCCGAGCGGTGCCAGCCACAGCTTCTCCCCCTTGATATTGAGGATCAGCGCTGGCGCAAACTCACTGTCGAGGGGATAGCCCTCGAACAGCCAGGACAAGCCGAAGAACCCGTCTTCGACGCCGTACCAGGGGAGCACGGCAAAGCCGAGCAATCCGACCGCCACCCAAAGGATGACGGTCGGGTGCAGGCCGCCGCTAAAGTCGCGGGAGCGCATCTATTATTGCGGCAGCGTCGAGACTTCCGTGTCCCACTTTGAAAGCAGCCGCTTGCGTTCTTCGCTCGAGCCGTACTTCTTGAAGTCGTAGTCGATCAGCTTGATCGTCGACAGGTCGGGCGTCAGTTCGGACACCGCAGCCGTCTTGTTCGACGGCAGCTGGAACGACTTCACGTCCTTGGCCTTGCCTTGCATCTCGGCTGACAGCGCCCAGTCGTAGAACTTCTTGGCCGCCTCGGCATTGCGCGCGCCCTTGATCAGCGACATCGAGCCGATCTCATAGCCGGTGCCCTCGCAGGGTGCCACCGTGACGATCGGGAAGCCGGCCGCCGTCTGGGCCACGGCATCGTGCATGAACACGATGCCGACTGTGGTTTCGCCGAGGCCCGCAGCCTTGATCGGCGCCGAGCCTGACTTGGTGTACTGGTTGATGTTGGCGTGCAGGGCCTTCATGTAGTCGAAGCCCTTGTCCTCGCCCATCAGCTGCACCATCGTTGCCAGCGTCGTATAGGCAGTGCCCGACGAGTTCGGGTTGGCGATCTGGATCTGGCCCTTGAATTCGGCCTTGGTCAGGTCCGCCCAGCACTTCGGCTCGGGCAGGCCGTTCTTGGCCAGAAGATCCTTGTTGTAGCCGAAGCCAAGCGCGCCCGAATAGACGCCGATGGTCTTGTTGCCGGCGGCCTCGGCCTGCTTGATCGCCCAGTCGTGCAGTTCGCCGCGCATCGGCGAGATATATTCTTCGGTCAGGTTCTCCTCGGCGGCCTGCAGATGCGGATCGCCGGTGCCGCCCCACCACACATCGCCCTTCGGGTTGCTCGCTTCGGCACGCACCTGGGCATAGGTCTCGCCCGAACTCTTGCGCGTCATGTCGACGGTGATGCCGGTCTTTTCCTCGAAGCCGGTCTTGATCTGCTGGCACCAGGCCTCGTCAGCGCTGCAATAGAGCGTCAGGCTTTCAGCCTGCGCCGACGCGCCGCCGGCCATCATCAATGCGGCCAGCGCGGCCGAACGCAAAAGGGCAGTCTTCATATTGCAGTTCCCTCCATCTTTTTCGCCGTCTAACGATCTGATGTCGTTTTGGCCTGTTGCAGAGTGAGTGGTTTTTACGCATTTTGCAATCGTGTTCATTGCACTATCTTAAGCGTCATGAACCCAAACGGGCCGAGGTGTTACAAACAAAGCCGACAGCGCTTCGGCACATGCAAAGGAACAAGCGGGCAAAAATGCCGAAGGACAAGAAGACCATCCGCAAGGCGAACAAGGGCGAGATCATCGCCCAGGTCGCTGCCATCCCGTTCCGTGTGAACGAGGCCGGCGAGCTTGAGGTCATGCTTGTCACCTCGCGCGGCACGCGTCGTTTCATCGTCCCCAAGGGCTGGCCGATGAAGGGAAAGAGCGGCCGCCAGGCCGCGCTCATCGAAGCCCGCGAAGAAGCCGGCGTACGTGGCAAGGCATTGAAAAGGCCAGCCGGCAGCTATTGTTACTGGAAGCGGCTGTCGACCAGCTTCGTCCATGTCGAGGTCACCGCCTATCTCATCGACGTCTCCGAGGAACTCGACGCATGGCAGGAAGCCGGGGTACGTCAGCGCGCCTGGCTGACGCCGTCGGATGCGGCCGTGCTGATCGACGAGCCCGAGCTTTCGACCCTGATCCGCGGCCTCACCGTCGCCGATCTGGTCCAGCCCGAGGCAGTGCTGGCCTGAGCGGCAGCTCGAATCCCGATGCAGCATTTGCGGCTGCAAGATTCCAGTTGCAGCATTGCAGGCAGTCAAATCCGATTGTATCAGGGTGCAGCCGTTGCACATTTGTGCAAAGCCAAAAATTGGTTTGACGACCGACCCAAACTGGAGCCGTCGATGTCCGAACTGAAGCCGGGCAGGTCATTCGTAAGCGCCCAGCAGGTCGCCGAACTCGCCGGCGTTTCCCGCTCGGCTGTCTCCCGCACCTTCACCGATGGCGCCAGCGTTTCCGAGACCACCCGCAAGAAGGTGCTCGAGGCTGCCGAGACACTCGGCTATCACGTCAACCATCTCGCCCGCAGCCTGATCCACGAGGACAGCGGCATCGTCTGCCTCATCGGCGCCGACATCAACACGCCCTATCATTCACGCCTGCTCGACGCGATCACGCGGCGCCTGCAGGCCATCAACCGCGTCGCCATGGTCATCAACACCTCTGGCGACAGCGACAGCGTCGATGCGGCGCTGCGCCAGACGCTGAACTACCGCGCCAACGCCACCGTGGTTCTGTCGGGCACGCCGCCGGCATCGCTCATCAACACCTGCATCAACAGCGGCCAGCACGTCATCCTGATCAACCGCGACGACCATCTCGACGGCCCCGAAAACATCACCGTCGACAATGCGGCCGCGGCCCGTGAAGCCTTCCATATGCTGCATCGCGCCGGCTGCCGCCGCATCGCCGTAGTGTCGTCGCAAGCCGGCACGCCGAGCCTGGTTGCCCGCGAGCGCGCCTTCGAGGCTGCGGCCGGCGAGGCCGGCCTGTCCGTTACCATCACCCGCGCCGGGCCCACCGGCTATGGCGCAGGCTTCGAGGCGGGGCGCCTGCTGCTCAGCGGCTCGGACCGGCCCGATGCCGCCTTCTGCGTCACCGATCTGCTTGCCTGCGGTTTCATGGATGCTGCGCGCGTCGAATTCGGCATGAACGTGCCGGCCGAGCTGTGCGTCGTCGGCTTCGACGACATCGAGCAGGCGGGCTGGGCGTCATACCAACTGACCACCTTCCGCCAGCCGATCGACCAGGTGGCCGACCACATCACCAAGCTGCTCGACAGCGATGACCCCGAACCTGCGCAAGGCGGCCGCGTGTGCTTTCACGCCGACCCGGTCTGGCGCAAAACCGTCCGGCCCAAGTGATTCTTTGAGGTCACTTCGCCGGTCGCAAGGTCGACCGAGAAGTCGCGTGACGGCGCGCTGGCCAGCCAGTCCATCATCATCTGCATGAACGATGCCAGCCGGTCCTGCAGGCAGCCCTCCGGCCACGCGCCGGCGGCGAACCGTCCAGCCAGATGGCGATAGGCGGCGATGCGCGCCGGATCGATGAAATCGAGCGCCACCTCGCGTCCCTTGCGCAGCCTGTACCAGTCGACCAACATTTCGAAAAGCGGCAGCCCTTGCCAGTCCGGCGCGTCCGGTTCGCCGGCAGAGGCCAGGAAGGTAAAGGCGTCGCCCGACGTCAGCGGCACCGTAGTGCCGGCCAGCCGATCGAGATCGCCTAGGTTCAGTTGCGGCACCAGCGCCGCAAGATCCCGCGGCCATTCCTTGGGCAGGTAGCGGTGCCTGACCATCTCCGCGAGATGGCGGCTCAGGAAATCAGCGTGGTTTTCCGCTTCCGTCACCGCGGCCGACGTTCTCTCCCGCGCCGCCTCGATGCGGTAGTATGGAAATGCCGCGTCGTGTCCCGGCACATCGGCGATGATGACCGTCTCGATGTCTAGGCGCTCGCCGCCAACGTCCACGATCTTGTAGGCCGGCGGAAAACCCACCATCGACGGCACGGCGATGTTGACCAGCCAGTCGTCGCCGTCGCGGAAGACGGCGGTGTCGTTGATGTGCAGGTGGCCGCTGAAATGAACGTTGATGCCAGTCGCCGCTGCAACCTTCGACGCCTCGGGCAGCGGCGTACGGCGCAGGAAGCTGGTGTCGTTGAGCAGCTTCGCCTCGTCTGCCGAGGTACCGTTGAGCGGGTCGATGATCGGATAATGCGAGAATGCGATCAGCCGCTTGCCGGCTGCGTTGGCGCGTGCGGCAACGTCCTTCATCCAGTCGAGCACGAAACCCTTGTTGCGCGGCATCGAGTTCCAGCCGGCATCGGTGCTGTCGTGATAGCTCTTCTCCAACCTCGAATCGAGGTCGCCATTGCGCGGCTCGAACACATTGGCATCGATGGACAGCAGCCACAGGCCTTCTAGCGGCTCGACCAGGAATGAGGCATCGACCATGCGCCTCACAGTCCGGCCATCGGCCGAAACGATCTCGAAAGCCCGCGCCTCCAGCCTGTCGTCGGTTCCGAACGGGCACTCCCAGTGCAGGTCGCCTTCGCTGCGAAAGAAACCATAGGCGCCCATCGCCGGGATCGCGGCGCCATAGCCACCGCAATACATCTCGTCCGAGACGATGCGCTCGACGGAGTCGCCCTGTTCCATGGCGGGATCGCTGGTCACCAGCGTGTGCGAGCCGTCTGCGTTGAGGAACCGCTTGCTCTGGTGCCGGCCATGGCTGCCGTAGAGGTCGTGATTGCCTGCAGTCGCCACGAAGCGCACGCCGAAGCGCCTGGAATAGTCGGCCAGCAGCGCCGTCGCCGCGACCATCGTCGACTGCTGGCCATCGTCGGTCAGGTCGCCGGCAACGACGACCAGCGAGATGCCGCGCCGGACGATGTCGTCAAGCAGCGCCTTGGTGGCATGGAAGCTTTCGTTGAAGACACGCGTCGAGGCGTTGGTGTCGGCCAGCGTCCGCACCGCCACCTTGTCTCCGCGCCCCACACCCTGGCGATAGTCGATGTCGTGGAAATGCGGGTCGGCGATGACGGCAATCTTCATTTCATTCTCTCTGCGAACGGCCTCGCCGTCAGTCCTGGGCGACCAAGGCCGGCGCCGGCAATCCCTTGTCGATCATCGCGATCCACTGCGCCGCCATGCCGGCGGCCTCGACCAGCATCGGCTTGGGCGCCTCGTGCCATTCGTCGCGGCGCAGCTCGCGCTGGGTGCGCACATGGTTCAGCGCATCGTCCAGCGTCGGGAACTTCTCGGGCATCTCGACATGCAGGAAGAGTGCGACCAGCGACACCGAGCGGCTGCGGCCGCCACGGCAGTTGACCAGCACATTGCCCTTCTCGCGCCGGCGATAGGTCGCCTTCTCGGGCAGCACCTGGCTGAGGGCCCCGCGCAGCAGGTAGAAGCCCGACAGCATCATGGTCTCGGGGTTGCCGTGTCCGTCGATCAGGCCGAGCTTGTAGTAGCGCACCGCCCCGACGCCATAGATGGCATTGGCCGCCTCACCCTCGCCGAAAGGCTCGGTCGCATAGTTGAAGTCGAGATTGACGGCGCAGTTCACCACGGTCGTGATGTTCTTCTCCCGAAGCAATTCGAGATCGCCTGCGCCATCCATGCCGCCGACATAGATGTCGACGCCGTAGCCGGCGACGTCGCGCTCGATCAGGCTGAGTGCCGGCCGCTCATGGCGCGGGCTGGTCATGTCCATGGCTGTTCGGCCTTCCGTTTGTCGTTGTCCGGCGGCCGTCAGCGCGCCCCTTCGAGGCTGATGCCCGTTGCTTCGCTGATGCCTTGTGCCACGCCCGGTGCCGCTGCCAGCACCGCCCCGCCCTTGGTCAGGCCGTCGAGCGAAAGAAACGGTGCGACCACGCCACCGGCTTCCTTGACCAGCAGAAGTCCGGCCAAGCAATCCCAGGCATGCATGTGCAATTCGGCATAGGCGTCCGAGCGGCCGTCGGCGACATAGGCGAGGCCGAGCGCGCCGGAGGCGCCGCGCCGCACATTGGCGCCGCGCTCCAGGATGTTGGACAGCACTTCGAGGTAGCGCTTGTTGGTCTTGCGGTTCGACCAGCCGAACTCGACGCAGGCGGCGTCGAAATCGCTGGTCTTGGATACCGAGATCGGCTTGCCATCGCGAGTCGCGCCCTCGCCCCGCCTGGTGAAGTAGAGCTCCTCCAGCGCCGGATTGTAGATCGCACCGATCTCGATCTCGCCATTGCGCACGAAGGCGATGGAGATGCAGAAATGCGGGATGTCGCGGGCAAAATTTGCCGTGCCGTCGATCGGGTCCACGACCCACACGTCGGACTTGACCGCGCCACCGGTTTCCTCGCCAAGGAAGCCGTCTTCGGGGAACGCCTCGGCGATGCGCGCCTTGAGGTGGCGCTCCACCGCGGCATCGGTCTCGGTCAGGAAATCCTGCGGCCCCTTCATGCCGAAGCCCGGCGTCCTGTTCCTGAAGCCGTCGAGCGCCACCGCACCTGCGGACCTTGCGATCTCGCGGCAGAAGGCGGCACGCCGGTCCAGCTCGGCTTCGGCATCAGGTTGCGGGGCAACTGCGTGAACGGTCATGTCAATGCTCATTGGTGATTTCCGGGGTCAGATTGCACACGTGTGCAAATTCGTCAACGCCGCAGGATGAATAATGTTTTGCCGATGCACGGAAGATCATGGGATAGCAACGTGACCGCCGATGCACAGCCGTGCCGGACACGCTCATGCCACGCTTCCCGCCACCGAAAGTTTCGGCCTGGCGGCCTTCGCGGCCTCGCGGCCATCAGAGATTTCGCGAGCCACCCGCATCAGTGTCGGATAGTCGGCGCCGTCGCCGAGCGCAACATAGCCCGGGCACATGAAATCAGGCACGCCGGCATCGACCTTGCCGAGGGTCAGGGAGTGATAACTGCCGCCAGCCTTCTTGAGGATGAGAACAGCCGCCGCCACATCCCATGGGTTGCTGCCGAACCCGGCGGAGGCATCGACCCAACCCGCCGCGACATGGCAGAGGCTGAGCGCCCCGCTGCCTGGCCGGCGCAATGTCGAAAACGTCTCGGCCAGCACGCCGAAATTCGCCAGCGCCTGTTCGCGTCCGTCGAGCCTGAGGTCGCGCGCCACCGGATAGCCGGTGATCAGCGTTGCATGGCGTTCGTCGGCTATGGCGCGCGACTGCAGCGGCTCGCCGTTCAGCCAGGCGCCGGAAAGATCGGCCGAAAACAGCATGCCGGCGACAGGGTCGTAGACCGCGCCGGCGACGACCTCGCCGTCGATCGCCACCCCGACCGAAACGCACCAGAAGGCAAATCCGCGGGCGAAATTCGAAGTGCCGTCGATTGGATCGACATACCAGCGCACCCGGCCCACACCGCTCTCGCCGGCCTCCTCGCCGACCACGACGGAGTCGGGCACCTCGCCGAGGATGAAGG
This sequence comes from Aminobacter sp. MSH1, assembly GCF_003071665.1. Classification (GTDB taxonomy): domain Bacteria; phylum Pseudomonadota; class Alphaproteobacteria; order Rhizobiales; family Rhizobiaceae; genus Aminobacter; species Aminobacter niigataensis. The sequence goes on along the minus strand of NZ_CP026265.1, from coordinate 1,585,902 downwards.
CGCGGATCGCCACCTCCGCTTCCTTGTCGTGCCTGGTCACCACGTCGTGCAGGTCGACCTTGTAGTCGACCGCCATGTTAGAGCGGAATGCCGCCAAAAGCGGCTCGCGCATCAGCTGCGATGCCCGTTCGGCAACCGCCCGCAGGCGCCTCGATTCTTCTATTTCGATCATGCCGCAATCCCGCGCGTGGCTTCATGGAACAGACCGAGCAGCCCGACCGGATCGGCAACGATGGCGTCCGGCTTGAGCTTCAGCTCGTAGGGCAGATCGTAAGTTCCCTTGTCTTCCATCAGGATGTTGCCGCCGATGCCGGCACGCTTGCCGCACAGCACGTCGCGGTCGAAATTGTCGCCGACATACCAGGCCTCGGCAGCGTCGATGCCAAGCGCCCGCGTCGCCAGCCAGATCATTTCCGGGTTGGGCTTGCGCACCTTCACCTCGTCGCTGTGGACGACCGTGGCGAACCGCCCGGCCAGCCCGTGGGCGTCGAGGAAATCGACATGCACTAGCCCGCACAGCGCGTTGCTGACGATGCCGACCGGCACGCCGGCCGCATCCGCCGCATCGAGCAGGTCGAGCATGCCGCTGCGCAGGACGCGCTCGCTCTTCCAGTTGCCCATCTTGCAGCAGAGGTCGTAGGCCTCGGCGACGACGACGTCCCGCGCCTGTTGCGGCCAATCGCCGGCGACGAAGTCGCCCCAGAACTCTTCGTGCCTGAGTTCGCGCGGTGCCATCGGCCGCGACATCGCATTCTTCCAATGCGAGTCGGCCACGCCACCTGCCTTGATGTCATCGGTGATCTGCTCGACAGAAAGCTCGGGCGCCGCCATGCCGGCCTTGTCGAGCAGGCCGCGTACGTGCCCGGCCAGCCGCGCCTGCCAGCCCGGCAGATGCGCCGTCGACACGATCACACCACCGAAATCGAGCAGCAGTGCCCTGGGTGGCGCGAGCTTTCGCCCCGAACTTTTCGACATCATCAAAATCTCCATTTTGCCAGTGGAAAAAAGCGGGACGGAGCCGAAGGAGAAGGGCCCCGTCCCTAGCCACCGGGAAGCTATTTCTTGTAGGCGAGGCGCCAGAGATCCTGCCAATCTTGGCGCGCATCCCAGTCTTCGAGTGCCGTCGAGGCGTCGTATTGCTGCAACCTGTCCAGCACCTTGCCGATGCCCGAGGGCTCGTCGGCGGGCAGGCCGATATCAGGGTTGGTCGGCAGCTTGCCGTCCTTCACCTGCGGCGCGATGCCTTCCTCGGTCAGGATGTAGTGGATGAACAGCTTGGCCGCGTTCGGGCTCTTGGTGCCGGTGGCGATCAGCCCGAGCTTGACGTAAGTCCAGCCCGGCCATGGCTCCAGCCCCTCGCACAGGCCGAGCTTGAAGCCCTTGTCGGCATTGTCGCGGAACTTGGCCGAACTCATCAGTCCGAAGAACGGCTCCTTCTGGCCCGGCGCACCCACGCTTTCCGATATTGCATCGTCGGAGTCGGAAAGCAGGGGGGCATTGCCGGCGAAGGCCTTGACCCAGGCGGCCGTGGCGCTGTCTTCGCCGACCTCGATCTCCTTGCCGAAATGCGCCTTGTAGGCGGCCTTCATCTTGTCGTCGTCATGCGTCGCCGTCTGGTTGAACCAGTCGGGATAGGTGCCCTTCGACAATGGATCGTAGAAGGCGACCTTGCCCTTCCACTTGGGGTCGGTGAGCTCCCAGATGTTCTTCACCGGGCAGGCGTCATGGACTTCCGTGTTGTAGGCCCAGACGCTGGCATTGGTGGTGATCGCCAGCGGGTCCTGGAACTTGGCCGGGATCTTGTCGGCCATGTCTGGTGGCAGGTAGCTCTCGACGAATTTCTGCGGCAGCAGCTGCGCAAGGCCTGCCGGCGCATCGGTGATCAGCACCACGTCGCCCTTGACGTTCTTGGCCTGGCCTTCGCGCACGATCATCTCGAGTTGCGCGCTCGCCGACACCTTGATGCCGGTCGCCTTCACCCCGTATTTGGCGGTGAAGTTCTCGGCCATTTCGACGATCTTGCCGGTGCTGTCGTAGATGTTGATCGGCGCTTCCTTCTTCGCCGCTTCGACCAGCGCATTGAGGTCGAAGGCCTCGGCGCGCGCCGGTGCCGACGCCATCACGCTAGCTGCCATCATCCCGGCCAGCGCCGTCGTCGCCAGTGCAACTTTCCTGCTCGTTTCAAACGCCGGCTTCATTGTTTCCTCCCGAAAAATCCGGTTGAAACGCGCCCGGCCGAACGCCGGGCGCGGCAATCGCAAGCACTATTTCTTGTAGTTGATGCGCCACAGGTCCTGCCAATCCTGGCGCGCATCCCAGTCGCCCTGGGCCGACGCCGAGTCGTAGGGGAAAATCTGGTCCAGCGCCTTGCCGATGCCCGAGGGCTCGTCGTCAGGCAGCTTGGCTTCGCTGTTGGTCGACATCTTGCCGTCGGCCGCCTGCGGCGCGATGCCTTCCTCGGTCATCAGATAATGGATGAACAGCTTCGACGCGTTCGGGCTGTCGGTGCCCTTGGCTATGAAGCCGAGGCTCGGATACATCCAGCCGGCGAAGGGCTTGAGCCCGGTGCACAGGCCGAGCTTGGAGCCGACGTCCTGGTTGTTGCGGAACTTGGCCGAGCTGATCAGCCCGATGAACTGTTCCTTCTGGTCGGGCGCGCCGACAGCCTGGGCAGCTCCTTCATCGGCGTCGGTCAACAGCGGGCCGTTGGCAGCCAGCGCCTTGACCCAGGCGGCGGTAGCGCCCTCCTCGTCGGTCACCAGATCCTTGCCGAAATATTCCTTGTAGGCCGCAGCCACCTTGTCGTCGGCATTGGTCGCCATCTGGTTGAACCAGTCGACATAGGACGCCTTGTTCAGAGGGTCCTGCATGGCGAGCTTGCCCTTCCACTTGGCTTCCGTCAGCTCCCAGATGTTCTTGACCGGGCAGCTTTCATTGAGCTGGGTGTTATAGGCAAAGACGTTGGCCTCGTTGGAGACGGTCAGCGGGTTCTGGTACTGCGCCGGGATCTTGTCGGCGAGATCCGGCGGCAGCCAGCTGTCGACGAAGCCCTGCGGCACGAGCTGCGCCACTCCGGCCGGCACGTCGCTGATCTGGATCACGTCGCCCTGGACGTTCTTGGCCTGGCCCTCGCGGATCACCATCTCCAGCTGGGCTGCGGCATTGGCCTTGGTGCCGGTCGCCTGCACGCCGTACTTCTTGGTGAAGTTCTCGGCCTGCTTCACGATCTTGCCGGTGCTGGAATAGACATTGATCGGCGGCTCCTTCTTCGCCGCCTCGATCAGCGCGTTGAGGTCGAACTTCTCCTCGGCCTGCGCAGCACCTGCAAACAGGCCGGCAGCAACGCCCAGCGCCGTCACAGCAAGGAGCCGTTTCACATCGAAATGTCTGCTCATCTTTTCCTCCCTCTTTCGGGCCGGCGCCATGCCGGCCGTCTCGTTTCCCGATAGTCCTGCTTCATTCCCGGCGGACGGTCCTCCACCGCCCGCCGAACCTCTCAATGCAGCTTGGCCGGCCGCATCAGCCTGTCTGCCGCCTCCACGCGCTGGCCGGCCTTGTCGAAGACATGCAGTGCCTTGGGCTTGACCCACCAGGTCACGGCCTCGCCGACCTCGACCTCAGGCGACTGGTGGGTGGTCAAGAACAGCTTTTCGCCGGCGGCGGTCAGCTCGATGATCCAGCTGCCGCCCGTGGGCAGGATACCGGTCACCTCGGCCTTGCCCGACAGCGCCCCTTCCGAGACGCCGCGCTCGTCGTCTGCAAGGCGGATCGCTTCCGGCCGGATGCCGATCGAGCCCGCATCCAGTAGATCGGCGAAGTGCGAGCCGAGATAGGCATTGGCCAGCCGCGACACCTCCGACTTTGCATCGCCGAGTTCGACGATGTTGATCGGCGGGTTGCCGACGAACTGCGCCACGAAGCGGTTGGCCGGGCGGTCGTAGATGTCGTTGGGCGTGCCGACCTGCTGCAGTTGGCCCTCGCTCATGACGGCGATGGTGGTGGCGAGCGTCATCGCTTCCCACTGGTCGTGGGTCACGAACACGATCGTCGTCTTGAACTCGGCGTGCAGGCGCTTGAGCTCGGCGCGCATCTCGAGCCGAAGTGCCGCGTCGAGGTTCGACAGCGGCTCGTCGAGCAGCAGCACCTCCGGGTTGACCGCCAGCATGCGGGCCAAGGCCACGCGCTGCTGCTGGCCGCCCGACAGCTGCGACGGGTAGCGGTCGCGGTACTTCTCGATGCCGAGCGTCTTCATTACCTGGTCGACGCGCTGCTCACGCTCGGCCTTGGGCATCTTGCGCAGCCGCAGGCCGAAATCGGTGTTGCGCTCGATGGTCAGATGCGGCCACAGCGCGTAGCTCTGGAACACCAGCCCCATCTCGCGGCGCTCCGGCGGCACGAACACGCCCTCGACGACCGAGTCGACGACGCGGGGCCCGACGCGGATTTCGCCTGCCGTCAGGTGCTCCAGCCCGGCGATCATGCGCAACGTCGTGGTCTTGCCGCAGCCGGAGGGCCCCAACAGGCACATGAATTCGCCGTCGCCTATTTCGAGGTCGAGGTCGGCCACCGCATTGGCCGAGTTGCCGCCGTAGTTCTTCTCGACGCCGCTCAGGTTGATCTTCGGCATGTCAGTTCCCCAGTCCTTGCGCGAGATTGGTCTTGGTCAACTTCTGGCCGAGCAGCGCGCCGAAATAGGCGAGGCCGGCGATGATGAGCACGACGGCGTTGGCGGCCTGCGTGTAGTGGTAGTCGACGAGCCGGAGCGAATAGGTGGTCAGCACGTCGGTCGACGGCACCGCCAGCACCACGAACAGGCTGAGCCCCTTGATGCCCGAGATGAAGGGCAGCAGGATGCCTGTCGTCAGCGAGCCCTTCTGGATCGGGATGACGATCGAGATCATGCGACGGAACCAGCCGGCGCCGGCGATCTGCGCCGCCTCCTCCGGATCCTTGCCGAGCTGCGTCATCGCGGCAATGCCGGCACGCGAGGCATAAGGCATCTGGTCGGCGATCAGCGCCAGCATCAGGATCAGCGTCGTGCCGTAGAGTGCCGGGATCGGCCCGCGCGGCACGGCAAACAGCGAGAGATAGGCAGCCGCAAAGGCGATGCCCGGCACCAGATAGGGCAGGAACGTCACCTGGCGCAGGAAGGTGCCGAGCGGCTTCACCGGGGTACGCGCCACGACATAACCGACCAGCAGCCCGAGGATGCCGGATGTGATCGAGGCGACGCCGACGATGCGCAGGCTGTTCCACGCCGCGTTCCACAGGTCGGGGCTGAGCAGGATGCCGGTCTGTAGCGCCACCGTGTTGAGGTTGGTGCCGATCCAGTAGTCGAGCGTGAAATTGTCGAGGTTGAACTGGCCCGGCACCCGCATGATCGTGGACAGGAAAAGCGTGCCGATCGGCAGGCCGACGCTGAGCACGAACATCAGCGCGGCGAAGCCGGTTGCCGGCATGCGCAGGATGCCGAGCGGGCTCAGCCGGTTCATCGAGCCTTTGGAACCGATGGTCACGAAGCGGCGCGCTTCCCGCATCAGCCGGGCATCGATGGTGATGGTGATGATGCCGATCAGCATGATGGCGCCGGCCAGCACCGCACCGACGCCGACCTGGCGCGATGAGATGTTCTGGTAGAGCGAGGTCGCCAGCACGTCGAAATTGACCGGCAGGCCGAGCACGTAGGGCACGCCGAACTCGCCGAGGCACTTGGCGAAGATCAGAACCATCGCCGACATCAGCGACGGGCGCATCAGCGGCATGATGATCTTGCTCGCCACCGTCAGCCTGTTGGCGCCCAGGATGCGGGCCGAGTCCTCGAGCTGCGAGTCGAAGCGGCGCAGCGCATTGCCGAACAGGAGGATGACGAAAGGCGAATAGTGCAGCGCCAGGATGATCGTCACCGGCAGTTGGCCATAGGACAGCCAGTCCGGCGGCGAAAAACCTATGGATTCCAACCAGCCGGGCTGGCCGCCGACGGTGCGGTTCTTGAACAAGGTCGTCCAGGCCAGCGCAAACGTCCACGCCGGCAGCATGTAGGGCACGATCAGCGCCGTGGCGAACCAGCGGCGGCCGAACATGTCGGTACGGCTGAGCAGCCAGGCGAGCGTGCCGCCGACCAACATCGACAGTACGATCGCGCCGGCTGCCACGCTCAGCGTGTTGACCAGCGGCTCCCAGAACAGGTCGTGCGAGATGCGCGACAGGAAGACGCGGTCGATATAGTACCAGGTGAGTTCGCCGACATCCTGCTTGATGCGGCGCTCGTCGCCAAACTGCACCCGCATCGCGTCGGACAGCATCGAGATGATCGGCACGACGATGAGATAGGCAAACAGCGCCGCGGCCAAAACGCCGATGATCGTCGTCGGCTCGCGCAGAGCCACCTTCATCCGGTAGCGCAGGCGCTGGCCTCGCGTCGGCGCGGCAAGCCGCGATGTGCCGGAGTTGCGCGCCATGGTCGCAGGCTTGGCCGATGTTTGAGCCGATGTCTGGGCAGGGCCGCTCACGAAGCCCCCCTCCTGATGCCGGCCTGGCCGGAACCATGGCCGCGGCCGCAGTCCATCGGACGCAGAGCCAGGCCTTCATGCGATGGCACGAACATGCATTCTCCTCCACTGGGCGCCTATGGCTGGGCTCGGCCGGACTATGTCCGGCGCTCCTCGCCGCCCTTGCTTCAGGCGCGCCCGCCCTTCTCCGGGCAGGACGGCACATCGCTGTGCCTGTTGGCATATTCATTCCATCCGCGGTACGTCCGTGTCAATCCGGATTATCCATTTTTTTGCACAGGCGTGCAAATCGATACGACTTGCTTGAAATCCTTTGTTTTTCTTACCTATGGCGGACATGTATCCGGCGACGCCGCATATCTCATGGGAAAATTGTGCACTGCCGTGCAACTATCGGTTTCCGAACAGTCGGCGCAGCAAAAAGCCCACCCGGGAACGGCGCAACGGCCGATCCTGGGCGGGCTTTGAAGCTCCAGCCGGATAGCCGGCGAGCCTACTTGACGATCTGGATGCTAGTGTTCGACGGGCCGAAGGCCTCGACCAACTCGTAGAAATCCTCGGCATGGTCAGGATGCAGCCGCACGCAGCCATGCGACGCCGGCCGGCCGAGGCGGTTGATCTGGTTGGTGGCATGCACGGCATAGCCGCCGTTGAAGAACACCGAGTGCGGCATCGGCGCGTTGTCGTATTTTCGCGAGTACCACATCTCGTGCATGCGTGTCGGCTTGTAGGAACCCTTCGGCGTGACATAGCCCTTGCCGCCGGTGGAGACCTTCCAGACGAAGGTCGTCCGCCCGTCGATCATGACATGCATCCTCTGTTCGCCGATCGACACCCGGGCGACGATCTTGCTCGCTGCCTGCGCAGCACCCTGCCCGGCTCCAAGAAGAAGTGCGGCACCCGTCATGGCGACGGCCGTGATGTTGATGAACCGGGCGGAAAGGACGAACTGCATGTCTTGCTCCATCTGCCGGCCGCGCCGGACGTTGAACTGATGGGCAGCGTTATGCGCGCTCCGTGTTTCGTTAATATTTCGTTTGAGCTTGCTTCTCGTTTCGGTTGTGTTTCATGATTTATACACGCGGCTTCAGAATCTGATCGAACCGCTACCGGAAACTGGCAGGCGAACGGCCCTGAAAGCCACTGGTCTACGGCGTGACGCGCCTCCCTCAACCCACGGCCGATGAAAAGGAGGCCGCCACGGCAGGGATCCGCAACAGCATTGCAACAATTGAAGCCGTGCCGGACCCATCCGGCGGCATCTTCCCGATACAGCCGCCCGCCAAATTCACTCCCGACGAAACGAACGTTGCGAAAGTAGGATGGGCGCGAAACGGTCGACAGCAAGATGGTTCCTGCGGGTGGGCGTCGCTACGGCGATACTGTCGGGGATCGGAATTCTGGCCGACCCGGGCAACGCCATGGCAGCGGATTTGCTGCCGGTGCAGGACATGGCGCCGGCAGCCCACGCCATTCTTGCCTTCGCAACAGCATTGTTCGTCGCAACTCTGCACATCGGCCGGGTCCATGGGCGTGGGTGCCTGGCCTGGGTGAGCAGAACCTCGCGCGTCACTCGCAGCGAGGACAGGATACCCGCGCCGTCCACGGCAGGTCAGGCGGCGCGGGTATTCGGTTGATTGCAGGCCGGCACCACTAACCCCTGGGACAAAAACGGAACCCACGACCATGAAAAACAAATTCGTCGCATCCGTGCTTTCGGCACTTCTCTACACCCAGGGGCTTCTAGGCTTTGCCGCAGTGGCGAGCGTGCTCCTGAAGGACAGGGCCCACGCCGAAACGATGCCCATCGTCGAAACGGCCGTACCGGCCGCAGCCGCGCCGGCGCGCTGAAATCTTGGTCGCCGCAGCGACGTCAGCTCGGATTTTCGGTTGGAGCAGAGCCGGCCTCCTGGCCGGCCGCTTTTGTCGGCGGATCGAACCTGTAGCCCGATCCGCGGATGGTGGTGATGCTTTCCGTATCGAGTTTGCGGCGCAGGCGCACGATGCGCGAGTCGATCGAGCGGTCGAAGGCATCAGCGCTCTCGGCCGGCGCCGCAGCCATGATGTCGTCGCGCGTCAGCACTTTCCTCGGTTGCGACAGAAACAGCTTGAGCAGGGCGATCTGGCCTGGCGACAGTTGCTCCTCCTCGCCGGAACGATGCATCACCAGCGCCGACCGCAGGTCGACGGTCGAATTCTCCAGCACCACCAATTCCTGGGTGCCGCGTCCCCGGCGCGCCAGGAGGCCGCCGATGCGCGCGGCGAGCTCTCTGACATTGAGAGGGCTCTCCACGACATCGGCGGCGCCGAGTTCCAGCGCCAGCACCTTGTCGACCAGTTCGGTCGGCCGGCAGATCAGGATGAAGTCGGGTCCGCCCTCGCCGCCAAAGGCGCGCAGCAGGTCGCGGCCCTGCGATGGCGTCAGGCCATCACCCACGACAACTACGTCGATGCCTTTTGCCGCAAGCAGCGACTCGGCTTCCCACAGCCGTCGCGCGGTGCGCACGTCATGGCCACGCCGGTCGAGATGATCGGTCAGGTCGGAGGCAACGACCTCCGCTATGGCAACAAGTGCTACGACCGATCTTCCAGCCATGTTCCATCCCGCAGCGACAGTGTCGTCGCGACCATTGCCTGCCGGTCCGGTCTTGTCGCCGCTCCCAGGGGCAAGAAGATGCCGCGGGACGCGCTTGGCCGGGGATGGATCCCCAGTCTGGACGTCCGAAGCCTCTATCCGCCCCTAACGAGGCACAACGCCGTTAGCAACTGCCCACGCCAAATGATCACTGGACATCATGTTTATACCCAATCTACTTTCCGCCGATAGCGGAGGCGAGACTAAACTGCGCGCTCGGATTGTCATCGTCGAAGATGAGCCCGACCTGAGGGATGCCGTGGCCGAGTACCTCGGCGCGAACGGCTTTGACGTGACCGCCGTCGAAAGCGCAGCTGCCATGCGCGCGCTGGTCGAAACCGAACAGTTCCAGCTTGCCATTCTCGATATCGCCATGCCCGGCGAAGACGGTCTGTCGCTCGGCCGCTGGCTGCGCTCCAGGATGCCCATCGGCATCATCTACGCTACCGCCGCGGGCACCGCGCTCGACCGCATCGTCGGGCTTGAGATCGGCGCCGACGACTACATGGTCAAGCCATACGAATTGCGCGAGCTTCTCGCACGTGTCCGCAGCGTCATCCGCCGCGTGCCGCAGCCCGAAAGCTTCAGGCAGTCGTTCCTCGCCGCCCAGCCGCCACGCCGCACCATCGCCTTCGGCCCGTTCCAGGCCGATCTCGACGGCCGTCTGGTCACGGGCAGCGCGGGCGCCATCATCGACATGGCCAAGAGCGAATTCGACATGCTCGAGGTCTTCCTGACCCGGCCAAACCGGCTGCTCAGCCGCGCCACGATCTCGGAGGCCATCGGCTTCGCCGAGGACCCCGAATCCTCGCGCGCCGTCGACATCCGCATCATGCGGCTGAGAAAGAAGATCGAGGACGATCCGGCGAACCCGAAATTTTTGCGCACCGTGCGCGGGGAAGGCTATATCTTCTCCCTGCCAGGCAGCGAAGGCTACTGACGCCTCCGGCCCCGCCAGGAACCGCGATGACCCTGTTGACCGTCTCACGCACCGACAATCCGTCGGGCACGCCGAGCCCCACAATTGTGGCGGGGCAGATCGTGCGTCGTCTGCGGCAGGCCCAGGATTGGCAGATCGAGATCGATCATATCCTGGAATCCTTTGCGCGCGGCTTCGGCGGCCATCGCACCATCCTGTTCAGGCTGCGCGACCTGCCCGGCCAGGGCTTCGCGCAGTCGATCGCCGCCTATTGGGTCGACCCGAAGATCGACGCCTTCGCCGCGCCTCCGACGACGATCAACCAGGCGCTGGTGGAATCCGACCCGCTGCTCGAACGCCTCGCCGAGGAAGGCCGCCAGGGCAAGATCTTCGCCGGGCTGACGCGCGACCTGACCGGCTTCCTGCGCAACGATTTCGAGCAGCAGCACATCAAGTCCTTCCTTTCGGTGGCGGTATCGGCACACGGCCATCTCTGGGGCACGCTGGCGGTCAACGATTGCATCGTCGAACGCAACTGGACCGACGACGAAATCGCCGCCCTCGAAATCATCGCCGCAGCCCTTGGCGACGCCGTCGAACGCTCGCTGTCGGAGTATCATGTCAGCGAGATCATCCGCCGCACCATGTTGCAGGCCTCCCTCGACGCGATCATGGTGGTCGACGAGACCGGCTCGATCATCGAGTTCAACCCGGCCGCCGAAAAGATGTTCGGCTGGACGCGAGACGAAGTCCTCGGCAAGGATCTGCTCGATACGGTCATCCCCACCTACTACCGCAAGGGCTACAACAACGGCGCCGAGTACCTCGCCGGCCGCGGCTCGCCGATGGTCGGACACCGGCTCGAGACGGTGACCCAGAATGCGGCCGGCGAGATCATTCCGATCGAACTCACGGCCAACGAGATGCGGCTTGCCGACCGCCGCCTGATCCTCGGTTCGATCCGCGACCTCAGGGAAAAGCATCACGCCGAGGAAGAGATCAATCGCCAGCGCGAAAAGCTGCACCAGAACGAGAAGATGGCGGCCATGGGCTCGCTGCTTGCCGGCGTCTCGCACGAACTCAACAACCCGCTCGCGGTTGTTGTTGCCCAGTCGACGCTGCTGCATGAGTTTGCCCCCGACCCGCAGACCAAGTTGCGGGCCGAAAAGGTGCGCGCAGCCGCCGAGCGCTGTGGCCGCATCGTCAAGAGTTTCCTTGGCATGGTTCGCCTGCACCCCACCGCACGCTCCGAGACAGACCTCAACCAGGTCATCCGCGCCGCCCTCGAAGTGACCGCCTATGGCGCACGTTCGAGCGGCATCAGCATCGACACCGACCTTGCGCCCGGTCCCTTGAGCGTCATGGCCGACGCCGACCATATGACCCAGGTAGCCGCCAACTTCCTGGTCAACAGCCAGCACGCCCTCGCCGCCGCCAGCGATCTGCGCAGCATCAAGGTCCGGACCTTCCGCAATGCCGACGGCAGCGCCGGTTTCTCGGTCGAAGACTCAGGCCCCGGCATTGCCGAGGCGATCCGCGACCGCATCTTCGAGTCCTATTTCACCACCAAGCCGGTCGGCGTCGGCACCGGCATCGGCCTGTCCATCTCCAAAGCCATCGTCGACCGCCACAACGGCAAGATCTGGTTCGAGCCGGTGGAGCCGGCCGGCGCGCGTTTCGTCGTCGAGCTTCCGCCCATGGGGACCGGCCACAGCGCGGTCATGGAATCCGTCCCCAAGTCGAGCGGCCTGCGCCACGCGGTCATCATCGACGACGAGCCTGACGTCGCCGGCTCGCTGTCCGACATCCTCGAACTGATGGGCGTCAAGGCCCGCATCGTCTCGACCTGGGATTCGGACGCCGAAGCGCTCCTAGATCAGCCGGTCGACATCATCTTCTCGGACCTGCGCATGCCCGACCGGAGCGGCATCACCATCTTCCGCGAGATCGTCGGCAAGCAGCCCGACATGGCGCAGCGTTTCGTGCTCGTCACCGGCGACCTAATCGGCGCCAAGGCCGAGCTCGAGCAACTGCCGCCGAACCTCAAGCCGCACATTCTGGAAAAGCCGTTCAGCACCTTCGACGTGCGTAGCGCCCTCAGTGCGGTCAGCGACCAGGTCGCGGACAACGAGTAAGCGCGATCCCGATCCAAGCGCTGCGTAGCGAACGCGGGTACGGAGCAAAAAAAGCCCCCACGGCCGAAGCTGCGGGGGCAGGTACGCGCTGGAGGATCTGAGTGCGCGGCAGGGAACGTGCCACGTTGCGGGGCCGCCGCCCCGAACGCCTGATTAGAAGATGTTGGGTGTGGTGCGGAGCGGCTCGGCGCTGGCAATCAGCCGCACCTTGCGTGCCTCGCGCATGCCGGTGTCCTTGGCGATAGCCTCGAGACAGGTCTCGCTCTCGACACCCCAGGCCTGTCCGCGGCAGGCGATATCGGTCTCCGACATCGGCAGCCGATCGGTCTTTGGCGTCGTGCGCGCGCCATCCATCATGCGTGGCGCCGAGCCCATCGAGGCAAATGCCGGCCCGCTGCCCGGTGCCCAGGCCATCGACGAAAGCGAGGCGATGACCAGCACCGAAAACATCGCCATCGGGTGCTCGTTCGCGCGCTGGCGAAGAGCCAGGCGCGGGCGGCGGTAGATGCGTGCACGCGGCTGGAACTGGCGGTCGAATTCGGAAACCTGCTTGATGCCGGTCATTGGATTTTGCCTTTTCGTTAAATTTCATTCCCCTGTTGATATGAACATATCCGCACTTTGTAACACGCGGATGCTGATCAGCATCCCCTAATGCAACAATCCAGAAACCACAAAACCGGTCAGCAATACTGCCAAATCGGTCACAATAAGCCGTAATTTCCGTCACATCAGCCAATTGCCTGTACCATTTTGAGAAACAGCCCGCGCGGGCCGTGTAACAGCTATTTCCAGAGGCAGGAGAAATTCGAACCAAACGAAAGGGCCGATGCAATTGCCTTGCATCGGCCCTTCAAGTTGGCCCGCTTGTGCCGGATCGGCTCTGAAACGCCGGCTTTTCGTTCAGCTCTTCAGCACATCGGCCCATTCGGGGTGGCGGCGAAACTGCGCCGCGGCAAACGGGCAGAGCGGAATGATCTTTTTGCCCGCCGCGCGTGCATCCTCCACCGCCCGCGTCACCAACCGCAATCCGGCCCCCTGGCCACGGAAGGCGTCGGGCACCTCGGTGTGGTCGATGATGAACAGATGGTCGCTGACGGTCGAAAAGGTCATTTCGGCCTCTGCACCGCCAGCACCGCGGATGACATAGCGTCCTTTGGTGCCACGATCCTCAAGCTCGATGGCGGAAAGTTCTTCGGTCATTGCCCCTGCTCCGTCTTGGCGAAGAACTGCTTCGCGGCTTCGATTTCATTGGGCCGAACCTCGTGCCCGCCCTCATGCCATTCCAGCCTGACATCAGCACCCGCGTCCCGCAGGTAGGAGTCGAGCCGGCTGGTGATATCGGGCGGGCAGATCGGATCGCGGCGTCCGGCGGTGATCAGCACGCGGCGTCCGGCCAGGCTGCCTTTCACGTCGGGCGCGAACGGGATCAACGGGTGCATCAGCGCCGTGGCATTGAACACATCGGGTGCGGCAAACAGCACCGAAGCCAGGATGTTGGCGCCATTGGAGTAGCCCAGCGCGTAGACCGCCGAAGGCTTCTCCGCCTCGAGATGGGCCTTCACGAACCCGGCCATCTTGGCCGTCGCCCGGGCAAGATCGTCCATGTCGTAGACGCCCTCGCCGGTACGGCGAAAGAAGCGCGTGGCCCCCATTTCGGAAACGTCGCCGCGCGGCGACACGACGGTCGCGCCAGGTACCAGTTCCCCGGCGAAGCCGATCAGCTGGTTTTCGTCGCCGCCTGTGCCATGGAAGGCAAAGACCAGCGGGCTGCCCGGATTGCCGGGCAGCAGCTTGTGGATGTAGGCGTCCTTGCTCATCGGTCCCTCCTCAGTCGCCCAGCGGCTGCAGGTTCTTTTCCAGATAATCGCGCAGAGGCGCATGCTGTGCCGGAAGCTTCAGCGCTTCGCCGAGATGGGCCGTATCCTCGTCGCGGTCGAAACCCGGCTCGTTGGTCGCCACCTCGAACAGCACGCCGCCCGGCGTGCGGAAATAGATCGCCCAGAAGTAGTCGCGGTCGATCACCGGCGTCACCTGGTAGCCCGTGTCCATCAGCGCCTTGCGCACTTCGAGCTGCTTGGCCCTGTTCTCCACCGCAAAGGCGATGTGATGCACCGAACCTGCACCTAGCCCAGCAAAGGAAGCGCCCGGCAGCGTCTCGATATCGATGAAGTCGGCGCCATTGCCGTTTTTCACCGCCAGGCGCTTGGTGTTTTCAGACGTGTCCACTTCCTCATAACCCATGAACCTCAGGAGTTCCTCGGTCGCGCCACCGTCGCGCAGGCGCAGCGAGGCCGAATGAAAGCCTCGGATCGCCTCGTCGGCAGCAACGCCGCCCTTGACCCAGGGCGCACGCTGGTCGCCCTTGGCCTCGACGAGCGCAAAACCGTCGCCGTCCGGGCCGGAAAAGCCGAGACGCTTCTCGCCGAACTTCTCGTCGCGGGAAAGCCCGGTCACGCCTTCATCGGCAAAACGCTTTTCCCAGAACGGCAGCGTGCCCTCGGGAACCGAGAACACCGTCGTACCCACCTCGCCGACGCCCGGGCGGCCCTTGCCCATGTTGGGGAACGGGAAATAGGTCATCACCGAACCCGGCGTGCCGAGCTCGTCGGCATAATAGAGATGATAGACATCGGGTGCGTCGAAGTTGACGGTTTTCTTGACCCGGCGCAGGCCCAGCTTGTTGGTGAAGAACCTGTTGTTCTCGGCCGCATCCCTTGCCATCGACGTGACGTGGTGCAGGCCCTTGATCTGGTTGAGCATCGTCTCGCTCCTTGCTTTTGCCCCGGCCCCTGCCGCGGCGTTGGCATGAATATGGGCGCATCGATCGGCGGGGCATAGGCGCCGGTCGCAGAATGGTCTGTGTTCGTTTTGTGAACAATAGAAGCAGCCTCGTTCACACTTTGTGGCATGGTCCGTGCCTGCACAAAGGCGCTTGCACGAACCGGTGAATCCCGCTTCCTTGGCCGCGATTTGCGAACTTTGGGGACCAGCGTGGCAAACACCGGCCGACGAAAAAACATCCTGCTCATCACCTGCGACCAGTGGCGCGGCGACAGCCTGTCGGCGGTCGGCCATCCCGTCGTGAAAACGCCCAATGCCGATGCGCTCGCCCGCGAGGGCGTGCTGTTCAAGCGCCATTATGCTGGCACCGCGCCGTGCTCGCCGGCGCGCGCCTGCCTCTACACCGGCCTCTACCAGATGAACAACCGCGTCTGCCGCAATGGCACGCCGCTGGACGACCGCCACGACAACATTGCCCGCGCCGCCCGCCGCGTCGGCTACGACCCGACCCTGTTCGGCTACACCGACGTCTCGCCCGACCCCCGCACCCGCGCGCACGGCGATCCGTTCCTGCGCACCTATGAAGGCGTTTTGCCCGGCTTCACCACCAGGCAGCTCCTGCCCGAGCACCAGAAGGCCTGGCTATCCTGGCTCGCCGCGCGCGGCATCGATTCCAGCGCCGGCTTCCCCGACATCCATCGCCCGGCGCATGCCGATGCCCCTGAAGTCAGCAACGCGGTTCCGGTCTATTCGAAGGACGAGACACCTGCCGCCTTCCTGGCCGGCGAATTCCTGCGCTGGCTGTCAGAACAGGACGAAGGCGAGCCCTGGTTCGCCCATGTCTCGTTCCTCAGCCCGCATCCGCCCTTCATCGTGCCGGAGCCGTTCAACACCATGTACGATCCGGCCGAGGGGCCGGCCTATCAGCGCGCGTCAAGCGTGCAGGACGAGGCCGCAAGCCATCCCTTCCTCGCCTACCATCTCGCCCATCACCAGAAGAAGTCGAGCTTCATCCCAGGTGCGGCAGGCAAGGTCGGCGACTGGAACGAGGATGAGTTCCGCAAGATCCGCGCGCTCTATTACGGCATGATCTCGGAGGTCGATTCCCAGCTCGGCCGCATCTGGCAGGGCATCCGGGAGAAGGGTGACTGGGACGACACCATCGTCATCCTCACCTCCGACCACGCCGAGATGATGGGCGACCATTTCATGCTCGGCAAGGGCGGCTGGTTCGACGGCAGCTATCACCTTCCGCTCATCGTCAAGGCACCCGGCCACTATGCGGCGGCGGGCACCCAGGTCGACCATTTCACCAGTGCCGTCGACATCATGCCGACGCTGCTCGACCTGATCGGCGGCGAGCCCTTGCCGCATCTCGACGGCCAGTCGTTGAAGACTTTCCTCGACCGTGATGAACCAGAGGTTTGGCGAGACGCGGCCTATTGGGAATACGACTTCCGCTCCGTCGCCGAAGGCACGACCGAGGCGCATTTCGGCCTCGGCTCGCGAGCCCTCAATCTCGCTGTCATCCGCACGGAAGCGGTCAAGTACGTGCATTTCGGCGGTGGCCTGCCGCCGCTGCTCTACGACCTCGCCAACGACCCCGGCGAATTGCACAACCTGGCCGGCGACCCCGGATGGCTGTCGGTCCGGCTCGAATTCGCCGAGCGGCTGCTTGCCTGGCGCGCGAGACATCTCGACCAGTCGCTCGCCCTGTCCGAACTGACGGACGGCGGGCCCAAGGGCCACTTTGCCCGGCTCCCCTGAAACGCAGAAAACCCGCGCCGAAGCGCGGGCTTTCTGGCTCCGGTACCGCGCGACGGCTGTCGCGCGGTACTTGGTCCGCCGCATCTACTGGGTGATGATCAGGCGCTGCTCGTCGCGCTTAGCAGCCCAGCTGCTGGCGTCATAGGCCGGCTGGGCCTCGAGCTGCTCCTTGTTGAAGCTGGTGTAGAGATACTTCTTGCCATCGGCGTCGACCATGAAGGCAAGGTTGTCGCTGCCGACCGCCACCTTCTTTTCGCCCATGCCGAGGAAGCCGCCGACATCGATGACATAAGCGTCGATCTTGCCGTCCGCCGTCATCAGGATATCGCCGATCTCGCCGATATTGGCATCGTCGGCGCCATAGACGGTGGTGCCCATCAGCTCTTCGGCGCGCAGGTCAGCGCTCGGCAGTTCCTTGAGCGTCGATTTGTCGATTGCCGCGGTCTTGGTCTCGTCGGTGGTGGCCACGTCAGGCGTAGCCGGGGCCGGCGCTTCTGCACTCTGGTCGGCCGGCGCAACCGGTGCCTGGGCCGTCTGGTCGGTCGCCGGGGCCGCTGGATCGGTCGCCGCTACGGGTGCCGGGGCAGGCTCATAGCCGCGACGGTCGAAGTCGGGCAGCGCCTGCAGCTGTTCCTTGGTCGTCGCCATCACCAGCCAGCGATCGCCATTTTTCTCGGCCCAGTCGAATTCCTTGTACGGCAGGGCGACGTTCTTTTCGCCGATGCCAAGGAACCCGCCGACGCCGATGATCAACTGGTCGGCCGTGCCGTCGGCGGCAAGCACGATGTCATTGACGTCGCCGATGGTCTCGGCGTCTTCAGCCGTGCTGTTGTAGACGTTCTCGCCAATGATATTGGTGGCGAGGAAGCCGTCGGCATGCGGGATCACCTCAGGGGTTGCCGGAGCTGCCTCTGTCGGAGCCGCGGGAGCCGGCGCAGGAGCCGTGGTGTCCTGGGCGTAAGCGCCGGTGGCAAGCAGTGCTGCAATAGCAGTCGTGGCCAAAAGATTGCGGATCATGGTAAAGTCTCCTCGTGCGTGTTTCATGCATGCCGCGCCTGGATCAGTCTTTTGCGGGAAGGGTCCGGCGCGGCCTCTACGGGTTCACAACGTCGTGACCCCGCCATGGTTCCGAATTTCGCCCCGCTGATTTCAACCTCTGCCGGGTTCTGGAATCGTCGCTCGCAGCAGGCGAGCAAATCCAAATCGTCTTTTACGGACTTCTACTTAGCCCGGCGTGGCGGTCGTCTGGCTGGCGTTTTGATCGATCATCTCGCCATAGAATTCCGCACCGCCCCAAGCCGCGAAAGCCAGAGACAAGCCCGCCAGGAGCACCAGAAGCACATGACGGCCGCGCGTACCCTGTCGCGCCTTCTGCGCTGGAATGATCTTGGTCATCGCTGTTCTCCCTTCTGGTTGGTTAGGGCTAACGGCAGTCTCCCGGCATTGTTCCCGGGCTAAGGCCAAGGCTTTTCAAGCGGGCCTCACCCGTTTAGGTTCCGTGCTGGCGAGGGGGCGGTTGTGCAGGACAACAAAAGCATCGAAGCTGATGTGGTCGAAAACACTCAAGGCGACGCGGGCGTCGGCAGCACGTTCGAGGCGCCGGGCGACGCGGATTTCGACCGGCTGACGAGCCTTGCCGCAGCGCTCCTTCACGCGCCCGCAGCCGTGCTTGCTCTCGCCGATCAGGCCGGCGTGTTGTCCTTCCACTCGCATTTCGGCATCGACGCCGACCAGGCGGCCACAGCCATTGCCACCGAGCCCGGTTCGCCGGCAGCCGCCTTTGCCTTCCACCTCGCCGTGCCGATCGTCGTGTCTGGCCGTGAGGTCGGATCGCTCGTGGTGCTCGACCGCGAGCAGCGCTCGGCGCCCGACCCGGCACAGCTCCGGCAGTTGGAGGCGCTCGCCTCGCTCGCAGCAAGCCTGGTCATGCTGCGCGACAGCTCCCTGGCCGGCGCACGGGCCGAGGCCGCCCTGGTGCATGCCGAAACCCGCCGTGCCGTGGCGCTGGAAGCGGCAGCGCTGGCAAGCTGGGTCTGGGATCCGCGCACCGGCGTCGTCGAATGCGATACGCTCCTGCCCGAGCTCTTCAACATGCCCCCGGCCACAAGAATGCGGGCGCGCGACATCGTCGTTGCCATCGACCGGCGCGACATCGACAAGACGCGCAAGATGTTCCGCGAAGCGCTCGAAGGCAGCGACGACTATTCCGGCGAATACCGCATCAAGGGTACCCATCCGCCACGCTGGCTGGCGGCCCGCGGCCGCGTCGTCGAGCGCGACGCCGAAGGGCGGCCGACACTGGTGTTCGGCGTCAACTACGACATCACCGAGCGCCGCCACGCCGAGGAGCGCCAGCGCCTGCTGCTGCGCGAGATCAACCATCGGGTCAAGAACACGCTGGCAACGGTGCAGGCGCTCGCCAGCCAGACGGTACGCTATGCCCGCGAGCCGCGCGAATTCCTCGACGCCTTCAGCCAGCGCCTGCGGGCCCTCGGCCTCGCCCACGGGCTTCTGTCCGAATATGAGTGGCGCGGCATCGGCATCCGCGATCTCGCCAGGCTGGAACTCAGCCCGTTCGATGACACCGATGCGCCTCGAATTTCGATTGTCGGCCAGGATGCGCTGCTGACGCCCGACCAGGCGCTGGGCTTTGCGCTCATCCTCCACGAACTTGCCAGCAACGCACTGAAATACGGTGCGTTGTCGGTGCCGCGCGGCAAGGTTTCCCTGTCATGGACCATCAAGGGCGGAAAAGGCGCAAAACGCCTGAACCTGGAATGGATGGAAAGCGGCGGACCGGAGGTCAGCCCGCCCGAGCATCACGGCTTCGGATCAATCCTCATCCGGCGCAGCCTGGCCAAGGTGATTTCGAGCGAGGTCCGGCACGAATTTCACCCCGAAGGCGTGCGTGCGGAGATTTCCATGCCGTTCGGCGAACCTGCCGAAAGCACCCCATAGGCATTCATTCGCCGGCCGGCCCGTCGCCGTCGTCGGACTTTCTGTTTTCGCGATAGATCGCATAGGCGGCCAGCGCCACGACCGGCCCCAGCACCGCACCTATGCCGCCCTTGCTGCGCAACAATGTCGGCAGCAGCGCCACAGCGGCCGTCGTGCCGAGCGCGGCGATGTCAGTACGCCGACGCTTCCGGTCTGCGCGGGCGCGGGCGCCAGCGGCGAGCTTGTGGATGAGAAGGATCAGCCCGGCGAGCACCAATAGGCCGAGGCCGAAGCCCAGAGCCGCCTCGATGTGGCCGAACCGTCGTGCCGCCCAGACGAAGGCGGCCCCGACCAGGAAGCCCACTCCGCACAACGCGGCCAGCCCGGCGGCGAGGTAGGCCACCGCTGCCCTGCGGGTTCGCCGCAGGGCAAGTGTCGTCTCGCCGGTGGCGAAACCCGCAATCAGCGATGCCAGCATGTGTCCCCCGGCCAACGACTAGCGCCGCGCCAGCAGCGCGATGAGGAAGCCGACGCCAGCGGCGATGGCCAACGACGTCACCGGCTTTTCGCGCACGGTCGCCATGAACTGTTCTTCGATGTCCCTGGCGTTGGCGCGCAAGGCCTCGACGGCAGCGTCGCTTTGCGCCTTCAGCTGATCCGCACCTTGTGCCGCCACCCGTCGCGCGGCGCCATAACCGTGCTCGCCGGTTGCCGCCAACTGCTTGGCGAGCGCTTCGATGTCGGCCTTCAATTGTTTGATGTCGGCTTCGAGGTCCGGGGGCGTCTTGGTGCCGTTGCCGGGCTTTCCTGCAGCTGTCGCCATGTCGATACTCCTTGCGTTCGATGGGGTCGAAACGCCCTGTGCGCCTGTCGGTTCCCATCGCCACAGGAACCATCGCCGACCGCCGGACGTTTTGCCAGTCTCATTCAGCTGGAAACCGTCGATGTCGAACCGCACCATGAAGAAGGCACCGACCGTTCGCCTGCCGCCAAAATCGAATTTCGAACTCTTGCTGGTGCGCGGCTCGCAGGTGTCGATAATTTTCGTCGGCATCATCGCCACCGTGTTCGCGCTTCACGCCGGCGAGTTCATCCTTACCCCCATCGGCCTCGGCGTCGTCATCGGCCTGATGCTGGGCCCGCTTGCCTCCCGGCTCGAGCGTTTCGGCATCCCTCCGGCGCTGTCCGCGGCCGCAGTCGTACTGCTCTTCATCATTGCCGTCGGTGTCTTTGCGCTTCTGGTTGCCTCGCCGCTGAGTTTCTGGCTCCAGCGCCTGCCGCAGATATGGGCTCAGCTTGCCACGCAGCTGTCCGAATTGCAGGGGCCCCTCGAAACCTTCAAGAGCATGCGCGAGCAGCTGCGCCAGGTGACCGGCGGCGAAGGCGTGTCGGTTTCCGTCGACGAAGGCATGGGGGTCGAGACGATGGCAACGCTCGCCCCTGCCGTCATCGCCCAGGTGCTGCTGTTTTTCGCCAGTCTCTATTTCTTTGTCGCAACGCGCTACCAGACGCGCACAGCGATCCTCCGCATCTGCTTCAACCGTCGCCTGCGCTGGCGCGTCGCCCATATCTTCCGCGACGTTGAACAGCTCGTCTCGCAATATCTGCTGTCGATCACCGTCATCAACTTCGCCGAAGGCCTGACCGTCGGGATTGGGCTCTACCTTCTCGGCGTGCCCTCGGCGCCGCTCTGGGGCGCGCTGGCGATCGTCACCAATTTCGTTCCGTTCGTCGGCCCTTTGGTCATGGTGGTCATCCTGTTCGCCGTCGGCCTGACCGAGTTCGACACCATCGGCGCTAGCCTGCTGCCGGTCGCGCTCTATCTCGGCGTCAACACCATCGAGGGCCAGTTCGTCACCCCGATGGTCATCGGCCGAACGATGACGCTGAACCCGTTCGTCGTGCTACTGGCGCTGGCGTTCTGGATCTGGCTGTGGGGTGCCATCGGCGGCTTCATCGCCATACCGGCGCTACTCGTCGGTTACGCCATCATCCGCAATGTGCTGCCAGGCGTGAACTGGGGCGTCGACGACCTGGACCGCCAGTACGGACGCTAGATGTTTAGTCCCGGTATTTGGTGGAACGGATCGGACGACTTGGTTGCGAAGTCCAGACCTTCGGATGAACTTATGGCGGCGACGACGTCGGCAAGATGCCGACGCAGTCGTTCGTGGCTTTTGCAGTGGTCGGTGCGAGCCCGATCTAAGTCCAAGAAAGACCTAGAAGCGCCACGTTGTGCCCAGAACCGGACCGCTTAGGCGCGTGTCGTAGACATGGCCGCCCCGCTCATAGTCGACATCGAGCACCTTGTACCCTGCCGAAACCGAAAAGCGATCGGTGACGATGTAGTTGGCCGTTCCAAGCACTGACCAGGTAAACTCGGAGCCTGCACCAAAGCCGCCGATGTCGGCCTGTGCCTGAAGAGACAGCTTGTCCGTCACGGGAAGGAATGCCCGCAGCCCCACCACTGGATCCACCCAGCCGAAGCTTTCTCCATGGCTGGCGGAGCGGCTGCCAATGAGGGCGTGGCTTGCAGTAACCGTGACGTCGTTTGAAATGTGCCAGAAGCGTATGCCACCGAGCGCGTCGAGGGTGAATTGCGGCGTGTCGATGACGCGATAGCCGCCCTGCAGCGTGGCCATGAACTGCTTGCTGTCGACCTTGGCATCGACGCTGGCACCCGGCGGGATCGCAACGCCCAGGCCCGGAATCTGCATCGCAGGCAGCGGCCCGGTGCCATGGCCGTCCGACGTGTCGACATACATCAGATCGCCCGAGAAGACGAAGCGGTCATAACGTCCCCACACATTGACGAAGCCGCCGAAATTGAGATCGTCCATGACGTCGGAGAACGATTTTTCCACGTGCATCGTCGGGCCGCGCTGGAAGGGCGAGATGCTCCCGTCAAGGCCGGCGGCCCACATGTAAGGCGTGATCTGCAGCGCCCGGAGTGGGCGCTCCGTCACGTCAGGTGCCGGCTCTTCCGGAAGGCCGAGGACGGTGTCGGCGGCGTAAGCAGCCTGCAAGCCACAGAGGGACAAGGCAACGATGATGGCAAATCGGTTCAAGGTCTCTTTCCTCTGTCAGGCCGAAAGCGTGTTCTTGTGAATGCGCCCATCCTTCATGACGAGCTTCATCGTCCGGTCAGGATCTGCGATCAACGAGATGTCCTCCAGCGGATTGCCGTCGACGACGAGAATGTCCGCATAGGCTCCGGCCTCGATGCGGCCGAGCTTTGCCGGATAGGGATTGCGCGGGCCCGAGAGAGCCGCAAGTTCGGCATTGCCGCTGGTCAGAAGGCGCAATACGTCCGCATTGTCGTACCACCGGGCAAATTTGGCGAGTTGCCGCCCTTGCGTCGCGGTTCCCTTCGGATTGAACAATATGTCGGTGCCGAGCGCCATGTTGACCCCGTGCTTGCGCCCCAGTTCGACCGCCCTGGCTGTGCCTTCGGCGATCTGCTGCTGCTGCGCCCGCTGTTCCGCCGAGGCGTAGGTGTTGGCATCTTCGTCGGCAAGGAAAGGCTGGATGCTCCACCACGCGCCGGCATCAGCCATGCGCTTGACCGTCTCGTCGTCGGCCAGCTGGCCGTGCTCGATCGATTTGACCCCGCAGGCAAGCGCCCGCTGCACGGCGGCAGCCGTATAGGCATGGATACAGACATATGTGCCCCAATCCGCCGCTGCGCCCACTGCCACCTTCATCTCTGCCTCTGAGTATTGCAGCGCATCGACCGGATCGTAGGAAGAGGCCACTCCGCCACCGCCCATGATCTTGATCTGGCTGGCCCCGAGCATGAGCTGCTCACGCACCCGGCGAAGCACTTCCGCCTCACCATCGGCGATCGCCGAGATGCCTGCTTGCTCCGCCGTGCTGAGATCGCTCTGCGACGTACGCGGCAAATCGGTACGCATGCGAAAATCGCCGTGCCCGGACGTCTGCGAGATCATGGCGCCGGAAGGATAGATGCGTGGTCCCGCGATGCGCCCTTCGTCGATGGCGCGCTTGAGCGCAAAGGACGGCCCGCCGACATCCCGCACCGTGGTGAAGCCACGCAGCACGGTGCGCTCGGCCTCTTGTGCGGCGACGAGATGGACGTAGGCGATGTCTGCGGTCATGGCCACGATCTGGGAGATGCCCGCAAGGATCGAATGCCAATGCGCGTCGATCATGCCCGGCATCAACGTGCATCCGCCGCAGTCGATCACGTCGGCATCGGCGACCGTTTCCGCCGAAGCGACCAGGGCCTTGATGAGGTTGCCTTCGATCAGCACGCCCTGGCCTTCGACGAGCTTGCCGTTCGTGCCGTCGAAAATATTCACGTTCGTCAGCAAGATCGGCTTAGTCGCAGTCTGGGCGAAAGCAGGGCTGACGATGCCAAGGACAGGGGCGGCAAGACTTGCTGCGACCCCCTTCAGCACCGCGCGGCGCGACAGCCCCATATCAAGGCGTGCAAGCAGCTGCTGCGCTTGCGGGCTGTGGCAGGCGCAGCTCTTGCCATGGGTCAGGTGCTGGTATCTCGGACCAAAGCGAAACAACAAGATTAGTCCCCTCTCACGCTTGCAACCGTTCTATGCCAATCCGGCGAAGATCAATCAACTCATCAACTCGCCTGGCTTTCAAAAAGCGACCGGGCTGATAGTAGTCGACCAGTCGACCGGAAATTGAGGACAAGAGAAGCCATGATTTTGAAAAACCGTTCATTCGCCGCTGTCTGCACGGCTGCGCTCATGGCAACGACCATGCTGGTTGTACCGGCGGCCGAAGCTTGCACGCGCTTCGTCTATCATGGTGCAAACGACGAAGTTATCACAGCGCGTTCCATGGACTGGAAGCTCGATGTCGGCACCAATTTGTGGGTGTTCCCGCGTGGCATGAAGCGATCCGGAGAGGCCGGGCCGAACTCGGTCCAGTGGACGTCGAAACATGGCAGCGTCATCGCAACGGGCTACGACATCTCGACAACGGATGGCATGAACGAGGCTGGCCTTGTCGCCAATGTGCTATGGCTGGTGGAATCCTCCTACCCAGAATACGACGGCAAGAAGCCTGGCCTGACGATAGCGGCGTGGGCGCAATATGTACTCGACAATTTTGCGACGGTGCAGGAAGCGGTCGATACGCTTGCCAAGGAGCCCTTCACCGTCGTCACGGATAGCGTTCCTGGCGAAGAGAGGCTAGCGACCCTGCATCTCTCGCTCTCCGATGCCAAGGGCGACAGTGCCATCATCGAATATATCGACGGCAAGCAGGTTATTCACCACAGCCGCGATTATCAGGTGATGACCAACTCCCCGGTCTTCGATAAGCAGCTTGCGCTGAACGAATACTGGAAGCAGATCGGCGGCACGGTCATGCTGCCCGGTACGAACCGCGCCTCCGACCGTTTCACGCGCGCTTCCTTCTATGTGAACGCGATCCCGAAGAGCGAAGACCCCGTCGAAGCGATCGCAAGCGCCTTCAGCGTGATCCGCAACGTATCGGTTCCTTTTGGCATCACCACACCGGATCAGCCCAACATCTCTTCGACGCGCTGGCGCACCGTGTCCGACCATAAGCGCAAGCTCTATTTCTTCGAGTCGGCGCTGACCCCAAATGTCTTCTGGGTCGACCTGACCGAGGTTGATTTCACCGAGCAGACCGGCAAGGTGATGAAACTCGACCTCGGCCCCAATCAGACGCATATCTACTCGGGCATGGCCAACGATCAGTTCAAGGAAACCGCACCTTTCGAGTTCCTTGGGCTTTGAGCCAAAGGATGCGTCTTATGCCGATACCGGCATAAGACGCCTTGGACGGCGGCACCGTTGACCGGGCCGTCGAAGACACATGGGCGCGGCGAATTGGTCCGCAGTCCCTCAGAGCAGCGGGCGGACGCTTTCGTCGAGGCCGCTCCAGTCGGCAAGCGCCATCAGGCCGTCGATGTCGAGCACGGTGCATCCGCCGTCACGCCATTGCACCAGCTTGCGGTCGATCAGTTTCCGGATCGTCTTGTTGGTGTGGACGAGCGAGAGGCCGAGCGTGTCGGCCACGTGCTGTTGCGTGATCGGGATCTCGACCTTCCTGGTGCCGTTCATGCCGACCTTGCGTGCCCGGCTGGCAATGAAAGCAAGGAGATAGGCCGCGCGCTCAAGCGCCGACCGGCGCCCGATGCTCAAAAGGTTCTCGTCGAGCATGCGCTCCTCGCGCGCGGCGATCCAGGTGATGTCGTAGGCAAGACCGGGATAGTCGCGATAGAGCTCCATCAGCCTGTCGCGCTCGAACATGCACAGCAGCATCGGCGAAAGTGCTTCGACCGAATGCTGCATCTCGCCCATCAGGCTGCCCTGAAGACCGATCATGTCGCCCGGCAGAACATAGTTCAGTATCTGTCGCCGCCCGTCCTCGAGCAGCTTGTAGCGAAAACCCCAGCCAGACAGCACCGTGTAAAGGTGCGCGCTGTTGCTGCCTTCCGACAGCAACGTGGCACCCTTGTCGGCGGCCAGTTCGCCGCGCTTGAAGCTGCTGACAAAGGCCAGTTCCGACCTCTCGAATTCCCTGAATACCGGCATCTGCCGCAATGGACAGCTTTCGCACGGAACCTGCCGCGTCATGTCGGTTGAGTCGCTCCGCGCTGTCATGCAAACTCCTGATTGTGCTCGCCAACGCCGCGATGTGACAAAGGTTCCAGACTGCTCCATCCATGTCTTTTTTAAATGACAGCGGCCTCGACAAACGCCATGTTCGGCTTCGATTCCTTGGAGTGTCCGCGACGTGCCAGCCCCGCTTTCAGGACTGCGTATTCTTGTGCTTGAAGACGAGGCGCTGATCGCGCTCGATGTCGACCAGCTTTGCCGTGACCACGGCGCCGAGGACGTCATCCTCGCCGCCAACCTGCGCGAAGCCCAGCAGGCCGCAGAGCCTTATGATGTCGCCATCATCGACGTCATGCTCGACGGCGAGCCGACGCTCGACTTCGCGCGCAGCATCAAGGCGGCCGGCGTGCCCTTCGTCTTCGCCTCGGGATACGACCAGCTCGACGAACTCTTTGCCGGCTTCCCGGGTGTCCG
Organism: Aminobacter sp. MSH1; assembly: GCF_003071665.1. GTDB lineage: Bacteria > Pseudomonadota > Alphaproteobacteria > Rhizobiales > Rhizobiaceae > Aminobacter > Aminobacter niigataensis. Next base: position 1,559,167 of record NZ_CP026265.1, on the reverse strand, counting down.
GCTGGTGAGCAAGCCTTATTCCGGCGAAGACCTCGTCGAGGCCGTCGTCGCGAGCGTCCGCAAGCTCGCGAGTTCAGCTGACGGTTGACCCCATGACCTGGGCCGCGATCGCGTCCGGCCCGTAGTCGGCTTCGCCCGAGATATCGAGGATCTCCTGCAGCCTGTTGCGGGCGCGGCTGACGCGGCTCTTGATCGTGCCCACGGCGCAACCGCAGATTTCCGCCGCCTCCTCATAGGAGAAGCCCGACGCGCCAATCAGGATGATCGCTTCGCGCTGGTCTTCGGGAAGCTGCTCCAGCGCCTTGCGGAAGTCGTCGAGGTCGAGCCGTCCGGGCTGGCTCGGATGCACCGCGAGCCGCGCCGTCAGGAGACCGTCGCTGTCTTGCACCTCGCGTCCGCGCTTGCGCATCTGCGAATAGAACTCGTTGCGCAGGATGGTGAACAGCCAGGCCTTCAGATTGGTGCCGGGCTGGAAGCTCGACTGCTTGTCCCACGCCTTGACCAGCGTTTCCTGGACAAGGTCGTCCGCCCTGTCGGCGTTCTGCGACAGCGACATGGCAAAGGCCCGCAGGCCAGGAATCGCCGCGAGCAAGTCGCCTTTGAAACCAAGGGATGCTGCCATGCCTGGTCAGTCCTTCTGCTGTGCGGGTTCAGCTTCTTCCAGCTGGCTGAGCAACTGCGCGAAACGATCCGGCACGTCGTCGGACACCAGTTCATCATAATATTGTTTGAGTTTTCTGCCGATTTCGGAGTTGGCCCCAAGAGGTTCGCCATCGCGGCGACGAATCGGCCCGGCGCTGCTGGCGCCACTGCTCTGCCTAGTCATATGCTTGCTTGCCCTTTTACACCGTCAGACGTCCCGCTCCCGATACTGACGGCGCGCAACAACCTTGTCCGGTTTCCCGAATTTTGCACCCAACTCCCCAAATGCGGATAGGTTCCACGTAAGAGGAACTTTTGCACAGGCAACGCGTTGTGGCACGCTTCCACGAAGATATGACAGCATCACATGAGGGAAACGTCGAATATGACCCTATCCACGAGAATTGCTCCACACCTGCCCTATCTCCGCCGCTTCTCGCGCGCCGTGTCGGGCTCCCAGGGAAGTGGGGACGCATTGGTGGCCGCGATGCTCGAAGCGCTCATCGACGACATTGACGTGTTCCCCTCCGCCTCCAACGACCGCATTGCGCTCTACAAGGTCTTTGCCCGTCTCTTCACCTCGGTATCGATCCGGGTACCGCAGGAATCGTCGCCCCTGGCCTGGGAAAAGCGTGCCGCGGCCAATCTGTCCGCAATCGCCCCACGCCCACGCCAGGCCTTCCTTCTTGTCGCCGTCGAAGGTTTCAACGACATCGAGGCGGCCGAGGTGCTCGACACCGACCAGGAAGAATTCGCCCGGTTGCTGCAAGAGGCGAGCGGCGAGATTTCGCGTCAGGTCGCAACCGACATCCTGATCATCGAGGACGAACCGCTGATTGCCATGGACATCGAGGAGATGGTGGAAAGCCTCGGCCATCGTGTCGTCGGAACGGCACGTACGCATGCAGAGGCTGCAGCGCTGTTCAAGCGGACACGGCCGCAGATGATCCTCGCCGACATCCAGCTAGCCGACGGCAGTTCCGGCATCGAGGCCGTCAACGAGATGCTGGCTGCAAGGCCGTTGCCCGTCATCTTCATCACCGCCTTCCCCGAGCGCCTGCTGACCGGCGAGCGTCCCGAGCCGGCGTTCCTCGTCACCAAGCCCTTCAACCCCGAAATGGTCAAGGCGCTGATTAGCCAGGCATTGTTCTTTGACAGGCAGGCAAAGGCTGCGGCATAGCCCTTTTTAGCACCGCCCCAGGGAACCAACCTTGGGGCGGAACGTTTTTCATCTATCATTTGAAGGAGATAGATCATGCTCTATTGGGCGCTCGTATTCCTTGTCGTTGCGATCATCGCCGGCGCCCTTGGCTTCGGCGGCATCGCCGGAACTTCGGCCGGCATCGCGCAGATCCTGTTCTTCGTCTTCCTCGCCTTCCTGGTGATCTCGCTCATCGCGGGCCTGTTCAGGCGCGCATGATCGCCTCGGCAAGATGAAGCACCAATCCCAAACTGGAAGCCGGCCCCCTCAGTCGGAATCCAGCGCCGCCGGGTAGCGCTCCTTCTTGAAGCGCTGCCCGGCGGTACCGTTTCAGCAGCATCGGAGTGTGCGCATCGCGTCGTCACCGCAAGCTGAAAAACCCGTGAAGGCGGCTCGTCTATGGCCAATCCCTCTCCATCGATGGGAAAAAGTTCCAGGTTGGACGCCGCCTTCTTCCATGCCTCCCGCAATGCCGGCATCGCCGTTCTGTACCAGGACCGCAAGCTGCGGACTGTCTGGTCACACAACCTCCAGCCGCCATGGGAGGAAGTCATCGGGGGGCACGGAAGCGACCACAACCTGCTTCCGGCGCAACAAGCCGACCGGTTGGTCGCGGCCAAGAAGAACGCCATCGCCACCGGCAGTTCCGGCGGCCTCGAGATCAGCCTGGCCGACAAATCCTCCGGCATGCGCTGGTTCGAAATCTGCATCGACGCCGACCGCTCGGCCCGGGGCCAGGTTCAGGGCGTGGTCGTCACGGTCATCGAGACCACCGAGCAGAAACTGCGCGAGCAGACACTCAAGGCGCTCTTGCGCGAGGTCAGTCACCGCTCCAAGAACCTGCTCGCCATCATTCAGAGCATCGCCAGCCAGACCGGCCACTATTCGACTTCCGTCGACGGCTTTCTCGAGCGCTTTCGCGGCCGGCTCCAGTCCATCGCCTCATCGCAGGATCTGGTCACGTCGTCCAACTGGCGCGGCGCCGGCTTCCGAGAGCTGGTGATCGGCCAGGTCGGCCGCTACAGCATTGACACCGGTCAAGCTGTGCGGATCTCCGGCGACGACCCCTACCTCAATCCCAACGCTGCCTTGCACATCGGCCTCGCCGTGCATGAGTTGGCCGTCAACTCGGCGAGTTACGGCGCGCTTGCCCACAACGGTGGCTATGTCGAGATAACCGCCGTTGCAGCTCCGGATGCTGACGGCGAGGTGCACATGACCGTTCGCTGGACCGAGGCGATAGGCCCGGTTCCAGACAGCGAGTCGCGCAAGAAGCGCTTCGGCAGTGTGGCGCTAGAGCGGGTCGTCCCCGCCGCGCTCAACGGCAGTGCCAAACTCGAGATCGGTCCCGACAGGCTGGAATATCGTCTGGTCATGCCCAAGGCCAATTTCGAACTGGAGTGACCGGGCTCCTCGCTCGGTTGGTTTCAATCGTTTGAGCTACCTGCCAAGGCGGAACTTTTGACCCTACCTCCTCGTTTCTTGGCGAAGGTGGTTTGCCATGGAACACATCGCAGCACTTCTGTTGGTTATTTCCTGCTCGCAGGACCTGTCCGGATGCCGTGAGATTCCGGCACCGACGCCCTTGTTCGAGGTCTACGAGGATTGCCAGGCCGCGTTGCCCAAGGCCGTGAGTATGCTCGCGCCGCAGCATCCCCGGATCCTCGCCAAATGCCTTGAAGTCGACCCGGCGCTTGAGGATGAATACAACCAGCTGACCTGGAACGTGCTGCCGAACGGCATGCTCGGCGCGTCGCTTCCCGTCTCCAGCGTCGTTGCCGTTTCTGAGCCGGCGCAACCGGGGGAAGCGTATCTTCATTGACCGAATCGCAGCGCGGATTTTCACGGCCGTTGCCGCAGCCCCCATTCCGCGCGCCTGCCTGCTGCCCCTAACTGATTGAATTTACGTACTGCCTCGAAAAATGATTCCGCATTTCGAGGCGATGCGCTAAGTGTCGAACGGGACGATGTTAAAGTGAGAGGACTGATTGAATGAAGAAGGTTATTCTTGCGATTGCAGCCGTCGTTGCAATCTCCGGCTGCACCACCACCGAACGTGACGTTGTGACCGGCACGGGCGTTGGTGCAGTCGCTGGCGCCCTGATCGGCGGCGGCAGGGGCGCGGTCATCGGCGGCGCCGTCGGCGCGGCCTCGGGCCTTCTGGTCCGCAACCTGCGCAACGGCTACTGCGAGTATCGCAACAGCCGCGGCCAGATTTACACTGCGCGCTGCCGCTAAGGCGGATGGCACGAACAAATCGCCCGGCGCCGGCTCTGCCCGTCGCCGGGCTTTTCTTTGCCTCAAGCGTAGCCGCCGCTCAGCCGCGGTAGGGAATATCGATCTCGACCCTCAAGCCGTCCGCCGCATAGGACCGCTCGATCTTGCCGCCCAGTTCGCGCGTGATGTTCATGTCTATCAGCTTGGTGCCGAAGCCGATCTTCTCGGGTTTCGTCACGCCATTCTGGTTACGCTCCATCCAGTTGAGCAGCAACCGCCGCCCCTTGCCCTTGCCGGACAGCCGCCAATCCACCTTGAGCCCACCGACGGAATTGTCGCCGTCGCCATATTTCAGCGCGTTGGTCGCCAACTCGTGGAAAGTCAGCCCCAGCGCCTGCGTCGTCGTCTCGTCCAGTTCGACCAGGTCCCCCTTCATCATGTCCTCGGGCAATTCCTTGCCGAACACCTGGCCGAGTTCGATGCGCAGCAACTCGCCCAAATCGGCCTTCTGCCAGCGCGAGCGCGTCAGCATGTCCTGGGACGCAGCCATCGCCTGCAGCCGCGCCGAAAAGGACGCCGAGAACTCATCGATGTCCTTGGCGCCTGAAGCCGTCTGGCGCGCCATGGCCAGCACCCGCGCAATCGAGTTCTTGATGCGGTGCTTCATTTCCTGAAGCATCAGATCCTTTTCCAGCAGGCTCTTCTCGCTCGCCTCATGAAGCAGCGTCGCCGCCTCATAGGCACGCTGCTGGTAGCGGGCCACAAGCGCGATGGAACCTGCAAGCACCAGTCCGAACAGACCCAGCATCAACGGTGCCGTGCTTGGCGACGGTGGCACGAAAGCAGTGCTCGGCCTGAAATTGATCGTCCATTTGCGGCCGGCCACATTGGCTTCGCGCGTCACCGAAAAATCGTCGCCATAACTGGCGTCGGGCGGCGCTTGCGAGCGGAACAACAGCGTGTCGTCATCCCTGGTGCCGTCGAACACCTCCACCGCCAGCGGCAGCAGCGGAGCCTTGCCCAGCGCCGCCTGGAACAATTCGGCAGAGCGGAAGGCGACATAGAGCAAACCGGCGGGTGCCGCACCCGCGCCTTCAGGCCGGTCGACGCGCGCAAAAACCAAAATGCCAGGCTGCCTGGCATTGTCGCCCTGGCCGAGCAACACGCGCCCGGTCGCCCGCGGCTCGCCTTGCGCCGCCATTGCCGATTCGATTGCGCTCCGACGCAGCGGATCGGTCGCCATGTCGAAACCCATAGCATCTAGGCTGGCCTTGCTCATCGGCTCGAACAGCACGATCGGCGTCCGCCACTGCAGCTCGGTTTGCGGGAAAGGCGCCCGGTCGATGCCGTAGCCGTCCTTCAGCTCGCGCGTGATTGCGTCGCTGTCGGCACTGTTGATGAACCTGACGAAGCCGATGCCTCGCAGGCTGGGAAAGTTCCGTTCGGCATCGAGCGATTCAAAGTAGTCTCGAAACTCGTCGCGCGAGAGTTTGCCCTTCTGGGCGGCAAACATCGCCTGCGTCGCGTGCAACAGGGCAAGGTCGAACTCGACCCGGCCCTCGATGCGGTTGAGCGCATCGTCGGCCACGGACTGGAACTTGATGCGGGCTGCCTCGACGGTTGCCAGATAGACGAGCGCCGCCATGGTCAGGCTAACCAGCGTGACGCCAACAAAGATCAGACTGGGGAAGTACTTTCTCAATTCCGGCCGGCTCGTGTCACCCTGCAACCATTAAAGCATGATCGCGAAAAGTGGGAACTGCTTTTCGCGATCATGCTTTTAACCAGGGTCGTACGCCGCCGGGAAGTTGGCAGAACTCAGGCCGCGATCTGCATCGCTCCCGGTCCGGGGATCGCGCCGGGCGGGCACTTGCCGAGGATGATCATGCCGAGCACCTCGTCCTTGGTCACGTCCTGGGTACGTGCCGTGCCCACCACCTGGCCGTTCTTCATCACGCAGACGCGGTCGGCGAGGTCGAACACGTCGTGGATGTCGTGGCTGATCAGGAAGATGCCGATGCCGTCGGCCTTGAGCTGCTTGACCAGTTCGCCGACCTGCGCCGTCTCCTGGGGCCCGAGGGCCGCCGTCGGCTCGTCCATGATCAGGATGCGGGCGTTGAACAGGATGGCGCGTGCGATCGCCACCGACTGTCGCTGGCCGCCGGAAAGCTTGCTCACCGGCTCCTTGAAGCGCTGGAAGCGCGGGTTGAGCCTGCCCATCACCTTGCGTGCCTCGGCCTCCATGGCGACGTCGTCGAGCGTGCCGTAGGCGGTCATGATCTCGCGGCCGAGGAAGAGGTTGGCGGCGGCGTCGACATTGTCGGCCAGCGCCAGCGTCTGGTAGATCGTCTCGATGCCATATTTCTTGGCGTCGCGCGGGTTGGAGATCGCTGCCTCCTCCCCCCGGACCATGATCGTGCCGGCGTCGCGCTTGTAGGCGCCTGACAGGATCTTGATCAGCGTCGACTTGCCGGCGCCATTGTGGCCGAGCAGCGCCACCACTTCGCCGGGATAAAGGTCGACCGAGGCATCGTCGACGGCGCGGATGCCGCCGAAGGCAATGGAGATGTTCTTGAGGTCGACGAGCGGGATACGGGTCTGTTCCATGATCTTGGCTCCCGGATTTCGTTAGACGCGCTTGCGGTAGAGCGTGTCGAGCCAGACGGCCACGACCAGCACCAGGCCGACGACGATGTTCTGCAGCGGCGTGTCGATGTTGAGCAGCACCATGCCCGACTGCAGCGACTGCATCAGCAGAGCGCCCAGCATGGCACCTGCAACTGTGCCGGCACCACCGGCGAGCGAGGTGCCGCCTATGACCGCCGCGGCGATGACCAGCAATTCGTCCAGCGTGCCGAGCGAGTTGGTGGCAGAGTTCAGGCGGGCACTGGAAACCGCCGCGCTGATCGCTGCCAGCACACCCATGATCATGAACACCTTCATGGTGATCCAGCGCGTGTTGATGCCGGCGAGGTTGGCGGCTTCGGGGTTGCCGCCGATGGCGAACACATAGCGGCCGAAGCGTGTGCGGTTGGTGACGAAGGTCATGACGATGCCCACGGCCACCGCGATCAGGACGGGAATGGCAATGCCATGGGCGATGAACAGCCCGCCTTCGGGGATCGTGATGCCATTGGCCTCGGCGTATCGGCGCACGATGCCTATCGGCCAGGGATAGGAATTGGCAATCCAGATCGCACCGAGGATCACTCCGCAGGTAACAGTGCCGAGAAATGCCTCGGCCCAGAGCGGCCGCAGCGGGAACTTGAACCGTTTGCGTTGCTGGCGACCGTTCAGCAGCGCGAGAACCACGGCAAGGCATGCGACAAGACCGACGATCCAGCTCCATGTCGCGCCGATGGCGCCCTGGGGACCACCGCCCATCAGCTGGAAGGTCGCATCGAGCGGCGCGATCGTCTGGCCACTGGTGACCCACCAGGCCGCGCCACGCCAGATCAGCAATCCGCCCAGCGTCACGATGAAGGCGGGAACCTCCATATAGGCGATGACGAAGCCCTGCAGCGCACCGATCACCAGGCCGAGCGCAATGCCGATGGCCAGTGCCAGCGCCCAGATCCATGGATTGCCAAGTTCGAGACCGACGGTCCTGACCAGGAAATGCACCTGGGCGAAGCCCATCACCATGCCGATCAGGCCTTCGGCCGAGCCGACCGACAGATCGATGTTGCGCATGACGATGACCAAAACCATGCCGGTGGCCATGATAGCCACGGCGGAAGCCTGTACCGACAGGTTCCACAGGTTGCGGAAGGTCAGGAAGGTGCGGCTGTCGAACTCAAATGGGTTGACGCCGAGGCGCAGGCTCGAAATCACCTGCAGTCCGATCCAGATCAGCAACAGCGCGCCGACCATGCCGAGCATGCGCGTATCGATCTCGGTTGCCTTGAGGAAACGCCCGATTGGGGTGAGTTCGGTCGTTCGCGCTCGGTCGGCCGGCGCGTTGGTTGTCGTGTCTGTCATTGTTACCTCCCGACCGGATTGCCGTCTAAGCGGCAGCCGGTGTGCGCATGATAGGGTCAATCCGCCATGTCATGAAGCGGGCGCTTTTGAAAAACGCCGCGGCAAGCCGCGGCGTTTGACCGATCGGATGAAGCCGATCTTAGTTGCAGGCTGCGACCGAACCGGCCGCCACGCCCTGGCAGACCACATCCTTGCCGACCCAGCCGGCGTCGATGACGACGTTGAGGTTTTCCTTGGTGATCGGAACAGGCGTCAGGAAGACCGAGTTCAGCTCGAGGCCGCCCGGCGTCTTGAACTTGGTGACGTTGGCGATCTCTTCCATCTTCTTGCCGTCGGCGAGCTGCGAGGCGATCTCGGCCGCGTTCTTGCCGAGTTCGCGCGCATCCTTCCACACCGACACGGTCTGGGTGCCGAGCGCGATGCGGTTGAGCGCGGCATGGTCGCCGTCCTGGCCCGAAACCGGAACCGAGCCGGCAAGGCCCTGTGCCTGCAGGGCTGCGATCGCGCCACCGGCGGTGCCGTCGTTCGAAGCCACGACCGCGTCGATCTTGTTGTCGTTGGCGGTCAGGAACTGCTCCATGTTCTTCTGGGCATTGGCGGGCAGCCAGCCGTCGGTATAGGCTTCGCCGACATTCTTGATCTTGCCGGCGTCGACGGCTTCCTTGAGCACTTCCATCTGGCCCGCGAACAGGAAGTCGGCGTTCGGATCGGCACCGCTGCCCTTGATGAAGACGTAGTTGCCTTCAGGCTTGGCGGCGAACACGCCCTTGGCCTGCATGCGGCCGACTTCCTTGTTGTCGAAGGTCAGGTAGAAGGCGTCCTTGTTCTCGATCAGGCGGTCGTAGCCGACGACCGGGATGCCCTCGGCGACGGCCTTGTCGACGGCCGGACCGATGGCGCTGGCGTCCTGTGCCAGGATGATCAGCGCATTGGCGCCCTGCGAGATCAGGCTTTCGACGTCGGTCAGCTGCTTGGCCGGCGACGACTGCGCGTCGGCCGAAATGTACTTGTCACCGGCGGCCTCGATGGCGGCCTTCATGGCGGCTTCGTCGGTCTTCCAGCGCTCTTCCTGGAAGTTCGACCACGACACGCCGACAACCTTGTCCTTCGCCTCGGCGACAGCCGAAAGCGATAGAGTCATGGCGACGCCCGCCAGAATGGCGGTGGTAAACTTTTTCATGATTTTCCTCCCTGCGCCCAACGGGCGCGCCTTCTTCGCGATAGCCCTTGGAGAAGCTCTTTTTTTCGAGCCTCGAAAAAATAGTGACTCAACCGCCTGTCGCTGTCAACATGGTTTCGCAACGCTTCCCTATTTTTTTCGGAGCTCGAAATAAATAAAGACATTTGCCATCCGCTCTGTCACAATGGCTTGGCGCGATAGGGACTGCCGCTTAAGAAGGCAGCGCTTCGCCGGGAGGAAGACGAGCACATGTCGGTCGGCATACGTCACGACGATCTGAGACGACGCAATCGAGCTATGGTTATATCCGCAGTTCGCCGCGCCAGCCAGCCTTCGCGCACAGAGATTGCCGCCACCACCGGCCTCAGCCATTCCACCATATCGACGATATCGTCCGACCTCATCGCAGAGGGCATTCTCGCCGAAGCCAAGGGCTCCGAGCCGGTCTCGATGAAGCGCGGCCGGCCGCAGGTCGCCTTGACGCTGGAGCCCAGGGCGGCATCGATCGTTGCCGTCGTGCTTTCGCTCAACAGCCTGTCGGCCGCCATCATCGACTATGCCGGCAATACCATCGTCGAGGACACCCGGCGGCTGGTGACCCAACGCATGCCGGCCGAAGCCTTGATCGACGAATGCATCGCCATGATCCGGCGCCTGATCGAGGGGGTCGACACGACCGTCGGCCCGGTTCTGCGCATTGTGATCGCCGTCCAGGGCATCACCGATTCCGGCTCGCGCAAGCTGTTGTGGTCGCCGATCACGAAGCAAGACGACATCCCCTTCGCCGACCGGCTCGAACAGGAATTCGGCGTCCCGGTGACGGTGGAGAACGACTGCAACATGATCGCCGAGGCGTTGCGCTGGCGCGATCCCGTGCGCTATCGCGACGACTTCATCGCCATCCTTCTGTCGCACGGCATCGGCATGGGCCTTGTCATCAAGGGCGAACTGTTCACCGGCACGCAGTCCTCCGGCGCCGAGTTCGGCCACATGATCCATCGTCCCGACGGCGCGCTCTGCCGCTGCGGCCGCCGCGGCTGCATCGAGGCCTATGCCGGCAACTACGCCATCTGGCGCAACGCCAAGCTGGGCGACGAGAACGCCGAGCCGCTGGCCGACCTGTCCGACGACGACATCACGGCGCTAGCCGACGCCGCCCGCGACCACGACGGTCCCGAGCGCGAAGCTTTCCGCAAGGCCGGCGAAGCCATCGGCTTCGGCCTGGGTTCGATGTTTGCCCTGTTCGATCCGGCGCCGCTCGCCTTCGTCGGCGTCGGTGCCACGGCCTTCGACCTCATGGAGCCGCATGTGCTGTCGGCGATCGCCAAGACCGCCGGCGGGCTGCACTCCAAGGCGATCTCGTTCGACACCGAGCCCAACGAGATTCCGCTCAAGCGCGAGGGCGCAATGATGCGCGCCCTGCTCCATGTCGATCAGGAGATCTTTGCCGCCCGTTTGGGCGGAGCCACCCCTGCGAGTGCAGGAAAGAACGTCGCCTAGCCGCGCCCGTCCGCTGCGACCTTTGGCACGAGGGGTCACCTGGAACTGTTCCTTTTCTTGCTCCAGGTCGAACGGAAGGCCGCAGCTCTAAGCAGGAGCACCGACAGCACCGCCGCCACAAAAGGCCACTGCAGCGGGTTCGGCTCGGGCATCGGACGATGGAAGCTCAGGAAGTGCATGAACAGGAAATAGGCCGTGTGCAGCAAGGCAAGTCCCCACAGCACGGTTGCGGCGTTCTGCAGAAACTTCCAGACCGAAGAACCGAGCAGGCGGATTGACCGGTCGTTCGAGGTCGACATGAGCACGAGTGCATAGGCAAGGGCTGCAATCCCCGTCAGGTTGGCCAGACCGAAGCCATGCTGGAACATCACATATTCACCCGTCTGTGGGTTCATTTCGTAGCCGAAGAGCCGCGCGAAATCCCACTCGACCCAGCCTTCGAGTATGATGATCGTATGCACGGCCGCCAGAAGGGTCGCGTAGATGCCGGTCTCCCGCCGATAGGCCACCACCCGGAGCAAGGCGGGCCACAGGCGCGACAATGGCCCGATCGACATGGTGATCACCAGAAGCGCCAGCGATGCGTCCGCGAATGCACGGTTCCACCGGTGCATCGGGCTCCACTGTCCGTGAACGACGGCGAATGCATAGACCAGTGCGCCAGCAAACCCGACAACCACGACATGACGAAGCAGCGTCCGGCGCCACAATAAAGGGACTGGCTGACCGGCGCGGACGCGATCGCTTGGGATATCAGTCATTGCAGATACTCCGGTTGCATCGCGGCATCCACTCGACGAGCGCGTATTTCGTGCCATGACGCGGCGGTGAGGAACGCAATGCCGAGCGCCGAAATCACGGGGCGGATCGGGTCGAACCACATCATCAGGAATTCGCCCCCGAACAGAAGCATGAGAATCTTGTTGCACGTCGGGCAGGCGATGCCGATGAAACCGGCCACGCCGCCGATGCCCGCGCGGCGCACTGAACAGACGGGTCGCCGCACGGCGACATAAAGCCCCGAGAGCGCCGACAGAACCACCAAGGCGGGCAGTTCCCAGCCCGCGACGGGGGTCATCCGGACAAACAGCGGATTGTCCCAGAGCGCCGAAACGGTGCCCAGCGCGGCAAAGCTCAGGATGGCCACGGCCATCCCCTTGAGAACGGCGCCGCCATGCCAGGGCCCTGACTGCGCCAAGCCGATGATGCGGTCATTCATGTCGTGTCTGCTCCAAGTTGGCCGGACGGCGCTTCGCAAGCCGGCCGGCGAGAACCTGCTGGGGTGACCGCTACATCAGCCGGCGGCTTGCGAAGCGCTGCCGCCGGCGACCTCGTGCGAATGGGGTTGGGTCGGATCGCCCAGCACGAGGATGGGCGACTGGCTCGGCACCCGTTCGTACAGATCGATGATGTCCTGGTTCATCAGGCGGACGCAGCCGCTCGAGACCGCCTTGCCAATAGTCCAGTACTCGGGCGTTCCGTGAACGCGATAAAGCGTGTCGACCTTGCCCTGGAAGACGTAGAGGGCCCGTGCTCCCAGTGGGTTTTCGAGGCCGGGCGGCATGCCGCCACGGTCGGCGCCCCACTGGGCGAGATTTGGCTGACGCGCGATCATCTCGTCGGGCGGCGTCCATTTCGGCCATTCCTGTTTCCAGCCGATGCGGCCCCTTCCCGCCCAGGTGAAGCCAGCCCGGCCGAGCCCGACGCCGTAGCGCATGGCCTTGCCGTCCGGCTGGACGAGGTAGAGGTAGAAATTGTCCGTGTCGACGACCAGCGTTCCGACCGGTTCCTCGGTGACATAGTCGACCTGCCGCCGGTAATAACGGCTCGGCACCTTGGTCAGGTCGATCGCGGCAATGGGGAACTTCTCGTTCGGCAGCGGGCCGTACATCGCAAGGGCATTGCTGTCGACGACCGGCGGCGCCTTCTTGACCGGCGCACTTGCGGCCGGCACGGCCGCTTGTTGGGTGCTGACGCAGCCGGACACCGCAAGGGTCCCCAGCCCGGCTACGCCGGCGAGAAAACGCCGGCGGCTCAATGCCGAGCCACCTCCGGGCATCGGCGCGGCGCCCGCGGCATTCGTTTCAAAAGTGTTCCTAGGCATTGGCAGTCTCCTGGCACCATTTCCTGTATTTCGGGCGACACGCGGTCGTGGAGGTCGATGACCGGTCGTTGACCATGCGCATGCAGCCGCTCGGCACCGATCCGCCGACCGGTGACGGTTCGTGCGTGCGGGCGCACGTCATCTAGCTGTTGCCACGAGCAAAGCGCGCGGGCTCCTTGCCGGCTGGCGGGAATGCCAGCCAGCGGCGTCGATAGGGCGGCCGCGCTCGGGCCTGGCCCAAGCGCAAGAGTTTCTCGGGAAGATCGTCCGTCTCCTCATCGCAACTGATTTCAGACGGCCTCGTCGGTGCGAGGGCCGAACGGTCAAAAATCAGGCAGCGATCGGAGGCCGAAGAAACGATGCGCTCGCCACGCGACGCGGCATGGGATCTGGGAGCCGCTTGCGAAGCATCGTGTGGATCGGTGCGGCAAGCTCGTCATGGGCCTGCCAGGCAGGGCAGTCGCCCAGGCAGTGTGTGCTGGTGCTGTGCTCGTCGGACGTCTCGCCGGTGCAGCGATCCAGGGAAGGCAAGCACCCATCGGGCGCGGCGATAACTTCCGCCTGCCCGGTTGTCACCGGCTGCGCGCCAATGTTCGTGCCTGCGGCCTCTGCCCGATCGAGGGGCAGTCCGTAAAGCATGGTGATCAGCACCAGAACAATGGCCGAGACAACGTTGCGCACAAGGCGCCAGCTAGCATGAAAATGGACAATTTTTGGTATCGATGACATCACGAAATCGTCATCGCAGGCCATTTAATCTACCGTTGCTGAAGAAGTTACCCATCAGCGACATGGATCATCAGTTGTTCCTGCAGAAAAACCATCCCGCCGCCAGAAGGTTTGCTTGCATCGGCATCGACACCAAAGCATCGCGACGCAGGCGAGCTGTCATGATCGAGTGCCAATCGCGCGGCCGCGCCGCCACCCTGGCGGAGCACAAATCGACGACGCGCCTACCGACCCGATCTGCTGCGGGCCGCAGTTTGCCTAGGCCCGCTTGCGGCCAGAACGAAACAACGGACGTCGACCGCTAATCCTCGCGGATGGCGTAGCCGGCACCGCGGATGGTGCGGATGACGTCGGGCATGCGGCCGTTGTTGACTGCCTTGCGCAGGCGCCCGACATGCACGTCCACGGTGCGCTCGTCGATATAGATCGTCTCGCCCCAGACATTGTCGAGCAGTTGGCTGCGCGAGAACACCCTGCCCGGATGCCGCATCATGAATTCGAGCAGGCGGAACTCGGTCGGCCCGAGCTTGATCTCGCTCTTCTTGCGGTAGACCCGGTGCGACTCGCGGTCGAGCATGATGTCGCCGACCTTGAGGATGGACGACAGCACCTCGGGCTTGGCTCGGCGTAGCAGCGCCTTGACCCGCGCCATGAACTCGGGCGTCGAGAACGGCTTGACCAGATAGTCGTCCGCACCGGTCGAAAGCCCACGCACCCGGTCGCTCTCTTCGCCGCGCGCCGTCAGCATGATGATCGGCAGGCGCTCGGTGTCGGGCCGCATCCTCAGCCGGCGGCACAGCTCGATGCCGGAAAGTGCCGGCACCATCCAGTCGAGCACCAGCAGATCGGGCACGTTTTCCTGGAGCCTGATCTCGGCTTCGTCGCCACGCGTGACGACTTCGACCTGATAACCTTCGGATTCGAGGTTGTAGCGAAGCAGCACGCCCAGCGGCTCTTCGTCCTCGACGACCATGACCTTGGGAGCGATCATCGGCTGTGCCTTTTCTTGGCGCATGACCCCGATCGGATCATGCGCGGATTAACTTGCCGCAGCGCCCCCGCGCCCCGCACATGCGGCGCTGAAGTCTTCAGGCCGACACTGCCGTCGTGGTTTCGTCGACCTTCGGGCGGTTGAGCGGCAATTGCGTGCCGGTGACCACGAAATAGGCGTTCTCGGCGACGTTGGTGACATGGTCACCGATGCGCTCGAGGTTCTTGGCGCAGAACAGCAGGTGCGTGCAGGCGGTGATGTTGCGCGGATCTTCCATCATGTAGGTCAGGAGCTCGCGGAACACGGCCGTGTACTGGATGTCGATCTTCTGGTCGTCGTTGCGCAGTTCCTTCAGGCCTTCGGCCTGGCGCGCGACATAGAGATCGACCACGCCGCGGACCTGGCCGAGCACCAGCTGCGCCATCGCGTCGATGGAGTGCGAAAGATTGCGTGGCGTCGGCGACTGGCCGACGGCGCCGACACGCTTGGCGATGTTCTTGGCCAGGTCGCCGATGCGCTCGAGATCGCCGGCCATGCGGATGGCGCCGACCACCGCGCGCAGGTCCTGCGCCATCGGCTGGCGCTTGGCGATCAGCGTGATCGCGCTGTTGTCGAGCTCGCGCTGCTTGGCGTCCATGATCGTGTCGTCGGCAACGACGTTCTGCGCCAGCGCCTGGTCGGACGAAAGCAGCGCGCGGATCGCACCTGCCACCATCGCGCCGGCCAGGTCGCCCATGTCGCGGATGACCTGGTCGACGTGTTTGAGTTCTTCGTCGAAGGACCGGACTGTGTGCTCGCCCATGGTGTGTTCCTCGTCTGATGCTGGTCGGAGCCGATATCGCTCAGCCGAAACGGCCGGTGATGTAGTCCTGCGTCCGCTTGTCGTCGGGGTTGGTGAACATCTTGTCGGTCGGGCCTTCCTCGACCAGATAGCCGAGATGGAACATCGCCGTGCGCTGCGACACGCGCGCCGCCTGCTGCATCGAGTGCGTCACGATGACGATGGTGTAGTTCTCGCGCAGCTCGTCGATCAACTCTTCGACCTTGGCGGTGGCGATCGGGTCGAGCGCCGAGCACGGCTCGTCCATCAGGATCACCTCGGGCGCAACCGCGATGGCGCGCGCGATGCACAGGCGCTGCTGCTGGCCGCCGGACAGGCCGGTGCCCGGCTCGTTGAGACGGTCCTTGGCTTCGTTCCACAGCGCTGCCTTCTGCAGGCTCTTCTCGACGATCTCGTCAAGCTCGGCCTTGTTCTTGGCGAGGCCGTGGATGCGCGGGCCGTAGGCGACGTTCTCGTAGATCGACTTGGGGAACGGGTTCGGCTTCTGGAACACCATGCCGACACGCGCGCGCAGCTCGACGACGTCGATCTTGGGATCGTAGATGTCTTCGTTGTCGAGCGTGATCTTGCCGCCGACACGGGCGCTGTCGATGGTGTCGTTCATGCGGTTGAGGCAGCGCAGAAAAGTCGACTTGCCGCAGCCCGAAGGGCCGATCAGCGCCGTCACCTGGTTCTGGCGGACATCGAGATTGACCCCGAACAGCGCCTGCTTGTCGCCATAGTGCACGGTGACCTGGTCGCCACGCATCTTGATGGGTTCATTGGGTCTGTTCATCTCGGCATTCACCGCGTCTTCGAGGGATTTCTCGGTCATGATGTTCATAGCAGGATGCTCCTTGTCCATGCCCTACCAGCGCCGCTCGAAGCGGCGGCGGAGGACGATGGCGACGATGTTCATGGCCATGAGGAAGATCAGAAGGATGATGATGGCGCCCGACATGCGCTCGACGAAGGCGCGCTCGGCCTCGTTCGCCCACATGTAGATCTGCACCGGCAAGGCCGTCGCCGGGTCGAAAGGCGTCTTGGGATAGTCGGCCACGAAGGCGACCATGCCGATCAGAAGCAGT
Source organism: Aminobacter sp. MSH1 (assembly GCF_003071665.1). Lineage (GTDB taxonomy): Bacteria > Pseudomonadota > Alphaproteobacteria > Rhizobiales > Rhizobiaceae > Aminobacter > Aminobacter niigataensis. The sequence continues at coordinate 1,542,714 of NZ_CP026265.1, read as the reverse complement.
GGCGCCGTCTCGCCGAGCGCACGCGCCAGGCCGATGATCGTGCCGGTCAGGATGCCGGGAGCGGCCAGCGGCAGGATGTGCTGGAACACCATCTGCATTTTCGACGCGCCGAGACCAAGCGCTGCCGAGCGGATCGACGGCGGCACCGCGGCGAGCGCGGCACGCGTTGCAATGATGATGGTCGGCAGCGTCATCAGCGTCAGCACCAGTCCGCCGACGAACGAGGCCGAACGCGGCAGGCCGAGGAAATTGATAAACACCGCCAGGCCGAGCAGGCCAAAGACGATCGACGGCACGGCGGCGAGGTTGTTGATGTTGACCTCGATCAGGTCGGTGAAGCGGCTCTTCTTGGCGAATTCCTCGAGATAGATCGAGGCGGCGACACCGATCGGCAATGCCAGCAAAAGCACGATCACCATCATGTAGATCGAGCCGATCAGGGCGACGCCGACACCCGAGGTCTCGGGCCGGCTCGACGCGCCGTAGCTGAACAGCCCGGTATTGAAGTGCTCGGCCATCACGCCTTCGGCCTTGAGCTTGTTCATCCACTCGACCTGCTGGTCAGACACCTTGCGGCGGCTTTCCGGCACGTTGAGGTCGATCTGGCCCTTGTAGGCCGAGTCGAGATTGGCCGCCGCAAGGATGTCCACGTCTCGCGTCGTGCCGATGACCGACGGATCGGCCGCAACGATGGCCCTGAGCTGGACGCGCGAACCGTCCGACAGGAAGCCCTTGAGCTTGCGCACGGTGGCGCGGTCGCTCGGATCGATGCCGAGTTTTTCGATCAGCGCGGCCTCGGCGAGCTTGGGATAGTTCGCCGTGACCAGCACGTTCGGATCGGTCGCCCGCTTGTTGGACGGGTCGATGATCTTTTCGTCGAAATGGATCGGCAGCGTCACCGTCGTCTGCCAGAAGGCGGTGTAGCCCTTGGAGACGATCGAGGTCAGCATGACCCCAAGGAACGCCAGGCCCACCGCAATCGCCAGCACGCCATAGAGGCGGAAGCGGCGTTCGGCGGCGTAGCGTTTCTTGATGCCGATGTCGCGGCGCGGACGAGCCGCGGACGAGGCAAGCGTGTCGAGCGAAATATCGGTCATTCGTACTGCTCCCGGTACTTCCGGACGATGTAAAGCGCGACGATGTTCATCACCAGCGTCAGCGCGAAAAGCGTGATGCCGAGCGCGAAAGCGACCAGCGTCTGCGGCGTGTTGAACTCGAGGTCGCCGGTCAGCTGGTTGACGATCTTGACGGTGATGGTGGTCATCGCCTCGAACGGGTTGAGCGTCAGGTTGGCGGCAACGCCGGCCGCCAGCACCACGATCATCGTTTCGCCGATGGCGCGCGAAGCGGTCAGCAGGATGGCACCGACGATGCCCGGCAGCGCGGCTGGGAGGATGACGCGCTTGATCGTTTCCGAGCGCGTGGCGCCGAGTCCGAGCGAGCCGTCGCGCATGGCGCGCGGCACGGCGGTGATGATGTCGTCGGAGAGCGAGGAGACGACCGGGATCAGCATCACGCCCATCACCAGGCCGGCGGTCAGGATCGACTGCGCCTGGATGAACGGTGTGCCGCCGGCAAGTGCTGCGCTGATGTCGCGCAGGAAGGGTCCGAGCGTGACGAGCGCGAAGATACCGTAGACGATGGTCGGAATGCCGGCGAGCAGTTCGAGCGCCGGCTTGACCACCGCGCGCACCTTGGGCGCCGCATATTCCGACATGTAGACCGCCGACATCAGGCCGATCGGCACGGCGACCAGCAGCGCCACGAAGGCGATATAGAGCGTGCCGGCCAGCAGCGGGATCAGGCCGAACTGGCCTTCCGCGCCACCGGAGCCGGCGGCCGCGAAACGCGGGTCCCACACCGTGCCGAAGAAGAAGTTGGTCAGCGGGATCTTTTCGAAGAACGCGATCGTCTGGAACAGCATCGACAGCACGATGCCGATGGTCGTCAGGATGGCCAGCGTCGAGGCGCCGAGCAGGCTCCACAGCATCACCTTCTCGACATGGTTGCGTGCCCTGCCGCGCGGGGTGATGCGGCTGAGGCCGTAGACCGATCCGAGCAGGGCAAGCCCGATCGAAACGACCGCGACGATCATGTCGAGACGATCGGAGACGCGGTTGGCGTCTGCGGCGATCGGGATCATGTAGTCCTGGGTATCGGGCGCCAGCGCCACGCCCTTTGCGGCGAGCATCGGCTGCAGTTCGGCAAAAGTCTGGGGCAATGCGGCAAGCGTCTGGCTGTCGAGCCGGCGCATGCCGCTGGCAAGACTCTTGACCAGGCCCGCCGCGAGATCTTCATGCGCCACCGTGCCGTCGGCGATATCGGCAGGCAGGGCCGCATGGATATGGTTGTTCAGATAGGCGCTCGCGCCGATATCCCAGGCCGCGAGAAACAGGACGGCCGGAATGACGCCTGTCAGGAACGCCCACCAGCCGTGATAATGCGCCCGCGAGTGCGGCTTGACCGTTCCGTCGTCCTGCGCGCGCGCCCTTTGCCGGCCGATCACGAATGCGATCAGCCCGATTGCGAGTACGATGGCGAAGACGAGCAGGAAAGACATGGGCCGGCCTCGGTGAATTCGGTTCTTTGTGCCGAACGGGACAGTCGGCGAAATATTCCACGGGGCGACGGATCTTTCCGCCGCCCCGTGGCAGTTCGAAGATTACATGGTCTTGCCGGCGGTGAACGCCTCGCGCTGGGCAGCGCGTTCCGCGTCCGGAGCGGCAACCAGGCCGTAGTCGGCGAGCGGGCTTTCCGGGCCGACCATCTGGTCGTCGAGGAAGAACTCGACATATTCCTTCAGGCCCGGAATGACGCCGAGATGCGCCTTCTTGACGTAGAAGAACAGCGGACGCGAAACCGGATACTCGCCTGCGGCGATGGTTTCGACCGAAGGCGTGATGCCGCCGACGGTGGCGACCTTCAGCTTGTCGGCGTTGTTTTCGTAGAAGGCCAGGCCGAACACGCCGACGCCGGTCTTGTTCGAGTCGATGCGAGCCAGCGTCTCGGAGTAGTCGCCGTCGATGTCGACAGCCTTGCCGTCCTTGCGGACTGCCTTGCACGAAGCGTCAGCGGCCTTGTCGTCGAGGCCGGCCGCCTTGGCAGCTTCAACGCCGCCGAGTGCCTTGCAGCCGGCGATCAGCAGCTTCTCTTCGAAGACTTCGCGGGTGCCGTGCTTTTCGCCCGGGATGTAGGCGGCGATGTCCCAGTCGGGCAGGTTCGGGTTGACCTGGTTCCACTTGGTGTTGGGGTTTTCGACCAGCTTGCCGTCGACGACGATCTTGGCGGCCAGCGCCTTGTAGATGTCTTCCGAGGTCAGCGCCCAGTCCGGGCCGTTGACGTCGGTCGCAAAGACGATGCCGTCATAGCCGATCTTGACTTCCTGGATGTCCTTGACGCCGGCGTCGATGCAGGACTGGACTTCGTCCTTCTTGATCGCGCGCGACGAGTTGGCGATGTCGATGGTGTTCTCGCCGACGCCCTTGCAGAATTCCTTGATGCCGGCGCCCGAACCGCCGGACTCGACCACCGGGGTCTTGAAGTTCGAGAAGGTTTCGCCGAACTGTTCGGCAACGATCTTGGCATAGGGCAGAACGGTCGAGGAACCGGCAACCTGAATCTGGTCGCGGGCCGAGGCGTAGCCTGCCGAGGCGACAATCGCGAAGGCAGCCGCCGACGCAGTGAGAAGAGCTTTTTTCATTGGGGCCTGCTCCTGTGGAGTATCTCGTATGACGCCTTTCTTCGGCGCCCGGTGAGCCAATAGCCCCCCTCTATTACAGTTGCATGACAGTTTCGTGTCACCCCTGTAACGGTTGCAGTGCTTGGCGGTGAAGGGGTCGTTTCCTCGGTCCTTTGCCGGCGCGAGGCAAACAACAGACCGGAGCCGAAAGCAAGCCGTCTACCCAACGGCAGGCCGGGCGTTACGGTTGCGGGCTGTCACATTTCCACAGTCTTCGACGCTCTGGCCCGGTGCGCGCGGAAGATTAACGTCAGGCCGGGCCGAAATGATGGGTTCCGGGATCGCTCTTGGGCGACGAACGGAGCGGACGTTCAAGTACGTGGGTACCGGAAGCGCGGTATCAGATATCTGCGGCCGGCATCACCTGAATCAGACCCTAGATCGCGCCGCGGCGCTCATCGTCCTGCCACGACCAGCGTTCGATCTTTTCGAGCAGCGCACGCGGGCTGATCGGCTTGGGCAGGTAGTCGTCCATGCCGGCTTCCAGGCAGCGTTCCTTGTCGCCCTTCAGCGCATGCGCGGTCACGCCGATGATCGGCACGCGCGTGCCCGTGCCGCGTTCGAGCTTGCGGATTTCGCCCGTCGCCTCCAGCCCGTTCATCTCTGGCATCGACACGTCCATCAGGATCATCCGCGGACGTCGCTCGCCGAACGCCGCCACCGCGCGCCGGCCGTTGCCGACGATCTCGAACGACAGTTCCGTCTCTGCCAGGATCTGGCTGAACACCATCTGGTTCACTTCGTTGTCCTCGGCGACGAGAATGTCGAGGCCGCCCTCGCCAGCCGGCCGCTGTCCGCCGCGCAGGCGCGTCACACTGGCCGCCTGGCCGCCCGCGTCCTTGGCCGGCATCTGCCCATCGGCCACCTGCACCGGCGTGAGGTTCGGCGCCCGGCGGCGCTGGATGCTGCCGACCAGTGCCTCGAGCAGCGCCGACGATCGCGCCGGCTTGATCAGCTGGGCATCGATGGCGAGGTCCCGGTGGGCGGGGCCCGACAGCGACTGGTCGACCGAGGTCAGCATGACGATCGGCGTGTCGCTGAGGCCAGGTGTATGGCGCACGATCCGCGCCATCTCCGCCCCGGTCATGCCTGGCATCTGGTAGTCGAGCACGATGCAGTCGACCTTGACGCCCATCGCCTGCGCTGCGGTCAGCACGCGCAAGCCCTCGTCACCGCTGCGCGCAGCACAGGAATCGAAGCCCCACGACACCATCTGCTCGGTCAGGATCGTCCGGTTGACGGCATTGTCGTCGACGATCAGCACGCGCGCGCCGGTCACGTCGATCAGCGCCGCCGGTCGGCTTTCCAGCCGCCCGGCATTGGGCAGCGTCAGCGTGAACCAAAAGGTCGAACCCGCACCTTCGGCGCTGTCGACGCCGATCTCGCCGCCCATCATGTCGACGAGCCGCGAGGTGATGGCGAGGCCGAGGCCGGTGCCTTCATGCCGGCGCGTCGAGGACGCATCGACCTGGCTGAACTTCTCGAACACCAGCTTGAGCTTGGCCTCGGGAATGCCGATGCCAGTGTCGGTCACCGCGACATGCAGCTTCGTCGCATCGCCCTCGCTGCGGCCGGTGACATCAACCAGCACATGGCCCGAATCGGTGAACTTGACGGCGTTGCCGAGCAGGTTGGTGATGATCTGCCTGATGCGCCCGACATCGCCGACATAGAGATGCCGCAGGTCGGGCTGCAGCCGCACGATCAGTTCGAGGTCCTTCTCCTTGGCCCGCGTCGACATCAGCGTCGCGACGTCCTCGATCGCCTCGGCCAGGTTGAACGGGATCGGATCGAGCACCAGCTGCCCGGCGTCGATCTTCGAGAAGTCGAGGATGTCATTGATGATCGTCAGCAGCGCATTGCCCGACTTGACGATGATGTCGGTGAACGTCTTCTGCTTCGGATCGAGATCCGATTTAGCCAGAAGCTCCGCCATGCCGAGCACTCCGTTCATCGGCGTGCGAATCTCGTGGCTCATGTTGGCGAGGAATTCCGACTTGGCGCGGTCGGCCAGCACGGCCCGGCGCTGCGCTTCTTCGAGTTCGGCTTCGCGCTGCTTGAGTTCGGTAATGTTGGTGGTCGAGCCGATCAGGTAGAGCGAGCCGTCGGACGCCACCATCGCGCTCTTGCGGGCGAACTGGTGGCGCGTCGAACCATCGGCCTCCGTCGCCGTCTCCTCGACCTCCACCGTTGCGCCGCTGCGCATGACCTCGCGGTCGGCCTCCATGAAAGGCTCGCCTTCCGGGCCGAAGATCTCGGCGTCGGTCTTGCCGATCGCCTCTTGCTTGGAGAAGCCGGTCAACTCGCACCAGCCCTGGTTGACATACATCAGCCTGAGGTCGTCGTGCTTGGCGTAGATCGACACCGGCACATTGTCGATCAGGCTGCGGAAAACCTCGTTCTCGCGCATGCTTTCCTGCAGCGCCCGCTCGCGCTGCTTGAGCTCGGTGATGTCGACGCGCACGCCGATGAATGTGCCGTCGGCGAGGCGCTGGTCGAAGACCTGATACCAGCGCCCGTCGGGATTGCGCCGCTCGCGCTCGGCATGGCTGGTGTGGTAGCGGCCGATCATGCCTTCGATCCAGGCTTCCGGATCGGCATCGTAAAGGGCGTCGAGCGCGGGCTCGCCGGTATCGCGGTAGTAGCCGGCGCGCTGCGCCAGCACCAGGCTGTCGCGCAGCGTGCTGCCCTCGGCCATGGCTTCGCCAATTGCCGGCAACGCGCTCTTGAGCTTGCGGTTGGCGAGCACGAACCGGTCGTCGCGGTCGTAGATGACGACGCCCGCCGGCAGCGATTCCAGCACCTCGGCAAGCCGGTGGCGTGCCTCGACGGCCTCGACCTCGCGCCGTTTCATCTCGGTGACGTCGTAGTAGGAGACCAGCCGCTTGCCGCCCGAAAGTGCCGTCACCGAATAGATGATGGTGCGGCCGTCGGCGCGGCGGAACTCACGTGGCGCGACATCGCCGGCCAGGATCTCGTCCCCTCGGGAAGCGACATAGCCTTCCCACTTGTCGTCGGCGATGGCGTAGACGCCATTGTGGCGGTTGACGTCCATCAGCGCCCGGAATCGGCAGCCGGCCGCGACCTGTTCGACGGTAACGTTCCAGATGTCGTAGAATGCCTTGTTGATGAACAGCACGCCGAGAGCGGCGTCGACCAGCACCACGCCCATGTTCATCGAATCGATGGTGCGCTCGAGATCCGCGTAGGGCAGGTCCTCGACCGGCCGCACATCGCCGATTTCTATCGCCCGCGCCGTGCCATTGACCGGCTCGCTGGCCGGATCGCTGGCGTCCGACCCAAGATTTTTCCGCATCCCGTCAGTCCTGCATGCAAGGGCGATGCTGCTCCCCCGCAGCTCGCCGCAATTAACCTTGCAGCAGAAGCATTAACGACTGACTAACCTTAATGCGCACTATCCGGCGCGTATCGCGGGCCGGGCCTAGTCGTCATTGGCAGCGTTGAGTTCTTCCGGCCGCATGCCGCCATTGGGATCGGTCAGCCCGAGCGATGCGGCAAGGATCAGCCGGCGCGACTTGAGCAGGGGCGACAGTGCCGCCTGCACGTCGGACATGCGCGGGTTGCGCTCGTGCGTCGCGACCGCCGATTCGTCGGCATAGAGCTCGTTGACCATCACCATGTTGGGGATCGGCGTGCCGTCGCGCTCGACCGGCTTGATCACCTCGAAGCGCAGGCATCCCGGCTCTTCCTGCAATGTGGCGCGCGCGTGTTCGGAAATCAGGTCGAGGAACTGTTCCTCGGCGCCGTCCATGGTCTCGAACTCGACGATGATGGTCATTTCTGCCAAGGGTTCATGCCTTCTTCTCGATGCTCAACTTCTGCCGCCGGAACGGTGCCATCAGGCTAACGCATCGGCCCGCAAAGCGGAATCGATTTCGGCGACCAGCATGCCGTGCCGCGAAGACCCCGCCGACTCGCGATGACGCATCGAGTACGGGTCGTGCCGGAAAAACGGGGAGTTTCAGGGCTTTCAACGCACCGGCGGGCAGAAGGGTTGTGCAGCCCGCCGGGCGTTGCCGAAGACGCGCACTCGATACACTGCGCACGAGGAAAGTGCGGGCGCGATGGTGAACGATTTGTGAATGCCGCCGTTCAACGACGATGACAGACTGTAACGAAACCGGTCCCGCGCGGAACCATTCCCGCGCGTCAGAGTTCAGGTCAGGCACACCGAGTGTGGTCTTTTCCTTTCAACCACGCTCCGAAAGGGCCCGTCGCTCCCTCTGCGGCGGGCTCCTTTCGTGTCGAAAACTGCCTTGGGCCTGCAATTTCGGTGCAACCCAGGGTGACTCGACAGGATGCAGGTTGTGGCGCAGAGTTCCTGCCCCTGAATGGAAATGCGGTAGCATGCAACCTTGCCTCAAGGAGGCATATCGATGCACTCGCCTGCGGCAGACACCTCCACAATGCGCACCGAAGCCGGTCACGGCCCCCGCACGATATACGTGGGCGTCGGAGATAGATCGCGCGACTGGGTGCATTGTCCGCGTTCGGCTTGACTGACCGCGACAGGAAGCAGGCAACAAACCAGCAGCAAGCATAAGTCAAAAGAACAAGCGCCATATGGGAGAAGACTATGGAGCACGTACTTTTCACCCAGCCTAACTCCCCCATTTATCCCAAGGATCTCGCACTTCTTCAGCAGGTGTTCGACCAGATTTGCGTCGAGCGCGGCGAGGACCCGAGCTCCATCTGGGCAAGCGAAATAGCGAGGACACTTCTCAAGCTTTATAAAAGCGGCGTGCGCGACGAGGATCTGCTGCTGGCGAGCATACCGCGGTTTAGGACAAGAAACGCCGCCTGACCCCAGGCGCGTCAACGCTGGGCATCTAGTCCCGAAAGCGGCCACCGCTTTCGGGAAAGGTGGGTGTCATCCCGGCACGGCTCTCCGACATCATCCGTCCTGCGATCCGGCGTTTCGGCATCCGGAGCGTTCCAACAGGCGCGTTCTTCCCGACGCATTTTGTGATCGGGCACGGCGTCGATCGGCCCATTGATCCTGCGCGGTTCCGCGCAGACAATGCGACTCGGCATGTCCATGAAGCCAGGACGCATGACGCAACGTCTCGCCACGCTCGTCGCCACGCTCGTCGTCGCCCTCGCCGCATCGCCGGCGGCTCGGGCAGAGGCCATGCGTGGCCGAAGCCTGCTCGGCGATCCGCATCAGCACGGCCTGGCCGCGCTTTACGCAAGATGGCCTGGGATTGCCGCCGACTACGCCACCGCGATGATGCGTTACCGCGGTGCGGCCGCCCACGAGGACTTGCCCCCCAGCGTCTATCCCTTCGTCCTGTTCACACGCCCACCGCTTGGCGGGCCATGGACATGGACCGCCCCGAACGGCTCGCATGCCCGCCGCCTGCGTGACGGTGCATTGCGCATCAGCCTCACCGACCGGCTCGGCAACTGGTTTGTCGAGATCCTCTGCACGGATGCCGGCTGGCCGGTCTATTCCTGCAGCGATGGTGTCGAGCGCGTCGCCGAGGCGCCCGAGCCTCGCCTGCTCGTCATCGACGGCGTCGAGTTTTCCCGCCTCCTGCCGGCACCGGACAGTCCGCCGGCAGAGGGCAGTCCCCCGGGAGAGGAGAGCCCCTAGCGGATCGGACCTGCCGCCGGGGCGGCAGGTCCGGCAGTCAGTTTCAGTGCGTGTAGAAATAGCCCCCCACCAGCACGACGGCGACAAGCAGGCCCAGCACGATCCAGCCGCGCAGGGCTTCCTTGCTTCCGGCGGCGTCAGTGGCGTTGGCGGACGGTGTCTTGTTCTCGTTCATTGGATTTTCCCTCTTCGGGTGAAGTTTGCATGCAGCGACGCGGACACCGGGCCGGTCGACTGACCGGGAGCGTCTGCAAGTCACTGCGAAGAATTGGCTAAGGTCGTCAGGCGCCGGGCGGCGGCGCCCGGGCCGAAAACGCTGCAAACTTCTCTGCCGGCCCGGCGGCGTCGTGGTGCCACGCCGAAACCAGCCGCTGGTGTTCCGGTTCCCGAAGCCAGGTATTCGCCTCGAACAGCGCCTTGCCGGCACCGCCCGAGGTCTTGCCCGACTGTTTTGGGTCGGAACTGCGCAGGGCGCTCTGGCCGCGGTCGTAGCTCGACAGCGACAGCACCACGTTGCCGTCACGGATGACGGCCTGCTTGCCCGACCAATCGACGGTCGCAACAGGCGACGCGCCGAAGCTCGAGGGCAACAGCAGCAGCGCCCATGTCAGCACGAGCACCATCAGGCGCATCAGAACGGAGGTCTCCCCGTGATGCGTTTCCGAAGGGTGTCGATGGTCGAACGGCGTTTGGATGGCGTGTGCCCCGTGGCGCGCCCTTTTCGCATTTCAGGCCGTCCGGTTCAACCTTTGAGCGCTATCTTGCCGCCTCACGGGCAAAAACCCCGGAACGATGGCCGGGGTTTGTCATCGATGCGATGTCGCGCTCAGAATTTGTAGGCGACGCCCAGACGGAAGTCATGGCTGCGGATATCGGCGTCATGGGTATCGCCGTTGTAGTAATCGAAGTCATTCGTTCCGTAGTCGGAATATATGTACTCCGCACGCACGATGAGCTTTTCGGTCGCGGCCCACTCCACGCCGCCGCCAACGGCATATCCGGTCAGCGTTTCAGTCGCGAAATCTTCCGAATTGCCCTGCCCACCATGGTCGCCGCGGAAGCTGCCGATTGCCACGCCGCCGGTAACGTAGGGAAGCAAAGTGCCCAGGGCGTAACCGGCGCGCACACGCGCGGATCCGGCGAGCCTAGCCTCGTAAGGAATGTACATGGCGGAGTCTTCGACCTCCGCGCCGGAAAATTTCAGGTCCGCCTCAACGCCGAGCACGACGTTGCCGAACTGGTGATTGTAGCCGGCATATATCGCCCCGGATGCGCCGCCGTCCGAGAAACGTCTAACGTCATCTCCGCCCTCAACCGACAACTTGTTGAGACCTACAGCTGCGCCGACATAAAGGCCCGACCAATTATAGGTCGACGCCCCCGGCTGGTAGACGACCTCGTCGGCTGCCAGCGCGCCGCCGCAAACCGCCAACAAGCAGGTAGATGCGAGAAGAATTCTGATCATCGATATAACCCCAGGATTGCCCAAATCAGTGCATCCGCATCTATCCTTAAGGTTGTATATTTGAAATAGAAAACTCGTTATGCGCGCATGATCCCTGGTGTCGCGTGACGTTTCCGCCACACATCTCAAAGCACTAAATTGGGCGGTGGCAGCTGTCACTCCGGCGATGTATTTGCCATGATTGTCGCTTCGCAAGTCCGCGCTACGATGACCGGACGCACCGGAGGCAACGATGGCCAAGACCGATTTCAAGTCCGTGGAAGAATACATCGCGGCGCAGCCGCAGACCGTCCGACCTACCCTCGAACAAGTGCGCAAGATCATCCGCGATGCCTTGCCCGGGGCCGAAGAAGTCATTTCCTACCAGATTCCCGCCTACAAACTGCACGGCGGCCGGGTGATCTACTTCTCCGGCTGGAAGGAGCACTTTTCGCTCTATCCGGTCACCGAAAACCTCGTCGCAACGCTCGGAGACGAGGTCGCGCCCTATGTCGCCGGCAAGGGCACGCTGCGCTTTTCGCTGGCTGAACCGGTACCGGCGAAGCTGATAGAGCGGATCACAAGGCTCCGTGCCGAGGAGGAGGCCGACGCCATGAAGGCGAAAGCAGCGACCAGGGCGAAGCGGCGCGGCTGATCGCCATCTGGAGCGTACCGCGGGTCCGGCGGGTCAGGGAACGTCGTCGCTCGCCACCGGGCCGCCCTCGCCTTCCAGCGTCGACAGCCGCTTCGTCACCGACTTGCTGAACTTGAGCCGGACACCGGCGCCATTCGCGCCTTCTTCGGCAATGAAGGCCGCGCCGAGGCTCTCCAGCGCCGCCTGCAGCGCCAGCACGGTGTCGTCGGCAGGCGTGGAGATCTTGCGTTCGAACGCCTCGATGACCAGCTCGTCCACCTTCGATGCCTGCGCCAGTCTCGATCGGCTGATCTCCACGATCGCACGCGCTGCCTTGCAGATCGGTCCGGTAATCATGTCCTGCGTCTCCTGGTCAAATCCGGCAAATCCATTGTCGCCCAGCTATTTAGGCAAATGGTGGCGGGTACCGAAAGGGGGTGCGTCGTTGTTGCCGGCCTACCTCCGATTTACCGCATTTGGCAGCAGAAAACGCGGCCACGTTGATCGCCGCCGCGGTTAGGAGGATAGTCACGCAAGCGTTGCATGGAGCCTCGGGCCAATGCGTACACCGGTTGCCAACCAGATCAGCAAGCGCAAGGCCGTGGCCGATGTGCTGAACCGGCAGAAGGTTTTCGTCAGTTCCAGGCGTTTCCGCGGCGACGGGCAACCCATCTCCCGCGTGCTCGTTTCCGGCCGCTATTACGATGTCAGCGACCACTTGCTCGACATGCTGCGGCATGGCGCGACGCCGGGCGAGCTCGAACTGGAGCCCGCGTCCGACGACGCGGCCGGCCTGCAATAGGCGCATGGCAGCGGAAAAGCTTCGCACCTACCGGCAGAAGCGCGATTTCTCCAGGACGCGGGAACCACCTGGCGCGTTGGCAGGCCACGATGGCAACCGCTTCGTCGTCCATAAGCACCATGCAACGGCCGATCACTACGACCTGCGCCTCGAACTGGGCGGTGTGCTGAAAAGCTGGGCCGTGCCGCGCGGCCCCTCGCTCAATCCCGCCGACAAGCGGCTTGCCGTTGAGACCGAGGACCACCCCATCGAATATATCGACTTCGAAGGCCTGATCCCCGAGGGGGAATATGGCGGCGGGCCGATGATCGTCTGGGACACCGGCGTCTGGGCGCCGATGGAGGATGCCGAAAAGGCGCTTGCCAAGGGCGCCTTCAAGTTCCGCCTGTCGGGCGAAAAGCTGAAGGGCGGCTGGATGCTGGCGCGGCTGAAGCCGAAGCCCGACGAGAACAAGCACAACTGGCTGCTGTTCAAGGAGCATGACCCCGCCGCCGACGAGAAACTCGATATCCTCCAGGCACGCCCCGAAAGCGTGAAGACCGGCCGGCTCATCGAGGAACTGGCCGGTCCGCCGAAAAAGCCGCCTTCAAAGCCCGGCGACCTCAAGCCCGGCAAGCTTGCGGGTGCGGTGCGGGCACCGATGCCGGCGCGGATCGAACCGCAGCTGGCCACAGCGGCGTCCAAGCCGCCGTCCGGCGAGGGTTGGCTTCACGAGATCAAGTTCGACGGCTATCGCACCATGGCCCATGTGGCGGATGGCGCCGCCAAGTTCATCACCCGCAGCGGCCTCGACTGGACCAAGCGCTATGGCGGCCTTGCCAAGGCCTTTGCCCCGCTGCCGTGCAGCGATGCCGTCATCGATGGCGAGATCGTCGTGCTCGACGACAAGGGCATCAGCCGGTTTGCGGCCTTGCAGGACGCGCTGGCCAGTGGGCATGACGAGCTCCTGGTTTTCTATGCCTTCGACCTTCTCCATCTCAATGGCTGGAACCTGACGGGCACGGAACTCAGCAAGCGCAAGGGCATGCTGGAGACGCTGCTTGCCGGCCATGTCGACGGCCGCTCGGCGCTGCAGCTCAGCGGATATGTCGAGGGCGACGGCCAGGCGCTGTATGACCAGGCGACCGAAATGGGGCTCGAGGGTGTGGTGTCCAAGCGGGCCTCGGCGCATTACACCTCCGGACGCTCGCACAGCTGGTCCAAGACCAAGGCGCTGGACAAGGGCGACTTCGTCATCGCCGGCTACACGACATCGCAGGCAGCCGAAGGGCTTGCGGCCCTCGCGCTCGGCGAATGGGTCGACGGCGAGCTGCAATATCGCGGCAAGGTCGGAACCGGCTTCGACGCTGAGACGTTGCAGTCATTGCTGCACCGGCTGGAAGCCCTGCGGGAAGGTGCGGACAAGCTCGATGGTGCACCGAAGGAGATCATCCCAGTGCGTCCGGTATTGAACGCCCATATCCACTACGCCAACCGTACCACCGACAATGCGCTGCGGCACGCCGTGTTCAAGGGCCTGCGCGAGGCGGAGCTGACCGCAAGCGCCTCCGCGCCGCGCAAGCGGCTGATCTCGGATGCCGATCTCGCCGGCATTTCGATCACCAATCCGACGCGGCGGGTGCTCGGCAAGGCCGGGCCGACCAAGCTCGACGTCGCGGTTTATTACGCCGCCATCGGCGATTTCATGCTGCCCCACATCCTGGGGCGGCCGGTATCGCTGTTCCGCTGTCCCAGCAGCCGGCCGCAGGACTGCTTCTTCCAGCGTCACGCCTTTTCAGGCATGCCACCGACGATCGCTTCGTTCGACACCAGGAACTCCGAGGGCGAGACCAAGAGCTACATTTCGGTCGAGGACGCCAAGGGCTATCTCGCGCTGGCGCAGTTCGGCGTCGTCGAGTTCCACGCCTGGGGGGCCCTGCGCAAGCATCTCGACAAGCCCGACCGTGTCGTCTTCGACCTCGACCCGGGCGAAGGCATCGGCTGGCGCGAGGTCGTGGAAGCGGCCGTTCACGTGCGCGGCGAGCTGGAAAAGCTCGGCCTCGTGCCGTTCGTCAAGACATCCGGCGGGCGTGGCATCCATGTCGTGGTGCCGACCACGAGTAAACTCGGCTGGAAGCCATTCCATCAGGCAAGCAGCAAAATCTCGTCGCTGATTGCAGCCACCGCCCCAGAGACTTTCACCACCGTCATGGGCAAGGACAACCGCAAGAAGCGCATTTTCATCGACTTCCACCGTAATGCGCGCAGTGCAACGGCGGCCGCGCCCTATTCTCTTCGGGCACGCACCGGCATGCCTGCTTCGACACCTCTTGGCTGGAACGATCTCGAGTCCATCGACGCTCCGGAAGATTTGAACTATTCTTCGCTTCCCGGCCTCGTGGCCAGGTCAGGCGATCCCTGGGCGGACATCGGCGACCACGCCCGCGACCTGACGACTGCAATCAGTGCCAAACGTTAGTCTGTTTATGGTTTCGCGTAGGAGACAAGCATGGCCCCCAGGGCAAGTTGGAAGGGATATCTGAAGCTCAGCCTCGTCAGCTGCCCGGTGCGGCTGTACCCGGCAACGAGCTCCAGCGAGCGCATCAGCTTCAATCAGTTGCACAAGGACACCCACAACCGGATCAACATGAAGCCGGTCGATCCGGAGCTCGGCCTCGTCGAACGTACCGACCTGGTCAAGGGCTACGAATACGAAGACAAGAGATACGTCATCATCGACGAAGCCGACCTCGACAGCGTCAGGATCGAATCCAACCACACAATGAACATCGAGGCCTTTGTCGACGAGCATTCCGTCGACGTCATCTACCAGGACGCGCCCTACTATCTTGCCCCCGACGGAGCAATGGCGGAGGAAACATTCGCCGTGCTGCGCGAGGCGCTGCACAAGTCCGGCAAGCTGGCGATCGCGCGGCTTGTCCTGTCGAGCCGCGAACGCGTGGTCACCATCGGCGCGCGCGACAAGGGTATGTTCGTCTGCACGCTGCGCAACCCGAGCGAGGTGCGCAGCACCGCCGAATATTTCAGCAACATCCCCGCCGGCAAGCCCGACCCCGAGATGCTCGAACTCGCCGAGGCGCTGATCAAGCAGAAACTGACGACCTTCGATCCGAAGAACTACGAAGACCGCTACGAGATCGCCTTGATGAACATGATCAAGGAAAAGCTGAAGGGTCACAAGCCGATCATCGCCGCCGCACCAGAGCGCGGCAATGTCATCAACCTGATGGATGCGCTGAAGGCGAGCCTCGGCCAGGCCAAGCCGCCGGCAAAGAGCAAGACCAAGGCCGAACCGGCCGAGAAGCCGGCGGCCAAGCTGACCGCGGTCGCGGGCGGCAAGCAGGCCAAGGGCAAGAAGTGAACGAAGGCCGTATCTACGGACTGATCGGTGCGCTTGCAGCCTTCCCGCGCCGCCTCGCCGTCCGCGAGGTGGCGCGGCAGGGCGGCGAGCTCCAGCATGGCGTGACGCGGCGCACCACCCATGTCGTCTTCGGGCGCACGCTCCTGCACAAATCGGACGAGGCAAGGTTGGAGGCCCGCTTCGACGCTGCCGCGGCTTCGGGCCGTCCCGTCCTCAGCGAAAACGGCTTCCTGCGCGCGCTCGGCCTGCTGGATCAGGTCGAGGGTGCCGGCATGACGCGGCAATCCCTGCTCGACCAGGCCAAGCTTGCGCCGCGCGAACTGGACCTTCTGTCGCTCTTCGACGCGTTCGAGTGCGACACCGAACGTTATGCATTTCGAGACCTGATCCTGGCCAGGAAATATGCCTCGCTGCTCGCCGGCGGCTCGACCTGGAGCGCCATCGCCCGCTCGGTGCGCCGCTCCGGCGCCGTGGCGCAGCTGAGCGCGCTCTCGCTCCAGGCCGACGGCAAGGACACGATCTATGCCCGCCTCGGCGCCGATCTGGCCGAACTCGACGGGCAACGCCTGCTGCCGCTCGGCCGCACCGGCGACGCCGAGCTGGAGGATCTGTTCGCGCTGGCCGAAGACGCGGAAGAAGACGGGCGCTACGACGAGGCCGCCGCCCTCTATCGGCGCTGCCTTGCCGCCGACCCTGGCGACAGCGTCGCCGCCTTCAACCGCGCCAACTGCCTGCGCGCGGCCGGCATGGGCAGTGAGGCGATTCAGGGCTACATGCGGGCGATCAAGCTCGACCCCAAATTCGTCGAGGCCTGGTTCAACCTTGCCGGCCTGTTCGCCAGCGAAGGCAAGGCCCACACCGCACGCCGCCATCTCGAAAAGGCGATCGCGCTCGATCCGGCCTATGCCGATGCCATGTTCAATCTCGCCAACCTCGCCTACGAGGCTGGCGATCTCGCCGAGGCGCGGCGCTGGTGGGAGGCCTATCTCCGGCTCGACGCGACCTCGGAATGGGCAAAGACCGCGGCCAAGGGCATCCAGTATGCCGATCTGCATTTGAAAGAACGGACGGCAAGCTAGATGGCAGTGCATTTCCTGTTCGACGGCCCCGAAAACGCAGCCGTCACCATCCTGCTCGCCCATGGCGCCGGCGCGCCCATGGATTCGGCCTCGATGACGGCAACGGCCGCAGCACTTGCCGCAGCCGGCCTGCGCGTCGCCCGCTTCGAATTCGGCTACATGGCGGCGCGCCGGACGGGCAGTCGCAAGCCGCCGCCGCGCGCGGAAACGCTCAATCCGGAATTCAGGGCCGCCATCGATGAACTCGGTGCAAAGGGGAAGCTGATCATCGGCGGCAAATGATGGGCGGGCGCGTCGCCAGCATGATCGCCGACGAGATGCTCGATGCCGGCAAGATCGCCGGGCTGCTCTGCCTCGGCTATCCCTTTCACCCACCGGCCAAGCCGACGCAGCTCCGCACCAAACACCTCGCCGGCCTCCGGACGCCGACGCTGATCGTCCAGGGAACCCGTGACGAATTCGGCACCTGCGACGAGGTCGCAGGATATGAGCTGTCCGACCGGATCGAGATCCTCTGGCTCGAGGATGGCGACCACGACCTCAAGCCGCGCAAGAGCATCTCGGGCTTTTCGGCCGCCGACCACCTGAAGACGACAGCCGAAACCGTCGCGGCCTGGGCGGCCCGGCTCGGCGCTTAGACCCCACGGCGGCGCGATGAAGATCGCCACATTCAACATCAACAACGTCAACCGCCGGCTCGGAAACCTGCTGGCGTGGCTGGGCGAAGCGAAACCCGATGTCGTCTGCCTGCAGGAATTGAAGGCGACCGACAGCCAGTTTCCGCGCCCGGCACTGGAAGCGGCCGGCTATGGCGCAGTATGGCGCGGCCAGTCGACCTGGAACGGCGTCGCGATTCTCGCCCGCGATGCCTCACCTGTCGTCACGCAGTGGGAATTGCCCGGCGATCCCGGCGACACGCAGAGCCGCTACATCGAGGCGGCAGTCGGCGGCGTGCTTGTCGCCTCGCTCTACGCCCCCAACGGCAACCCGCAGCCAGGCCCGAAATTCGACTACAAGCTTGCCTGGCACGAGCGGTTGAACGCGCATGCGGCGACCTTGCTGGCCGCCGGCGTCCCGGTCGTACTCGCCGGCGACTACAACGTCGCCCCTGATACGCTCGATGTCTATGCGACCAGTTCCTACGACGACAACGCGCTCGTCCAGCCCGAAAGCCGCACAGCCTTCCGGCAGTTGCTCGCCCAGGGCTGGACCGATGCGGTGCGCAAGGCTTTCCCCGGCGAGGCGGTCTACACCTTCTGGGATTACCGCCGGAACAGATGGCCGCGCAACGCCGGCCTCCGGCTCGACCACCTGCTGCTCAGCAAGCCGATGGCAAAACGCCTCAAGACAGTCGGCATCGACCGCGACATCCGCGGCCGCGACGACGCCAGTGACCACGCACCGGTGTGGATGGAGCTAAAGTAGCGATTTTGCCGGCGGCGCCACCAGCGTTACCAAACCCAAAAGCCCATCGGACGAAGCCTGGCTAGGCTGGGCTAATTAACAATTGTTCACAGCGACAAGCCCGATTTTTACTGACTGATCCAACCTGATTTACAATGCGTGGCTATTCTCGCGATGTCGTCGGTCCAGTGAGGATGAACAAATGGCTATCGCTCAAATGAACTGGGGTCGGATGAAATTTGCGCCGAACGATGCCCGCGCGCGCGAATTTATGGGCAATCTCGCAACTGTCTACGAACTGGCCGAACAGCATCCCGGCTTCATCTGGCGGATTCCCGACGGGGTGATTGCTTCGGAGTTGTCTTCAAAAGGCTTCGATAATCGAATGTCGGCAACGGTGTCCGTATGGCAAGGCGTTGAAGCGTTGCGGGACTATACATTCAACACAATGCACGGTGCCTTCCTCAACCGAACCTCGGAATGGTTTGAGAAAGTGGAAGGGCCTCAATTGGTCATTTGGGCTGTCAACGCGGACAGCCGGCCCAGCTTCCTTGATGCATGGGACAGGCTTCAGCACCTCAAGCTCAACGGCCCATCCGACAAAGGATATGATTGGCCGGCCCAAAATCACGGCCAACAGTAAGGCGCTCGGACCTTGCGAAGAAGCTCGGCCTGGCGCGCAAGCCGAATCTGCGCCCCGCAGGCACGACAACTGAGGCTGCGCGCAGCCTCAGTGAGTGGTCGCCGCGGCCTCGGCCTTTGGCTTCGCGGCCGGCTTGCGGCGACGCTTGCGCTGGGCCGATGGCGCCGGGACAGGGTCGAAGTCCGATGGCACGCTGGCAATGAACTCTCGACCCATCCTGTAGGCGGCATATCCGACAATAAGCAGTGCTAGCGCTCGAAACATGGCAGCGTTCTCCTTTGCCCACGCAACGCCTGTCGGCAGGCGAGGTTCCGCAATCCGCCTGCCGACAGCAGTTCAAGCTGCCTGCGTTCGCCCCCGTCACCCCATCGTATTACCCACGTCACCCCATCGTATGAGTTGGGCGCAGCGTGGCCGCAGCGTTAACCCAGATTCTGCATCTGCGGCCGGTAGGGCCGGGTATCGAGCTGCCGATGCAACCGTCTTTTCGCCAAAGCGTTTTCCGGGCTAGGTTTCGGGTGAACCGGAAAGGAACCCCGCCATGAACGACCGTATCGACGAAACCGTTCGATTTGGCAGCTGCTACTGTCGTGCCGTCACGTTCCGCGTCACCGGGCAACCTCTGCGGGTGGGAATCTGCCATTGCGCGGATTGCCGCAAGACCAGCGGTTCGGCGTTTTCCGCCTATGCCGTCTGGCCCATCTCGGCTTTCGAACAAACGGGCCAGACCAGCACATATGGCAACCGGAGTTTCTGCGTGACCTGCGGCAGCCGCGTGACATGGGTCCACGACGACGAGGCCGAAGTCATGATTGGCAGCCTTGACGTCGTACCCACCGATCTGACGCCGGAGTATGAGCTCTGGATTGGTCGCAGGGAGAACTGGCTACATGCCTTGCCGGAAGCACGGCAGTTCGACCACGACCGCGACACCAGGACCGAGACCGAGCGAGGACTGTCCGAACCCGGAGCGCCAGGGCGAACCGTCGAGACGGATGTACCGCGTCCGGGCGAACTTCTCCCGCCGGGCTGAGGCTGGCGCGAGACAGCCTCAGCTGCGTGTGTTCGGCACCGTCGCCAGCCAGTTTATTTGGGCTCGGCGCGGCAATTTTCATCGTCCATTCAGATCAGCTCAAATATGCATTGCTGGCAGCTCAATGGAGGGCTGGGGTGAAATCCCAAGGGTGATATTTTGAAAAGATATGTTTCAGTTCTACTGGCTGCAGGCGCCATTCTCGCCACCATCGGCACCGCCGGCGCCCAGACGGCCGGTGACTGGGTTCTGGGGAACTACAAGGGTTCCGGCTATTGGTTCGCAGGCGTCATCGAAAAGGTGCAGGGTGACACCATTACCGTTCGATACGACGACAACGAGCGCGAAACGACCAGCCTCAGCAAGGTTCGTCCCTACGATTGGATGATCGGCACGAAGGTCGAGTGCAACTTCAAGGGCGCCGGCGAGTGGTACAAGGGCACGATCACCTCCCTGGCCGGCGAGAAAGTCGGCATCGCCTACGACGACGGTGACAAGGAAACCACCAAGACGGGCCGCTGCCGGACCAAATGAACGTGTCGGGCAGGCTTCATGCCTGCCCGTTCACATGCGCCCGTTCGATTGTTGAATGGCCCATGAAACCTGCCGGCCTCGCTGGTCTCACGGACTTTATCCTACGCCGCCATCGGGGCGCACCGGCAGTGACCGGAGGCAAGAGTGCAAGGGCGGCATGGTTGAGAACGATCGTGCCAGTGTGCGGTAATCTCGCGGATGTTGGTGCCGTGAGCATCTAAGTAGATCGCGGCGACCGGTTACAGATCCTGCTGCAAAACGGCAGGAGGGCGAGTTTTCTTACAGTCGATTCCTCTCGCATCGCAGCAAGCGATACAGCTTGACTGATCTCGTTTCATGATCATATTTTGTGATCACATTACCCGGCAAGGTGATGGGCTCTTCTCGAGTCAAAACGAAAACTTGGGGGAAAACGATGAATGCTCGAATTACGAAGATAGGGATGTGCTTCTCGCTGGCCGCCTTCACGCTTCTTGTGGTCTTCAACAACATCACCGACTACGGCTCAAATTATAACTTCGTCCGCCATGTGCTGAGCATGGACACGACGTTCCCGGGCAATGCGTTGATGTATCGTGCCATCACTGCGGAGACTCTTTGGCATCTCGGCTACTGGCTGATCATCGCTGGCGAAGCTGTGGCTTGTGTGCTTTTTGCACTGAGCGCCTGGGCCTTGTTTCGGGCGCGGAATGGCACCGCTGCCAGCTTTAACAAGGCAAAGAGCAAGGTGCACGCGGCCGCCGGTGTCGGCTTCATGGTTTGGTTTTTCGGTTTTATGGTGGTTGGCGGCCAATGGTTCGTTATGTGGCAGTCGGACAGCTGGAATGGCCAGGACGCCGCATTTAGGTTCTACACAGCCATCATCGGCGTACTGATCTATGTTACCATGCCGGATGGTGAACTGGAGTGATGTTGCGCTAACGCGCACATATTGCGTGCGATCCCCTCTTCACTGAGGGGATCGCATTCTGTTTCCGGTCAGCGCAAGCACGAATCTTGGCGTTTGCAACAAGGCACTACTTCGCCTTCCCAGCCTTCGGCGCCGCCTCGGTGGCTTTGTCGATGGTTCAGCCAAGTTCGCCGCCTCCTTCGCCGCTGATGTTGACGCCGATGTAGCGTCCTTCATGGCCGACTCGCAGGTTCCGGGGGGTGTCGAAGCGCTGGCCGGCGCAGTCACCGATCCGGCCTGGAAGTCCAAGCCCAGCTACTACCTGGTCGCCTCCGAGGCTGTTGCCGCCATCATCGAGCAGGCCGCGAAAACCAAGCGAATGACCGTCGACAGCACCTCGAAGCGTCTTTCGGCGCTTCGGTGGCATCGCATGAAGCGCTCCGTCCACCGGCAACGATGAACATCGACGATAGCCAATGCGAGCAAGGGCCGCACGATCGCGAGCGCGAGCTTGGGAGCCTTGTTTCACCGTCGTTTGACGGCCCAGGCCCAAAGTAAAGCAAGTGCTTGGAAAACTTGGTACGCCCAAGGGGAATCGAACCCCTGTTCCCGCCGTGAGAGGGCAACCGCATGAAAGCCCCCGTTCCGGCATTCGTCCCCCGCTGTTCCCCTATGTTTTTTCTCTGTTCCGTCCCTGTTCATGTTTGATGGGTTCACCGTCCCGCATTGTGCCGAACCGTCCACGGGTGTATATTTGACGGATATTTGACGAAACAGGTTTGCCCGCATGTCTCGCACTCTAACCGAAGCGGCGCTTTCAACAGAGAACGCCCGCAAGTCGCTCCCCGAGGGAACGCACTGGCGCGGGCTCAATGCTGATGTGCACTTGGGCTATCGGAAGCAGAAGCGCGGCGGCAAGTGGCTGGTCCGCTGGTATCAGGGCGACCAGAAATATAAGCAGGAGACGTTCGGCACCTCTGATGACGGCAAGTTGCTGGCCGATGGCGTCAACTGCTTCAACTATGAACAGGCCAAGACCGAGGCCGCACGCATCGTTTCACTAGCCCGAGCTGATGAACTGGCATCGGTCGATGGGCCGGCCCCGACCGTCAAAACGGCCATCGAAGAATACGCCTCGGCTCGCGATGAGCGGGAGAAGGCACAGCAGCCGGGAAAACGCACGCGCGGCGATGCGCGCCAACGGCTTACCAAGCATGTCTTGTCTGCCTCGGTCGCGAATAAAGCCCTCCACGCCCTGGCCGAGCTGGATCTAGTGAGGTGGCGCACTGCTCTCCCCAAGGGCCTTGCGGAAACAACCGTTCGCCGTGTCGTCAACGACTTCAAGGCGGCGTTAAATGCCGCTGCGGTCAAATACCGGTCAAGGCTCCCGGCAGAACTCGCCGTCATCATCAAGAACGGGTTTGCGGCCAAGTTCGCAGAGACGCCCACCGCGCGGGACAAGTCCGCACTGCCTGACGGCGACATTCGCCGCATACTCATAGCCACAGCCACGATTGACGCCCGCGACGGTTGGGATGGTGATTTGCTGCGCATGGTTGCCGTGCTCGCGGCGACTGGCGCCCGCTTTTCGCAGGTCAGCCGCATGATGGTTGGTGATGTGCAGTTGGCGCAAAGCCGCTTGATGGTCCCGACCAGCCGCAAAGGCAGGGGGACGAAAAAGGCCTCTCACATTGCCACCCGCGTTGGCGAGGACGTTCTAGAGACATTGCGGCCAGCCGTGGCAGGCCGGCGCGCGAAAGAGCCGCTGCTAGAGCGGTGGAGACATAAGCAGAGCAAGGGAACCGAGAGCCAGGGGCCGCAGTGGATCAGAGATAAGCGGGGGCCGTGGTTCAATGCAACGGAATTGACCCGCCCATGGCTGGCTATCATCACGGCAGCAGGCCTCCCGGCTGACGTTGTGCCCTATGCCCTCCGCCATTCGTCCATTGTTCGACAGTTGCGAACCGGCCTCCCTGTTCGGTTGGTCGCGGCGCTGCATGACACCAGCACGACCATGATTGAATCGCACTACTCAGCCGCAATTATCGACGCGCTCGATGCGTTGTCTGCTGGCGCGGTGGTGCCATTGATGCCGCCAGCCGAGGACAACGTGCGCCAGCTTCGCGGATAAGAGAAACCGCAGGGATAGGACGGCCATCCGACAAGCCGGGGTTAGCACCTCCCGGTTTCCCTGCGGCCCCTATTAGGTGCTCGCGAGGTGCGCGAGTGATACCGAAAACCCCTCTCCCGTTGGTGAGCTATAGCGGGCCCGACCCAACCTATTCCTTGGATGAGGATGACGGGTATACACAGCTTGAGGCTGCCTATGGTCAGCCAATCCCAGGTGCCGCCCGTGCCGCATTAAGTCAAATCGCTGACAACTACCTAGCGGACAGGAGGGCTGAACTGGCCCGGCAAACGTGGCGAGACGTTGCAGGCAACCTTACCCCGCTCAACCAAGCCGCTGTGGCCCTGTGGGAACTAGCATATGGAGCGCCACCAGCGAGCGGAGACGCATCCTACGTCTTTGATTCAATAGTGGACCAGCTTCTGGACAGAGACGCGATTCCTATCAGGCCGCAGCGGGGGGACTTGGTAATCCTTCGTCCAGAGCACGAGCCGGCAGAGTGGGAGCGCTTCGATGATTACTATCAGCCACCAGAGGTGGCTTTCGGTTTTCGGTTGACGCGGGAGGTTCTACAAAACCTCGCCATGGCTCTTAGGGTTGCTGCCAACAGGGCATCTTCGGAGATAGAGAAGCGCGCGGCAGAGGCCGTTACCTCAAACAGTTGGACTGCCCAACAGCGCCTGTTGCTTCGGGTAACCGATTGGGCGCGGGATTTTGGCTTGCCGTTCGGGGCCTACGACACGGTCACGGAGTTGCCGACCAAGTTCAGCGACTTTCTGCGATTGCTATTACAACTAGCGCCGGACGACTACCGTGAAAAAGAGCTGACAAGTGGCGCGGTCGCCGCTCGGCTCCGTCGCACCCGCCAAGAAGCCAAAACGCGCAAAAGGGAGCAAGTGAACCAGCAAACCGAAATGTAGTTTGCTCCCCAAGTGAGCAGAATACACCGCAATTAATTCTTCTGTTTGCTTTCTAGAGACCAAGGCATTCGTGTGAACAATAGGGGACGCCATGACATGCAGTCGTGTCGCGTGATTGGCCGGTAGCCAATCTGGTTTCAGGAGAAACCACCCCATGAAAATCTCTGTCGATATCCAAGAAGCTGTCGAGATGAGCGGCATTAGCCGGTCAAGCTTGTACAGGCTATTCAAGGACGGAAAACTTACACCTCGCAAGAGCGGGAAACGAACCCTGGTCATCGTTTCCGAGCTGGAAAGCTACGTCAAATCGTTACCGGTAGCGTGAGGTGCAACCATGAACATTGAAACTCAAACCGCCGCACCGAAGGGCTCAATCTTCGGGAACGGCGGCTCGGTAGTCTCGAAAGCGTTTGCAGCTTCTGATTACCGCACCGCCCCCATCAGTGCAACCGAATTCGCCGCCGCTGTGGTGGCCGCGCGGTTCCGTGTGTCGCCTCGTATGGCCCGGCTCGTTTGCGAGCTTTCTCAGCTCGGCGGGAGGTTTGCGTAATGAAAAACGTAAAGCTCACTGTTCGAATCCGCATCGAGCCGGACGGCCAGACCATGACGATTACAGGCCGTGACGCTTGGTGTTTGTTGCGGCTTATTGAGGCTGCGGAAAGGGGATGCACCCCGATTGAACAGCCGGCGCCCCGGTGGAGCGCTTACGTTCACAAGCTCCGCCAGTTCGGCCTGTACGTGGAGACGATTCACGAGGGACACAAGGGCGACTTTCCGGGGAATCACGCCCGGTATGTGCTGCGCTCGACGGTCACCGTCATTGACCACGAAAGGGCAGCGGCATGAGCAATTCAATCCCCATTGCCGTTGTCGAGAAGAACAGGACGGAGGAAGTCCGCATCTCACTCGACGTGATGCACGGTCGGCGCCTGTTCAACACCCGAGTCTACTATGAGGTAGGCGACGGCACCAAGCGGCCTGGTAAGGCAGGGCTGGCACTACGCCTTGAGTGCTTGGAGAGCTTCGCGGAAGCCGTCACCTCAGCACTGATGACAGCCAGGGCCAAAGGCTATCTGAAATGAGCCCGCGCCCCGCAATCAACATTCCCCCGGCTGAAAGGTCGGGGGGTGCCCTTCATGGCAAGGGGGGCACATGAGCAACAAGTTTTCGATGGTCTCGCCTGCCGTCTGGTGGTCGAAACGGTTCCGTGCGCTGCCCACCAGTGATGCGAAACTGCTCTATCACTACTTTCTGACCAGCGAACGGCAGAACAGTGCCGGGTGTTTTCAGGCCAGAGAGGGGCACGTCTTGTCCGACATGGATTGGACGGCAGCCGCCTATTACCCAAGCCGGCAAGCCTTGATCGACGCGGATCTTGTCGCGTTCGATGCCGAGACAGAAACCGTTTACGTCAAGCGGTGGTTCAAGCACTGCCCACCAATGAACCCCAACCACGCGCGCGGCACGCGGAAGCTGATCGAGGCAATCGAGAGCGACGATATCCGCGAACTGGTCGAGGCCGATTTTCTAGAAGCTGAAGAACGGCGAAGCCAGACGAAGGCCGAACCTCTCAGCAAGGTCAACGGCTACGCCGGGGGAATTGCCAGCACCCGGATAGGCCGTATTGGGGCAGCCTAGTGCGGCACCGTATCGATACCGTTCCTAGACCGTATGGGAACACAGAGACAGAGACATCAAACATACACACAGACCCAGACAGAAAGGAGACACAGACCAAAATCCAAAAAAGACAGAAACACGCACCTCCGAAGCTCACGCACGGCACCAGCGCCGCAAGGGGCTTTGGAGGAAGGGCTGGCCAAGGTACGGCAGCGCCTAGTTGTGTAAATTCCCTAATTGTTGCTCTGACTTTCGTGTCTTGTCTCGCTGCAAAATCGCCTCTAGCTCTTCGCTTCCAGCATGGAGAGTTCATTGGCACCGTTTCCACCATCTGTCCGCATTTGGTTCTTCCAAAGAGCCCTTGATGACATCTATGCGGCGTACGAGGCTTCAGCGAAGGCGCACTCAACGCGGCCTGATGAAATCGAAAAGGAAGTTCGCAGCCGTCTGGGAATTGGGCCGAACGACCCATTTCCTGAGCGGGATGACGATGACGAATTCGATTTGATCGGTCGTCTCTACGATGACGCCGGAGAGCTTCAAGAGCAGGCAACGCGTGGCTCTCATTTAGTGCGTAAAGCTTTTCTAATTGCGCTCTTTCACCATTGGGAGCGGTTCGTGAACAGTTCTCTCAAGCGCGCAAAATACGGGCATCCAAAAAGCTGGCTCAAACAGCAAGGCCGCGAAGACTGCGCCAAGTCTATCTTGGTGCTTCAGAAGGTTGCCAATTGCGCGAAACACGGGCCGGGGAATTCCTGTAAGGAGCTATATCGTATGCGGCCCGACCTGTTCCCGCGCGTTTCCACTGAGAAGGAAGCTACAGAAAACCGGCTTGTCATTGACGGGGTGGAACTCGACAAGCTTTTTGATGCCGCCAGGAAGGCCGCTGGCTAGGACTGCCCGGATAGTCCGCTAAAATGGCTAATTAGCGGGGGCTGGCACGTTTTTTTCCACTCAGTCCCAAACAGTTAATTTTGGCTCAGTTCGGGGACGATAGGGGACGTCACCGCACAATATGAGACAATACGAGACGCGTGTAAGCCATTGATATAGCTAGCGAATCTGTCCTGACGCCGTTGTATTGACGCCGGGTTCCTGCTATGTTCTGGGCAGGAATGGAGGTGTTCGCATGTTGCGAAATTACACGGCGTTGGACGACATCATTCAGGTGCGTTTGGAGCGTGCCGAGAAGCGGCGTTTTGTCGAGATTGCGAAAGAGCGCGGCGTAACACTCAGCGACCTAGTGCGCTTGAGCCTGACCGAAGCCACCAAGCGCGTGGCCGCATGATGGCCGCAACTGCTTCCCCTTACGAAATGAACCTCATGGCGCTTTGGCTGCGGCATCGCAGCGAGCGCCGCTCTGTCGGCCAGATAGTGGCGGACGCACGCGCCGGCCTGCTGCCGGGGGTTCATCTCAAGGGGCGTAGTTTCCTGATCGATGACGAAAAGGCGGCCCTGGCCGCAATGAGCAAGGGGCGCCAAGGTGGCTAAACTTCAGGTTTCCGACTGGGATGTCGTTGCGGCCAATAACACCGACATCAACTCAATCCCGATTGACGGCGCAGTCACCGCTCCTTCGCAGCTGGACAACATCATTCGCGAAGTGATGGCGCAGATCAAGACGTTCTCGACGTCTGTCACCCTGACCGTTGGCGTGTCCGTTGATAACACTGTGCCGCGATTTGACGGTATTGCCGGCCAGCTGCAAACCTCTACTGTGACCATTGCCGATACTGGCGCAATGACGATTGCCAGCACTTCTGCCGGTACACTGCTCACGGCTGAGAGCACAGACGCGAGTTCGGCAGCCGGACCGCTACTTGACCTCTATCGGAATAGTGCTTCGCCTGCGGTGTCCGACTTTATTGGGCAGATTAGGTTTCTCGGCAAGGATAGCCTTGGAGGGCAGGTCACCTATACTACATTTTATGCGCAGATAACCGATCCAACCGATGGGACGGAGGATGCAACCTGGAATCTAGCCACCATGCAGGCCGGGGTGTCGGCAGTGCGCTTTTCTGCGGGCGCGGGCTTATACATGACCGGCGCGACAGACCCTGGCGTCGGCAAGATCAACGCCACAGGTCTTTATCTCAACGGCCAATCCATCGCCACCGACGCCATTTCGGGCATGATTCTGGCGCCGCAAAACGGCGATTACATGCTCGTGGTCAAGTGCCCCTATGGCGGGACAGTCAATGAGGTTGTCACCAAGTCAGCCTCTGGCACCTGCACGGCAACGTTCAAGATCAACACCACTGCTCTGGGAGGGGCGGCCAATGCCGTCTCGTCTTCCGAGCAGACCCAGGCGCACGCCTCCGCAAACACGTTCGTGGCTGGTGATGACATCGTTGTGACCATTTCCGCCAACTCGTCCTGCGCAAACATGAGCTTCACCCTCAAAACCACGAAGGCTTTCTAGATGATCTATTGCGGCGTTCTCAGCGGGAACCCCGTGCCCGAGTTGATTATGGAAAATCAGCTTGTCAGCACCTCCGCGACCCACACCTATGCTAGCGGTAGCCTCGTTGGGTTGGTCGTGGTGGCCGTTGGATGGACGATGGATAGCGGCACCGCGCGCACGGTGTCATCGGCCACCATCTGCGGCCAGACAGCAGCGGTGAACTGCCAAATCAACGATGCTGCCTCTACTGCGCCGGGCGTAGCCATTATCTCAGCTGTTGTTCCGACCCTTACCACGGGGGATATCGTTATCAACTTTAGCGGGACCATTCACCGCTCCAGCGTCGGCGCCTATCGCTCAATCGTCTACAAGAGCGCAACCCCAACAGACACCGCAACGGGCATCTCCGGCGTGCTCGCTGGAACCAGTGGCAGCAAGACCGTTAATCCCGACGTTGCGGAGGGCGGCTTTGTCATCGCTTCGGGACTGGCCAGCAGCTTCAACACCACAACGATTACATTCTCAGCGGGTGTTACCGAAGACTATGAAAACGTCACGTCATCCATTCGAGTGAACGGCGGCAGCACTGCAAACCTCGCCGCTCAAGTAGGCCGCCCGGTCACGGTATCTGGCACAAACAGCGTTGCGGGGGGCTGGGGCCTCTTTATCGCCGCTGCGTCATTCCGATAGTCGTCTGGAAGAGTACGAATAACGTCTGAAAACAGACGGGAAGCAGACATTCTGGCAACCCGCGCCGACGCGTTGGTTTTTCTGCTAGGATACGGTTTGATCAAAGTGGAGCGAACAGCATGGACAGGATAAACCAGCTTGAACGGTTGATGAGTAGCTGGCAGACTGCCAACATCATAGCGCTAAAAGCACTCGTGAAGCTTTTGGTAGCGAATGAATCCCTTAAAGCCGGCCTTTTAGAGCAAAGACTTGAGGAAACGATAAGGCTCGCTGGGCACGAGGCGGACGCCAGTCCCGTCTATCAACAGCTGCAACAGATTCTGAGACTGCTTGCAGATGAGGAGCCGCTTCCCATGCAGTAGTCGGCGCGAAATAGTTCCAGGCCCAGCCGAAGGAACTAAGCCGAGCCCGCCTATATTCTTAGTGATACCGGGAATGTGGATTAGAAAATCTGAGTCCACTTGCGCGGGTGGGTTGCGTCTTGGATGGAAAGCCGCTGTGCCATCATCTGCTCCAGGTCGTAGACCTCATCTGTCAGATTATCGAGAACCTTCTGGCCTTCGGTCGTGTCGACTAGCAACACCACATGTGGTTCACCCCAAGCCATCAGGGCAAAGGCCATATGCAGCGCACCCTTGGGCACGCCCCGTTTGATTAACTCGTCTCGCTTGGTCAGCGCATAGTCATCGCAGTCGCCCCGCTTCGGCGCCAATGTCCAATGGTCTATCCGTTCAGGCACGTAGACTATTGAAGCGTTAGTTTGAGCGTTGACACTGTCCAGCAGGCCTTTCCATTCCCTGTATTCGAGTGGCGCAGTTGAAACGCCGGGCGGGAGAGGTTCGCATTCGGCTGGATTGTCCATGCAGTAGTAGGAAAACCCGATGGGCCATAGTCCCGAGCTTTGATTGAAAATATGCCGTGGGGCGCTCAGAACGGCATCAACACTCGCAAGTAGAATGATGACAGCAACAATCGTACGCATAGGGATAATATGCGACTGGCGTGTAATTTGTTCAATGTGGCGAAAATGACTCACACAGCCGGGCAAGCCGGCTCAAACGAAATGGATCATCCGCCCGCTTCCAAGCGTACGAACGTCATGTTTCCTGGCAACTTCTGCTGCGATGTTGAGCTGGCTCTTGGTAAAAATGCGAGACGCTTTGTCATCAGGACGACCCTTTGGACTTTCGACGCGGCGCCGGATGCGGCCTGAACAGGATTGGGTCATCAAACCGGCCAGCTTCGAGTGCTGCTAACCTCGCCGTGACAATCCCCTTAGTTTGTTCCTGTCCCCCGTCAGCGGCTATGGCACAGATTTGAGGTTGTGATTTAAGGAGGATTTGGGCTTCGTCGTAGTGACGAAGGAACGAAGATGAAGCCCAAATCCTCCAATTCAAAATCACCGACCAAGCCCCCTGCAGAGCGGGTGGTCAAGGACATCCGGCGTCAGACCCGCCGCCACTTCTCGGCCGAAGACAAGATCCGCATCGTGCTTGAAGGTCTTCGCGGTGACGACAGTATCGCCGAGTTGTGCCGCAAAGAGGGCATCGCGCAGAGTCTGTACTACAGCTGGTCCAAGGAGTTCATGGAAGCCGGCAAACGCCGCCTGGCCGGGGACACCGCCCGTGCGGCGACCTCCGGTGACGTGCAGGACTTGCGCCGCGAAGCCCGTGCGCTGAAGGAGTGCGTGGCGGACCTGACGCTGGAAAACCGCTTGCTTAAAAAAAGCATGATCGCGGATGGGGGCGACGACGAATGAGGTATCCCGCATCCGAGAAGCTGGAGATCATCCGTATCGTCGAGCAGTCGCACCTGCCGGCCAGGCGGACGCTGGACCAGCTCGGCATTGCCCGCCGGACCTTCTACCGCTGGTATGACCGCTACCGGGAAGGTGGGCCGGAAGCGCTGGAGGATCGCCCTTCGGCGCCGAACCGGGTGTGGAACCGCATTGGCGAGGACATCCAGGACCAGATCGTCGAGATGGCGTTGGAGGCGACCGACCTCAGCCCACGCGAACTGGCCGTGCGCTTCACCGACGAGAAACACTACTTCGTGTCGGAAGCCACGGTCTACCGGTTGCTCAAGGCCCATGACCTGATCACCAGCCCAGCCTATACGGTAATCAAGGCGGCCGATCAGTTCCACACCAAGACCACGCGGCCGAACGAGATGTGGCAGACCGACTTCACCTACTTCAAGATCATCGGGTGGGGCTGGATGTACCTCTCGACGGTGCTTGACGACTTCTCGCGCTACATCATCGCCTGGAAGCTATGCACCAACATGCGGGCCGAGGACGTGACCGACACACTGGACCTCGCGCTCGCCGCCTCGGGCTGCGACAGCGCCACCGTTCTACACAAACCCAGGCTGCTATCGGACAATGGCCCCAGCTACATCGCGGGCGAGCTGGCCGAATACATCGAGGCCAACAAGATGAGCCATGTGCGCGGCGCGCCGTGCCACCCGCAGACCCAAGGCAAGATCGAGCGCTGGCACCAGACCCTGAAGAACCGCATCCTGTTGGAGAACTACTTCCTGCCCGGCGACCTCGAAGCCCAGATCGAGGCCTTCGTCGAGCACTACAACAACCAGCGTTACCACGAGAGCCTGGCCAACGTGACGCCTGCCGATGTCTACTTCGGCAGGGCACAGGCCATCATCAAACAGCGCGAAAGGATCAAACGAAAAACCATCGAATATCGGCGCTTGCAGCACCGCAAGCTCGCAGCCTAACATCAAATCCCAGACGAGGCCCGCTCTCCGCTAGTCTACGCCCCAATCTGCGCCAAATGTTCTGACGACGGACAGTTTGTTCCTTTTCCTTCTGCGCATCCCGCCAGACTAGATACTGGTCAAGGGTCTGGAAGGTCTCGGGCTTGTCTGGGTCGAACCCAACCCCTTGGGCCTGCGCCATTTCAGCAGGCATGAGACGCACAAAAACGTCGCCTATCTTTACCTCAGCCACAAATCCGGCCTCTGCGGCTCCTTTGCAGATGGCTGTGACTTGCCGTGCGGTTAGTGCGAGGCTTCGGGTCAATGTCGGCGTCCTATTTTTCGTGCTTGCTCAATCGTCAGGGTCGAGTTCGGATTTGAAGTAGTACCCGATTATTGCGCTCTCCAGACTCGCTCGCTTATGGCAGGAGAACTCCAGAAATCGCCAGCTCTTGGACGAGAGCATGGTTGCGGCAACCGGCAGCACATCATCTGGCATGATGATAACGCCCTCGTATCCGCCATGTATCATTGAGAGGGAGCCGACCGACTCAAACTTTCGCTTGGCATCGATCCTCTCGTCTTCCCTGAAGCCTGGCCCTTCAATAACTCGGATGCTGACGGGTAGACCGGCCTTGGCCGGCCCGTCTGATTTATGGACGCGGCATTTGATTTCTAGTGTCCGCGACTCCGAAAGGGGGTCCGAGGTTCGCCTTGACGGGTCCCACGCTAACGAAAGGGAATAATCCCATGACCAGTTCTCAATCGTCGTGAGGAGCCAGAAGTCATGCCGATCAATCGGCGGCGAACCTGTGACAGGCTCGGCCTCAGACCGCGCTTTGAGTTTCGCCGGCAATTTGATGCGGCTTTTCAAGCGATACCTCAGTTATTGCAAATGGCGTCCAACATCATCGACATTAGCTTGTCGCGCGCCTTCCGTTGCAACGTGTCTTGCGGCTCCGCTGCCAACAGCTCGTCAATCGACGCTCGTTTGTACGGTGGGCGCCCTGTACCGATGTAAATATGCCGCCTGTCCATATTGAAGACCAGCTTCCAACGTGCCGTCTCATCTTCGGCTAGGATGCTCGAAATGGGCTTCATGCTCGACACTCCTTTGGAAAACAAAAGACTGCCGAATGCTGGTAGGCTTCGCTATCGCAAGATTTGACTATTGACGGCGGCGTGCCTCTCCTATCGTGGGACGAAGACCTCCGTCACAGTTGCGTGCCTCAGCTTCTCTTCGCCACGCAAATGCTTTGCCAGGACGCGCAGCAAAGGCTGTACCGCCACGGCCCCCTTATTGCCGGCGTCTATCGGCGTGGCAAAGGCGCCCGCGTGCAGGAACTCCAAAGCCTGCCACAGCTCGTCCCGTTGTTCTTGCCTAACAGCGGGAATGGCCCGGCCCACATAACGCATGCTGGCATCGGTCTCTTCCGCGAGCAGCAGTGATGGTGCGGCGCCACGCTTGCGCTCATAGCCGATCACCACAAATTCGCCTGTGATGTAGCTCTTCGTCTTCAACCAGTCCTTTGACGGGCCGCCACGATAGACACTGGCACGCCGCTTGGACACGATGCCTTCGAGATCCATTTTCTCGACAGCGGCAAAGAATTCAGCGCCGTCGCCCTCGAACGCCTGGCTGAATTGCAGTGGGCAGGTAGGACGCGGGTCGCCCATCAACTCATGCAGCCGTAGACGGCGGTCCTCACAGCGCTGCTTGCGCAAGTCATTCCCGTCTAGACCGAGCAAATCAAACGCATAGAAGACTAGCCTTACGCTTTCCCATCGGATCGAGCTTGCAAGCTTCTTGAAGTCGCTTCGGCCACTTTCGTCTTGCACCACCATTTCGCCGTCCAGAATGGCGTCACGGTTCATGAGGTCGCTCGCCGCTGCCAGAACGGGTGCGTATTTCTTCGACCAGTCGTGGCCATTGCGGGTGAATGCGCGCGCTTCTCCCCCCGCAAGGTGAATTTGCGTTCGGTAGCCATCATATTTGATTTCGTGGGTCCAGCGGTCGCCCTCTGGCGGTTTGTCTACCAGCGTCGGGATGCAGGGCAGGAGAAAGGCGGATCGACGCTGACCCTTCATGAGCTAGCCATTCAAAGTCTCCTCGATAAATTAGAGAACGCTAAAGCAGTCAGAGGCGCAATGTGAATTGACTCCTCAAGGCATATGTTCCTATTTCGTTCTCATGCCACTGCTGTCCGAATACCCGTCCGATAAGGTCATCATCTCGTGCGAGAAGTGCGGAATGCGGAAGCAATACGACCGAGACGCCATGGTGCGCACGGGCGGGGACCGCACGCTAGCTCACTTGTTGGACGAGATTGTCGCCCGCGTTGGCTGCCCTAAAGCCAGCAGCCTGAGTGTCTACGACCGGTGCGGAGCTAAGTATGAGGAGTTGCTCGCACTGTTAACGGGGCTGCCGGAAGAATGACCGCAGCGAAGAAGCGTGAGAACGCCAAGCGCTGGCATATCCGCAAGAACCTGCCGCATGCGGTGGCGCTGCCGAATGACCTGTGCTGCATGGAGAATTATGACTTGATAGCGGCGTTCTGCCGTCGGTTCGAAACCGAGCCGATGATGCAGCATGTCATGGCGAAGTGGCCGAACGGCAAAAGCGAGGAATTTCGGCTCTATTGTTTTGCGACCCGCGAGGATGCCGAGGTGTTCGCCGCACATTTCGAGGGCGCGCATTTCGACCAGGTCAAGGACCGCGAAAAGGGGCGGGTCAACGGCGCCTGGCTACGAACGGACGAATGGAAGCCTATCGAGAGATGCGGCCCGTTGGAGCTGCCACGGTTCTTCCGTGAGTATGGGCGATAGGCAGATAGGCCCGGTCCTAAGGGCACTCGGGAAGATTTCGTTGGCATCACCACGCGCGTGGAAGATTTTTCGCCTGTCACCACGGGAGAAGGTTTTTCGGGCATCACTACGCGCGAGGAAGCGGGATGATTTTTTCCGCCTGGGTAGCGCGCGAAGGTTTTTCTGACATCACATCGTGCATGAACGGTGGACGGTCCCCGAATTAACGGGAAAGAATACGGGCCGTGGCCACTCGACGCGGTTTCAACCACTTAGCCGTGTAAAACATGCGAGCCTGTTAAATACAGGACGGAAACAGCAGACCCCGCTTTTTTGCGTCAGTATGCGAGCGCTTTTTTTCAGGCAGTGTGGCGCCTGTTAAAACAGTTCCGAAACAGGCCGGGCGAAGGTTTTGGTGAGGTCTCCACGCGCGAGGATCCATTCGGTTTCTAACGGCGGATAACGGCAGGTGGACCAATACGCGCACGCGCACGCGCGCGAGGGACGTTTCGCGACCAATACGCGCGCGCGGGGCTTTGAAAAACAATCAAAGGATATCAAACAATGGTTCGCGGCCAGAAACTCACACAGAGGCCCACCAGCGCACGTTTAGGCAGTGGCAGGCCGTCGGGTGGCTCAGCATGGCGCGAACGCCTCTCAGCGGGCTGATATAGCCGAAATCGCAGTGTTCGGTTGATTGGTGGAGGGGCGCAGGCTGGCGGGGGAGACCAAGAGCACCGCGACAAGGCCAATTGCACCGGCCAGGGCAAGAACGTGCAGGGTTTTCTTCATCGGGGCTAGATGGGTGCCCGGCGCCCGTCGATCAATGCTGAAAACAGCACGGTAACAGCAGGGCCGTAAGCCCTATCGCAGCCGGCGCGCTTCCCACGGTTCAAGAAAATCACCCTGCCACATGCCGCGCCGATCTGCCTTGGCCTCGGACTGCTCCCCCGCGTAGGCACCCCGGCTGTAGCGCGGCCAATCCAGCGCAAAGCCGTTACGAACCAGCCAGCGGGCAACACTCTCGCCGTCTGCCCGGTAGCAGTCCCCCACAAAGCGCTTGTAGCGGTCGCGACTGTGGTATTCGCACCTTGTCGGACGTGACGCGGCCAGGAATTCGTCCAGGGCGTTCGCTGCGGCCTGTCCGCACCGGTAGGCCTTGCCGTTGCCATCGTGGCAAACCTGCCAGCTTTCGGGAGCATCTACGCCATTGAGCCGAATTCGCTCGCCGGCAATTTCTACCGTGTCGCCGTCCACAACAGACGCCCGCCCTATAACGGGCCCTTGTGCCGCAGCGGGAGCTAGACCCAGTAACACCGCAAGCACGGTCAACGATGTGGGCACGCACTACCCCCTCGGCTGATTGTCGGTAGCCTTGGCCGACGCCCCCGATTGCTCCACAGCCATGTTTTCTTCCAGCTGTTTCCGAAGACGACGAGCCCACCGAGCCAGCGCGGCCTTGGAATTGCGCGTCTCTCGCCAATCCACCAGGGAAACAATCTCGGCGCTCATGCGATGGTCTCCCTAGCGAGTTCAGTCTCCAAGAGTCTGCATGCTCGTCCTGCGATAGGGTCGCCGTGGACGCGCTCTCCGTCACCGCAGAGCGCCTCCAACCGTTCATAAAACCGTTCTGCGTCTTCGGGGCTAAAACGCCGGCCTTTTTGGACCTCGCGGTCCAGCGCCGCGAGGAATGCGTGGTCGGCTCCAATGTTCAGGAGTTTCCTTGCTACCGTTTCGTCAGACTCATCACCGTTTTCCTCTTCGGAAAAGGTGCCCACCGGGAACACGGGTTCTTTCACCGAGTTAGCTTCCGAGAGTTTGGGCGCAAGTTCTTGCACCTCTGAGGCGCATGTTCTTGCACTGGAGTGGCGCACGCTCTTGCGCCCTCTCATATCGCGTTCGGCGGGGGTGACAGCAACGACACCCGCTTTCAAACGCTCTTCATAAGTACGCACTAGATCGCTCAGCTTTTGCCAATTCACCTGATAGGAGGTGCTCTCATTCCCACGCAGGCGCCGTTTGATTATCTGCTCCATTTCCAGCTCTTGCACGGCATATTGGACCGCGCGCCGTGAAAGCCCGGTTTCTTCTCGGAGCCGGGTTTGGCCAGGGTCACACCTCCCCGACGAAGCATTCGCGTGCCACACGAGCCAGGCACCAACCGTCCGCGAACTCGGCTTGAGCTTCGGAATCCAATGCAAAGCGTAAAGCGCTTGCGTCTTTTGCCCTTTCCCCGGTGCTCTGGACATGCCGTTAGCCCTCGTCGCTTGATCCTGCCCCAAAACAGGTCGCGCCCCTAGTCTGGGTTCCTCAATCTCACCCCTGATCCACCGCCATTTTTGGGAATGAAGATGATGCCGGCTGTTTCCAGGGCCGTCTGTACAGACTGGACATTCGCAGCCGAGCTGCGGGCAGGGCCGATGTCGTTGTCTTCCATGCGTCGGATTGTGGTCAGTGACAGGCCTGTGGCTTCCACTAGATCCGGCTGGGACCACTCCAAGAGAGCCCGTGCGGCCCTGATCTGCCTAGCGTCAAGCATGTCCGTTTCCCTCTGCAATTGAGCGGCTAGCGTGCATACGTAAACATTTACATATCATGAATAAACGAAAACTGTTGACGCCATGCGGTGTAGATGCTTAGATATAGACAGAAAGTGTTTATGGAGCAAGGGGCGTACCGGTTATGTTCTCGCGTTCGGAAATCATGTCAGCCGCATGGGCCATGTATCGCCGCCACTTTGCCGCCCGGCCCAGCCTGACCTTCAAGCTCAACCGCTCTGAGTTCGGGTTCTACCTCGCTACGGCGTGGCGGAATGCCAAGGCCGCCACCATGACGGGTGCAGAGCGCCGCAAGGAAGCAATCGTCAACCAGATCGAAGCCTTGAGCTTCAAGACGCTGCGGTATGACACCGCCCCAATGCGCCGGGCCTTGGAAAGCCAGATGTCCGCGTTTTCAGCCTAGGCGCACAGCGCCCAACCTTAACAAAACTCAACATCAGGGAGACAAAACAATGTCCACGCGCAAGGTGGCAGCCGCCGACGGCATGCCCGAAATCAACCGCCGCACCGCTCTTGTTGCTGGTGCAAACCTCGCCCTCTCCACCGCCGTCCTTGGGGTGACGGTTTCCCCTTCCGAGGCCGCCGAGCCAGAACAACCTTGGGTGAAGGCCCGTAGGTTGGCCCGCGAACTCTCCGACACCCTGGCCCAATGCGATGAAGGCCGCACAATGGCTTACATCTACCCAGCGTCTGCGGGGTATC
Organism: Aminobacter sp. MSH1; assembly: GCF_003071665.1. Classification (GTDB taxonomy): domain Bacteria; phylum Pseudomonadota; class Alphaproteobacteria; order Rhizobiales; family Rhizobiaceae; genus Aminobacter; species Aminobacter niigataensis. The sequence goes on along the minus strand of NZ_CP026265.1, from coordinate 1,504,993 downwards.
ACAGCAACATACTTTTCGGAGACATGGAGGGATCTGCCGAACACCGGCTAGAGTTCCACGCCAAGGCCTACTCTATGGCGGCTCGCGATATCGACGCCACGGCAACGTCGCTGTGGATGGGCCGCGCTGTCGATGACAGCAACCCGCAGCGCTTCAATGTCATCGTCGTGCGGGAGGGCTGACCATGGGCAACGTTGTGGCTCTGGCCGACTACATTGACCGTCCCCGGGCCGATGTGCTTGCAGACTACGTTAAGCCGGTCGAGGCTTGGGAAGAGGGGTGGGCGCGCTTCAAGATGTGCGACCATCAACGCGAAGTGGCGTGGTGGGCCTACCGACTGGCCAAAGCCATCCACGGCAAGAACAGTCTGGAAGCGATACAGGCCCGCCGTTACCGCGTGTCCGTCGAACGGGTTTGGGAGCATGAGGCCGTCAAGCTTTTGTACGTCGCCGCTCCTGCCGTGCGCTTCCTCCGCTGGAAAGAGCGGATTGCGACGGGAAGCCGCTGGTGCCCCGAAGTAGAGGCCGCACTAGAGCGCGACCGGCAGACGTTCGCGTGCCGCATCGAGGGGCAACGCAAGGCCGCTGCAACGCGCCGTGGCAGGAAGGCGGTGCACTCATGAGCCGCTTTATTCCCCAAGAGGACATGACCGCCGATCAAGTGATGCAATGCAGCTACGAAGCTGCGGCCATTATCCGCCTGTGCGAGAGCGCAGCCTGGGCCATCCAGAATGGCGGCGATTCCACCGAGTTATCCGACGCCATCGGTGCTGGGCTGCGAACCGCGCATGAACTGGTCGGCGTGATGCACGACGCCCTAGCGCGCCACGAAGGGAAAGGCGGTGAAGCATGAGCGCGCAAGCAATGAGCATCACTCGCCGTCTATTCCTTCGAAACACCGCCGCCGCATCGGCTGCCGTTGCGACCGTTGCCGCCCCTGCTGTTGTGGAGGCCGCCACCACCCCGCCCGTGTCCGGCATGGACCGTATCAAGCTGGCGCTTGATGAACTTCGGGCGGCGATGGACGACCATGTATCGCCCCAAGAAGGCCCGTGGGATGTGGTCTTGAATTGTGACCGTCGCCGGAAGGTCACGGCTATTTTGGTCGGCGGCAAGGTGTTTTTTCAAAGCGTCGATGCAGGGGCCGCCACCAGGGGCGGTGCGATATGACCGCCCGCCGTGCGCACATCATACCTACTCGCCGTAGCATTGAGGATGAGATTGAGCGGCTGATTGCCATACTCGACGCATTCGAGCCCGAGCCGGACCTAGAGCCCTATTCGGGGTGGACGGCGGGAGAGGCCGCGAACGAGGCGTATTCGCCCGAAGGCTTGGCCGACCTTGAGGAACAGCACGACTTGGAAATGAACGACTACGACGGCGAAACGTGCCAGTGGGCGCTAAGCCAGGACGTGCCGCAGAGTGGCCCGAACTGGCATGGCCTCCCGGTGGGGAGTTAAAAACCGAAACCGCAATGTTTACAGTGTCTTGGCCGTTTTATAATGGGGCGAAAATGGTGGCTGGTGCATACTAAAATAGATTCCAAGTAGTATCCCAGCCCCGCATTCACCTTCGCCCCATTGAAAATCAATGGGTTAAGTCAATTAAATGGCTGGTAATGGGTCCGAGCATCCTTTGCAAAAGTAGCAAACAAGTAGCAATGCCCGGCCTACCAGTTAGCTCGCAAAGCCATTATCTTTCCAAGGGTTTGCACCGGTTATCCGGCCACCAGTCAGATCGACAAGCCCTGATGCCGCTCGCCTAAAGTAGGCTCGGATAGGCGCGCCGGTTGATTTTAATCAAACGAAATCAATAATGTTTCATTTCGGAGCCGTAACGATTCCAATTGCGGCCTTCATGGAGGCAATCGACACATCCGTCGAACATCATCGAGCGCCCGGCGCAGAGCGGGGTGGATCGCGACATTCTTAGCAATCTCGGAAACGGGCCAGTAGCCGATGTCTGGTATTGGCGAACCATGGGAACGGACGATTATGCTGCAAACTGGCGGGGAGCCAGACGCTACCGGTTTGATGAAGAGGTCCGTAGGAAGCGGGCCGAACTACCTATGTCCACAGAGCAACCCCCTGTCGATACTGGGCACAAGTATCCGGTTGGTGAGCTGAACACCACCGTCCTGGACGAAGCCCCCAAGGTAATTAAGCCCGTGGTGCAGCTTGTGTTTGGCCGGATGCCGGGCCGCGCTGGCGGCATTGGCTCGATACACGTATCGCGCAACCTGACGGGCCTATCGGAGATGGCGTCGGATGCCAAATGCCTACAGTCCCCGGACACTCGCGTTAGAATGGCAGTGCTCTGAGCGGCACATCCGCAATCTGATCGAACGCGGCGAACTCAAAGCATTTCACCTAGGCGGCAAGCTGTTGAGAATCGAGGCGGCAGAGGTCGAGGCCTTCAAAGCGCGAAACGCTACAATCCAAGAATCCGAACCATCCGAGACCGTACCAAAAACGGATGACGCCCCTGTTCCGCCGAAAAGGAGCCGGGCAGCTCGGCTCGATTACCCGTTGCGCCAACTAAAGGCGACGAAAAACTAGGCTGGCAGTCATCTGTCTCCCTTCCATCGTTCGAAAGGATCAATTCCGTTCTTGAGCCAATGTTGAGAGGTGTGCCTCACTAGATCATAGGGCCCGCTGGCGCGGTACTCGAAAGACTGGGCCACCTCTGGCTTACGAATGCTCTCCCACAAGTGGGCAGTCAGGGACCGTGAGGCTCGCAACGAGGCGTGTTCGCGCGCAACTTCGCCATCTGAGAACTTGCCAATAAAGAGTTCGACTGCGGCCACGAGACTGTGCGCATCGTCGTGCGGTACGAAGCGGAGATAGTCGAGTTCAAGTAACGCACGGGCTTCCCGTTCTTCCTCAAATTTCTCCGGACTAGTAATCCATCCAATGCCGCCGATGGACACCTGTAGCGTCCCCATCTCGCATGCGTTGTAAAAAACACGGTACCGTCTGCCATACTCAGGCCCGTCGCTGACATAATCTCTTATCTCGGTGTCTCGAAGCTCTTCGACCGCCCATGGGTCAGCTATGTGCCTGTTCAACATGACACCAAACCACTTGAAGTCGTCGAACAGAATGTGGTGCGCGGGCGTAATGAACGACCTCACACCCTTTTCACAGATCGAGGCAGGAAGCTGGTGAACCGGCACATGGCGTTCACCATCCTCGATAGCTGCCACCATCCCGGAGTTTTGGGGGGTGAGCCGTCCTTCGACCAAACTCAGACGATAGGCCAAGCTGTGGTACGCAACAATCAGACCGAAGGCCACAATTGCCAAGGTGAACGTCTGATCACCAACGCCGAACAGATCCTTCGCCCAATAGATGATAAGAGCCCCAAACCCTAAACCAGCCCAAACCAGCATTTGCCGAGTCATTCAGAGCGCCCCCCCCAACGCATTCTCAACAATGCTCTCGGGCCTACTTGACCGCAAGACTCGACTTCGAAGTTGCTACCCCTAGGAGGGAACCTCACTCAGTAGGTTGCAGCGCCTCGATTTAGGCCTGGAAGGGGGGCTGAACGAAAGTCGGGCGTCGCCACTAAAATAGTGGAAAATAATGGGGCAGAATGTCTTTTGTTCGGATGTGGTGAAAGACTGTTCCGTTGAATTTTCTATGGGTCTCTCTTGATGAACCAATCTCCAGATCAGGCAATCTTCCCCATTATTCGCCGCCGATATGGCTCATTCGAAGAGGTGTGCGGCACTGGAAGCTTCATCGGTGCTGATGGATTGCTTATCACTTGCGCACATCTGTCAGACGGGGAAGCGGCTGACTACTTTCTGTCGCTACACCCCTACAATTTGACCAGCATCCTCGCTATCGAATGGCTTGTCGTTGATCATGAAGTAGATTTAGCGGTTGGACAGGTGGTCGGGCTTGAGGACACCCCCTACCTCGAAATCGCTGAATACCAAGCCCCCCCCAAAAGGTTCAGCAATAAGCGTGCCGGGCTTCGAGTATGGAATATCCAGGAACGGGGCCTACTTCATGCGCCGCGCAGAGCTCAAATGGGCGTCGGGTACCTGCATAGGCCAAATCGAAGACGAGGTGCGGATTCCTGCGGGCCGGTATCAAGCCAAGAAATTTCCAGCGCTGCTTACATCGGGAAGACTCCGAACAGGATTTAGCGGCTCGCCAGTGCTCAATGAATCTGGCTGCTTGGCAGCAATTCACAGTTCGAGCTCGCCGCCAGGACCAGAACACGCAGGAGAGTCGTTGAACGTTCGGCTGGACGCGGTGGCAGCGATAATAAACCTCGTGAGAGGCCATATTTCTGCAGCTGACTACGCTGGCGGAAGGGCTGGCGGCTTGGGTGGTTCGCAAGTCTGATAGTAGAAATCCATGTCCGCTATCATAGCCTTGCGCCCGTTCACCTCGGCAAACCGGAAGTGGAACGTTGAGGGGTTCCCGGCCCCGTGCGGATCGATGAATGTCGCCCGTTTGACGCTCGGCAGGCCCTCAACCTCATAGACGATGAATTGAAAGTCCAAGAGACCATCGCCGGGGAAGTGCACCGACAGATCGGCGCCGTTGTCCTGTATCCATGAATCGGCGTCTGTCTCGTGGACATACCACCGGCAATCCTCCGCATGAGCAGGGAGCGCGAGAGCGACCAAAGCCCCAAGCAGGAGAAAGCTACGACGCATAATTGCGGGCACCCCATTCGCCGGACGCCCTTACTATGCGCCTGGCTCCCACCAGCGACAAGGCAGGCCCGAATTTGGGGTTAATTCCGCGACCCTCGGAGCACTTATTTGACTGTTATTTGATGAGTTTTGCCGTAGCCCGGCTAAGTACTTGAAATCGTTGGTACGCCCAAGGGGAATCGAACCCCTGTTCCCGCCGTGAGAGGGCGGTGTCCTGACCGCTAGACGATGGGCGCAGCCGAGATCGGCGATATAGGCTGGCGTTTTCGAAAAAGCAACAGCCCCCATCGGGTTATTATTGCGTCCGACCTGCCGTTCAATGCCGATGTTCGATCAGATCCCACAGATTGCCGTGGATATCGGCGAATACCGCAACCGTGCCATAGGCCTCGTGGCGCGGCGTTTCGCGAAATTCGACGCCGTTGGCCAGCATCTGCGCGTGGTCGCGGGCAAAATCGTCGGTCTCGAGGAACAGGAATACCCGGCCACCGGTCTGGTTGCCGATGCTTGCTGCTTGCGCCTCGCCGTCGGCCTTGGCCAGAAGCAGCCTCGCCCCCTGCCCGCCGCCCGGCTCGACCGTCACCCAGCGCTTGCCGCCGCCGAGATCGACGTCCTCGACAAGCACGAAGCCGAGTTTTTCGCCGTACCAGGCGATCGCGGCGTCATAGTCCGCGACCACCACCGAAACCGTGGCAACCTTCCGCCCGGAGGCAGGAAATCCGCTCACTGCGCCTTGACCGCGAACTGGCCGATCAGCCGGCGCTGGGCAATGTCGTAGACGAAGATCGATCGGCTGCCGTCGCTGAGTTCGGCGTCGATCGAGATGCGGTTGCCGGACAGCGCCTGCGACACGATCTTTGCGCCAGCGGGCAGGATGATGTCACCGGTCAGCTGGCTGCCCGCCGGCACGGCAATCTCGCCGCCCGCAACCGCGGCAGCGGGTGGCGCCGTCCGCGATTTGTAGACAACGCCGCCAATGACGGCCATAAGGGCGATGAACAACAGCCCCAAATTGATGATGAAGAAGCGGATGAGTTTCCTGCGGACGCGCTCAACCGACGGGTCGAGCGGCTTGTCTTCTTCTTCAATGGCGGGCCGAGACATGGCAAAATTTCCGGAACAATTGGTATGAGCGCATCAGATAGCGAAGCGACAGGCACTTTGATAGTGCTCGAAGCCGACGCCGATGCCGCAGGCCTGCGGCTCGACCAGTGGCTGGCCGCTCGCCTCGCGCCCGATCTGTCGCGCAGCCGTGTCCAGGCGTTGATCAAACAGGGCGCTGTTCGCGTTGCCGGCAAGGTCGTCAATGAAGCCAAGCGCAAGCTCGCTCCAGGCGAACAGATTGCCATCGACATGCCCGAGCCTGAACCGGCGGAGCCCGAAGGCGAGGCGATCGCCCTCGACATCCTCTATGAGGACGACGAGCTGATCGTCATCAACAAGCCTGCCGGCCTCGTCGTCCATCCCGGCGCCGGCAACTGGACCGGCACGCTGGTCAACGCCCTGATCCACCATTGCGGCGAAAGCCTGTCGGGCATCGGCGGCGTCAAGCGGCCGGGCATCGTCCACCGCCTCGACAAGGAGACGTCGGGCGTCATGGTCGTCGCCAAGACCGACCGCGCCCACAAGTCCTTATCGGAAGCCTTCGCCGACCATGGCCGCACCGGCGACCTCGAACGTGCCTATGACGCGCTGGTCTGGGGCATCCCGCAGCGGCTGACCGGCACCATCGATGCGCCGCTCGGCCGCCATGCCGACCGTGTCCGCCGCGCCGTCGTGCCCGAGCATCGCGACGACGCCCGCCATGCCATCACCCACTTCACCGTGCTGGAGCGCTTCGGCACCGGGCAGGCGGAGTTTGCCGCCGCCAGCCTGGTCGAGTGCCGGCTGGAAACCGGCCGCACCCACCAGATCCGCGTCCACATGGCCCATATCGGCCACCCCGTCGTCGGCGATCCCGACTACGGCCAGGCCTTCCGCACCAAGTCCAACCGCCTGCCCGAGCCGCTGAAATCCGCCGTCCAGGCGTTTCCGCGCCAGGCTCTGCACGCCAGGCTCCTTGCATTTCGCCACCCGGCTACCCATCTGATCATGCGGTTCGAGGCGCCTTTGCCTCGCGACATGGGGGAGTTGGTCGAAGGGTTTCGGAATCTCTGAACCTCCGATCAGAAAACCTGACTCGCATTGTTCACTTTGGCGTGACACACTGTTTCGCATTGAACAAATCGTGTCTTTTCCGGTTTTGTTCCTGTATAAAACCCATGGCGCGACAGTGCATTCGGCAGCCGCGCCACATGCTCGCCTGGATCAGGGGGCATTTCTCGTGCAGAGGGAGGGCGCTATATGGCCCAGTCACTACCCAGTATCGTCTCCGGCGAAGGCGGCCTCAGCCGCTACCTGGAAGAAATCCGCCGCTTTCCGATGCTCCAGCCGCAGGAAGAGTACATGCTCGCCAAGCGGTACAATGAGCATGAGGACACCACCGCCGCCCACAAGCTGGTCACCAGCCATTTGCGTCTCGTGGCCAAGATCGCCATGGGCTATCGCGGCTATGGCCTGCCCATCGGCGAAGTCATCTCGGAAGGCAATGTCGGCCTGATGCAGGCCGTCAAGAAATTCGAGCCGGAGCGTGGCTTCCGACTGGCCACCTACGCCATGTGGTGGATCAAGGCTTCGATCCAGGAATACATCCTGCGCTCGTGGTCGCTGGTCAAGATGGGCACCACCGCCAACCAGAAGCGTCTGTTCTTCAACCTGCGCAAGGTCAAGGGCAAGATCCAGGCGCTCGACGACGGCGACCTGAAGCCCGAGCACATCACCGAGATCGCCACGCGCCTCAACGTGTCCGAGGCCGAGGTCGTGTCGATGAACCGCCGCCTGTCGGGCGACGCCTCGCTCAACGCCCCGATCCGCGCCAGCGAAGGCGAGTCGGGCGAGTGGCAGGACTGGCTGGTCGACGACCACGACAGCCAGGAAACCATGCTCATCGAGCAGGACGAACTCGACAACCGCCGCGGCATGCTAGCCAGCGCCATGTCGGTGCTCAACGACCGCGAAAAGCGCATCTTCGAGGCACGCCGCCTTTCCGACGAGCCGCTGACGCTGGAAGAGCTTTCGGCCGAGTTCGACATCTCCCGCGAGCGCGTCCGCCAGATCGAGGTCCGTGCCTTCGAAAAGGTCCAGGACGCGGTCAAGGCCGCCGCCAAGAAGCAGGCCCAGGCGCTCCGCACCATCGACGCCTGATCCTGTAGGCTTCACCAACAAAAAAACGCGCCGGCAAAACCGGCGCGTTTTTCGTTTTGGTCTCCACTTTCCCCCGAAGGTGGAAGCCCGTCCCTAACCCTTCTTCACCAAACTCAGCGCCAGTTGTTCCATGCGCTCGGCCAGCGAGCCCAGCGCGCCGGTCAGCGCTGCGTCGTTCTTATCGGCCTTGGTCAGCGCGTCGTCGCGCGTCTTGCGCAGCGTCAGGACCTCGGTCTCCATGCCCTTGACGCGCTTCTGCAGCTCGGAAAGCTCGTCCATCACCATGATGCCGGCCATTACCGTCAGCCGCTGGTCGCCGATTTCGCCGAAAGAGTCCTTGAGGTGCAGCACGTAGCGGTCGAAGCGGTTGGCGAGATCGATCAGATGCTCTTCCTGCCCTTCGTCGCAGGCCATGCGGTATTGCTTGCCGTCGATGGTAACAGTGACTTGCGCCATCTCCATCCTACCTGTCCAGAACGGCGCGGATTGTCTCCATGGCGGTCACGAGCCGCCGCGAGACTTCCTTGTTGGCTTCTTCCAGCCTTTCGGCGCGGGCTTCGGAATTGTCGAGCTCCTGCGCCAGGCGGGCACGGTCGGCATTCATGCGCTGAACCTCGGCTTCGGCCTCGCCGTAGTCCTGCTCGTGCTCGAGCCGAGCAGCGACCGCACTTTCGAGCGTCTCGATCGCCCTGCCAAGCCGGCCAATGACTTCCCTGAGTGTCGTATCTCCGGTCATGGCTCCCGTAGACCCTCGCCCATCACCGAATCGCGCACGTTTCAGAACGCGTTATGCGTGAAACATTAGGCACCGGTTGAAGGAGGCGTCAACAAAGCTGTTAGGCCTTTCCCCCAATAACCGCACGAGCGCTAATATCGGAAAGGCACGCAGGCGTGACTTGGCGCCGCAATGGGGGTGCGAAAACGCACCGATTTATTGACTCAAGCCCTATGCCTGCTATGTGTCGCGCACTTTTCCGGGGCTCCCACTGCCCCACTTTCCAAGGGTTATGGGAGGGACGATGTCCTCGCGCGAAAAACACGACCGGATGGCCAATGCGATCCGCTTTCTGTCCATCGATGCCGTAGAGAAGGCCAATTCCGGCCACCCCGGCCTGCCGATGGGCGCCGCCGACGTCGCAACCGTGCTCTACACCCGCTTCCTCAAGCATGATCCGGCCAACCCGCATTGGCACGACCGCGACCGCTTCGTGCTCTCGGCCGGCCACGGCTCGATGCTGCTCTACTCGCTGCTCTATCTCTCGGGCTACGAGGACATCACGCTCGACGAGATCAAGAATTTCCGCCAGCTCGGCTCCAAGACCGCCGGCCATCCCGAATACGGCCACGCCGCCGGCATCGAGACCACCACCGGCCCGCTCGGCCAGGGCCTCGCCAACGCGGTCGGCATGGCGCTCGCCGAACGCATCATGAATGCGCAGTTCGGCGACAAGCTGGTCGACCACTACACCTACGTGCTCGCCGGCGACGGCTGCCTCATGGAAGGCATCTCGCAGGAAGCGCTATCCTTTGCCGGTCACCTCAAGCTCAACAAGCTGATCGTCTTCTGGGACCACAACAACATCTCGATCGATGGCCCGATCTCGCTCGCCGACTCGACCGACCAGCTCGCCCGCTTCGCAGCTTCCGGCTGGAACACGATTGCCATTGACGGTCACGACCCCGAGGCCATTGCCGGCGCCATCGAGGCCGCCAAGCGTTCCGACCGTCCGACCCTGATCGCAGCCAAGACCACCATCGGCTTCGGCTCGCCCGCCAAGGCCGGCACCAACAAGGTCCATGGCTCACCGCTCGGCGCTGCCGAAATCGAAGCCACCCGCAAGGCGCTCGGCTGGGACTACCCGGCCTTCGAAATCCCCTCGGACATCCTCGACGCCTGGCGTCTCGCCGGCCTCAACTCGGCCAAGAAGCGCAACGACTGGGAAAAGCGCCTCGCCGAGGCCGAAACCGAAGTTCGCGCCGAATTCGAACGCCGCATGCGCGGCGACCTGCCGGCCAATTTCGACGCTACCATCGCCGAGTACAAGAAGAAGCTCGCCGCCGACAAGCCGAAGGTCGCCACCCGCAAGTCGTCGGAAATGGCGCTTGAGGTCATCAACGGCGTCGTGCCCGAGACCATCGGCGGCTCGGCCGATCTCACCGGCTCCAACAACACCAAGACCAGCCAGACCAAGCCGATCTCGGCCGAAGACTACGGCCAGCGCTTCGTCCACTACGGCATCCGCGAGCACGGCATGGCGGCAGCCATGAACGGCATGGCGCTGCATGGCGGCGTCATCCCCTACTCCGGCACCTTCCTGTGCTTCTCCGACTATGCCCGTCCGGCAATGCGCCTGGCATCCCTCATGGGCATCCGCGTCGGCTTCGTCATGACCCACGATTCGATCGGTCTCGGCGAAGACGGCCCGACGCACCAGCCGGTCGAGCACTTCGCAGCACTTCGCGCCATTCCCAACCACATCGTCTTCCGCCCGGCTGACGCGACCGAAGCCGCCGAATGCTGGCAGCTGACGCTCGAAAACCGCACCACCCCCTCGACGCTGGCGCTCACCCGCCAGAACCTGCCGGCCGTGCGCACCGAGTTCGTCGAGGAAAACCTCTGCGGCTACGGCGCCTACGAACTGGCCACCGCCGAGGGCGATGCCGAAGTCACCATCTTCGCCACCGGTTCCGAGGTCGAGATCGCGCTCGGTGCCCGCAAGCTGCTGCAGGACGCCGGCCACCCGACCCGCGTCGTTTCGGTGCCTGCTTTCGAGCTGTTCGAAAAGCAGAGCCCCGAATACCGCAAGGCGATGATCGGCAACGCCAAGGTCAAGATCGCCATCGAGGCCGGCATCCGCATGGGCTGGGACAGCTTCATCGGCACCGACGGCATCTTCATCGGCATGCACGGCTTCGGCGCCAGCGCCCCGATCGAAGACCTCTACAAGCATTTCGGCATCACCGCCGAGGCAGCCGCCCAGGCTGCCAAGGCTCGGCTTCAGGCTTAAGACGTTCCCCCAGGAGGATCAGACATGACCGTAAGAGTTGCCATCAATGGTTTCGGCCGCATCGGCCGCAACATCGTGCGTGCGATCTATGAATCGGGCCGCAAGGACATCGACGTCGTTGCCGTCAACGACCTCGGCCCGGTCGAGACCAACGCCCACCTGCTGCGCTACGACAGCGTGCATGGCCGCTTCCCGCACGAAGTGAAGGTCGAAGGCGATTCCATCAACATCGGCAGCGACAGCTTCAAGGTCACTGCGATCAAGGACCCCTCGCAGCTGCCGTGGAAGGAACTCGGCGTCGACATCGCGCTCGAATGCACCGGCATCTTCACCTCGAAGGACAAGGCCTCGGCGCATCTGGCCGCCGGCGCCAAGCGCGTCATCGTCTCGGCGCCCGCCGACGGTGCCGACCTGACCGTGGTCTACGGCGTCAACCACGACCAGATCACCAAGGACCACATCGTCATCTCGAATGCGTCCTGCACCACCAACTGCCTGGCCCCCGTCGCCATGGTCCTCAACAATGCCTTCGGCATCGAAAAGGGCTTCATGACCACGATCCACGCCTACACCGGCGACCAGCCGACCCTCGACACCATGCACAAGGACCTCTACCGCGCCCGTGCAGCGGCAATGTCGATGATCCCGACCTCGACCGGTGCAGCCAAGGCCGTCGGCCTGGTCCTGCCGGAACTCAAGGGCAAGCTCGACGGCGTCTCGATCCGCGTGCCGACCCCCAACGTCTCGTGCATCGACTTCAAGTTCGTGTCGAAGAAGAACGTCACCGTCGACGAGGTCAACGCGGTGCTCGTCGCCGCCGCCAACGGCCCGCTCAAGGGCGTCCTCGCCTTCACCAACGAGCCGCTGGTTTCCATCGACATGAACCACAACCCGGCCTCGTCGACCTTCGCGCTCGACCAGACCAAGGTCATCGAGGGCAACCTCGTCCGCGTCATGTCCTGGTACGACAATGAGTGGGGCTTCTCCAACCGCATGGCCGACACCGCCGTCGTCATGGGCCGTACCATCGGCTGATTGCAGCCGCCCGACTTGGGCGGCAAGCTAACCCATTGGCAACGCCCGGCTTCGGCCGGGCGTTTTCATTTTGCCGCAACGCAAAAAACTTTGGTCCAAGCCGGCAAAAATCCATTCTTGCTTGCACATGGCCTTTTCTTCGCCGCACTCTCCACCGACGCAGCTAGAAGCAGCTTCGTGGGCGGGTCGGCATGGAACAGGCGGTATATCTAGTCACGCTGGTCGGCACCGCGTTGGTGGTGGCCGCGGCGTTTTCGAGCCTGATCGCCTTCCGCTTCGGCGCCCCGCTGTTGCTGCTTTTCCTTGGCATCGGCCTCGGCTCCGGCGTCGACGGCCTCGGCATCGTCTTCGACAATGCCCACATCGCCTATTTCGTCGGCGCCATAGCGCTGGCCGTCATCCTGTTCGATTCCGGCTTCGGCACGTCGGTCGGCGTGTTGCGCCAGGCCGGCCTGCCCGCGCTCACGCTGGCAACCATCGGCGTCGGCATCACCACGGTCATCTTCGGCATCGCCGCCTATTATCTGACCGGCTTCACCTGGCTCGAATCCTTCCTGCTCGGCGCTGCCGTCGCCTCCACCGACGCGGCCGCGGTGTTCTTCCTCCTGCGCGCCGGCAACATCAACCTGCGCGAACGCGTCCGCTCGACGCTTGAAATCGAGTCCGGCACCAACGACCCGATCGCCATCTTCCTGACCATAACCCTGGTCGAGATCATCGCACTCGGCGCCAAGCCCGATGCCGACCTGCTGCTTGTCGATCTCGTCGTCGGCTTCATCGTCCAGATGATCCTGGGCGCGGCCATCGGCCTGCTCGGCGGCTTCCTGATCGTCAAGCTGGTCGAGCGGCTCAACCTCGACCGCGGCCTGCTGCCGATCTTCGTGCTCACGCTGTCGCTGCTGGTCTTCGCCGCCGCCGGCGCCGTCGGCGGTTCGGGCTTCCTCGCCGTCTATCTTGCCGGCCTCGTCGCCGGCAATTCCGACATCCGCGCCGTCTCCACCCTGAAACGCTTCCAGGACGGCATGTCCTGGCTCGCCCAGATCATCATGTTCCTGGTGCTTGGCCTGTTCGCCACGCCTTCGCAGTTCCCCGCGATCCTGGTCTCGGCGCTCGTGCTCGGCCTGTTCCTGATGTTCGTCGCCCGCCCGGTCGCGGTCTGGCTCTGCCTCATCCCGTTCAACATCCCGCGCCAGGAAACCGCCTTCATCTCCTGGGTCGGCCTGCGCGGCGCGGTCTCGATCCTGCTCGCCATCACGCCGCTGCTGGGCGGGCTGGAGAACGGCCGGGCGATCTTCAACATCGCCTTCATCATCGTGCTGACCTCGCTGGTCATCCAGGGCTGGACGGTCGGACCGCTCGCCCGCCGTCTCGGCCTCATCGTGCCGCAGCGCTACGGCCCGCTCGACAAGGTCGAGCTCGAACTGCCCGGCTCCGCCCACCACGAGTTGCTTGCCTATCGCGTCGTCCCTGGATCACCCGTCGCCAAGGGCCAGCGCATCCCGCGCTGGGCGCGGCCATCGCTGGTCGTGCGCGACGGCCGCTCCATGCGCTTCCAGGACATGGGCCGCCTGCAGGCCGGCGACAACGTCTACATCTTCGTACCCGACCGTTATCCGCGCCTGCTCGACCGGCTGTTCGCCAGCCGCGCCGAGGTCGATGCCGAGGACGAGGATTTCTTCGGCGCCTTCACCGTCGACCAGACCCATCTCGCCGGCGAACTCGAAGCGGTCTACGGTGCCGCCATCAGGGAAGAAGAGCGTAAGCTCACCATCGCCGACCTGATCACGCAGCGGCTGCGCGGCCATGTCGAGTATGCCGACCGCGTCTCCCTAGGCCTGATCGACCTGATCGTCCGCGACGTCGACGAAAAGGGCCGCATCGTCTCGGTCGGCCTGTCGATCGAACCCGCCCCGCCTCCGCCGACGGTTCCGGTCTTCCTCAGCGCCGGCGAAATCCGCGACCGCATCAGCCGCTTCTTCGCCAAGCGCCCAGAGAGGGCCCCGGCCAAACCAGCCGCCGCACCGGCGACGACGTCCGAGGGCCTATCCGAGGACGCTTGAGGCGAATGCACAATGTCGGCGACCAGTTCCAAATAGACGACGGGGTGCCGCGTTGGGGCAGATGGTAGTGGGACGTGATCTGCCGTCCTCAGAACGTGATTGTCACGGAAGTTGCGCTTCGGTTCGCTTCGCCATGATAGACGGCTTCGATGTTGTTGCCCGCAGGGTCGATCAGGAAAGCGGCATAGTAGCCGGGATGGTAGGCTCTCTCGCCCGGCGGACCATTGTCGCTGCCCCCGTTCGCCATGCCGGCAGAATAGAATTCATCCACCATGGCCCTGCTTGCGGCTTGAAACGCCAAATGATGACGACCCGTGGGCCGGCCTTGTACCGCGGCGCTGTCCAGCGACGAAATGAACAACTCATCGACCCAAAGATCGTCCTCCGAACTCCCTCCGATGGGGATGTTCAGCGCGCCGAAAACGGCCTCGTAAAACCGTCGGCAAGCAGGAAAATCTTCGACTGCCAAACCAATATGATCGATGAGACGCCCGCGATGCAGCTCGTTCTTTTGCATCCGTTCCTCCTCTTGCTGCCAACGACAGCATACGGACCTGCCACCCCTCCGTTCTGGATTCTTGCAGAGGCAGTACGGCAATGCAATTCGCAGACCTTTTGGCGTCGTGGGAACGCCCCGACCTGGAAACGACTATGCGCATCTGCCAGCCGGACGCCCACCTGCCAAATTTTCCCGCCCCCCAACCCCCACAAACCTTGCATCCGCGCTGACGCTGGGTATGGTCCGCGCGATCTCCAAAAGGGAAAGGGAAACCCCATGGCCGCCTTCAAGACCCTCGACAACATCGGCAGCGTCGCCGGCAAGCGGGTTCTCGTCCGCGTCGACCTCAACGTCCCCATGGCTGACGGCAAGGTTTCCGACGCCACTCGCATCGAGCGTGTCGCCCCCACCATCACCGAGCTTGCCGGCAAGGGCGCCAGGGTCATCCTGCTCGCCCATTTCGGCCGCCCCAAGGACGGCCCCGACCCGGCGCTGTCGCTGGCACCCATCGCTACCGCCACCGCCGAGGTCATCGGTCGCCCGGTCGGCTTCGCTGCCGACTGCATCGGCGAGAAGGCAGCCGCTGCGGTGTCGGCCATGAAGGACGGCGACGTCCTGCTGCTCGAAAACACCCGCTTCTACAAGGCCGAGGAAAAGAACGACCCGGCCTTCGTCGAACAGCTCGCCGCCAATGGCGACATCTTCGTCAACGACGCGTTTTCGGCCGCCCACCGGGCCCATGCATCCACCGAGGGCCTCGCCCACAAGCTGCCGGCCTATGCCGGCCGCACCATGCAGGCCGAGCTCGAGGCGCTGGAAAAGGGCCTCGGCAACCCCGTCAAGCCCGTCGTCGCCATCGTCGGCGGCGCCAAGGTCTCGACCAAGATCGACCTGCTGATGAACCTGGTGAAGAGGGTCGACGCGCTGGTCATCGGCGGCGGCATGGCCAACACCTTCCTCGCCGCGCGCGGCACCGATGTCGGCAAGTCGCTCTGCGAGCACGACCTCGCGACCACCGCCAAGCAGATCATGATCGAGGCCGCAGGCGCAGGCTGCGCCATCATCCTGCCGTCGGACGGTGTCATTGCCCGCGAATTCAAGGCGGGCGCCGCCAACGAGACCGTCGCCATCGACGCCGTGCCGGCCGATGCCATGATCCTCGACGTCGGCGAAAAGACCGTTGCTACGATCAATGAGTGGATCGATCGCGCCGCAACGCTGGTCTGGAACGGCCCGCTCGGCGCCTTCGAGATCGAGCCCTTCGACAAGGCGACGGTGTCCGCCGCCCGGCACGCGGCCGCCCGCACCAAGGCCGGCAAGCTCGTCTCCGTCGCCGGCGGCGGCGACACGGTGGCCGCCCTCAACCATGCCGGCGCTGCCGACGACTTCACCTATGTCTCGACCGCCGGCGGCGCCTTCCTCGAATGGATGGAAGGCAAGGAACTGCCCGGCGTGGAAGTGCTCAAGGCCTGAGCCGCGGCAACACCTTTGGCGCCGGACACCAGGGGCGGGTCGAGATTCGGGTCAGGCCGAGCCGAAAATGGTGAGGGACGAGAACCGGAGCGGAGCGTACATTCAGGTACGTGAGCACCGGAAGCGCAGGCCCTCGCCATTTGCAGGCCGGCCTCACCTGGAGCTAAACCGATTGAAATAATTTCAATCGGTTATAGGCTACCCCCCGGCATTCCGTTCCCGGGACGCTTCTGCTATGCGCCCGGTGCATCTGTTATGGAGGTATTTGTATGAGCGAACGTCTCGAAGACATCGCAGTCGCCATGGTGGCGGGTGGCAAGGGCATTCTGGCTGCGGACGAAAGCTCCGGCACCATCAAGAAGCGTTTCGACGTCATCGGCGTCGAGTCGACGGCCGACAGCCGCCGCGACTATCGCGAGATGATGTTCCGCACCACCGAAGCGATGACCAAGTATATTTCGGGCGTCATTCTCTACGACGAGACCATTCGCCAGAGCGCCGCCGACGGCACCCCGCTGGTCGAGCTGATCAAGGCCGCCGGCGCCATTCCCGGCATCAAGGTCGACGCCGGCGCCAAGGCGATCGTCAATTTCCCCGGCGACACCATCACCGAAGGCCTCGACGGCCTGCGCGAACGCATGGCCGAGTACTACAAGCTCGGTGCCCGCTTCGCCAAATGGCGGGCCGTGATCGACATCGACACGACCAGGAACGTGCCTTCGGCCTATTCGCTCTCGGCCAACACCCAGGCGCTCGCCCGCTATGCCGCGCTCTGCCAGGAAGCAGGCATCGTGCCGATCGTCGAGCCGGAAGTGCTGATGGACGGCACCCACGACATCGACACCTGCTACGACGTCACCAAGGCGACGCTGGTCAAGCTCTATGACGAGCTCTACGCCGCCCGCGTCGTGCTCGAGGGCACCATCCTCAAGCCGAACATGGTCATCTCGGGCAAGAAGGCCGCCAGGCAGGCTAGCGCCGAAGAGATCGCCGAAAAGACCATCAAGCTGTTCCGCGAGACGGTTCCGGCTGCGGTCCCGGGCATCGCCTTCCTGTCGGGCGGCCAGTCCGACGAGGAGGCCACCGCCAACCTGAACGCCATCAACGCGATTGGCCCGCATCCGTGGAAGCTGACCTTCTCCTACGGCCGCGCGCTGCAGGCAGCGCCGCAGAAGGCATGGTCGGGCAAGACCGAGAACCTCGGTGCTGGCCAGGCCGCCTTCACCCACCGCGCCCACATGAACCACCTGGCCGCCCTCGGCCAGTGGAAGTCCGGGCTGGAGAAGGCGGCTTAAGCCAAGCCTTCAGGCAAGAATGCGAAAAAGCCCCGGAGCGATCCGGGGCTTTTTGTTTGTCGAGGGCCGGCAGCCGTTTCGTTCCCGCTCATGGGCTCGAACCACGATTCACGCCTTCAAAGGGCGGTGTCCTACCATTAGACGAAGCGGGAATATGCTCTGGTTTCTCAGCAAATCATCGTAAGCGCGGCCTGTCGAGGGGCCGAAAGCCAACCCAGCGCCCCCCAAAAACCTCAATCCTGATACGCATACGACGCGCACATGTCGTCGCTGCTCTCCGGTGGCTCGTCGCCGGTAAACACCGCAACAATCGTCAGGCCTTCGCCGCCGGCCCAGTTCGCCAGGTAGGTCACGTCGCCCGCGCCGCACAGCCGATTGCCGTTCTCCAGTTCGGGGTCCGAGGGATCCTCGATGCTGTAGACCGACGCATTGACCCGCTCTCCGTCGACGACGAAATGGTCGCCCAGCAAGGCGGCGAACGTCAGGGATTCGCCATTGGCGAAGGTGATGCCGAAATCATCCATGGAAATGTCGCCGGTGATGCTCTCGGCAGTGGTGCTGAAAGCCTGGTAGCGGTCGCCCTCGGCAGATGCTGGAGTAGCCACGGCAGCCAATAGCCCAAGAGCCGCAGGCAGTATCAGTTTGCTGTTCATTCTTCCCTCTCGTGGGGCTCGGCGGTCTGGCGCGGCGCGCACGGAATACCCTGTCTCAATCCGAGCGTATCAATTCCGTCGCCACGCCAAGCGGCGCGCGCTCGCGCCAGAAATAGTGGAGCGCCGCCGTTAGGGCGATCACGTACTGTGCCCCCAGTATCGCCTGCGTCGTCGTGAATGGCAGCGAAAACCGACTCACCGTCGTCATGGTCAGCACGACCACGAACATCCAGAAGACGGCGCGCGGCCGGTAGGCGTCGAACGTCAGGTCACAGGCGAGCCGCGCCGCCCAGATGCCGGCAACAGCGCCGAGCACGGAGCCGACGAGCTGGATGACGTTGGGCCGGACACCGCCAAGCAGCCAGTCGATCGCGAAGGCAAAGGCATCGGCGGCCACGGCCAGCACCGCAACGGCAAGGAACGAGCCGAATACGTAGACCACCAGTGCCACCACCATGGCGCCCATCGTCTGTGGTCCGAACCAGACCTGTGCCGCACCGCCGGTGTCCATTGTATTTCCCGCCCGCCCGTTCGCGGCTATTTTCACAGTTGACGGAAGCTCGCGTTCCGTCAATCTGGCATGATCCAACAGCGCGGCGGCCGCAACAAGCAAGCCTGTGCATCCCCAGTTGTTACGTGCCTCGCTTCCCCCGCCGGTTTGGCGTATGAGCAGCCATGGAAAATATCAGATTTGAAACACCCGTCACCGTAAAGAGCGATCCGGCCGGCACCCCGCTCATCCTCCGCACAGCCAAGGAGGCGTCGGCCTTCCTGCTCAACAACTGGCCCGGCAAGCGCGGCCCCAAGCACCGCGCCGCCCTTCAGGCATGCTCGGATGCACTGTCGGGCGAAAGGCCGGTCATGGCCGCGCGGCGTGCTTTCATCGCAGCCGTGCGCGACGCCAACGTCCTGATCAGCGACAAGGACTGACCGCCGGCGCGTCGACCGTAAGCAAGCTCAACGCTCTCGATGCCGGTTCAGGGTGTTCCCAACCTCAGTCCGGCTTCAAACCCACCGAAAGTTCGGTTTCCGCTTCAGAGGTCGTTTCGGCCTCTGTCCCGGACTTGCGCTCCTTGGCTTCGGCCTTGGCCGCAAGCTTCGCGGCCTGCTTCTCTGCCTTGGCGCGATCACGGTCCCTACGTTCCTGATTGTAGTTGGTCGGTCTGGCCATGAGTATCCTTTCTTGGTCATGCCTGCCTGGAGCATGATCCCGAACCGAAGCTCCGCCTACGGGAAACCGGCTCGGAAAAAGACCATGCCCACACAACAGGCTAGAGCCTGTTCCATCCCGATCTCGGGGATGGAAAGGCTCTAGGGCGATACGCCCCGGAACACAACCTGCCTGTCGCCGCACGCGCCTGACGGCATCGGGCCGGGGATACCCAGGCGATTGTTCATCGCGGCCCCCCGGCAATCTGCTCATGTATTGCTTGAAAGCACGTATCCAGGTCGCGATGCAGGCGTTCGCTGGCCGCTCTGCCGGTCATATCCTCCAAAACTCGGTCACGGGCTTCGTCGGCCGACTTTCCGTGGAAGGCCGCAGCAAGCAGGTTTTGCAGTAGCTCGAACATCGCAGCTTCCAGGTTTGTCTCGTCATGAGACAACACATGAAGCGGCGGAGCGTTCCATCCAGCCAGGTCGCGCCCCGGCACGGCCCGACGGGACGGTGCCTAGTTTTCCTGGACCGAAATGCCCGTTTCGTCGATGCGCAGCTCGACGCCCTTGGGCTTGGTCTCTTCGCGGAAGATGTAGACGCCAAGCGCAATCACGGCCACGGCCAGGGCGCCAATGATGAGGTAGAGAGTGTTCTGCTTCATTCGGCCGTCGTACCGGCATGCAGCCGTCAAGTCCAGCAGGCCGGACACGCCGATCCGGGCAACGTCCCATTCCGGCACAGATCCGGCTGGCACGCCGCGTGCATGGCATGGCTAGCCGGCGATGGCCGGAGCCTGATTTGTTTCAAATCAGGTAAGGCCCGCTGGGGTTGGGATGGGGTTTTGCCCCGGCGGGCCCCCCATCGCTGTCGCATCGGCTCTTGCCCGCACCCATGGTGACGATGCATCCTCGCCGCCATGCCGGAGCCATATCTGCTCTTCACCGTCGTCGGTGCGGTCTTCGTCCTTGCCGGGCTGGTCAAGGGTGTCGTCGGCCTCGGACTGCCGACCGTTGCGATGGGGCTGCTCGGGCTGGTGATGCTGCCGGCCGAGGCGGCGGCCATCCTGCTCTTGCCCTCCTTCGTCACCAATGTCTGGCAGTTGCTGGCCGGCCCCGATATCTCTGCGTTGCTGCGCCGCCTCTGGCCGATGATGCTTGCCGTCTTCGCTGCCACCCTGGCCTCCACCGGCCTCATCACCAGCAGTTACACCGCCATCGTCACAGCGGGGCTCGGCCTGGTGTTGCTCGCCTATGCCGCCCTCGGCCTGCTCAGGCTGCGTATGGCAGTGCCCGGCTGGGCCGAGCCGTGGGCAGGCCCGGTCGTCGGTGCGGCGACCGGAGTGATGACCGGCGCCACCGGTGTCTTTGTCATTCCGGCCGTGCCCTATCTCGGCGGGCTCGGCCTTGGCCGCGACGATCTCGTGCAGGCCCTGGGCCTGTCGTTCACGGTCTCGACGATCGCCCTCGGCATCGGCCTGTGGTGGAACGATGCCGTGCCGCTCCAGTCGGTCGGCACATCCGCATACGCCATCGTTCCGGCATTGGCTGGCATGTGGCTGGGTGGCTGGCTGCGCGGCCGCGTCGAGGCGGAAACCTTCAGGCGCTGGTTCTTTGCCGGACTCGCCCTGCTCGGCGCGCACATTTCATGGCAGGGCCTCGCCCCGGCTTTCTAGTGTCCGAGCAGCGCCGTGATCGAGATCGCGGCCAGCGCCAGCACGGCCAGCTTCCAGAAATCGCGGCGCTGCCTCAGTCCCGGCAAACCAAGCGGCTTGAGGATCTGGATCGCCATGATGGCCAGGATGATGAGCGACAGCGCCTTCGACATGCAGCCTTTGATCAACTTCGCGCGCCCCTGTCAAAGTGCAGCCGGCAATCTGCTATCGTTGCCGCCATGCAACCGAGCCCGCGCCAATGGACGCACTACACCGGGCGAATACCCGAAGTGCGCAAAACCGCATCGGAATATCGGTCGAAATGGGGTTTGCTGGCCGGCACTTAAACCAAGGTCAAATGGACGCCCCGTCGGCAACGCGGGTACAAGGCTAGCCAACGAGACGCCCTGAAGGGCCGACATCCTGGGAAGGAGACGCCATGCCATCTCGCTATCACGAGGTCTATGACGGTTGGGTCAGCAACCCCGAGGCGTTCTGGGCCGAGGCTGCAGGCGCCATCGACTGGTTCAAGCCCTGGGACAAGGTCTTCGATGCCGAGGGCGGCGTCTACGGCCAGTGGTTCTCCGGCGCCGAGTGCAATACCTGCTGGAATGCGCTCGACCGCCATGTCCAGGGCGGGCGCGCCGAGCAGGTCGCCCTCATCCACGACAGCCCGATCACCGGCACCCAGAAGAAGTTCACCTATGCCGGCGTTCTCGCCGAGGTTAACGCGCTGGCAGCCGTGCTCGCCGACCAGGGCGTCGGCAAGGGCGACCGCGTCATCATCTACATGCCGATGGTCGCCGAAGCCGCCTTCGCCATGCTCGCCTGCGCCCGCCTGGGCGCCATACATTCGGTGGTGTTCGGCGGCTTTGCCGCCAAGGAACTCGCCACCCGCATCGACGACGCCACGCCGAAGCTGATCATCTCCGCCTCCTGCGGCATCGAGCCGGGCCGCGTCATCGCCTACAAGCCGCTGCTCGACGGCGCCATCGAACTCGCCACCCACAAGCCGGAGCACTGCATCGTCCTGCAACGGCCGCAGCTGACCTGCGACCTCATCCCCGGCCGCGACCTCGACTACACCGAGGCCGTCGGCGCGGCCAAGGCCGCCGGCCGCAAGGTCGAATGCGTGCCGGTTCTCGCCACCGATCCGCTCTATGTGCTCTACACCTCCGGCACCACCGGCCAGCCCAAGGGCGTCGTCCGCGACAATGGCGGCCACATGGTCGCGCTCAAATGGACGATGGAAAACGAATTCGGCGTCAAGCCGGGCGAGGTGTTCTGGGCCGCCTCCGACGTCGGCTGGGTCGTCGGCCACTCCTACATCGTCTATGCCCCGCTGCTGCACGGCGCCACCACCATCCTGTTCGAGGGCAAGCCGGTCGGCACGCCCGACGCCGGCACGTTCTGGCGTGTCATTTCGGAACACGGGGTCGTCGCCCTGTTCACCGCGCCAACCGCCTTCCGCGCCATCAAGAAGGAAGACCCGCAAGGCACCTTCGTGCCGCAATACGACCTGTCGAAGTTCCGCACTCTGTTCCTCGCCGGCGAGCGCGCCGACCCCGAAACCATCAAATGGGCCGAGCTGAAGCTCGGCGTGCCGGTCATCGACCACTGGTGGCAGACCGAGACCGGCCACCCGATCAGCCAGAACCCGGTCGGGCTCGGCCTGCTGCCGGTCAAATACGGCTCGCCCTGCGTGCCGATGCCGGGCTACGACGTGCGCGTGCTCGACGATGCCGGCCATGAGGTCGGACGCGGCACCCTCGGCAATGTGGTGGTCAAGTTGCCGCTGCCGCCCGGCTGCCTGCCGACGCTGTGGCATGCCGACGAGCGCTTCTTCACCGCCTACCTCGCCGAGTTCCCCGGCTACTACAAGACGGCCGATGCCGGCTTCGTCGACGATGACGGCTACCTCTTCATCATGGCCCGCACCGACGACATCATCAACGTCGCCGGCCACCGCCTGTCGACCGGCGGCATGGAGGAGGTCGTGGCCGAACACCCCGACGTCGCCGAATGCGCCGTCATCGGCATCGCCGATGCCATGAAGGGCCAGATCCCTTGCGGCTTCATCGTGCTCAATTCCGGCGTTGCCCGCGACACCGGCGCCATCGAGAAGGAGGTCGTCGGCCTGGTCCGCAACCGCATCGGCCCGGTCGCCGCCTTCAAGACGGTCGTCACCATCAAGCGCCTGCCCAAGACCCGCTCCGGCAAGATCCTGCGCGGCACCATGCAGAAGATCGCCGACCGCGAGGACTGGAAGATGCCTGCTACCATCGACGATCCCGCCATCCTCGACGAAATCACGGAAGCGCTCAAGGCGAGGGGCATCGGCGTCTAGCAGGCGTTCAAAAGGCGCTCGCCGCAGGGCGGTGAGCGATCCATCGGCTCCGACGAGATTCGGAGGGGTGACAGTGCGCGGCGACGGGTCAACAATGGGCATGCCAGGGAGGCAGCCATGAGGAGCGACACCGAATATCTACGTCTCGCCGTCGA
This sequence comes from Aminobacter sp. MSH1, assembly GCF_003071665.1. GTDB lineage: Bacteria > Pseudomonadota > Alphaproteobacteria > Rhizobiales > Rhizobiaceae > Aminobacter > Aminobacter niigataensis. The sequence goes on along the minus strand of NZ_CP026265.1, from coordinate 1,481,744 downwards.
GATCGCCACCGAGAGCCGGGCAAGCGGCAATCATCCCTTCGGGGCGCTCCTGGTCGGGCCGGAGGGCGACGTGCTCATTTCATCGGGCAACACCTACGCGCAGGATCGCGGCGTTGGCCACGCAGAGGCAAACGTGGCCCGCGCGGCCGCGCAGCAATACGACCCGACCTTTCTTGAGCGATGCACGATGGTAACCTCGGTCGAGCCGTGCTGCATGTGCGCCGGGGCCTGTTACTGGGCTGGCATCGGCACCGTGGTCTACGGACTCAGCGAAAGGCGGTTGGCCGAGCTGACTGGGGACAACCCGGAGAATCTGACCCTCGATCTGAGCTGTCACCAGGTGTTCGCCGCCGGTCGGCGCCATGTAGCGATCCGTGGCCCAATCCCTGAACTCGAAGAAGAGATCGTAAACGATCACAAGGATTTCTGGTGACGGAACCCATCGTGGTGACGTGACGGGTGTCGATGAGAGGACGTAGCCTCTGCCGCGCCATTGGTTCCGCTTCTTCGTGCTTCGGCAAGCGGCGCCGGTTCCGGATGCCTTGCTCACAGGAGCGACACGTCAGTAGCCCACTTGATGAGTCGTGAGCTTGCCGAACGATCCACCCACCAGCGCGCTTGGCGCTGGATGCAGCCGGCCCAACCCTCCCCACAGATTTGGACGCTGTGCCATTGCCTGCACGCCGGGCTCGGGGCAAGTTGCCCCCGGAATGGCATGAGGGGCACTGAAGATGCTGCGGAACTGGGTCGTCAGGTACTGGTATTCGTTTTCGACCACCGGTCTGCTGTTGGGAACGCTGTTCTTCGCCGCGTCGCTGACCCCGACGCTGATCCCGCGCAACTACCTGACCCAGGGCGTGCTCTCGGGCCTTTCCGCCGCCGTCGGCTATGGCTGCGGCTTCTTCCTGCGCTGGCTGTGGCGCTACCTCGAACTGCCCGAACTCAAGGCGCGCATCCTGATCGGCGGCAAGCTTGTCGCCGCCGTCGCCTGCGGCATCGTTGGCCTGGTGTTCCTGTGGCGCGCCTCGGAATGGCAGAATTCGATTCGCAGCCTGATGAAGCTCGACCCTGTCGACACCGCCCACCCGCTCGAAGTCGGCGCCATCGCGCTCGTCACCTTCATCGTGCTCGTGGCGCTTGGCCGGCTGTTCAAGCTGACGCTGATCTTCGTCTCCGAAAAGCTGCGCCGTTTCGTGCCGACGCGTGTGTCCTACGTCATCGGCACCACCATTGCGGTGCTTCTGTTCTGGTCGGCGGCCGACGGCATCATCTTCCGTTACGGGCTGCGCGTGATGGACAGTTCGTTCCAGCGCCTCGACGCCCTGATGCCGCCGGAGACGCAGCAGCCGACCGAGCCCGGCAAGACCGGCAGCGCCGCATCCCTGGTCCGCTGGCAGGATCTCGGCCGCATGGGCCGCTCCTACATCGCCACCGGCCCGAGCGCCGCAGACATCGGCAATCTCACCGGCAAGCCGGCCATGGCGCCGGTCCGCGTCTATGTCGGGCTTCAATCGGGCAGCACGCCGCAACAGCGCGCCAGGCTCGCATTGGAGGAGCTCAAGCGCGCCGGCGGCTTCGAACGCTCGACGCTCGTCATCGTCACGCCCACCGGCACCGGCTGGGTCGACGAACAGGCCATCGACCCCATCGAGTTCCTGCACAACGGCGACGTCGCCAGCGTCGCCACGCAATATTCCTATCTCGCCAGCTGGCTGTCGCTGCTGGTCGAGCCCGGCTACGGCGCCGACCAGTCGCGCGCTTTGTTCTCCGAGGTCTACGGCCATTGGCGCACCCTGCCCAAGGAAACACGGCCGAAGCTCTACCTGTTCGGCCTCAGCCTCGGCGCCTTGAGCACCGAGCTTTCCAACGAGTTGTTCGAGGTCCTTGGCGATCCTTATCAGGGCGCGCTGCTCAGCGGCCCGCCTTTCGCCAGCCGCATCTGGCGCTCGATCACCGACGACCGCAATCCCGGCACGCCAGAATGGCTGCCCGCGTTCCGCGACGGCTCCTATGTCCGCTTCACCGCGCAGAACAACGCGCTCGACATTCCGGGCGCTGTGTGGGGGCCACTCAGGCTCGTCTACCTGCAATATGCTAGCGATCCAATCACCTTCTACGAAACCCACTCGCTCTACCGCGAGCCGGACTGGATGAAGACCCCGCGCGGGCCCGACGTGTCGCCTGAACTGCGCTGGTATCCGGTCGTCACCTTCCTGCAACTGACGCTCGACCTCGCCATGGCGACCACCGCCCCGATGGGCTACGGCCACGTCTATGCCGCCGAGCACTACATCGATGCCTGGATGCAGGTCGCCGACATCAAGGACTGGGCGCCTGGCGACATCGCCAAACTGAAGCAGCATTTCATCGACGCCCGCAAATGACGCGGGTCAGCGGATGAGGTCGGCCACCTTGGCGCCGAGTGCTGCGATCAGGTCGTCGGGGCGCATGCAGATCTGCAGGCCCCTCTGGCCGCCATTGAGGTAGATCTCTTCCTCCAGCGTCGCCATCTCCTCGACCGCGGTCGGCACCTGCTTGCGCTGGCCGAAGGGACTGATGCCACCGACCTTGTAGCCCGTCAGCCGCTCGGCATCGACGGGCTTCATCATCTGCGCCGCCTTGCCCCCGAAGGCGGCAGCGACCTTCTTCATGTTGATCTCCTGGTCGGAGGGCACCACCACGCAGGCCGGCTTGCCGTCGACCTCGACCATCAGCGTCTTGAGCACGACGCCAGGCGCAACCCCCATCGCCTCGGCCGCCTGCAGCCCGACGCGCTCGGCACCGGAATCGTAGTCGTAGGTGGCAACGGCGAACGGGATGCCCGACTTGGTCAGCGCGAGCGTGGCGGGAGTGGTCTTCGACATGCCCCGTTGTGCAACAGCGCCCCGGCATTTCGCAAGGGCGCGGTTGCGGCAATGGCAGCAACGGGGTGGAAAGCTGACGGTCCGCTTTTGGGTCCACAGGCGGCAAGAAGGACCTAATCCGATGCCGCGAACCGCACATTGCGCCGCGCAATAGACGGCTCCACCGAACCTTAACCAGTGTCCGCCAAATATGCACAAGCTCAATTTATGCTCCTTGACAGTAAAACGACCCGAAAATAGACACGCATCCAGGTCCGCAGGGTGACCTGCCGCTCGCATGGCGTTTTCGCCAGTGGTTAAGCCCCTGCATTAGACAAGCTGATCGCCATTTCCCCCTGGGGCAGTTGGAGCGATGGCAATGCGAGCCCCATCAAAATCATCCTACTTGCCCATGACGGGAGTTTTTGATGAGCGACCAATCGTCGTTGGCGGCTGAGCCGAAAAATTCATTCTTGCGTGGATCGATCCGATCCGTCTTCATTCGAACCTGCCTGCCAATCATCGTCGTGACGACGATAAGTGGCCTGCTGACCGTGGTCGATGCCATGTTACTAGGCGCATTCGTGGGGGCTGATGCCCTGAGCGCGGTGACGTTGGTGTTTCCAATCTCGATGTTACTGGTGGCTGTCTCGACTATGGTCGGCATCGGCATGGCCAGCATATTGGGTCGCCGACTAGGTGCCCAAGACATGGATGGGGCAATCAATACCTTTGCTTCCGCACAGGGGCTTGCCGTTGCTGTCGCTGCCTTGGCAATGCTGACTTTTTTTGGACTGGGTGCCCATATTGTCAGTTTGGTTGCGGGCGGTAACGTCCACCTCGGTGAGATGGGGTGGACCTTCCTTGCCATTTCATTTGCTACCGCACCGGCAGGGTTTCTACTCTCTGTGCACGCCGACGCGCTGCGCATGGAGGGTCGGGTTGGCTTCATGGCTATGGCAGGCGTGTTGGTGACACTAGCCAATATCGGGTTCAACGGATTGCTGATCGGAGTGTTTGATTTTGGAGTAGCTGGGTCAGCCTGGGGTACGGCCCTGGCGCAGGTATTGGGGCTGGGTATCGTGGTCGTCTATCGCATGAGCAGCAGGGCAGTTCTGCCGATGGTCGGTTTGAGATACGACCGTGAATGGCGAGAAATGCTGACTCTTGGCGCACCGCGCAGCCTCAATTTCATCGGTATTTCGCTCAGCTCGGCGGCGGTGCTGTACGCCCTGCAACGGCTGGAGCTGCCGCAGTCCGACATGACTATCGCAGCGTATGGGGTGGTGATGCGCTTGATGACATTTGCCTTCCTGCCGCTGATGGGTATGAGCCTGGCCCTGCAGGCAATTGTCGGCAATACGGTAGGTGCTGGACAGGATGAACGGGCAAAGCAGACGCTTTACTTTTCGCTTGGCGTGAGCGTCGTTTATGGCCTGCTAGTGCAACTCCTGCTGCTTGGTGGACGCGACTGGCTGGGCGGACTTTTTGTGCCCGATGCCCTTGTTGGGCTGGAAGTGGCACGCATTGTTCCGCTGTACCTTGCAGCGTATTTCGCTTTCGGCCCGGTAATGATGGCCGCCAGTTATGCGCAAGCTATAGGCAGGGCGCGGGAAGCCGCCATCCTCTCGCTGGGGCGGGCATATCTGTTCGCAATTCCACTGACCTTTGCCTTGCCCTACATTTGGGGTGAGACCGGTGTATGGATCGCCGCTCCAATGGCCGATATCTTGATGCTGACGCTCAGCGTGTTGGTCTGGTGGCGTGCCGGCATTTATACTTCGCGAAAGGCCGGCCACTTAGGATCAAACTCGCTCACTCCATAATGTGGGGTTATGCGCCGCATTGCCTGATGGACTACTATTGCTGACCACGCCGACGCCTTGCGACGAAAGGCAGCTTTAGGGATTTTGCAATCTACTTACGAATGACCAACATGAGGTCGAGAGCCGGCGCCATCAGTCCTGACATCACCGCCCATTGACTAACTCATACCCGATTGGCTATGAATAATTCATAGCCAATCGGGTATGAGTTAATGTCTGAGCTTCAGGACGCGATCTTCCGCGCGCTTTCCGATCCCACCCGTCGCGGGCTGTTCGAGCGTCTCTGCCGCGACGGCGATACGTCAGTCGTCGGGCTGCTGGCCGGGGCCGGCGTCTCGCAGCCGGTGGTTTCCAAGCATCTCAAGGTCCTGAAGGCCGCAGGCCTCGTGCGCGACCGGCACGAAGGCCGCTACACCTATTACAGCGCCGAGCGCGAGGCGCTGAGGACGCTGGTCGACTGGACGACCGAGATGACCGGTTTCTGGCACGACCGCTTCGACGATCTCGACAACCTGCTGAGGAGGATGGACCAATGACAGAAACGATGGAAACGACGCGCTCGGTCGTGGTCGAGCGCGATTTTCCCTATCCGCCGGAAAAGCTCTGGCGCGCCCTCACCCAGCCGCATCTCATCGCAGAATGGCTGATGAACAACGACTTCACTCCCGAAGCCGGCCGTCGCTTCACCCTGTCCGCCGACTGGGGACAGGTCGATTGCGAGGTCGAGACGGTCGAGCCGAACCGCGCGCTGTCCTACCGCTGGGATACCAAGGACCTGCGCAGCATCGTCACCTGGACGCTCGCCCCCACCGCCACCGGCACCAGCCTGCGCATGGAGCAGCGCGGCTTCACCACCGCCCAGAAGTCCTATTTCCAGGGCGCAACTGTCGGCTGGCCGCGCTTCATCGCCCAGTTGGGCGACGTCGTCTCGAAGCTGGACTGACCATCGCCTCGCCGGCACCGTCAATCGAATCCGGGAGCTTGCCATGAACTCTGTGATCCGCACCGTCCATCGCTGGACCTCGCTCGTCTTCAGCCTGGCCGTCGCATCGATCTTCGCCGGCATGGCCATCACCACCCTGCCCGAGTGGTTCTACTATCTGCCCCTGCCGCCGCTCTTCGTACTGATCCCGACCGGCATCTACATGTTCTTCCTGCCCTATCTCGGCGGCCAGCGAAACGCCGCGCCTGCATCGAAGGGCAGCGCCTGATGACCGCAAAGGAACCCGCCCAAGTAAAGCTCCTGTCCGGCGGCAATCCGCAGATCGCCAAGGGCTATGGCCACGCCGTCGTCCAGTCCTATATCGACGCAATGCCCGGCTGGAAGCAGGACGTCGGCCGCCGCCTCGACACTCTGATCACCGAGGCGGTCCCCGATGTGGTCAAGGCGGTGAAATGGAACTCACCCTTCTACGGCATGGAGAAGGATCTCTGGTTCGTCGGCTTTCACTGCCTCACCAGATACGTCAAGGTCGCGTTCTTCAAGGGCGCACACCTCTCGCCGCTCCCACCCGGTACGTCGAAGCAGGCGAATGTGCGCTATCTCGACATCTACGAGGGCCGCCCGTTCGACGAGGCGCAGCTCTCCGACTGGGTCAGGCAGGCCAGCGCCCTGCCCGGCGAGAAGATGTGAGGCGCACTGTCCTGAGCGAGCACGCGGGAACTGCAATGACCGTCAGCATCCGGCCGGCCCGCGCTGAGGAAAGGGATACCCTCGGCGCGCTCAAGCTGCGGTCTTCGCTGGCCTGGGGAGATCATGTCGAGGAACTGCAGGCGCTGCCGGAGGCGAGAGAGGTCCCGGCCGCACACCTGCCGCATGTCGTGGTCGCCGAGATCGCCGGGGAGATCGTCGGCTTCGTGACGGTCCTCCCTGACGACGTAGCCACTCTGGCCGAACTGGAAGATCTCTTCATCGCGCCGGAGGCATGGCGAAAAGGCATCGGCAGCATGCTCCTCGCCGAAGCCGAACGCCGCGCCGCAGCACTCGGCGCACGGTCGCTACGTGTTGTGGCCGGCGCGCGGGCTCGCCCGTTCTACGAGGCTTCTGGCTTCCGGTTCGCCGGAACCGTTGCGACGGATCTGGCGCCCGCTGTCCGGCTGCGAAAGGATCTTGCCTAGGTTTGCAATCGGTGCCGGACGGGCACGCTCTGCTGGCGATGCCCGACAGCAGTCACCCTCGCCGCGCCGCCTCGATCGCGGCGACGTCGATCTTCCTCATGTCCATCATTGCCGCAAACGCCCGTTTTGCCTCGGCGCCGCCGGCAGCCATCGCATCGGTCAGCACGCGCGGCGTGATCTGCCAGTTGACGCCCCACTTGTCCTTGCACCAGCCGCAGGCGCTCTCCTGCCCGCCATTGCCGACGATGGCGTTCCAGTAGCGGTCGGTCTCCTCCTGGTCGTCGGTGGCGATCTGGAACGAGAAGGCTTCGTTGTGCTTGAACACCGGCCCGCCGTTGAGGCCGATGCAGGGAATGCCGGCGACGGTGAAATCGACCGTCAGCACGTCGCCCTCCTTGCCCGAGGGATAGTCGCCCGGCGCGCGGTGGACGGCGTGTACTGCGCTGTCCGGAAAGATCTCGGCGTAAAAGCGGGCCGCATCCTCGGCGTCCTTGTCGTACCACAGGCAGATCGTGTTCTTGGCGATGGCCATTGCGCGTTCCTTTCGCTTGGGAGCCAGTTAACCCGCCCGCACCCTTCCGACATAGGGGGACAAGGGCCTTTGTCCACCCCCGGAAGCCGTGGCCGAAAAAACCGGGTAACTTGTCGGGAGCCGCCCCGGTCATTCGTCCTGTGGAGACAAAGCGCAAGGACTGGATACCTTGGCCATGAGAAAAACCCACAATCACGCGCATCGGCACCATCATGCAAACACGGGAGCCTTTCGATGACCCCCACCATCACGGCATTTGAACGCTCGCCCGACCGCGGCAAGGGACAGGCACGTGACATGCGTGTTCGCTGGGCGCTCGAGGAAGTAGGCCAGCCCTACGACGTCCGTCTTGTCTCGTTCAGCGAGATGAAGCAGCCCACCCATCGTGCGCTTCAACCGTTCGGTCAGATTCCGACCTATGAGGAAGGCGATCTCGCCTTGTTCGAGTCAGGAGCGATCGTGTTCCATGTCGCGCAGCGTGCCGGCCTGCTGCCCGAGGATGCAAATGCGCGTGCGCGCGCCATCACATGGATGTTTGCCGCGCTCAGCACGATCGAGCCGCCGATCCTCGAACGGGAAAGCACAGGGTACCTGGAGCGCGACAAGACCTGGTACGCGGAGCGCCTGCTCATGCTCGAGGATCGCATCCGCAACCGGCTGGGCGACCTTTCCCGTCGCCTTGGCAAAGCCGACTGGCTCGACGGCGCGTTCAGCGCCGGCGACCTCGTGATGGTGGGCGTGCTGCGCAGATTGAACGGATCGGGCCTGCTCGAGGAGTATCAGAACCTCTCCGCCTATGTCGCCCGCGGCGAAGCGCGGCCGGCCTTCAAGCGTGCTTTCGATGCCCAATTGGCGGTTTTCACCGCCGCATCGTCAGGCTGATCGAGGCTGCTCCGGGGGCCCTATCACCCGCGTCCTACGCCGGCTGCACCTCGATCGTCACATGCGACAGGTCGTGGATGTGGGCGAGCTTCGACTTGTAGCTCTCGGGCGTCGCCGGCGCGCTCGATTTCAGCGCCACGATCGCCGCGTGATGGCCGGGCCCCACCTGCCAGACATGCAGGTCGGTGATCACATCCCTGTCGGTCTCCACCGCCTCGCGGATCTCATCGGGCAGGTCCTCACCCGAGGGCACGTAGTCGACCAGCACGCGCCCGGCATCGCGGATCAGCGTCCACGACCAGCGCGCGATGACCACCGCGCCGACGATGCCCATGGCCGGGTCGATCCATTGCAGCCCGTAGATCGCCCCCATCACCAGCGCGAAGATGGCGAGCACCGAGGTCAGCGCATCGGCCAGCACATGCACATAGGCGGCACGCAGGTTGTTGTCGTGCCCATGGCCATGTCCATGAGCGTGGTCGTGGTCGTGGTCGTGGCCATGCCCGTGATGGCCGCCATCATGCAGCAGCCAGGCGCTGGCGAGGTTCACGGCCAGCCCGACCACCGCGATGATCGCCGCCTCGCGAAAACTGATCGCCACCGGGTTCATCAGCCTGTCCACGCTCTCCCAGCCTATGTAGATCGCCACGATCGCTAGGATCACGGCACTTGCGAAGGCGGCAAGGTCGCCCACCTTGCCGGTGCCAAAGGTGAAGCACGGGTTGTGCGCCTGCCGCCGCGCGAACACATAGGCAAGGGCCGCGATCAGCATCGCCGCTGCATGGGTCGACATGTGCCAGCCGTCGGCCACCAGCGCCATCGAGCCGTAGATCGTGCCGGCGACGATCTCGATCACCATCATGGCAGTCGTCAGCACGATCACCAGCATCGTCCGCCGCGCGTTGCGGTCGTGACGCTCGCCCAGGAAGACATGGCTGTGCGCCGGCTCGAACGGTTGGTCATGGTGATGGTCATGCCCGTGATGGTGGCCGTGCGGATGGTCGTGGCTCATTTCAGATAGGTCCTGATGACGTCGATCAACTCTTCGCCGCCGCGCTGGCGCTCTGTAGCATCGGCGGGGGCGAGCACGTGGTCGCGGATGTGGTCTTCCATCAGCTCGGCGGTCAGCCCGCCAACGGCGCCGCGCACCGAGGCTACCAGTTGCAGAACGTCGGCGCAGCCGAGCTCGGCCTCCAGCGCCCGCTCCACCGCCTCGACCTGGCCCTTGATGCGCCGCACCCGCGCAAGCAGCTTGGCCTTTTCCTTGATGACATGCGACATCGCACCCTCGCTATAATATAGGGGGGTATCCTATTTCTCCCCGCACTGATTGGCAATGCCCCGGGATCGCTGGTTCCGCCACTGCACGCGAGCCGCCCGTTGACCGCGCCCGCCCTTCCCGCCACTGTCCGCCACTGGAATCGCCTCGCGGCAACAGTGACAGGAGCGGAACATGAGGCTCGACGGCAAGACGGCAATCGTCACGGGCGGCGCCAAGGGCATCGGTTATGCCGTTGCCGAGCGCCTGCTCAGCGAAGGCGCACGCGTCGTCATCGCCGACATCGACCAGGAACAGGGCGACGCAGCCGAGCGCGACCTCGCCAAGCTCGGCAAGGCGCGTTTCGTCCGCGCCGATGTCGGCAAGCGCCTCGACGTGCACAATCTGGTGGCCTCTACGATCGACGCATTCGGCGACGTCGACGTTCTGGTCAACAATGCCGGCATCGATCACCAGGCCAATTTCCTCGACCTCACCGAGGACGATTTCGACCGCGTGCTCAGGGTCAACCTCAAGGGTGCCTTCCTCGCCGGCCAGGCTGTGGCCCGGATCATGGTCGAAAGGGTCACGGCCGGTGGTGCGCCGGGCTCGATCGTCAACATGTCGTCAGTCAATGCCGTGGTCGCGATCGCCGACCAGGTGCCCTATGCCGTGTCCAAGGGCGGCATCGCCCAGCTCACCTCCGTCATGGCGCTGGGCCTTGCGCCCTACGGCATCCGCGTCAACGCCATCGGCCCCGGCTCGATCTCGACCGACATGCTGGCGCGCGTAAACGCCGACCCGGCAGCCATGGCGCGCGTCCTGTCACGCACGCCGCTCGGCCGCATCGGCGAGCCCGGAGAGATCGCCGCGATCGCCGCTTTCCTGGCTTCCGACGACGCCAGCTACATCACCGGCCAGACCATTTTTGCCGATGGCGGGCGGCTCGCGCTCAACTACACGGTGCCTGCCAAGAGCTGACCGAGGGCGGCAGGCGGGCTTGTTGGAATGCAGAGTGAGACAGGCCTGAACTGAATCTCGATACGCCGACCGGCTCCTGACAGAGGGCTGTCAGGAGGGCTGTGCGATACTCCTCCCGTAAACGAATTGGAGGATCAGTCATGAGCTCGTTCAACCCCGACATCTTCCGCGCGGTCAGGCACTATGCCGGCAAGATCAGGACCATCCACAACGAGATCCGCACCGAGCGATTCCTGAACTCGCTCCCCGCCGATCTTCGCAAGGACATCGGCTGGCCCGACCGCTTCGGCTCGCGCCGAGCCGAAGGCAACTGACAGGGCTGGCAGGAAAGGACGCACCAATGACCGCCTCGAAAACCATCGGCGTTCTCTTCATCGAGGGCTACGCAGACTGGGAATACGGCATGCTTGCCGCCTCGGCGGTCGAGTGGTTCGGCGCACGCGCCATTGCGATTTCGCCGCACGCATCGCCGCTGACCTCCATCGCGGGCTTCCGCCTCGATGCCGCACGCGGTGCCAATCCGGCGGAAAACCAGGATCTCGATGCGGTTGCGGTCATCGGCTCCGACGGCTGGGCGGCGAAGGATGCACCAGACGTTTCGCCGCTGCTCAAGGCGGTGGCCGCGCGCGGCGGCGTGGTCGGCGGCATCTGCGCCGGCACGCTTGCGCTCGCCCGTGCCGGCCTCTTCGCAGACGTCGGCCACACCAGCAATGGCCGCGACTGGATCCTCGGCCATGAGCCCGCTTATGCCGGCGCTGCGAACTATCGCGATGTGGCGCATGCGGTTGCCGACAACAACATCGTCTCGGCGCCGGGATCGGCGCCGGGAACCTTCGCTGCGGCCTTCCTTGAGGCGCTCTATCCCGAGCAGGCCGGCCAGATCGGCGAGATGCGCGTCATGTTCGCGCGCGAGCATGCCATAGTCACGCGCGAACATGGTGACGGCTCCTGACAATACGCTGTCAGGAGGCCTGTGCGATGATAGAGTGAAGAGGTTCGCGTTCCGAGGTGCTTGGCTTTGCTCGGTGCCGAGTACGAGATGGCACGCCGGACCGGCTTTTTGACCACGCGCATTGTCATCGACGCCAGGCGCCCCCACTTGGCCAAGAACAGCGCGAGACCTTGAGGGGTAATCGATGAGACGCGCCGACAGGCTGTTCCAGATCGTACAGCATCTCCGAGGTGGCCGCCTGGTCACCGCGCACAAGCTCGGCGCGTGGCTCGAGGTCTCCGAGCGCACGATCTATCGCGACATCGCCGACCTGCAATCGACGGGTGTGCCGATCGATGGCGAGGCCGGGGTGGGCTACATGATGAGGGAAGGGTTCGACCTTCCGCCGCTGATGTTCACACGAGACGAAATAGTAGCCCTGGTTGCCGGCGCCCGCATGGTCCGCGCCTTCGGCGGTGCCGCCATGGCGCGTGCCGCCGACGAGGCGCTGGTCAAGATCGGTGCGGTCCTGCCGGACTCGGAAAAGGACCGCATTGCCCGCACCGAGATCCACACGCCGATGTGGGTCGTCTCCGACGCCGACCGCGAGGCGATCGACCTGATCGAGCGCGCCGTCGAAAAACGACAGGTGCTCAAGCTCGATTACAATGACGAGGCCGGCCGCGGCTCGGCGCGCGACGTGCGTCCGCTCGGCCTGTGGTTCTGGGGCAAGGTCTGGACGCTGATCGCCTGGTGCGAGATGCGCAACGATTTCCGCGCCTTCCGCATCGACCGCATCGCCTCTGTCGACTCCGCCGGCCGCACCTTCAAGCCCGAGCGCGGCAAGCTGCTGGTCGATTATTACCGTAGTGTCGAACGCAGCGAATCCTTTGGCACTCCCGATCGCAATTCCCGCGGCTGACGCATCCTCCCAGCGTCAGCCTCTTGAAAAGCCCGGCCAGAAGCCGGGCTTTCTTTTGCATTGGCACAAGCGATGATCAGGCCCGCATCCTTGATGTTGGGAAGGGTTCAGTCCAGTTGGGGCGCGCCGAACAGTCCGGCAACAGGAGACATCGCCGACATGAACATGGACATCCACGAGATCAACGGCGCCTGCCACTGCGGCACGGTCCGCCTGCGCGTCAGGCTGTCGGACGGCCTGCGCAGCGCGCGGCGCTGCACTTGCTCCTACTGCCGCATGAAGGGCGCCGTCGCCTTGTCGGCCGACCTTGGCGGCGTCGATGTCCTGGCTGGCGAAGAAGCGCTCACCATCTACCAGTTCAACACCATGGCGGCGAAGCACTACTTCTGCTCGAAATGTGGCATCTACACCCACCACCAGCGGCGGTCGAACCCCAACCAGTACGGTGTCAACGCCGCCTGCCTCGAGGGCATCAGCCCGTTCGACTTCACCGAGATCCCCGTCATGGACGGCATCAACCATCCCTCCGACCGGAAGGGCGGCACATCAGGGTCGGGAATCGCCGGTACGCTGAAATTCATCGCCACTGAATAGGTACCAACGCCAGCGTTGCAATCCGCGCGCCAGCGGCTGAACGCATCCTGCCGCTCAGCCTCGCCTGCTTGCCTTGACCATCCAGGCTCGTGCAGCAAGGCTGATCGGGCCCGTTGCCCCCAGGCGCTCGGCCAGCCGCGCCTTGAGCCTTGCCCTGTGATCCTCGGTCAGGCTCATGCAGTAGCCGGGTGCCGGACCAGCGCCCAGCGTGAACGGTTGCCAGAACGCCTCGAAATCCTCGAACCGGGTTTCGATCTCGACCGGCGCGATGGCAACCTCGCGCCAACCGGCCTCCCGGCACAGCGCCAGCAGCCCTTCCCTCGTGCAGAACGGAAACCGAACACCTTCGCCGAGCTTTGCCGCATCCGGATCGATCTCCACGGCAGCCTTCCAGAACGCGTGGATGAAACCGATGCCGCCGCCGGGATAGTCCCAGACATAGAACGACAGCAGGCCGTCCGGCTTCAGCACCCGCTGCATCTCCGCTAGTGCCGCCGGCCTGTCGGGAATGAAGTTGAGCACCAGCCCCGACGTGACGACGTCGATGCTTGCCGGCTGCGCCGGCAGCTTCAGCGCATCCGCCACCTCGAAACTGGCGCGCCCGTCGCCGATCGCTGCGCGGGCATGCGCCACAAAGTCGGCCGACGGATCGATGGACAGGATCGAGCGCGGCGCGGCACCTGCCAGTATGGCTGCCGTCAACGCGCCGGTGCCGCAGCCGATCTCCAGCCATGCGGCCTGCTCGGGCGGCGACAGCCAGGCGACGAATTTTTCGGCCACCAGCCGGCTCCACCGGCCCATGTAATGTTCGTAGCTGTTGCCGGCACTCCAGGCGTCGAATGCAGCGGAACCGCTCATCTCCCACCTCGATGTTTCAGGCGAATTTTCCTGAGACAACCATGCGCCCTCGCAAGCGGGCTCGGCAAATCAAAACACCCGGCCGCCGTCGGGCGCCCGGCCTTTCGGCCACGAAAAAAGCCCGCATATCGCGGGCTTTTTAACTCTACCCCGCACCAAGGCGCGGGCGACGAAAGAGACTATTCCTCGTCTTCGTCCGGGGTCTTCGACTTGAGCGCCGACAGCTTGGCGAACACCGCGTTGGCGTCGAGTTCCTTGTCCTCGTCCTTGGGCGAGGCCTGCTCGGGCGTCAGGCGCTCGGTCAGCGAGGCCGGCAGCAGCGTATCGCCGGTCGGTGCCGGGGCTTCGCGGCCGCGCGAGGCGCGCTGCACTTCGATGTCGAGGTCGATCTGCGAGCACAGGCCGAGCGCCACCGGGTCGAGCGGCGTCAGCGTCGCCATGTTCCAGTGCTTGCGCTCGCGGATCTGCTCGATCGTCGCCTTGGTCGTGCCGACCAGGCGCGAGATCTGCGCGTCCTTGAGCTCGGGATGGTTCTTGACCAGCCAGTAGATGGCGTTCGGGCGATCCTGGCGCTTCGACAGCGGCGTGTAGCGCGGGCCCTTGCGCTTGCTCTCGGGCACGCGGACCTTGGGGTCCGACAGCTTGAGGCGGTGGTTGATGTCGCCCTCACCCTTGGCAATCTCGGCGCGCGTCAGCTGGCCGGTCATGATCGGGTCCATGCCCTTGATGCCCTGGGCCGATTCGCCGTCGGCGATGGCCTTCACTTCGAGCGGGTGCAGCGAGCAGAACTGCGCGATCTGGTCGAACGAAAGTGCCGTGTTGTCGACCAGCCAGACAGCGGTCGCCTTGGGCATAAGCAGCGTATTGGCCATGCGATATATCCTCTTCGCTCGCCCGCGTCCCTCACGCGGGCGGTGGATCAAGACCACCAGAAATTGGGAAATTCGGCCCGTATATAGACGTATTCGCCCGCCACCGCAACGATTTTGGAACTGCCCGCAAACGCGCCGTTTCGCCCGCCATGCGACGCAAAAAGCCCCGCCTCCTGGTCTCAGGAAGCGGGGCTTCGTTGTGCCGGCAATGGTGCCGGACAGGCTTACTTCAGCTGGTCGGCGACCTTTTCGATGGCCGCAACAGCGCAAGCCTCGTCGAAGTTGCCGCCGGGTGCGCCGCCGACGCCGATGGCGCCGATGACAGCGTCGCCAGCCTTGATCGGCACACCGCCAGCCAGCACCAGGAAGCCGTCGATGTCGACCAGGCCGGCCGCACCCGGGTTCTTGGCGACGTTCTCGGCCATCTTGCCGGTCGGGGTGCGCGACGAGGCCGAGGTGAAGGCCTTGTCCTGTGCGGCCGAAACCGTGTGCGTGCCGGCATTGTCGGCGCGGACGAGTGCGCGCAGCACACCGGCGCGGTCAACCACGGCGGCGGTCACGTTGTACTTGTCGGCAGCACATGCGGCGACCGCGTTCTGGGCAATCTCGACGGCGAGGCTCGACGAGATGTTCTTCTCGGTCAGCACCTGTGCGGAGGCAGCGCCGGTGATGGCGACGGTGGCAGCGGCGGCGAGGAAAATGCTCTTGATCATGACCTGTCCTGATGTTGCTCGGGAGAAAGCGTCTTGCTTGTCCTGAGACAGAACTACGCCGATCCCCCGCCCGGCAGAATCCGCGATGCCACCACCCGCCCTAGGTAATGCTACCTACTTCTCCTGAAGCGTCAGCCTAACGAACTCGGCCACCGAGCTGGTGCCGAGCTTCTCGGCGATCTTCGCCCGGTGCGCGTCGATGGTGCGCACCGACACCTTGAGTGCCGCCGCCACCTCCTTGCTCGCCCAGCCCTGCGCCACCATGTCGAGCACCTCGCGCTCGCGCTCCGTCAGCCTGGCCAGCAGCACCCGCGCCTCGCGCTTTTCCAGCCGGGCGTCGAGGCTCGAAAACCCCTGCTGAAGTGCTTCGACCAGCACCTCGCCATCGACCGGCTTGGTCAAAAAATCCTGGATGCCGGCCTTGAAGGCGCGCCTACAGGCGGCGACGTCGCCATGGCCGGTGATCATGACAGTCGGCCAGTCGATGCCGCGCTCGGCGAGCCTCTGGTAAAGCTGCAAGCCGGAAACCTCCGGCATGCGCAGATCGACCACCAGCACGCCGGGCTTGGCCTCCTCGACATGCGCCAGGAACGTCTTGGGGTCGCCGAAGCTCTCGACATCGATGCCATAGGTGCCGAGCAGAAACGCGATCGCCTCGCGCACCGCCTCGTCGTCGTCGATCAGATAGACCTGGTACCTGCTCATGCGCCCACCCCCCGGAGCGCCGCGCGTCCTGCGGACGCGCAAAGGACGCTCCGGCACTTGTTGAATCTACGCATCGTGCTTCCCGAAAATCGATTCCGATTTTCGGGCCGATGCGTGCGGCAACGTAATCACGAACCGCGCCCCGCCACTCGCGCCATTCCCGGCCTCGATCCGCCCGTCGACCCGCTCCACCAGCGTCTGGCACAGCGACAGCCCCAGCCCCATGCCGTCGGCCTTGGTGGTGAAGAACGGCACGAACAGTTTTGGCAGCACGTCCGCCGCAATCCCCGGCCCGTTATCCGCCACCTCGATCTTCGCGTCTGCGCCCACGATCCTCGTCGCGATCGAAATCCGTGCCCCAGCGGTCCCCGCACCCTCCAGCGCATCGGCCGCATTGCGGATCAGATTGTGCAGCACCTGCTCCATCTCGATTGCGTCGACCACCACCTCCGGCGCCTCCGCCGAAAGGTCGAGCTCCAGCTTGACCCCGCGCCGTTCGAGATCTGCCGCCGTCAGCGCCACGATCTCGCTGACGATCCCGTTCAGTGCGCTTGGCTTTGGCTCCGGCGCCTTGTTGGAGGCATAGTCGCGCATCCGCTTCAACATCTCGCCGGCGCGCTTGGCCTCGCGCACATTGACGTCGAGCGCCTGCGAAATCAGCCCGAGATCGGGTTTTTCCGCACCCGCTAGCCTGAGCGCCGCCTGGCTGCGGCTCAGCACCGCCGTCAGCGGCTGCGTCAGCTCGTGCGCGATGCCCGACGCCAGCTCGCCCATGGCGTTGACGCGCGAGGCATGCGCCAAAAGCGTTTCCCGCTCCTGCAACAGCGCCCGCGCCTCCGCCTGCCGCGCCACTTGTTGCGATTTTTGCGCCGCCGCCCGCTGCCGGAGCGCAAACATCAGCGCAAACGACGCCAACCCGGCCAAAGCCGCAAACCCAAGCAACGACCGCAGCGGCAAAAGCGCGTCGAGCGGCAAGGGCCGGTCGAGCGAAAGCAGGATCTTCTGCCCCTCGCCGTCGACCACCTTTGCGAAATGCGGCGCGGTGAAATGCGGTGCCAACGAAGCGCCCGCGCCCAGATCATCCTCCGCCGGCAGGTCGAGCAGTTCCTGCCCGTCGAGCGTCAGCCTCAGATGCGCCCAGGCCGGCCGCTCCTCCGGCTCCAGCAGAAGTGCTGCGTCGATGCCGAACACCAAGGCCGCATCGGAAGGTGCGGGCGCCCGCTTGGCCAGCAGATACCGCCCGTTCGAGCTGGCATGCACGCCGATCTTGCCGCGCAGCTGTTCGCCGATCGCCGCGCGCAAAGGCGCGAGATCCTCGCCCCCGCCCTCCGGCACCTCGACCAGTATCCTGACCCCGCCGGCACCGGGCAGCGCCCCAGCCACTGCCGCCGCGCCAGCCTCCGCCGCCGAACCAGTGTCAACTGCTCCCGCGCCACCTGCGCCTGCCTCCGCCCCCGACCCGGTGGCAGCTCCCGCGTCCGCCGCCCCGGTTGCAGGTCCCGCACCGCCGTCCGCCTCGCCGAGCGAAACCAGCGCGATCCAGGCGATGCGCGGATAAAACCTGACAATGCTCTCCATCACCTGCCGCACGGCGCCCAGGGGCGCGGGTTCCGCCCCGCTGGTCAGCGCGATCAGGCTGGTCATATGCGCATCATGCTGCGCCGCCCGCTGCGAGATCAGCCGGTGCAACGTCCGCCCCGTCACCTCCAGCTCACCCGCCAGCCGCGCCCGCGACGCCTCCACCGAATAGAGCGCAAACGCCAAAAGTGCCGCGAGCCAGAGCGCAAGGCCGAAGAGCCAGGATTTGGAGAGGGTGTTAGTCACGCGAAGTCAGCCATGGGCACCAAGTGGTTCGGCGCCACCATAGGCGAAGGAGTGGTTGACCTGAAAGTGAGGAGGCAGGGATCTACAGACGCCTAGTGAGGACATTCACGCCAATGATCGACATTCCAGTTCGACGTCTATTCATCAAATAAGCCAGGATTCATCAGCAAGGCGCCATCTTTGCCAAGGTCGACGTATGTAACAAGGCCAGCATTTCTAAAAATCTTCCAAATCCGATGACTGGCACGAGAGAACGTAGTTTCGAGATAAAGCAGTCGGCGACACATGATTGTGATCGACTCTTCGTGGAGTTCGCCTGGCCAATAGTGCACGTGAAAAAAGCGATGGATGAAGAAATCACGCTTCTCCTTGACCCATCGCAGATACGCTAGGTCGGTGTCTAGGATGCTGTGCTTGGCTAAGATCGCAATCAGGCTACCTAGGGTCGAGCTTTTGAGCTTGTCGTTTTTCTGCTGCATACGCTCCCATGTTGGCGCGTCCGTCCCGAGTATTCCGGCTACTTTGATGCGATCACACATGGACATAGCATTGATGATCGCGTCTTCCATCAGCGCCAGATTCACAAATGTAGAGCCAATCCGATAGCAATAGTGAATGCGTATGACCTCGAGATCACTGCGTGGTTCCATGAAGTCTTTGACCGTACTTGCTGTCAGAGGTTTACGCTGCACGGCTTCAAGCCTTCAAACAATAGACTATGAATGTGGCCAACGCATCCCAAAGGGCGGTCAGGTGGTCGGGCGATGGAGCAAAATCTGGCGAATGAACGTAGCGATGGAGTGTGTCGGCTGAAATCAGCCGATCAGCGTGCTGAAATTTCTTGATCTCACCCAGATACTTCGCGTCGATTTTTCCCTTGTGGTGTAGGTCTTCAGCGACTTTCAGCGCACGGAGAGCCAGCTTGTCGTTCGGGCCGACGCTGAGCTTGGCTTGGTCGATGTAATTCTCGATTGAGAGGTCAAGCAACACGCGAAACAGAGTTGAAATCGCGTTGGGGTGATCGGAAAGAACGAGGTGGAATTGCAGCTCTTCCCAGATTGCGCGATGTCGCTGGAGTCGACCTGGCCATGCGATTCCATAGTCGGTCCGGGCAATAAGGTTGACGCGTCGTGTGGGGGTAGGCGGCGGCGTCGGGCGCGGAGTTGCGGTAGCGATTGAAGGCAAATGAGGGGCGGCCTTCGGTTTTGGCCTAATCAAGCTGTTCTTTACGCTCGGGAGCAAGCCCTCTGACTCAAGGTTGTCGAGGTAGGCGCGCTTCCCATCGACGTCCCAGATATCACCAAGGACGGTTTCGCGGCGAGCTAGATCATCGACAATTCGTTGTAGCGCCTTGAGTACGACGGGCTCTTGATGAGTAAATTCAAAGCGGCCTCGATTAATGCTGAAGCCAACGCGGTTGCGAAACGCCTCTGAGGACAGCAGGCGATTCACGGTCGAGCGCGGCAATTTTCGGCGGCCCGGCATCATGTTGGCGGCTAAGAGACGGCGCTCAACTTCGTCAGCAACACTTACCGCATTGCCTTTTCCCGTGCGGTTAACGAAATTCGCCTTCATCCGGTCGTCCCAAGTGCTCTCACCCACACCAGATTGGGTGCCCGTATGTCTGCGGAACAGGATATCGTCGAGGCGATCTCGATTAGGCTCGACCTGGCACATGATCCGGTCGGGGAAGCTTCCGTTCCATTTTGCCTTTAGAGCGGAAAAGTACGCTTGGAGTTCAGCATTGGGTGCACGGCGCGGGTCTTCGATGACTTTCAGGCAGGTAACGCGCCTGTTGCCGTCGAACACGATGAACTTTTCGCCTTTCGGTGAAACAAGAGGCGGCTCGTAAATCTCGCCGGCTTCAACGATATCCCGCGCGAGCGCTTTCATATGCGCCTCGCGATTGTTGAAAAGCCACGCGAGCGCTGCCGTCTCATTTTCCAGTTCACCATGCCGGTCGTTGGCCCGGTTAATCA
The DNA here is from genome assembly GCF_003071665.1 of Aminobacter sp. MSH1. GTDB lineage: Bacteria > Pseudomonadota > Alphaproteobacteria > Rhizobiales > Rhizobiaceae > Aminobacter > Aminobacter niigataensis. Next base: position 1,461,906 of record NZ_CP026265.1, on the reverse strand, counting down.
GCAAGGTATCTACGAGTAGCAGCCGATAGGCCATGAGGCACCCCAAATTATTATATGATAATACTTTATGAACCAACTTAGACCTTCTGCAATGCCCTTTTGATAGTCGATCAAGGTCCTGTTAGGCCCTCTATACCTTGTGCGCGATCGAACTCTATTCCAGCTGCTATCTTGGCATCCCCGATGAGGTAAGCTGTGGACGGCAAGGTACTAACGTCGATATCGAGACGCATACCGAGACGTTCAACGAGCGGGCTGATGCCTCGCTTTTGTTCCAGCCATTCCTCATATCCCTTCACTGAAGGGCCGCCCGTATTGATGACGAACTCGTGGCCGTAGATAATGAAGGCCAAGTAGGTTTCTCTTCGTTTTGTCACGAACAAATCGAGGCTATAGCCAGCTTGGACCCATGCATCGGTGTCGGGGTGGCGCATGAGCGTTTCCTCGGGAAACACGATACGATTGGCATAGGGCCAATCGTCAAAATTGTCGCCGTGCCTAGCCCATCGCCGAATTCTCTCCCAATGATCATCTTCGATCAATTTGTCGATCAGCTGTGGATCGTGAAGAAATCGAAGACTGAGCAGTTCCAAGGCCATCTTAGCGAGCAGTCTCGACATGAGTTTTTTGGGCGGATCGATCGGTCGCTCAAATAGAAACGCTGTCGGCCGCCCTGCCTTTTCGTCTTCACGCAGGCAGTGGAAAAATTCCTCGGATTGGCCTTCGCGCTCTGGCTGGATTTCGACACCTCCATCCTTGAGCCGGAGGCCGATCTCAACTTCTGTACCGGCAAGAAATCCGTGCAAAGACGGCGGGCGTCCGCGCCTGTTAGGCACCTGATACCAAGCCCGTAGATTGCGAAACGAGCGGTCGGCAAGAAGGGGCTGCTCGATCTTGCGGGCAAAGTAATTGTTGCATTGATCGCAAACGATGCCTCTCGGGAGAATGGCACGCCTATTCCCGAAGGAGTGAGGTACAATGTGTTCAACACTCTTTGATGCGTGAGAAGGTTGTTTACAAAAGATGCAGCGCAAGAATCACCCAACAAGAACCGGACGATCATCTTGAGTTGTTTTTCGCGAGTGAATCTAGGCAAATAGCCGCTCGTCAGCATCTATTGCACATGGATTTTTGACTGCGACTAGTTTTCACGTCCCTCCTGTCAAGAAGGGCAACTATGGCCCTAGCCGCGAGTAGGCGATGAGCGCACCACAGGCACGATAGGCAAGACGTGGAATAATTTTCCACGCTTTCGGCGTTATTTCAACTTTCCTGCCCACCGCAAGACCTTGAAAAGGCTAAGTCTTTCCGAGAACTCCAACTGCGCCATGTTGGTAGTAAAAATTTTCTTTTCCACACCCCTTCGCACCTCAGCGATAATCCCTCCATCGCCCTCAGGGAACCCGGGTCATGAACCGGATGCCTGGGGAGGGCGACGGCGTCCGGGCTGGCGGGGGATACGGTGCCCCTGCTGGGTGATGAGCCCCCAAGCCCGGGCCTTGCGGCGGCTGACGGTGAAAGCCGAGGCGACTGAGCGGCGCTGGCGGACGCATGGCTGCGCGTCACGCACTAGCATCTGAGAGACGCAAGGCCATGCGTCCGGTTCCCAATCCCGGCTTCATCGGCGCGGGACACTTTTGTGCGCCCAGATTTTCCCCAACCACCTTGCCCGCGCCCAAAAAGACCCGCGCGGGCCGCCAACCGGAGACATCGTCATGTCGAGGAAACGCAAGCAAGAGATCGAAATCATCGACCCGCCGCTGCCGGGCTACGGCCGCCTGCCCTATTCCATGCACAACGCACTCGTTCTCGCCGTCAGCATCGCCGCCACCATGGAGGGCGCGCATTTGAAGTGCCAGCGCCGCGAATGCCGCAATTTCGGTCGCTGCCGCGCCTCGCCGACCGAATTCGGCCGCGCCGGCTTCTGCCCGGTGCCGCTCAGCCGCGCCGCCGACCGCCGCATCGAGGGCATGCTCCTGTTTGTCCTGCAACTCGCCAATGGCTGGCGGTGACGATTGGCAAGCCCCCCTCATCCGGCCCTTCGGGCCACCTTCTCCCCGCTGGGGACAAGAGGCGCGCGGCGTCTCAGGCCTCCTCGCCCGGCGCTCTTCTATCAGCTGTGTAGCATTTTCGCCACACCCTGTAACTCTTCTTGGTGGGGCGGGTTCTCCGCTTTCCAACGAACCCTCGCGTGTTTAACCGTTGGTTGGGGATTCAGGGAGGGGTTGGCACATGAACAGCATTCTGGCGGCCGCAGGTCGATACGCAGCGGCCGGGATGGCCCGCCCACTGGTCGTAACTATCGCCTTAACAGGCGTGATTGACGCTGCAAACGCAGCCACTCTCACCCCAGAACAACAGGCAGTTGTCGAAAAATACAATATCAGTGAAGCCGACCAACAAAAGTTGTTTGGAACTGCGGTAGCAAACACGTCTGGCTCTGGGACGCAGGCAAAAGAAGCGTCTCGTCAGCAGCAAGCTTCATCAGAGACTTCCGACGGCCCGGTAGCCGGTTTTCTTTCCGGCACCTACGTTTGGGCCAGTGCCGATGCTTACAAGTCACTTGGCGAGCGGATTACGAACATCAACGGCGGGACCGGAGCACTTACTGGCAGCTTCGGCGGCGTAGCCGGCTTCAACAGCGGCTTGAGCTTCGGCGAGTCAACCTTCGGAGTCCAGGCCGGCGCCAGCATCGGCATCTATGACTTCAAGGGTCGTCTCCGTATCGTCCCGGATGCCACCGCCCTTGAACGGCAAGTGTTTTACACGGCGGGTTTCTACAAGCGCGGCGACATGTCGACAGAAAACCCGTCGATAGCAGATCGGCTGAGCTTGGGCGTCGTATACGACGGCTTCCAGGCCGAACGTTGGGGCGTCAACGCAAGCGACATTAGCCTGGGTCAAGTCCGCGGCACTCTTGGGGTCGCGCTGAGCGAATCGACCGAGGTCGGCGTGTGGGGCACGTATGGCGTGAACACTGACCGGGCTGCGGTCACTGTGGCCGGCGCTCCTAGCCTTCTCACGACAATTCGTGCGATGAACCAGAAGAATGTCTACGTAAAGCACAACTTCGATTTCGGCGGCGAGGTCATGGCCTACTACGGCATCTTCGACGACGAAGACATCGCCAAATGGCAATTCGGCGTGGTTGGTAAAGTACCGCTGAGCGACAACTGGTCGACGTTTGCCAGCGCCAACTATGTGGCGCCGCGCACTCCCTCCGGCCCACTTGGCTCAGGCCAGGAGCAGTTCAACGCCTCTGTCGGCATTGCCTACTACTTTGGCGGCAACGCGGCGAGCAAGAGTGTCACCGGTAACAAGGAACTGCCCTTGCTCGACGTGGCCAGCAACAGGTCGTTCCTCATCACTGACTAGCGAGGACGCTGCAGGCCTTTGGGTTCAGGCCTCAATAGCCGCCAAACATCATCAACAGCCCATCAGTGCTGCTGGTGATTGCGTATCCGCGATTCAGTAGCCCGCATGGCGAGCCTGTCGAACCGCGAGGGCGCGGGGCGGGAAAGCTTCACGACTGGCGCGCGACCTCCCTCCCCCTTGTGGGGAGGGATAAAGGGTGGGGGTACTCTTGGAGCGCCGGGGAAAAAAACCCACCCCGGCCCTCCCCACAAGGGGGAGGGAGAAGAAAACTCACCCGACATCCAGCACGATCTTGCCGATGTGCTCGCCCTCTTCCATGCGCTCATGCGCCCGCCAGGCTTCCTTGAGCGGGAAGATCATGTCCATCACGGGTGCGACGCGGCGGACGGCCAGCAACGGCCACACCTGGGCTTCGAGGGCCGCGGCGATGCCCGCCTTGAACTCGGTGGTGCGCGGCCTCAGCGTCGAGCCGGTATGGGTCAGCCTCTTGACCATCAGCCTTGAGAAATCGGCACTTGCCACCGCCCCGCCCTGCGTCGCGATCTGCACGATGCGTCCGTCGACCGCCGCAGCATGGTAGTTGCGGCCGACATAGTCGCCGCCGACCATGTCGAGGATGACATTGGCGCCCTTGCCGTCAGTGGCGTCCTTCACCGCCTGGACGAATTCTTCCGTTTTGTAATTGATCGCGCGGTCGGCCCCGAGCTTGAGACAAGCAGCACACTTTTCCTCCGAGCCTGCGGTGGCAATGACATAGGCGCCGAAGGCCGAGGCGAGCTGGATCGCGGTGGTGCCGATGCCCGACGAGCCGCCATGGATGAGCAGCGTCTCGCCCGCCTTGAGCGCGCCGCGCTCGAACACGTTGTGCCAGACGGTGAAGAAGGTTTCCGGCACCGCCGCGGCCTCGGTGAAGGTGAAGCCGGTGGGCACGGGCAGCGCGTTGGTTTCGTGCACCTTGGCGTATTCGGCATAGCCGCCGCCCGGCGTCAGCGCGCAGACCGCGTCGCCGATGCGGAAGCGGCTGGCACCCTCGCCCAACGCCGCCACCTCGCCCGACACTTCGAGCCCGGGCAGGTCGGACGCGCCGGGCGGTGCGGGGTACGCACCCTTGCGCTGCTGCACGTCGGGCCGGTTGACGCCGGCCGCATGTACCCGGATCAGGATCTCGCCGGCGCCAAGCTCGGGCAGGTCGCGCTTTTCCGCCTTGAGCACGCGCGGCCCCCCGGGCTGCGTGATCGCCACCGCGAGCATCTTGTCTGGAAGCTTGGCAACGTTGGCCATGTCTTTTCGGTCTCCGCTGGTCCGGTGCGCCCCGGACTTTACATGTGGTTGACCGCACTATGTATTCTGATTGGCAAATCAGGCAAACGCCTGACTGGAGATCAAGGAGAGCGAGATGGCGCTGTTCGACGACGAGCCGAAGAAGAAAAAGACCGTCCACGAGATCGGCCAGGACCTGTCTTTGCTTTCGGTCGGCGAGCTCAACGAGCGCATCTTAGCCCTGCGCGCCGAGATCGGCCGGCTCGAGGCCGAGCTTTCCGCCAAGGGTTCGACGAAATCGGCCGCCGAGGCGCTGTTCAAGCGCGGCTGACATCTTGCCGTCGCCGAAAAGCCCCAAAGGGGCGGTCGACCTAGCGCTCTTGATTCTTGGTGGGACAGTTCGATGCTCGCAACCTACAGGCCGATCCTCTCGCTGCTTCGCGGCACCGCCTTCCTGCTCGCCGCGTCGGGCCTGCACGGCCTGCTGCTTCCCCTGCGCGGCCAGGAAGAGGGCTTTTCGACCACGGCACTCGGCCTGATGGGCACCGCCTGGGCCGGGGGTTTCGTTGCCGGCTGCTATTTTGCCCCGCGCGTCGTCCGCCGAGCCGGCCATGTCCGCGCCTTCGGCACCTTTGCCGCGTCGGCTGCGATCATCGCGCTGCTCACCGGCCTGATCGTCAACGAATATGTCTGGATCGCGCTGCGCGCCTTCACCGGTTTTGCCATGGCCGGCGCCTTCATGGTCATCGAGAGCTGGCTCAACGAGCGCGCCACCAACGAGAACCGCGGCACCGTCTTCGGCCTCTACATGATGGTCACCTACGCCTCGATCATGGCCGGCCAGATGATGGTCGCAGGCGGCGACGTCACCAGCGCCTCGCTGTTCATGGTCACCGGCATCCTGTTCTGCCTATCGCTGATCCCGACGGCGGTCTCGAGTGCCGCCCACCCCAAGCCGCTGCAGGACGTCTCGCTCGACATCAAGGGGCTCTACGCCAACTCGCCGGTCGCCTCGGTCGCGTGTTTCCTGATCGGCGTCGCCAATGGCGACTGGGGCACGCTGGGTGCCGTCTACGGCGCGCGCGTCGGCATCTCGACGCCCGAAATCGCGCTGATGATGAGCCTGGTGGTGATCGCCGGTGCCGCCCTGCAGATCCCGATCGGCAAGATCTCCGACCGCACCGACCGCCGCTACGTGCTGATCGGCGCCTCGCTCGCCTCGGCGGTGGCGGCGGTGCTGATCTTCTTGGTGGCGCCGCGCTCCGGGCCATTCGTCATCGCCATGACCGCCTGCTACGGCGCCTTCGCCTACACGCTCTATTCGCTGGCGGTGGCACACGCTAACGACCACGCCAAGCCGGAGGATTTCGTCAAGGTCTCGGGCGGCCTGCTGCTGCTCTACGGCTTCGGCACCATGGTCGGTCCGATGCTCGGCGCCGGCCTGATGGATATGATGCGGCCGGAGGCGCTGTTCCTCGCCACGGCTGCGGCGCATTTCGCGCTGGCCGGCTACACCGCACTGCGCATCAAGCGCCGCGCGCCGGTTCCGATCGAGGATCGCGAAGCCTTCAAGACCCAGCCGGCCGACCGCTCGGCGACACCCGAATCGCTGCGGCTCGATCCACGCCAGAAGGACGAACCCGAAACCCTGCCCTGACAGCCACGCCTGGGCAGACGCGGGCATTGGGGCAGCAGCCGCGACCAACAGTTGAGATTCCGCCGATGTTGCGGCACAAAGGAGCCATGACAGCTGACGCCTCCTTCCTGGCCATATCGGATGCCAACCGGCGCCATCTGCTGGAAGAATTGCGTCGCGGTCCCAAGACCGTCAGCGAACTCGCAGCCGGCCTGCCGGTCTCGCGGCCGGCCGTGTCGCAGCATCTCAAGGTGCTTCTCGATGCCGGGCTGGTCAGCGCCCGCGCCGAAGGCACGCGCCGTGTCTACGCGGTCAGTGCCACCGGCTTCAGGAAGCTCAATATCTGGCTTGACCAATTCTGGGACGCTTGAGCCGGAACGGCTGGACTGGCACCGGCTCGCGTGCCGGGCGAGATCTTGTCACCCCGAACCCGCAAAAGCCCACAAAATACAGCCAATCACCCTGTTCCGGCGGCGAGGGTGATTCGCCGCCGGCTATCTGGCCCGTGCCGAAAGAGTGGGCCACTAAGTTGAGACCGCGACCGTGGGCTAGTGCTGGGTCGGGTCCACTCTCAGCTTTTCAATCTCGTCCTTGAGAGCCAGCTTGCGACGCTTCAGCGCTACGATTTGCAGGTCGTCCATGGATGGATGGTTCATCGCTTCGTCGAGCTGACGCTCGACGTCGCCATGTTTGCGCTGAAGCTCTTCAAGATGGGAAGCAAGAGACATGATTGGTTCTCCCTTTCATGGTTTCCTCGATGCACCGCACAAGCGTGCCCACCGCAGACAGCGCTCTGTGACGGAACCATGACAGTCTGCCACCCCCGATCTGCGATGTCGAATAAAGTGTGGTAGCATTTCCCGTCAGCGTGAAATGTGATAAGGGCATCGCGCCGGTGACAAGGGGTCGCCGACCCCGCCTTAGGAGCGCCCCGGGTGCGCCAGTGAGTTTGCAGACGGTAGACATGTCGGAACAGGAACAAGCCGAGGTTCGTCTCGAGTTTGCACGCTTGAAGCAGGACCATGCCGATTTTGATGCGGCGATCAACGCGATGATCGCGATGGGCTGCGACCCGTTGCAGATCCAGCGGATGAAAAAGAAGAAGCTGGTTCTCAAGGACAAGATCGTCCAGATCGAAGACCGGATCATCCCGGACATAATTGCCTGAAACTCCTGGCAGAGGGCTGCCGGGGTTTGGTTGCGATTGCTCCTCATTTCCGCTAAGCGCTGCCTATCGAGCAAGGGGTGCCGCGCGTGAGCAAGGACAGGGTCGACGTCGCCATCATCATGGGTAGCCAGTCTGACTGGGCGACCATGCGCCATGCCGCCGAGTTGCTCGACGTGCTGGCCGTTTCCTACGAAGCGCGCATCGTCTCGGCCCACCGCACCCCCGATCGCCTCTACGAATTCGCCAAGGGTGCCAAGGCGGCCGGTTTCCGCGTCATCATCGCGGGTGCCGGCGGCGCTGCCCATCTCCCCGGAATGACGGCGGCCATGACCTCGTTGCCGGTGTTCGGCGTGCCGGTCGAATCAAAGGCGCTGTCGGGGCAGGATTCGCTGCTCTCCATCGTCCAGATGCCGGCCGGCATCCCCGTCGGCACGCTTGCCATCGGCAAGGCCGGGGCCGCCAATGCGGCACTGCTTGCAGCGGCCGTTCTTGCCCTTTCCGACGACGCCCTGGCGACGCGACTCGAAGAGTGGCGCGCCGCCCAGACCGCAAGGGTCGCCGAACAGCCGACGGACGACGCGTGAGCGCCCCCCTCCCCACAGGCTCCACCATCGGCATCATCGGCGGCGGCCAGCTTGGCCGCATGCTGGCCATGGCCGCGGCCCGGCTGGGCTACCGCACCGTGATCCTCGAGCCGCAGGCCGATTGCCCGGCGGCCCAGGTTGCCAATCGCCAGATCGTCGCCGCCTATGACGATCCCGCCGCCCTCGACGAACTGGCCCGCGAAAGCGCCGTCGTCACCTACGAGTTCGAGAACGTGCCCGTCGTGGCCGCGGAGCACCTGGCGAAGACCGTCGCGGTCTATCCGCCGGCACGGGCACTGGAAGTGGCGCAGGACCGCCTGGTCGAAAAGACCTTCCTCAACGGCATCGGGATATCCACAGCCCGCTTCGTGCCTGTGGATAACGACCAGGACCTGGCCGCTGCCCTGCAGGCATTCGACGGCAGCGGAATCCTGAAGACTTGCCGCATGGGCTACGACGGCAAAGGCCAGATGGTCTTCCGCAACATGACCACGGGCGGCTTCGACGGTGCCTGCGCCTCACTCGGCAACGTGCCGCTGGTCCTCGAATCCTTCGTGCCTTTCGAACGCGAGATCTCGGTGATCGCCGCGCGCGGCACCGATGGCAGCATCGCCGCCTTCGACCCCGCCGAAAACGTGCACGGCAACGGCATCCTGGCCAGTTCGACGGTGCCAGCCGCGATCCGCGACGACACGGCGGAAGCTGCGCGCGACGCCGCGCGAAAAATCCTCGCCGCGCTCGATTATGTCGGCGTCATCGGCGTCGAATTCTTCGTGCTGGCCGACGGCTCCCTGCTTGCCAACGAAATGGCCCCACGCGTGCACAATTCAGGACACTGGACCGAGGCAGCCTGCGTGGTTTCCCAGTTCGAGCAGCATATCCGCGCCGTTGCCGGCCTGCCGCTCGGCGATGCCAACCGCCATTCCGACTGCGTCATGGAAAACCTGATCGGCGACGACATCGCCAAGGTCCCGGCCCTGCTGGCCGAACCGGACGTCGCCGTGCACCTCTACGGCAAGGCCGAGGCACGCCCCGGCCGCAAGATGGGCCACTTCACGCGGCTTCTACCACGCCGCTAGCCGGGCACTACTGCGCCGGCACCGGACAGCTCAGGTCGCCCTCTTCGCATTTGAGGTAGGCGCCAAGCTGGGCAACACGCGCGTCGGTCAAGCCCTGCAGGCATCCGGCCTGCATCATCGGATAGATCGACCCGCCCTCGACGCCGGAGGACGCGAACTTGCATTCGGCGTCGCGGAAGGCGATCCAGCTCCGCTGCGAATCCTGCAGCAGCTTGCGAGCGTCGGCGCTCTCGGACAGGCGTTTCATGATATCGCCATACGCAGCGTTGAGTTTGGCGTCGGACGCAGCAAAGTCCGAGCCGGCACAGATGTTCATCCCGGTCTGGGTCTGGTCGTTGCGGTCGCATTCCTCGGCGAAAGCAGCGGACGCCATCATCGAGCTTGCTACTGATATCGACAGAATCAAAAGCCGCATCCAACCCTCCATTTGCTTGAACGAACGGACGATTCCAGCGATGCTGGCCGCTGGCAAGTCCCGGCGCGAAGGCGCGATGCGACCGCATGTCGACAAAAGCCAAATCAAACCGCCACACCAAGCCTGCCCGCGGTTGACTGGCAATGACTCCTCGTCTAAGAGCCTCTCACACGAATTGGGCGCGCTCTTTTGGCGCGCTTTTAGTTTCGGCCCGTTGATGGGCCCATCCGACGGGTTAGTGACATGAAGATCAAGAATTCGCTCAAGGCGCTCAAGGCTCGCCATCGTGACTGCCAGCTGGTTCGTCGCAAGGGCCGCATCTACATCATCAACAAGACCGCCCCGCGCTACAAAGCTCGCCAGGGCTGATTGTAGCCCGGCCGCACGCGGCCGGCGCATCACGGCAATTTCAGTTTGACGTTCCCATGCGGGGGTCTAGAATTTCCGCATGCGGAACGTTTTTGCCTTTTTTACCCTGGCCTTACTGGCGACAACCCAGCCGCAGCAGGCGTTTGCCGAGAACGCCGGCGCTCCAATCGTAGCCAAGGCTGACAACCAGCTCGACACGCTGTTTTCCGATCTCAAGCGCGAGCGCAACGAGAAGGCTGCCGAGCGCCTCGCCAGCCGCATCTGGGAAGCCTGGTACAAGTCAGGCAGCGCCTCAGTCGATCTGATGATGCAATGGGCGCAGCAGGCGGTCGAGGCCAAGAAATTCGACGTCGCGCTCGATTTCCTCGACCAAGTGGTGACGCTGCAGCCCAAATACGCCGAGGGCTGGAACCGGCGCGCCACCGTGCATTTCCTGATGCAGAACTATCGCAAGTCGATGGCCGACATCGAACGCACGCTGGAGCTCGAGCCACGCCATTTCGGCGCCCTGTCCGGCATGGCGCAGATCATGGCGACCACCGGTCGCAACGAGTTGGCGCTGCAGGCATGGCAGCGCGTTCTCGACATCTACCCGATGCTGCGCAACGCCCAGAACGAGGTGTCGCGACTGTCGGAAGAACTCGCCGGCGAAGGCATCTGAAGAAGCGAATAGGGAGTAGGAATAGCGAGTAGAAACAGGCTTGGCGGTTGCCGCACCAGGGAGCACACTCAACTGCTCTCGGTTCTCTACTCATTTTGTCCCTTCTCCATACTCGCTACTCGCTATTCCGCTGACCCACCCCCATCCCGCATGAACATCCTCACCTTCATCCTGGCACTGCTGCTTGCGCTGTTCCTTGCGCTTGCCGGCGCAACCCGCGTCGCATCGTGGCTGATCGAACGGCGAAATCCGCCCGTGGGCAGTTTCGTCGATATCGATGGCGCGATCATCCACTACGTGAATGTGCCGGCACCTGCCGGCGGCGACCTGCCGCCGCTGGTCTTCATCCATGGCGCCAGCGCCAACCTGAAGGACCAGATGCTGCCGCTCAGGCCGCAATTCGAAGGCCGCGCCGAGATGCTGTTCTTCGATCGCCCCGGCCATGGCTGGTCCGGCCGCGGGCCTGGCAACAATGAGACGCAGCAAGGGCAGGCCGCCACCATCGCGGCCCTGATGGATCGCCTCGGCATCAAGGACGCGATCATCGTCGGCCATTCGTTCGGCGGTTCGATAGCGGCGACGTTTGCGCTGGAGCACCCGGAAAAAACACGTGGCCTGCTGTTCCTGTCAGCGGCGACCCACCCCTGGCCGGGCGGCGGCACCTCCTGGTATTACAGCTTGAGCGCCTTGCCGGTGGTCGGCCGCGCCTTCGCGGAAACGATCGCCAATCCGGCCGGGCTGATGCGCATCGGTGCCGCAACCACCTGCGTCTTCTCGCCCAACAAGGTGCCGGACCTCTATGTCGACGACGCCGCGATCAAGCTGGTGCTGCGACCGAGAGCTTTCCGTGCAAACGCCATCGACGTCGAAGGCCTGTACCGCCACGTGCTGGTGGCCGCGCCGCGTTATCCCACGATCGAGGCGCCGACGGTGGTGATCTCCGGCGACCACGACACGGTCGTCTATGAGGAGATCCATTCGATCGGGCTGGCGCGCGACATTCCCGCTGCCGAACTGGTGTGGGTGAAGAACCTCGGCCACAAGCCGGACTGGGTGGCACCCGATCTGGTGGTGGCGGCCGTCGAAAAACTCGCCGGCCAGCCGCGCGACCTGCAGGCACTGTCACGCGCTGTCGAAGCGCGCATTACGGGTGACGATTTCGGGACGGGTGTGTGTTGGGATGAGAAGGCGCCCGCGAATAGCGAATAGCGAATAGCGAATAGCGAACAAGACCCCGCACGCGCAGTCGTGCAATGCCCTATTCGCTAATCGCTACTCCCTATTCGCTGTAACCTTACCTGCTGCCTTTGCCTTCCGGCCCGACATAGGCAATGCGCAGCATGTTGGTCGAGCCCGGCGTCCTGAGCGGCACGCCGGCCGTGATGATGACGCGGTCGCCGCCAGCGGCAAAACCCTCGTTGAAGGCGACGTTGCAGGCGCGGTCGACCATGTCGTCGAGATCGACGGCATCCGGCGAGACCACGCAATGCGTGCCCCACAGCATCGACAGGCGGCGTGCCGTGGCCAGGATCGGCGACAGCGCGATGATCGGCACCTGCGGCCGTTCGCGCGCCGCGCGCAGGCCCGTGGTGCCGGATGCCGTGTAGGTGATGATCGCCGACAGCTTCAGCGTCTCGGCGATTTCACGCGCCGCAAGCGAGATCGCGTCGGCGCCGGTCGCCTCCGGCTGCGAGCGCTGGGCGTTGATGATGCCGGGATAGGTCGGGTCCTTTTCGACGCGCTCGGCGATGCGGTTCATCGTTGCCACCGACTCGACCGGATACTGCCCGGCGGCCGATTCGGCCGACAGCATGATCGCGTCGGCGCCTTCGAACACGGCGGTCGCCACGTCTGAGACCTCGGCGCGGGTCGGCACCGGCGCGGTGATCATCGATTCCAGCATCTGGGTGGCAACCACCACCGGCTTGCCGGCGCGGCGCGCGGCACGGGTGATCTGCTTCTGGATGCCAGGCACCGATTCGATCGGCATCTCGACGCCGAGGTCGCCGCGGGCGACCATCAGGGCATCGGACAGCTCGATGATCTCGGCCAGGCGGGCGACCGCCTGCGGCTTTTCGATCTTCGACAGCAGCAATGCGCGCCCTTGCGCGATCTTGCGCGCTTCGGCGAGATCCTCCGGGCGCTGGATGAACGACAGCGCGACCCAGTCGACGCCTGTCTCGAGCACGGCGTCGAGGTCCTTGCGGTCCTTCTCGGTCAGCGCGCCTACCGGCAGGTCAGTGTCGGGCAGGCTGACGCCCTTCTTGTCGGAAATCTTGTTGCCGGCAACGACCGTGCAGACGATCGACTTGCCGTCGGTCTTCACTGCCCTAAGCTCGAGCTTGCCGTCGTCGATCAGCAGGCGATGGCCTTCCTGCACCGACTTGAGGATCTCGGGATGCGGCAGGTGCACGCGTGCCGAGGTGCCCAGGTCGGCATTGTCGTCGAGGGTGAAGGTCTGGCCGACCGTCAGCTCTTCCTTGCCATTGGCGAACTTGCCGACGCGGAGCTTCGGGCCCTGCAGGTCGGCGAGAATGCCGATCGGACGGCCGACCGCCTCTTCGACCGACCGGATGCGGCCGACGAGCGTGCGCATCGAATCGTGGTCGGTATGGCTCATATTGATGCGGAAGACGTCTGCGCCCGCATCGAAGAGCTTGCGGATCATCGCCTCGTCGGACGAGGCGGGACCGAGTGTTGCGAGTATCTTGACCTTGCGGCTACGTCTCATTGACCGTTCGTTCCCGAGGCGGCCGTTGGGCCGCCCGTTGCGGGCTCGTCGGTGAGCTGGACCATCCAGTTCGCCTGTTCGCCCGTGTCGTATTCCTGGAAGCCGGCGCGCTGGAAGCCGCGCGCTACGCAGTCGGTGACGCCGGCGATCTTGAATTCTTTTTCAGCCACGCACATGTTGATCGGGCCATCCCAGCGTCCGCCGCGCTCGGCATCTTCTGCATAGAGATAATAAAACCTCGATGACAGCGGCCCCTCGATCAGCGTCTTGCAGGTGGAACCTTCGATATGCCACCAGCCTTCGGTGATCCAGCCCGCCTTGGCGCGGTAGCCGATGCCGACTCCGACCAGGCTCTGGGTCGCGTTGCAGACCCTGAAGTCGGCGCGTGCCGGCGTGGCCGCAACGGCCATAAACAGTGGAACGGAGAGAAAAAGGAAGAGCGATGCCAGGGCTGAGCGTGTCCGCGGCCTCCCGGCAAGTTCCATCCCCAAGCCCCTCTTCGACGATTTCTGCATTTCTGGAGCCCTTTTCGGCAATGTGCGGGCGCATGTCAACGCGTGGCTGCGCGCTTATCCAATCGATTTAGGTGCGCTCAGCCGCGGTGATTTGCTGCCTCATCTGGCATATTCGAAAAAAGGTTGGCAAAACAACGGCGTTAGCACATATCCCCACATCAGGGACGGGCGCGAAACTACACCCAAGCCGTGCCGAAGGACAAATTGCCGCCGATGACGCGAACCGCAATCTTTGCCCCTTTCGAGATCATCGAAGGCGACCGCAGCAGGGGCATCGTCCTTCTGTGCGACCATGCCAGGCGCGACCTGCCGCAGGAATATGGCGATCTCGGCCTGCCGCCCGAGGAGTTCGAGCGCCACATCGCCTACGACATCGGCGCCGAACAGGTGACCCGCAAGCTTGCCGCGATCATGGGCGCGCCGGCGGTCCTCGCCAACTTTTCGCGCCTGCTGATCGACCCCAACCGCGGCGAGGACGACCCGACACTGATCCGCCAGCTCTATGACGGCTCGGTCATCCCGGGCAATTATCCGATGTCTGAGGAGGAGCGCGCGCGCCGGCTCGACAATTTCTACCGGCCCTATCACGACGCGGTCGGCGCCATGGTCGCCTCGGTCCACCAGCAGACCGGCACCGCGCCCTTCATCTTGTCGGTGCATTCCTTCACGCCCGTCATGCAGGGGCGCGCCAGGCCTTGGCACGCCGGCGTGTTGTGGGACATGGACCACCGCGCCGCCTGGCCGCTGATCGAGATGCTGGCCGAGGACAAGGCGCTGGTGGTCGGCGACAACGAGCCCTATGACGGGGCGCTGCGCGGCGACACCATGTTCCGCCACGCCATCGTCAACGGCTTTGCCCATGCGCTGATCGAGATCCGGCAGGACCTGATCGGCGACGAGGCCGGAACGACGGATTGGGCCGGGCGGCTGGCGCCGATCATTGACGCGATCAACCGCCGCCCCGATATACATGAAGTCAGACAATTCGGCTCGCGCACCGGGCCGCTGTGATGGAGGACCAGATGGCCGAACTCAGCGAAGCGCAGCAGCGCGAATTCGAGGCCGCAGCCTTCCGCCGGTTGCTCCAGCACCTGAGCGAGCGTTCCGACGTGCAGAACATCGACATGATGAATCTCGCCGGATTCTGCCGCAATTGCCTGTCCAACTGGTATCGCGACGCGGCTGCCGAGGCCGGCGTCGAGCTGTCCAAGGACGCCTCGCGCGAGATCGTCTACGGCATGCCTTATGCCGAATGGCAGGCCAAGCACCAGCGCGAGGCCACCGACGCGCAGAAGGCCGCTTTCGAGGCCAGCCGCCCGCGCGATCACTGACCGATATTTCCGCAGGGTCGTGTCAGCTGCGCTCCCGCGTACCCTTGACCCTCCCCTCATCATCAGGCATCGAAACCGCCGAAATTCCCTTGGCGCGCCGAGTCGCGCTTTTCCCAGTCACAATTTGCGGAGTGCCCCATGGCCGACGAAATCACCGATACCAGCCAGACCGTTGCCGCCGGCCAGTTGCGCGCCTTCATCGAGCGCATCGAGCGGCTTGAGGAAGAAAAGAAGACGATCTCCGACGACATCAAGGACGTCTATGCCGAGGCCAAGGGCACCGGCTTCGACACCAAGGCTGTCCGCACGCTGATCCGCCTGCGCAAGCAGGACCAGGCCGAGCGCGACGAGGCCGAGGCGATCCTCGACCTGTACAAAGCTGCCCTCGGCATGGTGTGATAGCTGGCTGCCCGATCCCGAAGCTTCGGGTGGCACCGTTCGCCGGTCAAAGGCGGTGCGAGGTCATGAGCGATGACAGGTACAGGGCAGTTCCATCCTTCCGACAATACCGGTCCGGCACGAGCCGGGCCGAATGGCCTGGCGGCGTTCTTTTCGCGTCGCTGGCATGGCGAGATGCCGCTCGGCCAGCTGTTCTGGCGCGACATGGTCACCGTCGGCAGCCTGATCAACGTCGCCACGACGATCGTCGCGCTCGCCATCCTGGCGGCCAAGGGCTCGGCCTTGCTTGCCGTGGCAGTCCATCTGCTGCCCCTGCCCTACAATCTTTTCCTCTATGGCAGCGTGCTGCGCACCGCCGACGTCAGCGCCAACCACAACGCCAACACGGTGAAGCTCGGCGCCACCGTGTGGATCATCCTGGCCAGCCTGCTCTAGAGCAAGCCCAGGAAATGTGCGAAGCGGTTTTCCATCCGGAATTGCGTCAAAGCGTTTTCGCGATTCGAAGATAAGCGGAAACGCTCTGGGGATCAGGCTGCCGGCTTGAAATTCAGCGCCACGCCGTTGATGCAATAGCGCAGGCCGGTCGGCGGCGGACCGTCGGGGAAGACGTGGCCGAGATGGCTGCCACAGCGCGCGCAATGACATTCCGTCCGCACCATGCCGTAGCTGCGGTCGACGGTGTTTTCGACCGACCCCTCGACAGGATCGTTGAAGCTCGGCCAGCCGGTGCCGCTCTCGAACTTGAGCTTGGATTCGAACAGCGGCTGGTCGCAGCCGGCGCAGGTGAAGGTGCCGGCACGCTTCTCATGAAGCAGCGCGCAGCTGCCCGGCCGCTCGGTGCCGTGGTTGCGCATCACCTGGTACTGCTCGGGGGTCAGCATCGCGCGCCACTCGGCGTCGGTGCGGGTGACGGGATAGGTCTTGGCGTCCATTCAGGGTCTCCCGGGCTTGTTTTTCTTGATCGCGTTCTTCGCACAGATAGTTACGAGAGGCACCGCCTGACAGGGCATCACTTCATGGTGAGCCGGATCAGTGTTTGCGCGACAGCTGTTTCGTTGCCGCTTCGAGCCCGGCCAGCGTCAGTGGGTACATGCGGTTGGCAAATATCTCCGAAATCATCTTGATCGAGCTGGTGTAGCCCCAGTGCTTTTCCTGCGTTGGGTTGAGCCAGACGGCATTTGGCCACTGGTCAAGCACGCGGCGCAGCCACGCGGCACCCGGTTCGGGGTTCCAGTGCTCGACCGAGCCGCCTGCATAGGCGATCTCGTAGGGGCTCATCGAGGCGTCGCCGACGAAAATCACCTTGTAGTCGTGGCCGTATTTGTGGAGCACGTCGAGCGTCGGCAGGACCTCGGCATGGCGGCGCCGGTTGTCCTTCCAGACGCCTTCATAGAGGCAATTATGGAAGTAGAAATATTCGAGTTGGCGGAACTCGACGCGCGCCGCCGAGAACAGCTCCTCCACGACCTTGATATGGTCGTCCATCGAACCGCCGACGTCGAAGAACATCAAAAGCTTGACCGCGTTGCGCCGCTCGGGCCGCGTCTTGACGTCGAGATAGCCGTGGTCGGCGGTGGCGTGGATGGTGCCGGGCAGGTCGAGCTCTTCCTCGGCGCCCTCGCGCACCCAGCGGCGCAAACGCTTGAGTGCAACCTTGATATTGCGCGTGCCGAGCTCGACCGAATCGTCGAAATTGCGGAACTCGCGCTTGTCCCACACCTTGACTGCGCGGCGATGGCGGCTCGTCTCCTGCCCGATGCGCACGCCCTCGGGATTGTAGCCATAGGCGCCGAAGGGCGAGGTGCCGGCGGTGCCGATCCATTTGGACCCGCCCTGATGGCGACCCTTCTGCTCCTCCAGCCGCTGCTTCAGCGTCTCCATCAGCTTTTCGAAGCCACCGAGCGCCTCGACCAGCTTTTTCTCCTCGTCGCTAAGGGTCTTTTCGGCCAGCCGCCGCAGCCATTCCTCGGGAATGTTGGCGACATCGACGCCACCCTCGCCCGACACCGCCTCTACGCCCTTGAAATAATGCGAAAAGACTTTGTCGAAGCGGTCGATATGGCGCTCGTCCTTCACCAGTGCGGCACGGGCGAGATAATAGAAGCCCTCGACGTCATAGCTGACGAGATCGGCGTCGAGCGCCTCGAGCAGCGCCAGATATTCCCGCAGCGACACCGGAACCTTGGCCGCCTTGAGTTCGAGGAAGAAGGGTATGAACATGCCGGGCACTTTGCTTCGGCGCGATCCCACAGGCAAGTCCGCCGATGCCGCAGCCGTGTCCAGCAATCGCTGGCATCGGCGCCTTGGCATGTCTGCAACACCCAAAATCTAATTAAAGTAAAAATCGGATTCAGTCTTTCTTGGTAATTTCCCGTTAGCAATTGCCGTCAGTGGGGAAGCGGGGGCGAGTCTGCCTCCGATCCGAGTTGTTCTTGCGTACGGGTACCTATGCGTTTCTCAGCGGCGTCAGCGATCGTTCTCGCCAGCCTGGCCTTGGCCGGCTGTACCTCGAGCATGGGGCTCAGCGACATCATGTCGTCTGCCCCGTCGAAGGAAACGACCGCTTCGGTCGCCCGCCCGGCGAGCCCGGTCCCACAGGCGGACATCGCCGTAGCCGCGCCTTCCATGCCGGTCCAGCAGGCCATGTCGGCACCGGTCCCGCAGGCTGGTGTCCTGGTGGCGCCATCCGTGCCGGCGGCAATGATGACCGAAGAGCCGGTGCAGGTGGCTATGGCGGCACCGCGGATCGAACTCGACACCGTTCCAACACCCGACACCAAGCCGATCGCGCTGATCGCTCCGTCCAACCCGATGAAGGCCACGCCCTTTGCGCCGGGCCAGATCTACGGCCGCCGCTTCCGCGACGCCAAGCCGATCAATTTCGGCAAGGCCGCGTCGCCCAGGAATTTTGCCGTCCACGGCGTCGACGTCTCGCGCTGGCAGGGCGAAATCGACTGGCCGAAGCTGCGCACGCAAGGCGCCAACTTCGCCTACATCAAGGCGACCGACGGCGGCGACCATCTCGACCCGATGTTCAAGAAGAACTGGCGCGCCGCCGAAGCCGCCGGCCTGCGCCGGGGCGCCTATCATTTCTTCTATTGGTGCCGCACCGCCGGCGAGCAGGCCGACTGGTTCATCCGCAACGTGCCGAAGGTCGCCGGCGCGCTGCCGCCGGTTATCGACGTCGAATACAATGGCGAGTCGAGCTGCAAGCGCCGGCTGTCGCGTGCAAAGACGCTGGAGAAGATGCAGGTCTTCATGGACAAGCTGGAGCGCCACTACGGCCAGCGCCCCATCATCTACACCGCGCCCGACTTCTACCGCGATAACCTCCGCGGCGAGTTCCTGGACTATCCGTTCTGGCTCCGCGCCGTCGCCGAGCCCCCGTCCAAGGTCTATCCCGGCCGCAAGTGGGTGTTCTGGCAGTATTCGGGCTCGGGCCTGTCGCATGGCGTCGAAGGCAAGATCGACCTCAACGTCTTCCGCGGCAGCGCCAGCGACTGGCACCGGTGGGTGTCGAGGTCAGCGGGCTGAAACGGCCGCCTGAAGCGGCCGCTCAGCGCCCGCTGAATCCTAGAGCAGGTCGTATTCGATGAAACCGGTGCGGCGGGCGACGCGGTCATAGAGCTTGCGCGCCGTGGCGTTGGTCTCGTGGGTCATCCAGTAGACATTGGTGACACCGATCTTCGCCGCCTCCTGCCTGACCGCCTCGATCAGGGCGGCACCGACTCCCTTGCCTCGCGATGCGGGATCGGCGAACAGATCCTGCAGGTAGCAGTTGTTGGCCTCGGACCAGCCCGAGCGGTGGTAGAGGTAATGCGTCAGCCCGACCGCCTTGCCGTCGACGATGGCGATCAGGCCCTTGGGCTCGAACTCGCCTGCAGTGAACAGGCGCTTCCAGGCGAGCTCGTAGATATTCTCGGGAAGCACTGTGTTGTAGAAATCGAGATAGGCGGTCCACAACCGGCGCCATTCGGCATGGTCGGCGAGCTGAAGCGGGCGAATGGCGATGTCGGTCATGGCTTTGCCTTCGGTGATTGGTTGATTGCGCGGCAAACTGCCCGAGCGGAGCTGCGCGGCCAACGGTCCACAGGACGGAAATGCGCTGGCCGAGTCTACGCGGGGTATACCCCCACCCCTAACCCCTCCCCACAAGGGGGAGGGGAACTAACAGGCACCCTTCGCACCACTACGATGGCCAGAGCTGGCCGGTCGTGGACAAGAATCCCCCTCCCCCTTGTGGGGAGGGGTTAGGGGTGGGGGTACCTGCAACGCATGATCTTTCAGATCACCCCTGCCGTCTGGCCATGAACGCGAGGCGCTCGAACAGATGCACGTCCTGCTCGTTCTTGAGCAATGCGCCGTGCAGCTTGGGCAGCGCGTTCTTGGGGTCGGCGCGCAGATCTTCCGGCGCCACATCGTCGGCGACGAGCAGGCGGATCCAGTCGAGCGCCTCGGAAGTCGACGGTTTCTTCTTGAGGCCGGCCACGTCGCGGATCTCGTAGAACTGGGTCAGTGCCGCGCGCACCAGGTTCTGCTTGATGCCGGGATAATGCACCTCGACGATCTTGTGCAGCGTGTCGACGTCGGGGAAGCGGATGTAGTGGAAGAAGCAGCGCCGCAGGAAGGCGTCGGGTAGTTCCTTCTCGTTGTTCGAGGTGATGATGACGATGGGGCGCACGTCGGCGCGGATCGTCTCGCCGGTCTCGTAGACGAAGAACTCCATGCGATCGAGTTCCTGCAACAGGTCGTTGGGGAACTCGATGTCGGCCTTGTCAATCTCGTCGATCAGCAGCACGACCTTCCTGCCGGCCGCAAAGGCGTCCCACAGCTTGCCGCGCTTGATGTAGTTCTTGATGTCGTTGAAGCGGCCGTCGCCGAGCTGGCTGTCGCGCAGGCGCGAAACCGCATCGTATTCGTAAAGGCCCTGCTGCGCCTTGGTGGTCGACTTGACGTTCCATTCGATCATTTCGAGGCCGAGGCCGGCCGCCACCTGGCGGGCAAGCTCGGTCTTGCCGGTGCCGGGCTCGCCCTTGACCAGCAGCGGCCGCTCCAGCGCGATCGCCGCATTGACCGCCACCATCAGATCCTTGTCGGCGACATAGGCCGACGTACCTTCAAAACGCATGCGAATTCCTCGTAACTATCGCGGCGACCCTAAGGAGCAGAGCTAGTGCGCGCAAGCCTGATGGGAGCGGCAGTATTCTGCACCGCCGAGCGACTTCAGTGTCACGGCATGGATCCCCGGGTATCCGCACTTCGCTTCGCTCCTGCTCCGCCCGAGGATGACGAACGCATAGGCGTTGCCGCCAATCTCCGAGGTGGCGGTTGGCATTGGACCCTTCTCGTGCCACTCCATGCCGTGATGTTGCGGCTTCAGCTACGGTCCAGACTCATCCTGCCCCCAAATATCGTTGCCTCAACGGCCCCATTGCCATGGCGCATCGCCGCCACAGCGCCTATATTGGTCTGGACGGTCTGCACTTCCCGGCAGGAGAGCATTTTCCCCGGGGCCTTAACGATCCTTAGGGAGCTGTCCCTGGGAAGACCCGTGGGTCTTTTCACACGGCGCCCACCTACTTTGTAGGTCTCCGGGATCGACTTCTCCACCGGTCGTGTGGATCGTCACCTCTCCTTTTGGGCAAACGATAGCTGCTTGCAGCCACTGTTGCCGATATGCGAAACACGGGCAACGAAACGAACCGGCTGCCCTCCGCATGACTTCCCACCGCGAGATCAAGAAGCAACTGCGCAAGGAAGCGCTGGCCCGTCGCGACAGGCTCGACGAGTTCTGGCGCATCGAGGCGTCGCTGGAGATGGCCGAGACCGCCCGCGACAACATCCAGTTCGAGCCCGGCACCATCGTTTCCGGCTTCTGGCCGATGCGCTCCGAGGTCGACGTGCGTCCGATGATGTTTGCCCTGCGTGAGCATGGCGCCCGGCTGTGCCTGCCGGCGATCCTCGACAAGCACACCATCGTCTTCCGCGAACTGGTGCGCGGCGCGCCGATGGTCGACATGGGTTTTGGCACCGTCGGGCCGCATGAGGAGGCCGAGGTGCTCGACCCGCAGATCATGCTGGTGCCGCTGGCCGCCTTCGACGCGCGCGGCCACCGCATCGGCTATGGCGCGGGTTACTACGACCGGGCGATCGCCAAGCTGCAGGACAAGGGCATCGAGCCCAGGCTGATCGGCATCGCCTTCGACTGCCAGGAAGTCGAGCGTGTTCCCGACGAGAACCATGACGTCATCATCCCCGAAATACTGACCGAAAGCGGGTTGCGTCGCTTCGCCCCTGAATTGTAGATGATTTCATGAGACTTCTTTTTCTGGGCGACATGGTGGGCAAGGCGGGCCGTACGGCGGTGTGGGCGCAATTGCCCGGCCTGATCTCGGATTTCCGGCTCGATTTCGTCATCGTCAACGGCGAGAACGCCGCCGGCGGCTTCGGCATCACCGAGGAGATCTTCCGCGAGACCATCAATGCCGGCGCCGACGTCGTGACCACCGGCAACCATGTCTGGGACCAGCGCGAGGCGCTGGCCTTTGCGCCGCGCGAGGACCGCTTCCTGCGGCCGGCGAATTTTCCCAAGGGCACGCCCGGCCGCGGCTCGGGGCTCTACATCGCCAAGAACGGCGCCCGCGTGCTGGTGTCCAACATCATGGGCCGGGTGTTCATGCACCCCGAGCTCGACGATCCGTTCCAGGCCGGCGAGCGCGAGCTGGCCGCCTGCCCGCTCGGCGAGCAGGCCGACGCGGTGGTGATCGACTTCCACGCCGAGGCGACGAGCGAGAAGATGTGCTTCGCCCATTTCGTCGACGGCCGCGCCAGCCTCGTCGTCGGCACGCACACCCACCAGCCGACCGCCGACCACCAGATCCTCAACGGCGGCACCGCCTACCTGACCGACGCCGGCATGTGCGGGGACTACGATTCCTCGCTCGGCATGGACAAGGAGGAGCCGCTCAACCGATTCCTCTCCAAGGTGCCGAAAGGCAGGTTCGAGGCGGCCAACGGGCCGGCGACGATCTGCGGCGTCGGCCTCGACATCTCCGACCGCACCGGCCTCGCCGAGCGGATCGCCCCTCTGCGCCGCGGCCCGCGGCTCGAAGAAACCGCGCCTTCCTTCTGGTCCTGACATTGACGAGGGGCCGGTGGATACTTACTTGCCCGCAACACGTCAGCAAATGTTAGAGCGGCCTTTGCGCGAACCGGTAGACCGCGCAAAAGCCGCTCCAACACTTTTTAGTTGCGCATCGTGCTTTCCGAAAATCTATTCGATTTTCGGGCCGATGCGGCGAGAGCGGCCCCACGGCAGCTCGATTGCCATTTAGAAGAACACGGGGACACTCTGATGATCGAATTCCTGGCGCCGTATTTCGCCTTCGTCAACGACCCCACTGCCTGGGTGGCGCTGTTGACCCTGATTGCGCTCGAGGTCGTGCTCGGCATCGACAACCTGATCTTCATCTCGATCCTGACCAACAAATTGCCGGAGGCCCAGCGCGCCAAGGCGCGGCGGCTCGGCATCGGCGCGGCACTGATCATGCGCCTGGTGCTGCTTGCCACGATTTCCTTCATCGTTGCGCTGACGGCACCGGTGTTCACCGCCTTCGGCCACGGTTTCTCCTGGCGCGACCTGATCCTGATCGCCGGCGGCCTGTTCCTGGTCTGGAAGGCGACCAAGGAGATCCACCACTCGGTCGACCCCGAGGATCAAAAGGACGAAATGGTGTCGCGCACGCTGCAGCTTTCGATGGGCGCGGCGATCTTCCAGATCCTGCTGCTCGACCTGGTGTTCTCGATCGACTCGATCATCACCGCCGTCGGCATGACCGACGAGATTGGCATCATGTACATCGCCGTGATCGTGGCCGTGACGGTGATGCTTCTGGCGGCGACCCCGCTCGCCCAGTTCATCGAGAAGAACCCGACCATCGTCATGCTGGCGCTCGGTTTCCTCTTGATGATCGGCATGACGCTGATCGCCGACGGCTTCGGCTACCATGTGCCCAAGGGCTACATCTATGCCGCCATGGGCTTCTCGGCGCTGGTCGAGGGCCTCAACATGCTGCAGCGGAATCGCCGCAGGCAGCAACGCAGCGACGGCCACTGACGGACAAAACAAACGGCGGGCCAGTGCCCGCCGTTTTCGTTTCCGCGCCGATTTCAGGCCGCCGAATTCTGGGCTATCATCTGATTCTGGCGCAGCCCACGCCTCCCCCCTCCACCGGGAAAGCACAGTTCGTGCAGGGTGTCTCGATTTCCGAGCCAACTGTTCGAGCGCTTGCATAAGGAGGGGTTGCGACGACTGCTCGCGATAGGAGGTTCGCCGGATGAAACTTTCCGCACCCATTCCCATGCTGAAGCGCAACGCCAGGCTTCTCGCCAGGACCGGCCATATCCCGTTGCACCAGGCGCTCGACCGCATCGCGGCCGAAGAAGGCTTTGGCGCATGGAGCCTGCTCGCCGCCACATCAGCGGCCACCCGGCCGGCCGGCAAGCTGTTTGCGCGCCTCGCGCCCGGCGACCTGGTGCTGCTCGGCGCGCGGCCGGGCCAGGGCAAGACGCTGATGGGGCTCGAACTTGCCGTGGAGGCGATGAAGGCGGGCCAGCGCAGCACCTTCTTCACGCTGGAGTACACCGAGAGCGAAGTGCTCGACCGCTTTCGCGCCATCGGCGCCGACCACGCGCAGTTCGGTAGCCTGTTCGACCTCGACAGTTCCGACACGATCAACGCCGCCCACATCGCCAGGCGCATGGCCATCGCGCCACGCGGAACCGTGGTGGTGGTCGACTATCTGCAACTGCTCGACCAGAAGCGCGAGAACCCGGCATTGATGGATCAGGTTCAGGTGCTGAAGTCACTGGCGCGCGAGATGGGACTGATCGTCGTCATGATCTCGCAGATCGACCGCACCTATGATCCGTCGGCGAAAGCGGTACCGGATCTGGACGATGTCAGGCTGCCCAATCCGCTCGACCTCAAGCTGTTCGACAAGGCATGCTTCCTGAACCAGGGCGAGGTGCGGTTCCAGACAGTTTGACGAGATCGGGCGGCGAGCAATCGCCGCCGCCCGAGACGCTGTGGGCAGCGCTCACCAGGCGTCGGGTTCGCGTACCATGTGCACGATGTTGGCCGGGTTCATGATCCAGCCACCACGGAAGCTCTCGCCCAGCGGCTCGATCGGGTCGCAGCGCACCGCGCCCGCATCGCCGAGTTGCCTGAGCGTGACGGCGAAATCAGGCGTGAACAGCTCCAGCCAGACCTCGGCCTGGCTCATGGTCGGAGCCTCGTCGATCCAGAGCTGGTTCGGGCCGAGCTTGAAGCCGATCGCAGGCGCCTTCTCCGGAATGCCTTCGAGGCCGACAACGTCGCGATAGAAGGCGATCGTCGCCTCATACTGGTGGCTCGGCACCTTCATCGCGATGTTGATGCCGCCTTCGATTGTTGCACTCATGTTCCCGCTCCTCACTTGCGCTCGCTCGTCGTCGGCAGCTCGCCGCGCATCTCGGAGGGATAGAAGCCCTCGCGCAGGTTGATCCCGTATTCGAGCCACGCCTTCATCGCCGACAGCATCTCGGCCCAGCCCTCGCAATTGCCGTAGGACGCCTTGCGCCCGACTGCGTCCTCGACCCAGCCCGACTCGCCGATGGTGACGAAGGTCGATCCGTCCTCGAGCACTTCGAAGCCCATCTCGATCCTCGTCTTGTAGGCGGGCTGGCCCTCGGAAACTTCGGCATCCCAGCGCAGCACGATGCGCTTGTCCTGTTCGATTTCCTCGACCTCGACCGGCACCGAGCCCCACCAGGTGACCGTGGTGCCTGCGACCAGCGGCGCGCTGGCGCCGCGGATGGTGGTGAAATAGGCGCTGAGCTTCGTTGGGTTGACGACCGCGTCGAACACCTCATGGACTGGCTTGGCTATCCGGCCCGAAACCTTGAATCCAAGGGACATTGTGATCTCCTCTGCTTGCACTTCGCGATAATGTGTTATAAAAACATAACATGTCAATCGATTCGAAAGATGACAATGTTTTCAAAGCCCTGGCTCATCCGCGCCGGCGCTTGATGCTCGATTGTCTGAAGGATGGCCCGCTCACCACGGGCGCCATGTGCGAACGCTTCGACGACATGGACCGCTGCACGGTGATGCAGCACCTGAAGGTTCTGGAGGAGGCAGATCTGGTGGTCGCCCGGCGTGAGGGGCGCGAGCGCTGGAACCACCTCAACTCGCTGCCGATCAAGCAGATTCACGACCGCTGGATCAGTGAATATGCCAGCCATGCGATGAGCATTCTCGACCGGCTGAAGCTCGACCTGGAAGGCTGAGCGGACCTCAGCTATTGCAGCTTAGGCGACCTTCGTCTTGCGCGCCTCGATGGCGGCGCCATGCTCCTTGCCCCAGTTGGCAAGTGGAACGAGAGCATCGTCGAGCGACTGGCCAAGCGGCGTAGCCGAATACTCGACCCTTGGCGGCACCTCGTGGAACACCTCGCGGTGAACAAGGCCATCGGCCTCCATCTCGCGCAACTGCTGGATCAGCATCTTCTCGCTGATGTCGGGGACCAGCCGCTTCAACTCACCGAAGCGGCGCGGCTCGGTGTGCACCAGCCACAGGATCAGCGCCTTCCATTTGCCGCCGATGACCTGGAAGGCGGGACCGAGGCCACAACTTTCTGGCTGCATCTTTGCCATGGAATTCCTCAATTCTTACTTTGAAGTCAGTACCTTACAAAATTGTAGGTACTTGCTGAAACGAAAGCAATGCATAGCTTCTGAGGCACGCCGCGAATGGATCGCGGCCCAAATTCAAAAGGGACGTGAAATGGAACCTGTGCTCTTCTACGGCGTGCCCCACGGCTGCTCCTTCGGCTCGATCGTGGCACTCGAATGGCTCGGCCAGCCCTACCGCCTGCACCGCATCGACATGCTCTCGAAACGCTCCGACAGCTTCGCCACGGTGAGCCCGCTGGGACAGACACCGGCGATGATCACCAAGGACGGCAAACCGCTGACCGAGAGCCTGGCGATCCTGCACAGCATCGCCGCGCGCGGCCTCGACAAGGGGCTGGGCTTCGCCCAGGGCACCAAGAAGTTCGACGAACTCAACTGGATGCTCTCCTACCTGCACACGACCCTGCATTCGGCCCTCGGCTACGGCTGGAATGCCTACAAGCTGGAGGAGGACGACCATGCCGGCAAGGCGTTCCTGCGCCGTCTCGCCCGTGAAAAATCGGCCGAAGCCTATGGCTATCTGCAGGGTGTGCTCGAAGGCCGGGAGTGGCTGGTCGGCGACGCGAAGACCGTGGGCGACGCCTATTTCATCGGCATCGCCCGCTGGGGCGAGGACCTCGGCCTGTTCGATATCGCCAGGGAGTTCCCCGGCATCCACAAGCACATGGCCAGGCTCGAAGCCGATCCGGCGGTGATCTTCGCCCACGCCATCGAGGACGAGACGCCGCACAAGTCGTCCGGCGGCTTTCGCGGACAACTGACCGTGCAGGAACTGGACACACGACTGGCCGCCTGACCGCCTTGCAGACGCTCCCCCGTGGATTTCATGGGGGAGCGTGCTTGCCCGAAACGAGCATCGCAGCCGGCACCGCAGAAAGCCTGGCGAAACTGCTTCGATATTCGATATTCCTGATATGCGTTAAGGCGTTTTGAACCCCTTGCTGCAACCATAGGCATCAAGGGACGTCTGCAACACGTATTTAGGGTCCGATGTCTGTAACTGAGGCCAAAAGCCGGCTCGCCGCACCGAACGCGGCGCAGCGGATACCCGGCATATTGATCGTCGGTGGCGTGATATTCGCCGCCGCCCTGTTTGGGATCCTCACCCGCCCGGTAGGCTTTCTCGCCAGTTTCTGGCCGGCCAACGCCATTCTGCTCGGCATGATGGTGCGCAATCCGCGCTTTGCCGGCCCGGCCGGCTGGGCGGCAGCGTTCGTCGGCTACGTCGCAGCGGACATTCTGACCGGTGGCGGCTGGTACGTCACGGCGTGGCTGACCGCAGCAAACATGGTTTCCGCCATCACCGGCTATCTGCTGTTCCGCCTCGTCAGCGAGAACGACAGGAAGCTGCAGCACCCTGTCTCCGTCCTTTATCTCTTCGGCATATGCTGCATGGCAGCGGTGGCCGCCGCATTTGCGGGCGGTGGTGCAGTTGGCCTGTTGTTCGACCGCACCTTCGCGGTCGGGTTCAAGCTGTGGTTCGTCACCGAATTGGTCAACACCCTGGTGATCCTGCCGGCGATACTGACATTTCCCGGGGTTCGGTCGCTGTCCGTACGCTGGCCGCCTTCCGACGGCCTGTCGCTGGAAACCATGCTGCGGGGCGCCCCATGTCTTGCCCTCATCCTGTCCGTCGCTGGAGGCGTGCTGATCGGCGGTCCAGGGGCACTGGCCTTTCCGATCCCGGCCCTGTTGTGGTGCGCGCTCACCTACAGCCTGTTCACCACCTCCGTGATGACCCTGCTGTTGTGCATCTGGCTGCTGATCTCGATACCCGCCGGTCTCGTCGATCTCGCAGCACCGGCGGACCCCATCCGCTCGCTCGACTCGATCCGCCTCGGCATCGCGCTGATGGCGCTGGGGCCGCTGACGGTGGCGAGCATCAACACCGGACGCCGGGAGTTGATCGCCAGGCTCCAGCACATCGCCAACTACGATGCGCTGACCGGGGCGCTCTCACGCGGCGCCTTCTTCGAGCGCGGACAGTCGCGGCTGGACGAACTCATCCAGGGCCACGGCAACATCGCCGTGCTGATGATCGACCTCGACCACTTCAAGCGTGTCAACGACGAGCACGGCCACGGTGTCGGCGACGCTGCGCTGAAAGCCTTCTTCCCGCAGGCGTCGAAGCACCTGCGCGCGGGTGACCTGATCGGACGGCTGGGCGGGGAGGAATTTGCCGTGCTGATGCCCTTGGCCGACATGATCGAGGCGACGGCGCTGGCCGAGCGCATACGGCTTGCGGTCGAGGCCACCGAAGTGGCACTGCCCTCCGGCGAAGCGCTGAAATTCACGGTGAGCATCGGCGTCTCGGCGCACAAGGCAGATGCCTCAACATCCATCGACGCGATGCTGGCGGCCGCCGACCAGGCGCTCTACGAAGCCAAGGCAGGCGGCCGCAACCAGGTCCGCGTCCGCAGCTGACAGGCCTTCAGATGCCCTCGAGAACGATGATCGTTGGCCGCGCGGGCAGCGATCTGAGCGACACCTTGAGCGAGCGGCTGGGGCGGAACTCGACGGCGAAACCGTCGCCCATCATGCCGGTGAACTCGGCCATTGGCGTCGCATGCCGGTGCATTGGCAGGATCATCGAGGAGTAGAGCCGCGTGGTGATCTCGGTCATCGCGTCGATCGACAGCGTCATGCCGCCGTCGATCGGCACCATCACCACGTCGAGCCGGCCGATGGCGCCGTAATGTGCGTCCTCCAGCCGGTGGTGCAGATGGCCGAGATGGCCGATGCACAGACCGGCAACCTCGAAGATGAAGATCGAATTGCCGTTGGCCTCCATCTCGCCGAAGCGCCTGATGTCGGTCGGCACGTTGCGGACATACACATCATCCACCACCAGCGCATGCCTGGCCGGCCCGCCATCGGGGTTCCACCCGCGCAGCACGTGGTCGATGCCCTTGTCGGGGAAGTCAGTGTAATGTGTGCGGTGCGCCTTGTTCATGGTGACGATGCGCGGCAGCGGGTTGGAGCCGTAAAGGCCGCTATAGTCGGTGGCGATGCGCACGCCACCCGGCGTCTCGATGACATAGGTCGAGTGGCCGGCATAGGTGATGGTGACGTCGCCATCGACGAAGGCCTGCGCCGGGGTGAAGCTGGCGTAGGTGGCCTTGGGCAGGGCCTCGGCGATGGCCATGCATCTGCTCGGCACCGGGTCTTCGGCGGCAGCGGCGGGCCGAGCCAGCGCAAGCAGGGCGACAAGGCAGGCAGCGAACAGGCGGACGGGCATGGCGCTCTCGTGCGTTCGGGGCGTGGCCGCACTATCTCAGCCGAGGCAAGCGGCGCGTAGTCACGTTTTCGCGAGTGCCTGAAGGCCCGAAACTCTGGACGTATTGAGCCGATTTATCTATAAGGCGGCCCATTCAAACACTGCCGAAGCGACAAACAGGGGTCCCATGGCCGGCCATTCACAGTTCAAGAACATCATGCACCGCAAGGGCCGCCAGGATGCGGTGCGGTCCAAGATGTTCTCCAAGCTCGCGCGCGAAATCACCGTTGCCGCAAAGACCGGCGTGCCCGACGCGACAATGAACCCGCGCCTTCGCCTGGCGGTACAGAACGCCAAGGCCGTGTCGATGCCCAAGGACAACATCGCGCGCGCCATCTCCAAGGCCTCGATGGGCGACGCCGAGAACTACGAAGAAGTGCGCTACGAAGGCTACGGCCCGGGTGGCGTGGCCCTCATCGTCGAGGCGCTGACCGACAACCGCAACCGCACCGCCTCCAACGTCCGTGCCGCCTTCACCAAGTCCGGCGGTGCAATGGGCGAAACCGGCTCAGTCTCGTTCATGTGGGACCGCGTCGGCGAGATCGTCTATGCCGCCAAGGCCGGCGACGCCGACAAGGTCATGGACGCCGCGATCGAGGCCGGCGCCGACGATGTGCAGTCCGACGAGGACGGCCACACCATCACCTGCGCTTTCGAAAACCTCGGCGAAGTGTCCAAGGCGCTGGAAAGCTCGCTCGGCGACGCCGAGTCGGTGAAGATCATCTGGAAGCCGCAGAACAACATCCCTGTCGACGAAGAGCGGGCCCAGTCGCTGATGAAGCTGGTCGGCACGCTGGAAGACGACGACGACGTGCAGAACGTCTACGCCAACTTCGAAGTCGACGAAGCAACGCTGGCCAAGCTCAGCGCGGCGTAACAGGACGGCCTCTTCGCGGCGGATGAACCCGTCCGCCGCGAAAAACGCCCGCCTCCGCGGCTGGGCCAAACATCAGCAAGCCACCGCTGTTCCTCTCCGGCCAAGGCCTCCAGGAACGCGCAGCAAGCCAGAGAACAACCTTCGGTCTCGGAGCTGCTCATGACCAACGACACCCTTCCCCAGATCCGCATCACCTATTGCACCCAGTGCATGTGGCTTCTCCGCGCCGGCTGGATGGCGCAGGAGCTGCTCTCGACCTTTGGCCAGGAACTCGGCGAAGTGACCCTGGTGCCGGGCACCGGCGGCATCTTCACCGTCACCTGCAACGGCGAACTGATCTGGGACCGCAAACGCGACGGCGGTTTTCCCGACGCGGCCCAGCTCAAGCAGCTGGTGCGCGACATGATCGACCCCGAGCGCGACCTCGGCCATTCCGACCGCAAGGGCCATAAGGCAAAGGACCCGGCCTGAGCGGCCGCTGCGGAAATCGTGCAGGGCCCACGACAGCGCCACAGATAAGTTCCATTTCCTGCGCAACCAGGGCATGGGACCGCACCGCACGGCACGCGTTGCCCGGAAAATCCACAGGGACGGAACAGCATTCATGACCACGAGACCGCGCATTGCAGTTCTCTTCGGCGGACGTTCCGCCGAACACGACGTTTCCATCATGTCCGCAAGCAATGTGGTCAAGGCGATCGACGCCTCCAGATATGAGGTCGTGCCGATCGGCGTCAGCCGCCAGGGCAAGTGGCTGCTGGCCGAACTCGACCGCGACGGCGCGCTACCCAAGTCCGTGCCAGAGCATGGCACCGAGGTGAGCCTTTTGCCGGGCGGCAAGGGTCGGCTGGTTGCCGTTCCCGAAGGCGAGGCGCCGTTCGAGTTGCCCGGCATCGACGTGCTGTTTCCGGTGTTGCACGGCCCGTTCGGCGAGGATGGCACGGTGCAGGGCCTGGCCGAAGTCGCCGGCGTGCCATATGTCGGCTGCGGCGTGCTCGGCTCCGCCAACGCGATGGACAAGGACGCGGCCAAGCGGCTGCTGAAGGAGGCCGGCGTACCGGTGGCGCGGGGAATTACCGTGCATGCCGGAGAGCAGCCGGAATTCGACGCGGTGGCCGCCGCACTTGGCCTGCCGGTTTTCGTCAAGCCGGCACGCCAGGGTTCGTCTTTCGGCGTCAGCAAGGCAGGTACCGCCGAGCAGTTGAAGGTAGCTTTGGACGAAGCGTTCAAGCACGACCGCAAGGTGCTGATCGAGGAGTTCGTCGATGGCCGCGAGATCGAGTTCGGTGTGCTTGAAAACCTCGACGGTTCGCTGACCGTTTCGCTGCCGGGCGAGATCGCGCCAGCCGCCAGCCACGGTTTCTATACCTATGAGGCAAAGTACATCGATGCCGACGGCGCGGCCTTGCGCATACCGGCAGAGCTTCCCGAAGCAGCGACGCGGCAGCTTCAGGACATGTCGCGAAAAGGGTTTCTCGCGCTCGGCTGCGAGGGCATGGCCCGGGTCGACTTCTTCGTCCGTGCCGACGGCTCAGCGCTGATCAACGAGATCAACACCATCCCCGGCTTCACCAACATCAGCATGTACCCCAAGACGCTCGGAGCCAGCGGCATTGCCTATCCCGACCTCGTCGGCCGGCTGATCGAGCATGCCATCGACCGTGCCAGGCGCCAGGCGTGATTGCGGGCCGGCCGGGAGGATGATCTTCCGGCTGGCCCCGCAAATTCATCCGCGGGCGCCCGAGAAGGCCATGGCAAAGGACGCCAGCGAGGCCAGGCAGGCGACCGTGCGGACGTGGTTCCACGGCAGCCATTCGGCGAGATAGCGCGCCCATAGCGCGGCACCTTCGGCGCTAGCCGGGTCGGTAGCGGCGAGTGCGTCGTTGAGCGGCACGTTGAAGACCATCGTCACCAGGAAGCAGCCCAGGAGATAGGCGAGGCTGCCAGCGAGCAGCCAGGCCGAACCGGCCTCGCTCCAGCCGAGGACCGCCTTGGCGGCAAGCCCCAGCGACACCGCCACCATGCCCATGAACACCGTCATGAACAACGGGTTGATGATGGTGACGTTGACCTGTTGCATGGCGGCAATGCCATGGGCGGCGGGCAGCCGCGCCAGCGATGCCATGATGGTGTTCGAGAAGATGAAGAACAGGCCGGCGGCGATGCCGCTGCCGAGCACGGCGGCGAAGGTGAGCGCCGAAAACAGCATTGCGCTCATTTCGCGCCTCCCCAGATACCGGTTGCTGCGACGGCGTTGGCATAGTCGCGGAAATCGCGCGCCGGGCGGCCAAGTGCCCGCTCGACGCCATCGGTAAGATATTCGTTGCGGCCATCCAGCACTTCGGTGAACAGCATCATCAGGAGATCGATGAGACCCTGGGGCAATTGCTGTTCGGCAAGGCGTGCAGCGAACTGCTCGGTGGTCAGCTCGACGAAACGGATTTCGCGGCCGGCCGCCTCGGCAATGTCTGCAACGGCCTCGGAGAAGGTCATGAAGCGCGGGCCGGTGAGTTCGTAAAACTGGCCGATATGGCGGTTGTCGGTGAAGGCAGCGACGGCCGCATCTGCGATGTCGTCGGCATCGACGAAGGGTTCACGGACTGCCCCCACCGGCAAGGCCACCTCGCCCGTCAGCACCGCATCGAGCATGAAACTCTCACTGAAATTCTGCATGAACCAGCTGCAGCGCAGGATCGTCCATTCGGCGCCGGACTGCTTGACCATTTCCTCCGCCCGCTGTGCCTCGGGCTCGCCGCGCCCGGAGAGAAGTACGAGGCGATTGACCCCCATGGTCACGGCAAGCTTGGCGAATGCGCCGACCGCTTCGGCAGCGCCCGGCGCTGCGAGGTCAGGGTAGTAGGACACGTAGACGGCGCCGACGCCCTCGAGCGCGCCGGCCCAGGTGGCGCGGTTTTCCCAATCGAAGGACGGAGCACTGCCACGCGAACCGATGCGGACGGGCAGGTCGCGCGCGACAAGCTGTTCTGCGATGCGGCGGCCGGTCTTGCCGGTGCCGCCAAGGATCAGAATGGGCTTCATGCTTTGCTGGGTTACGGTCATTTTGGCCTCCTTCGATAACGTGAGTAATGCTCACATTTGCAAATGTGATAAACCCTCATATTATGGAGGTCAAGCGGATTCGTTGCGGGCAAAAGAACATGGAAGCGATTGAGGACAACTCAGGCCAGGCCTTGCGTCGGGCACCAAGCCAGAAGCGCAGCCAGGAGCGCGTCGAGCGCATGCTGCAAGCGGCACGCGCGCTGATCTCGGAAGGCGGCAGCGACGCCATGCGGATGGGGGAAGTGGCCGAACGCGCCAGCGTATCGATCGGCTCGCTCTACCAGTATTTTCCCGACAAGGGCGCAATCATCCGCACCCTGGCCGAACGCTACAACGCCGAAGGCCGCGCCTGCATCGCCGACGGGCTTGCCGGGGTGCGCGACATGAAGGGCCTGATCGAAGCCTTCGGCGGGCTGATCGACGTCTATTACGGCATCTTCCTGGCCGAGCCGGTGATGCGCGACATCTGGTCGGGAACACAGGCCGACAAGGCCCTGCGCGACATCGACCTGAGGGACAGCCGGGCCAACGGCGCGCTGCTGGCCGAGGCGTGGCGGCGTGTCGCGCCCGCCGTCAATGCGGCCGAAATCGAGCGCAAGGCCTTCCTGATCATGTCGCTGGGGGAATCGGCGATGCGGCTCGCCATTTCGGTCGAACGCGCCGAAGGCGACGCGCTGGTGTCCGACTACAAGGCCATGGCGCTGCGGGAGGTCGCGGCGCTGTAGACGAGGTTCCCCTCCCCCCTTGTGGGGAGGGGTTAGGGGTGGGGGTCATGTGAGCCCCAGCCAAGCCGACTATCAGGGCCGAGCCCTTGCAGTACCCCCACCCTTTATCCCTCCCCACAAGGGGGAGGGAGGGCGCCCACACCCTCAATGCGATCGCTGCCTCGCGCACAACAAAAAAACCCGCCACGAGGGCGGGTTCTTGATAGCCGGCGATACAGGTCGGCTTAGATGCCGAGGCCTTCGTAGCGCTTCTTGAACTTCGACAGACGACCGCCGCGGTCGAGCAGGTTGTGCTGGCCGCCGGTCCAGGCCGGGTGCGTGGTCGGATCGATATCGAGGTTCATCGTATCGCCTTCCTTGCCCCAGGTGGAGCGGGTCATGTATTCGGTGCCATTGGTCATGACGATCTTGATGGCGTGGTAGTCGGGATGGATATCGGCTTTCATCGCTCTGTTCCTGCTGTCGCGGCGCGGCTTGCGCAGGTATCCTGCGGCGATGCGCCTCTTTCGAAAATTCGAAGCCACGGCTAGATAGGCCAAGGCTTCAGAAACGGTCGGCGTGCCTATACATCAGCCGATTTCGAATCACAAGGCCGCGCAGCCGGCAAATGGGCCGCGGCCGAGAGGGAAACATCATGGCGAACACGACAACGGCCGCCAACGAAGAGCGCCGACGTTCGCTCCGCCCGTTGAATCGCCTGTCACCCTATCTTTATCGCTACCCCAGGCTTGTCGTCGGCGCCATCATTTCGCTGGTTGCCGCCGCCGTCACCACGCTGACCCTGCCGCTCGCCGTACGCCGCATGATCGACCACGGTTTCTCCTCGGTCGATTCGACCTTCATCGCACAGTATTTCGCCATGCTGGTGGCGATCGCGGCCCTGCTCGCGCTGGCCTCGGCCTGCCGCTATTTTTTTGTCATCACGCTGGGCGAGCGCGTCGTCTCCGACATCCGCCGCGACGTCTTCACCCACGTCACCAACCTGTCGCCGGCCTTCTTCGACACGGCAATGTCGGGCGAGATCGTCTCGCGGCTGACCGCCGACACCACCCAGATCAAGGCCGCCGTCGGCGCCACCGCCTCGGTCGCACTGCGCAACCTCATCCTTTTCCTTGGCGCCCTCGCCATGATGGTGGTGACCAGCCCGAAGCTTTCAGGGCTGGTGATCGCGGCGATCCCGCTGATCGTGTTGCCGCTCGTCGCCTTCGGCCGCTCGGTGCGGCGCAAGTCGCGCACAGCGCAGGATACGCTGGCCGACGCCACCGCCTTTGCCAGTGAGCAGATCGGAGCGATCCGCACGCTCCAGGCCTTCACCAACGAACGGCTGGTGACAGGCAAGTTCGCCGCCGCGGTTGAAACGGCCTTCAGCGCGGCCCGTGCCTCGGTGCTGGCGCGTTCGGTGCTGACCTTCTTTGCCATCTTCACCATCTTCGCCTCGGTCGTGGCGGTGCTGTGGTTCGGCTCACGCGACGTCCTCGACGGCATGCTGTCGCCGGGCACGCTCGGCCAGTTCCTGCTCTATTCGGTCTTCGCCGCCGGCGCGCTGGGCAGCCTGTCGGAAGTGTGGGGCGAACTGAGTTCCGCTGCAGGTGCCGCCGAGCGCATCACCGAGATCCTGGCCGAAAAGCCGACCGTCGCCGCACCGGCCTCGCCTGTCGCCCTGCCCGCCAAGAGCACCGGTGCGATCGAATTCCGCGACGTGACCTTCTCCTACCCGGTCCGGCCGGACCGCGCCGCCGTGCACGGGCTGAGCTTCGTCGTCAAGCCGGGTGAAACGGTGGCCATCGTTGGGCCATCGGGCGCGGGCAAGAGCACCGTGTTCTCGCTTCTGCTGCGCTTCTACGACCCAGAGAACGGCTCCGTGCTGATCGACGGCGTCGACCTGCAAAAGGCCGATCCGCAGGCGGTGCGCGAGCGCATCGCCATCGTGCCCCAGGACGTGACGGTATTTGCCAGCACGGCCGCCGAGAATATCGGCTTCGGCCGGCCCGGCGCATCCCGTCCGGAGATCGAAGCCGCAGCCAAGGCGGCCCTGGCCGACGGTTTCATCGAAAAGCTGCAGGACGGATATGAAACGCAAGTAGGCGAACGTGGCGTGACGCTCTCGGGCGGCCAGCGCCAGCGCATCGCCATCGCCCGCGCCATCCTGCGCGACGCGCCGATCCTGTTGCTCGACGAGGCAACTTCGGCCCTCGACGCCGAGAGCGAAAAGCAGGTGCAGACGGCGCTCGAACACCTGATGCGGGGCCGCACCACCATCGTCATCGCCCACAGGCTGGCGACGGTGCTGAAGGCCGACCGCATCCTGGTCATGGATGGCGGCGCAATCGTCGAGGAAGGCACGCACCAGAGCCTGGTCGCCAAGGGCGGTATCTATGCCCGTCTCGCCAGACTGCAGTTCCATGCCGGCGCCGGCGCTTTCCAGGGCGCGGCGGAGTAGTTCGGAAGCCAAAGCGCGCAGCTACAGGAAGGTCGCAATCTCCGACAATGGCCGCTTGTCCATGGCGTGGGCAGGAATGGTGGCGCCTTCCTTGGGGTAGCCGACGACCATCAGGATGTAGGGCTTGTCGTGCGGGTCGCGGCCGCAGATCTGGTTGAGGAAACTCATCGGGTTGGGCGTGTGCGTGAGCGTGGCAAGCCCGGCGCGGTGGAGTGCGGCGATCAGGAAGCCGGTGGCGATGCTGACCGATTCCGGCACGTAGTAGTTCTTGCGCGTGACGCCGTCTGCCGATCGGCTCCTACGCTCGCCGAAGATGCAGATCAGCCACGGCGCCTCTTCCAGGAACGGCTTGGAGGCATCGGTGCCGAGCGGCGCCAGCGCCTTGAGCCACTCCTCGCCGGCGCGGCCTTCATAGAAAGCGCGCTCCTCGACCTCGGCTGCCTCGCGGATCTGGCGCTTGATCTCGGCGTCGCCGATGACGGCGAAATGCCAGGGCTGGTGGTTGGCGCCATTGGGCGCGGTACCGGCCGCCATGATGCAGGTTTCAATGATGTCGCGCGGCACCGGCCGCGTCGAGAAATCCCGCACGGTGTGGCGTGTCCGGATCTCGTCGTAGAACGCCTGGGCTCCGGCGCGCATCTCCTCGATCGGCTTCTCTTCGAAGTCGGGCAGCGGAACGGTGCGGTAGCTGTGGGCGGACTGAACGGTCATCGGGATGTTCTCATTGCTTGATCGTGTCGGTGGACATTCGGGAAAATGGCTGGTGCCGTCAATGGACGATACCGGGCCAGCTTTTGGCGAGAGGCTCAGCCTCGAGCGACATGCCCTCCGGCATTCCTGCCCGAGAAGATGCAGCCGCCGAGGAAGGTGCCTTCCAGAGCATTGTAGCCGTGGTAGCCGCCGCCGCCGAAGCCGGCGACCTCGCCCGCAGCGTAAAGACCCGGAACGGGTTCGCCCGAGGCGTCGAGCACCTGGCCATCCAGATTGGTGTGCAGGCCGCCCAGCGTCTTGCGTGTCAGCACGTTGAGCCGCACGGCGATCAGCGGGCCGTTTGCAGGGTCGAGGATCTTGTGCGGCTTGGCCGTGCGCACCAGCCGGTCGCCAAGATATTTTCGCGCCCCATGGATGGCGGTGACCTGGGCGTCCTTGCAGAACGGATTGTCGACCTCTCGGTCGCGCGCCGCGATCTGGGCGTTGAAGCGGTCATGGTCGATCAGGGTGTTGCCGGCAAGCGCGTTCATGCCGGCGACGAGATCACGCAGATTGTCGCGCACGACGAAATCCTCGCCATGCCGCTTGAAGGCCTCGACCGCGGGCGGTGCGCCCTTGGCCCGGCGGCTCTTCAGCACCTCGATCCAGCGCCCGGAGGTCAAGTCAGGATTCTGCTCGGAGCCTGACAGCGCGAACTCCTTCTTGATGATCTTTTGGGTCAGGACGAACCATGAGTATTCGTGGCCGGTGGACAGGATGCGCCTGAGCGTGCCTAGCGTGTCGAAGCCGGGCAGGAACGGCGCCTCGAGCCGCTGCCCGAGCGCGTCGAACCACATCGACGACGGCCCGGGCAGGATGCGGATGCCGTGGTTCGGCCAGATCGGGTTCCAGTTAATCAGGCCCTCGGTGTAGTGCCACATGCGGTCGCGGTTGATGACGGTGCCGCCGGCGGCTTCCGTGATGGCGATCATGCGGCCGTCGACGTGATGCGGCACGCCGGCCACCATCTTCTTCGGCGCAGGGCCGAGGCGCTCGGCGGGCCATGCCTTGCGCACGAGCTCATGATCGCCGCCGATGCCGCCTGATGTGACAATCACTGCGCCCGCGTGGAACTCGAACTCGCCGGCAACCGTGCGGCCGGATTGCTGACCGCGGTCGACGGTGGAGGGTTCCAGGATTTCGCCGGAAACGCCGCTGACGGCCCCGCCCGTCTTGATGAGACGGCTCGCCCGGTGCCGGAACTTGAGCGCGATTCGGCCGGCGGCCGCGTGCTCGCGGACGCGGCGCAAAAATGGCGCCAGGACGCCGGGCCCGGTGCCCCAGGTGACATGGAAGCGCGGCACCGAATTGCCGTGGCCGTGCGCTGCAGCACCGCCGCGCTCGGCCCAGCCGACGACCGGAAACCAGCGCATGCCCTGGGCATGCAGCCAGGGCCGCATCTCGCCGGCCGCGAAATCGATGAAGGCTTCGGCCACCTTGCGCGGCCAAAAATCCTCCGGGCGGTCGAACTGCGCCGAACCCAGCCAATCCTGCAAGGCGAGTTCGCGGCTGTCCTTGATCCGCATCCGGCGCTGCTCGGGGCTGTCGACGAAAAACAGGCCGCCGAGCGACCAGAACGCCTGGCCGCCAAGCGAGTTCTCGCCTTCCTGCTCGAGGATGATGACGCGCTTGCCGGCGTCGGCGAGTTCGGCCGTGGCGACGAGGCCGGCGAGCCCGCCGCCGATCACGATTGCATCCGCATGATCCGCCACCTGCCTCTCCCAAGGTCTTTGGTGTTGCGGGGAGTTTCGGGCAATGATTTTCAGGATCAAGCGGAAAGTCGCGCCGCAGATGTTCCGCTGCGGCAGATGAATACCCGTTTCCAGGCCTCCGTGCCGAAGCGGAGGCCTGATGAAGCAGAGATATTATGCTCCGTAGCGCTTCTTCAGATGCGACGTGAAATGCGCTGCGTTCAGCTTCTCGCCCGTGGCGCGTTCGAGCAGGTCCGGCGTCGACCACAGCGAAGCCTGCGACCAGATCTTGTCGCGGCGCCAGTTGTTGACGGTGTCGAAGTGGCCGCGCGCGATCTCGTCGTCGACCGATGGATGCGCCTTCACGATGGCCGCCCATTGCTGCGCCGCCATCATCGCGCCCAGTGTGTAGGACGGGAAATAGCCGAAGGCACCGCTCGGCCAGTGCACGTCCTGCATCGGCCCGTCCGCCGGATTGTCGATGGTCGACAGGCCGAGATACTCGCGCATCTTGGCGTCCCACGCCTCGGGCAGGTCGGACACAGCCAGGCGGCCCGCGACGAGTTCCTGCTCCAGCTCGTAGCGCAGGATGACGTGCAGCGGATAGGTGACCTCGTCGGCGTCGACGCGGATCAGGCCGCGCTCGACATGATGGACGTGGGGCAGGATCTCGTCGATCGTCCAACGCTCGCCGAGATGCTGTTCGACCAGTGGCAACGCCCAGTGCCAGAAGGCCGGATTGCGCCCCAGCTGCTTTTCGACGAACAGGCTCTGGCTCTCGTGCACGGCCATGCCACGCGCCTTGCCGAGTGGCCAGTGTGCCCATGCCTCGGGCAGGTTCTGCTCGTAGAGCGCATGGCCGGTCTCGTGCAGCACGCCCATCAGTGCCGAGAGGAAGTCGGAGGTCTTGTAGCGGGTGGTGATGCGCACGTCCGACGGCACGCCG
Organism: Aminobacter sp. MSH1; assembly: GCF_003071665.1. Taxonomy (GTDB): domain Bacteria; phylum Pseudomonadota; class Alphaproteobacteria; order Rhizobiales; family Rhizobiaceae; genus Aminobacter; species Aminobacter niigataensis. Next base: position 1,421,880 of record NZ_CP026265.1, on the reverse strand, counting down.
CCGCAGAACGGATGATGCGACACCGACAGGCTGCCGCGGGTGAGGTCGAAACCGACGGCGCCCATCATCGCAAGGCCAAGCTCACGCTGGCGCTCGACGGCATAGACGCCTGACAGGGCGCGCGGCGGGTTCTTGGCGCGGCGCTCTTGCTGCACTGCCAGTGCTTCCGGCACGAAATCCCTGAGGAATGCCTTGAGGTCGGTGAACACGGGCGTGATGTCGGCGGTGCGGTTGCCGGGATCGTACTGCTCCATCAGCGCATCGTAGGGCGCGAGGCCGAGCGCTTCGGAACGCAGCGCGGCTTCCTCGCGAACAAGCGTGACGATGCCCTCCAGCGCCGGCTGGAAACCGGCCCAGTCGTTCTTGGCGCGCAGGTCGCGCCACAACTGCTCGCAGCGCAGGCGCGCCGAGGTCTGGCGTTCGACGAACTCCGACGGCAGGCAGGTCATGTTGGTGTACTGGCGGCGGAACTCCCGCAGTGCCACGGCCTGCTCGTCGTCGAGCGTTTCCGCTTCGGCGGCGGCGATCCAATCGGCGATTTCGGGTGCGGTCGCCTGGCGATGATACATGCCGGCGAGCGCCGACAGCGCTTCGGCGCGCTTGGCGCCGCCGCCCACCGCCATGTGGGTGGCCTCGTCGGCGCCGAGAATGGCGAGCGCGTGCTCCAGCGCTTCGAGCTTGCGGCCGAGTTCGTCAAGTTTTGCGAAGGACATGGCTCTTCCTCTGTCTCAAAATCGCGGCGAGAGGATACCAAAGCGCGCGCATTCGCAAGACTGTTCGGCTGGTCCACCACTTGCCGGTGCGGCAGCCGGCATGCTCAAGTCATCCCGGAGATCGAAGGGGACCGGTTATGCTAGCGAACATCCTGGTCGGGCTGGTGGCCTTGATCCACCTCTACATCGTCTATCTCGAAATGGTGCTGTGGGACACGCCGCGCGGGCACAAGGCGTTCGGCCTGAAGCCCGACTTCGCCACGGCCTCCAAGGTGCTGGCCGCCAACCAGGGGCTCTACAACGGATTTCTCGCCGCCGGCCTGATCTGGGGCCTATGGCTGGGCGAGGCAGGCTTCCAGGTGAAGGTATTCTTCCTGCTCTGCATCGCCATCGCCGGCCTTTATGGCGCGGCCACCGTCAGCCGCAAGATCCTCTACATCCAGACCGTGCCGGCTGCGCTGGCACTCGCCGCCCTCTGGATCGGCTGGTAGCCGGACGCCAAACAGGCGCCCCCGGTTTGCACCGAAGGCGCCTGACAAGGACTGTAACAAGACTAGCCGCGGAAGGCGTCGTGGCCAACCTGATCGTCCAGGCCTGAGATCCGCGCCATCAGCTGGTGATATTCGCCTGCCGGGATCATGCCGCCGTCGCGCGCTGAACCGGCGACCGCCGCCTTGCGGATCGTGGCCGCCTGCGCTTCCAGCCCGCGTGCCTCTGCCGGCGTGATCAGCTTGAGGGTTCTGTCGGACTGGATGCGTGCGTCGGTGTCACGCAGATCGTTGAGCACGGCGCTCAGCTGTCCGCCCGTGGCGTAGGTCGTGGGCGGAGGTGCGTCGCTGTCGTCATGGTCCGACGAACGGAAATGCGGCTCGTGCATGGGTGCCGCGAAGGCGATGCCGAGAGGAGCCGAGATGAGGAATGCGGCAAGCGCCGCCTTGAGGGTCAAAGAGCGCATGATTGCGTCTCCCGAACTTGCGGGTCGCGTTACAACTGGCGTCCCGTCGATCGCAGCCCGTCAAGTTCCGTCGTGTCGCGGCGGGAGGTCGTCGCCGGCGGTTCCCGGACTGCATCTGGAGTCTAGGTTCGCGCAGCCGGGAAGCCCAATTAAGAAAAGATAATCTTGGCCGCCACAATCACGCTGCCAATGCCGCACCACCGCCCCGGTTGAGGCAGGCTTCTCGCACACGAAATATTGAGACCGGGTTCGCCCGGTTCCGATGTTGCGGATGCCGTCTTATCGCTCGGTGAGCTTGAGTTCGATGCGTCGATTCCTGGAACGCGCCTCGTCGGTGCCGCTTTCGTCCAGCGGCTGGAACTCGCCGAAGCCGGCCGCGACCAGTCGGTTGGCCGGCACGCCATTTTCGATCAGGAATTTCACCACCGAGGTCGAGCGGGCGGAAGAAAGCTCCCAGTTGTCGCGATAGCGGCCGGTGCCCGACAGCGGGATGTTGTCGGTGTGGCCGTCGACGCGCAGCACCCAGTTGATCTCCGGCGGGATTTCCTTCTGCAATTCGAGGATAGCGTCGGCGAGCTTCTTCATCTCGCCCTGGCCTGCCTCGTTGATCTGCTCGGAGCCCGTCGGGAACAGCACTTCCGACTGGAACACGAAACGGTCGCCGACGATCCGGATGTTTTCACGGTCGGACAGGATCTCGCGCAGGCGACCGAAGAAGTCGGAGCGGTAGCGGTTGAGTTCCTGCACACGCTGGGCCAGCGCCACGTTCAGGCGGCGGCCAAGATCGGCGATCTTGGTGTTGGATTCCTTGTCACGGGTTTCCGAAGCGTTGAGCGCTTCCTCCAGCGCGCCGATCTGGCGGCGCAAAGCGGCGATCTGCTGGTTGAGCAGCTCGACCTGGCTGAGTGCGCGCTGGCTGATCTGGCGTTCGCTGTCGAGTTCGCCGGTCAGCGAACCGATCCGCGCCGTGGCCTCAGCACCGGCGCCCGATCCCAGGGACAACAACTGTTCGAGCCGGCTCTTTTCGCTCTCCGCAGCCGACAGCGATGCCTGAAGGTTGGCGAGCGCGTCCTCGACGTCCTGCGAATTGGACTTTTCAAGCGCGAGCAGCTGCGTCAGCTCGTTGATCTGCGAATTGAGCCGGGTCAGCACCTCGTCCTTGCCGGAGATTTCGCGGCTGAGCAGGAACTGCGCCAGCACGAAGACCGAGAGCAGGAACATGATGGCCAGAAGCAGCGTCGACAGCGCGTCGACGAAACCCGGCCAATAGTCGATGCGACGGTCGCCCCGCCGCCCACGCGCAAGAGCCACTTAGTGGACTCCCTCTTTCTTGAGGGCGTCGGCGATCTTTTCGAGCGTGCTGCGCATCGCCTTCTGCTCGTCGGATTGCGCCTCGACCCAGTCGCGCATAATCTGCTGTTCGCTGCGCATGTTCTTGACGAGGCCCGAAATGCCGTCGGCGAGGCTGGCCATGGCAGCGGCGATGCGTGGGTTCGACCCGCTCTGCTCCTGCATGTTGCGCAAACGCTCGCTGAGCGCCCGGATCTCGTCCGTCGAGCCGTTCTTGGCATCGGCGACGACGATGTCGGAGGACAGGTCGGCAACTGTCGAGAGCCAGTTTTCCAGCTCGGTGTAGAAACGCGTCTGGGCGCGACCGGCCTGAAGATCGAGGAACCCCAGCACCAGCGAGCCGGACAAGCCGAACAGCGACGACGAGAACGCGGTGCCCATGCCTTGCAGCGGCGCGGCGAGCCCCGCCTTCAGCGCTTCGAGCACCGCGGCGGCATCGCCTGTGCCGGGATCGAGCGACTGGATAGTGTCGCCGATCGAACCGATGGTCTCAAGCAGGCCCCAGAACGTACCGAGCAGGCCGAGAAAGACGAGCAGGCCGACGAGATAGCGCGAGACGTCGCGGCTTTCATCGAGGCGGGTGGCGATCGAATCGAGCATCGTCCGCATCGAACTGGTCGAGAACGCCATCGACGACGAACGGCCGAGCATCGCCTTCATCGGCGCCAGCAGCACCGGTTCGTTGACTTCCGAGCCGGCCCGGAACGAGTTGATCCAGCGTACTTCACGAAACAGGCGGCCGACCTGGACGAAGGCAAGGCCGATGCCGACCACAAGCACGCCGATGATCAGCCCGTTGAGGCCGGGATTGGTGACGAAGGCGTTGGAAATCTGCCGTGTCAGGATTGCCGCTATGAAGGCGACGATCGCCAGGAAGATCATCATCGTCAGCAGGAACACCTGCGGACTGGACAGGCGATGCGGATCGTAGTTGAGCACATCGGAGCCCCTGCCTACTCCGAGAGATTTCAAGAATGACATCGGCGCCCCGGTTCCAGTTCCGCGCGGCCAAGGCGTCGCACATCCATCCGGACACGCAAAGGACGCTTCGCCGCTTTCAATCTACGCATGGTGCTTTTGTTAAGTTGCACCGACGCGTTAGTGGACCACGACTGTAAGCGGAAATGTGACGAAAATGAAAGACGCTTGCGCTTGGTGGCGCGCATCGTCCCGCGATCACAGCCGCGCGACCACCAGAAGGTCGATCATCGCCGCCACGTGAAGGCCCGCTCCGGTGACGACGAAGCCGTGCCATAGGGCACTCTGGAAACGCAGACGCTGCCAGGCATAGAAGATCACGCCGCAGGAATAGACCATGCCGCCGGCAAACAGCAGCCACAGCGTTGCCGAAGGCAGTGTTGCGACCAGCGGGCGCAGGATGACGACGCCGCTCCAGCCCATGGCGAGATAGAAGGCGACCGCCAGCCGGTCGAGCCTGCCGGGCAGGAAAAGCTTGATCGCCATGCCGGCGATGGCCGCCGACCAGACGATACCCGCCATCCACCCTGCCGTGACGCGGTCCTCGAGTTGGGCCAGGAACGGCGTGTAGGTGGCGGCGATCAGCAGGTAGATGCCGGCATGGTCGAAGCGGCGCAGTACCCACTTGGCCGGCGAGATCGGCCACAGATTGTAGGCGCACGACACCGAAAGCACGGTCAGCAGCGCCACCACGAAAACCACGGCGGCGAGATACTCGCCGGTGGCGGTGTAGAATGCGGAGATCGAAAGCAGCACCGAACCGGCGGCGACGGCGAGCAGGATGCCGATCGCGTGGACCACGCCGTCGGCGATGAGTTCGGCGCGCGAATGGCTGTAGCGCCCGATGAAGGGCACAGCTGTCTCAGGCTTGCGGAGATTGTCCGTCATCGCTCGTCCCTGCGCCTTGCCTAATATGGGCAGGCGCAGGCACGATGCGCAAGCAGTGCGCTGCGCGGCGGATCAGCGCGGCGTGACCGGCTTCTTCAGGGTCTTGAGCAGCGCGCGATGGATGGTCTCGTTGCCGACGACGATCGAGCCGCCATCGAGCATGTCCTGGCCGCCCTTGTCGTCGGAGACGAAGCCGCCGGCTTCGCGCACGAGAAGGATGCCGGCTGCGACGTCCCAGGGCGACAATGCCGTCTCCCAGAAGCCGTCCATGCGGCCGGCAGCGACATAGGCGAGATCGAGCGCCGCCGAGCCGAGGCGGCGGATGCCCGCGACTTCGCCCATGACGTTGCGCAGCTCGAGCAGGAAGTTGCCATGATGGCCGCGGCCGAGATGCGGTGCGCCACAACCGATGACCGCGTCGGAAAGCTTGGTGCGGCCGGAGACGCGCAGGCGGCGGTCATTGAGGAAGGCACCGCCACCGCGTTCGGCGGTGTAGAGTTCGTCCATCGCCGGGTTGTAAACGACCGCGGCGACGATCTGGCCCTGGCGTTCCAGCGCGATCGAGATCGAGAACACCGGAATGCCGTGCAGGAAGTTGGTGGTGCCGTCGAGCGGGTCGACGATCCAGCGGTGCTGGTCGTCCTCGCCGGCGACCACGCCACGCTCTTCCATCAGGAAGCCATAACCTGCGCGGGCCTTCGACAGCTCGGCAAACAGGATGTCTTCGGCCTTGCGGTCGGCCTGGCTGACATAGTCGCCAGGTCCCTTGAGCGAGACCTGCAGGTTCTGCACTTCGCCGAAGTCGCGAGCCAGCGAGCGGCCGGCCTTCATGGCGGCCTGCACCATGACATTTAGGATCGCTGAACGCGCCATTATCTAGACCTCTCCGTTACCGTGCTCAATCCGCGCGGCGGACGTAGGTGATCTCGTTGGTGTCGACGATGATGCGCTCGCCCGACGAGATGAAGGGCGGCACCAGCACGCGGACGCCGTTTTCCAGCACCGCCGGCTTGTAGGACGAAGCGGCCGTCTGGCCCTTCACGACCGGGTCGGCCTCGGTGATCGTCAGCGTCACCTGGTCGGGCAGCGCGATGCCGATCGGACGCTCGTCATAGAGCTCGACCGTGACCATCATGCCGTCCTGCAGGAAGGCGGCACGGTCGCCGACGAAATCCTTGAGCAGTTCGAGCTGCTCGTAGCTAGCGGTATCCATGAACACCAGCGCATCGCCCTGCTCGTAGAGGAACGAAAAGTCCTTCTGCTCGAGGCGAACCTTTTCGACCGTCTCGGCCGAGCGGAAACGCTCGTTGAGCTTGGTGCCGTTGATGAGGTTCTTGAGTTCGACCTGATTGTAGGCGCCGCCCTTGCCGGGCTTGACGTGATTGGTCCTGACCGCCACCCAGAGGCCGCCGTCATGCTCGATGACGTTGCCGGGACGGATTTCGTTGCCGTTGATCTTGGCCATGGTTGGTTTCCGGAAGAGAGGTTTGCGCCGGAAGGGGCGCTATCGGCGCCTCCAAGACCACAAAATGGCTTTTTAGGCAAGAGAAGTCGCGATTTTCGCTGATCTCAGCGGATGCGGTTGGCGCGCTCCAGCGCCTGTTTCATCTCGACGTCGGTCAGGCCGCGCAGGAAGTCGTCCATCTCGGGATCGTTGAGCCCGGCACGGCGGGCATTGATGTACCACGCGCCGGCGAGGATCGGATCGGGATCAACGCCGATGCCCCCCATATAGAACTTGGCGAGCCGGTTCTGCGCCGCGACATTGCCGCTGTCGGCGGCGAGCTTCATCCAGCCGAAAGCCGATTTCAGGTCGCGGTCGCCACCACGCCCGTCGGCCATCCACAGGCCAAGGTCGAACTGGGCGGTGTCATAGTTCTGGCGTGCCGCACGGACGAGCATCAGCCGTGCCTGCTTGTCGTCGCGCAGCTTGCCGCCGACGCCGTTGCCAAGCACCTGGGCCATCGCATATTGCGCGTCCGCGAGCCCTGTCGCCGCGGCCCGTTCATAATAGGGCACGGCCTTCTCCAGGCCCCGGCCGCCTGGCTCGCGCTGCACCAGCATCTGGGCATAGTTGAACTGGGCGAGCCGGTTGCCGGCCTCGGCCGCAGCCTGCATCAGGGCATTGGCGGCCTTGTCGTCGCGGGTCACGTATTTCCCATCGAGCAGCAGCAGCGCATATTGGAACTGCGCTTCGGGAACGCCCTGTTCGGCGGCGCGCTCGTACCACTTGGCTGCCTCGGAATCGTTGCGCGCCACACCCAGGCCACGCGACAGGATTTCGGCAATCAGCGTCTGGGCGGCGGAGTCTCCCGCCTCGGCCCGTGGCAGCGCCAGATTGTAGGCCGTCTTGTAGAGTCCACGCTGGAAGGCGCCATAGGCCTCGTCCGAATGCTTTCCGCCAAAACGGTTGGGGTCGATGCCGTCGGGCGCCTTGGCCGCCGGATTGGCGCCGAGATCAGGCGTGGCGGGAGCAGCAGGAGCGGGCTGCAACGCCGGCACCGCCTCGGGCGTCGGCGCGGGTCCGAAGCGGCTGGGGTCGACGATGTCGACAGGCTTGCCAAGTGAGGGAACCGCACCCTGGTCGGACGGCGGGACAGGCGCGCTTTCGACGGCAATCGCGGGCTCGAGCCCGAAGCCCAGGCACAGAAGCGCGGCAAGAAAGCGCGAACGGTCCATCGTCAGCCCTCGAAGTGCGGCGCAGTCTCGTCGAGCAGCGCATTGGCGCGAGCCACAGCCTCGCGCGGATCGATGCCTTCGCCGAACACCGCCGACGACAGCGCGACGAATTCCACGCCTGTCGCCGCCACCGCCTCGACAGAGGCAAGGTCAGAACCGGCCATCACGATGCAGGGAATCTCGATCATCTCGGCCCACCATTGGCCGAGCGAAAGGTTGCGCGAATGGGGCTCGGGCTTGTTGTCGTAGCCGAAGCGGCCGAAGAAGATGTAGTCGGGCCGCTCCTCGCCGAGTTCCAGCGCATCGTCGCGCGTCTTGGCGCCGCCGACGCCGACCATCATGCGCTCCTGGTAATGTTCGACGGCTTCGGCGAGAGCTGCCTTCTTGCCCTCGACATGGATGCCGTCGGCCTGGATGCGGCCGGCAACGCGGGTGTCGCCGGCGACCACCACGGCCACGCCGGCTTCGCGTGCCGCAGCTGCTACCTTTTCGGCGAAGTTCTGGAAGGACACCTCATCGGTGCCCTCGGCGGGAAGGATGACCGAAGCGACGTCGCCGCCGGCAAGCGCGGCCTCGACATCCCCGGGCTGCACCGAGGGCGGCGCAATCAGCACGATGCGGCAGCGATTGGGCGGCGTATTTGGGTTCATGTTCTTCGATCCGGTGCTCGACGCCTATGCAAGGCGATCATGTTTGCATTGGGGCATAGAACAAAGTGGTGCCGTTGAACAGGACACGCAGCTGAACCCAAGCATATGAAAAGATTGGCGCGGCACTCGCCAAGGCGCTGCCGTGCGGCTATTGCGGACGCGAAAGGCGGCTGTCCATGACTTCGCTTATGCTCGATCCGTGGTTTTACGCGGCGGCGGTGCCGGCGGTGATTCTCGTCGGCCTGTCCAAGGGCGGCTTCGGCGGCGCGGTCGGATTCGTCGGCGTGCCGCTGATGGCGCTGGTGATGTCGCCAGTGCAGGCCGCCGCCATCCTTCTTCCCATCCTGATCCTGATGGACGTCGTGTCGCTGTGGAGCTGGCGCGGCGTGTTCGACCGCACGATCCTCTGGCAGATGCTGCCGGGTTCGATCGTCGGCATCGGCATCGGCTGGCTGATGGCCTCGGTGGTGACGGCGGACAATGTACGCTTCATCGTCGGCGCCATCGCCTTTGTCTTCGTTGCGCGCTGGATCTACACCAGCCTGCGCCACGGCGCCGACCACAAGGCCGAGCCGAACGGCATCGCCGCCGCCTTCTGGGGATTGGTCGCCGGTTTCACCAGCTTCGTTGCCCATGTCGGCGGCCCGCCTTTCCAGGTCTACACATTGCCGCTGCGGATGGACCCGAAGGTGCTGACCGGCACCAGCGTCATCTTCTTTGCCGTGACCAATGCCATCAAGCTGGTCCCCTACTTCGCCCTCGGCCAGTTTGATACCGCCAACCTCACCGCCTCGCTGGCACTGATGCCCCTGGCGCCCCTGGCGACGCTTGCCGGCGCCTGGCTCGTCAGGCGGATGCGGCCAGAAATCTTCTATCCCTTCACCTACGCCACGGTGGCGATCGTCGCGCTGAAGCTGCTTTATGACGGGATCGCCGAATTCATTTGAGGGCGATGCTGCCAGTCTCTTATCTTGATGCGGCAGATCAGGGAGAACACCGATGGGTCGGCCATACGAGGAAAACCTCGACAAGAACCCCGCCAACCACCAGCCGCTGACACCGCTGAGCTTTCTCGAACGGGCGGCGAAGACCTTTCCCGATCATGTGGCGATCATTCACGGCGACCGCCGCACAACTTACCGCCAGTGGTGGCAGCGCTCGCTGAAACTCGCCTCCGCACTGGCGAAGACCGGCATCGGCAAGGGCGACACCGTAACGGTGATGCTGTCCAACACGCCGCCGATGCTCGAAGCGCATTTCGGCGTGCCGATGACCAAGGCCGTGCTGCATTCGCTCAACACCAGGCTCGATGCGGCGATCATCGCCTTCCAGCTCGACCATGCCGAGACCAAGCTCCTGATCGTCGACCGCGAGTTTTCCGGCGTGGTCAAGGAGGCGCTGGCGCTTGCCAAGGTCAAGCCGCTGGTGATCGACTATGACGACCCCGAATATCCCGCCGACGCGCCCTATCCCAAGGGTGAGCGCATCGGCACGATCGACTACGAGGCCTTTGCGGGCTCGGGCGACGAGACCTTCGCCTGGTCGATGCCGGATGACGAGTGGGACGCCATCTCGCTCAACTACACCTCGGGCACGACAGGCAATCCCAAGGGCGTGGTCTACCATCACCGCGGTGCCGCACTGATGGCCTACACCAACACCATCCATGCCGGCATGGCCAAGCACTGCGTCTATCTCTGGACGCTGCCGATGTTCCACTGCAACGGCTGGTGCTTTCCCTGGACGCTCGCGGTCCAGGCCGGCACCCATGTCTGCCTGCGCTGGGTGCGCGCCAAGCAGATATATGACGCCATCGCCGAGCTAGGCGTCACCCATCTCTGCGGTGCGCCTGTCGTCATGTCGTTGCTGATCAATGCCAAGGACGAAGAAAAGCGCGCGTTTCCGCAACTGGTGACCTTCAACACCGCCGCGGCACCACCGCCTGAAGCCGTACTTTCCGGCATGGCCGATGCCGGCTTCGCCGTCACCCACCTCTACGGCCTGACCGAGACCTATGGCCCGGCCGTGGTCAACGAATGGCACGGCGAATGGGACGAGCTGGAAAAAGGTCCGCGTACGGCCAGGAAGGCGCGGCAGGGCGTGCGCTATGCCGCGCTCGAAGACCTGACGGTGATGGATCCCGAGACCATGGAGAAGACGCCCGATGACGGCGAGACCATCGGCGAGGTGATGTTCCGCGGCAACATCGTCATGAAGGGCTACCTCAAGAACAGGAAGGCCACCGACGAGGCCTTCGCCGGCGGCTGGTTCCACTCCGGCGACCTCGGCGTGATGCATCCCGACGGCTACATCCAGCTCAAGGACCGCTCCAAGGACATCATCATCTCCGGCGGCGAGAACATCTCTTCGATCGAGGTCGAGGACGCGCTCTACAAGCACCCCGCCGTCGCCTCCTGCGGCGTGGTGGCAAGGCCCGACGACAAATGGGGCGAGGTGCCCATTGCCTATGTCGAGCTGAAACCGGGCAAGGAAGCGACGGAGGCCGAGATCGTCGAGCATTGCCGTTCGCTGCTTGCCCGTTTCAAGGTGCCGAAGGCAGTGATCTTCGCCGAGATCCCCAAGACCTCGACCGGCAAGATCCAGAAGTTCCGCCTGCGCGACATGGCCAAGGGGTAGACTAGAACGAGAGGCGGCATGCGTACCGGCGCCGGCTCCTTTGGTTCAAGCAGCCGGCACTGCCACTCCGCGCTGGGTGCCGAAGGCCGCCCATGCGCCAGCGACGAAAAGGACCGCCATGGCCGACAGGACAGGCACGTCCGACGCTGTCGGCTTGAGCACCATGTCGGCCAAGATGATCAGCATCACCGCATAGTCGAAGCGCGCGACCTTGAGGATGCGACGGCCCTGATCGAGCGCGGCAGGTGTTACACCGTCGCGGGCGATCATCGCCGCCATGCGGTCGCCGGTCGGCTGGAAAATGAGCGTTCCGACCAAAAACGTCGTCGCGTAGCCGGCAAGGCCGATGACGACCCACAGGTCACGGAAGCCGACCCAGAACGTGCACATGATGAGCCCGAACACCAGGGTCGCCAGCGACGCGGGCACGAACAGTCGCTTGCCCAGCTGACCAATCGAGCCCATGGCTTGCAGCATGCCCTCGACATTGCCTGCGCGGTCGGCGCGAAAGGCAAGCAGCATCAGCGCAAAACCGCCGCCGGCCCAAACGACGGCGGCGACGATGTGCAGCAACTTGAAGAGAGAATACAAATCCATATTCCAAACCTTTCCAATCCGGTTTTCCGACAACGGCAGCTGTTTCACCCGTCACTCGTTGCGGCGCCGGCAAATAGCGCCGGCGCTGTTTCGGCATTGTGTCGGCACGGATCGCTGAATGTTTCGGCGGTCACGACCGCAGATGCTGAAGCGACGCCGATGCCCGCATGAGCCCCGTCAGCGCGCGGGCCAGCAAGTCTGTACAACAGCGGTGCCGGCCGTCTGCTGGAATGATGCGACAGACCCCGGAAAACTGCGGAAATTCCAGCCGCCGACCATGGTGACAGCCCCTGCAACGGACGTAACAGCGGGCCGCAAAGCATGGTATGTTTGGATGCGCCGTGGGGACGGCGCGCATCCGGAACCCGGCCGCGGGGAGGCAACGGCCGGCTCACCCAGCTTCCAATGTAACGAGACCGGAAGCATGCCGTGCAGCAGCGCGGCATGCGGCGGAAACACGGCCGGTGCTAATGCGCCGGCACCGACTTATTCGTCGTCACCAACCCATTCCCTGCGGGGGGAAAAGGCAATCGGAGCAAGGATATGCAAGGGGTAGCACGGAATTTCTTCACACTCGCGATCGTCTATGCGCTGTGTGGCATGGCGCTCGGCCTGCACATGTCGATCAGCCAGGATCATACGCAGATGCCGGTCCATGCCCACACCATGGTGGCAGGATGGCTGATGTCGGCTGTGTTCGCCGTCTTCTATCACCTGTTTCCCGTCGCGCGGGACAAGGTGCTGGCGAAGATCCACTTCTGGCTGACGGCCATCAGCGGCATCGGCCTTCTGGTCGGGCTGTTCTTCCTGCTCGGCGGCAATGCCGCGATCGAGCCCGTTGTCGCGATGTCGTCGATGGGCTTCTACGCGGCGATGTTGCTGTTTGCCGTTATCGCTCTTCCGGTCGTCTGGAAGTCGTGAGTCGGCGTAACGCCGGCGTGGCATCCGCTGCCGCGCCGGTGTGCCGTGTCGGCACAGTCAACGACAAATCAGCAACGTTCTTAAGCGTCCATTAAGCATTCCAGTTGTTTACTGTGCGTATCCAGTCATCTGGATTCTTACCGAGTGGTTGGAGCCACTTTGTTTGACGCCTCCCTGTTAAACTCCTGAGAGCCGCGCTTTTCCGCGGCTCTTTTTTTTGCGCCTAGGTCCGTGGAACGCCCTCCAAAAGCGCTCCAATCCGCCGCGTTAACCCTTTGTTAAACATGCGCTTGCGTTCGCATGAGCGGAAGCGCATTTTCATCGGGCTTGGCGTATAGGAGCGGACCGCGCAGAATCCGTCGCCAAAGATGGGCGGTAACGCGGGATCAGGGTTGCAGGGTAGCGATGATGAACGAGCCTTCGAGGGAAAGCGGAAATACCATCAAGCTCGCCGAAAGGCGGGTGTTTTCGCCGTCCTTCAAGCCCCTCTACAACGAGGGCATGGGGCTGGTCGAACAAGCCGCCGAGTATCTCGATGGGGCCGGACGCGTCGAGGCCAAGAAGCTGTCGCGGCTTGCCGCCACGCTTTACGCCGCCGAATCGATGCGGCTGACCACGCGGCTGATGCAGATCGCATCTTGGCTGCTGCTGCAGCGCGCCGCCAATTCCGGCGAGATGACCCGCGACCAGGTCGCCTCCGAGAAATCGAAGGTGCGCCTCGACACCGCCTCCGCCCATGACGACGCCGCCGGCTGGAACGAATTGCCGGCCGATTTCGTCGACCTCGTCCGCCGCTCGCTCAGGCTGCAGGCGCATGTGCGCCGCATGGACGAGGAGATCTACGGCAACGGCGCTACGGTGGTGCCGGTACAGGCCATGCGCCGCAGCAACCCCGTCTCCGATCAGATCAGCCTGCTCAACACGGCGTTCGCCCGCAACTAGGCTCGGCAACCCTGCCACGCGCGGGGATTGTTTCTGTTTTGTTCACATTTTTCTGGCGTCCTGCACCCGTGGAGATAGAGTTCACGGATGAAAGAGACGATTCGCATCATCGGCATCGACCCCGGGCTTCGGCGCACCGGCTGGGGCATCATCGAATCGCTCGGCAATTCGCTGCGTTTCGTCGCCGCAGGCACCGTACGGTCCGACGACAAGGCCGCGCTTGCCAGCAGGCTGTGCCAGTTGCACGACGGTCTTGCCGACGTGATCCATCGCGAGATGCCGCATGAGGCAGCCGTCGAGGCGACCTTCGTCAACAAGGACGCCACCGCCACGCTGAAGCTCGGCCAGGCCCGCGGCATCGCCATGCTGGTGCCCGCACGCGCCGGGCTGGCGGTCGCCGAATATTCGCCCAACGCCGTCAAGAAAGCGGTGATCGGCGTCGGCCACGGCGACAAGAAGCAGATCGCCATGATGGTCAAGGTGCTGTTGCCCAAGGCCGGTTTCGACTCGGCCGACGCGGCCGACGCGCTGGCCATCGCCATCTGTCACGCGCACCATCGCCAGAGCCCGGCCTATCGGCTTGCAGCACTGGCCGCTCAGGCCTGATGTTCTTGATTTGTTCCGGTCATGGGGACATTCCTTCCCCGTAAGAGAAGGAATGATTCCATGCGGGTGACGAGCAAGGGACAGGTGACGATTCCGCGCGATCTGCGCGAAACTTTCGGCATCGGCGCCAACACCGAAGTGATCTTCGGCATCGAGGGCGGCAAGATCACCATCGTGCCCAAGGACGACATCAACAGATTGGCCGATCGCGACCGGCTGGACCGGTTCCTGGCTATTCTCGACCGCCTCGAGGGCGCGGCCGACCCAGCGACCAGCCCCGACGAACTGGCGGCGCTCGCCAGGGAGCGCTGAAGGCAGCCGCGCCATGTTCTTGACTTGTTCTCATGCGGCAGCTAAGTAATACCTACGAGGTATTACCATGCGCGTGACCACAAAAGGCCAGGTGACCATCCCTAAGGGAATCCGCGACCGGCTGGGAATCGAGCCCGGCTCGGAGGTGGATTTTGTCGTGTCCGACGACGTTGTCACACTCGTTGCCCTTCAAGGCGACCAGGCCCGGCAGCGCCGGGCGAAGGCCATCGGTGCCTGGGCAGACAAGGTAGCCGGGACGATCGACCTCGGCGGCATGACAACCGATGAATATATGGACTGGCTGAGGGGGCCGCGCGATGACCTCGGTCCTCGTTGATTCCAACATTTTCCTGGACATGTTCCAGGGCGGCGCGACAAGCAACTGGTCGCGAGGCAACCTCGTGAAAGAAGGAAGCGTCGCCACACTGGTCATAAACCCGGTGATCTGGTCGGAGATCTCGGTTCGGTTTCCGGCGGAGGCCGATCTCGTCGATTCTCTGGCCGGACTTTCGCTGCACAAGGCGCCGATCCCCTATGAAGCCGCTTTCATGGCCGGCAAGGCGCATCTGGCATATCGCCAGAATGGGGGAGTGCGCGAACGCACCCTGCCCGATTTCCTGATCGGCGCGCATGCGCAGGTGGCGGGGCACCGGCTGCTGACGCGCGACGCCACGCGTTACCGCAGCTATTTCCCCGACCTCGACATCATCGCACCAGACACCCATCCATGACGGAACGCAGCACATGATCGGCAAGTTGAAGGGCACCGTCGACGAGATCGGCGAGGATTATTGCGTGCTCGACGTCCATGGCGTCGGCTACGTCGCCTATTGCTCGGCGCGCACGCTGGCCGCCCTGCCCGGCACCGGCGAAGCCGCAGTCCTCCATATCGAAACCTATGTCCGCGAGGACATGATCCGCCTCTATGGCTTCAAGGCCGAGCTGGAGCGCGAGTGGTTCAGGCTGCTGCAGAACAATGTCCCCGGTGTCGGCGCCAAGGTCGCGCTCGCCATCCTGTCGACGCTGGCGCCATCCGACCTCGCCAACGCAATCGCGCTGCGCGACATCGCCATGGTCAGCCGTGCGCCCGGTGTCGGCAAGAAGGTCGCCGAGCGCATCGTCACCGAACTCAAGAACAAGGCCCCGGCCTTCGCCGGCGAAGCCTCGGGCACCATCGGCCTGAAGCAGGAACTCGGCGAGGGCGTGGCCCCCGCCCCCATCGCCGATGCGGTTTCGGCGCTGGTCAATCTCGGCTATTCCCGCGACATCGCGGCCAACGCCATCGCCGCCGCCATGAAGACGGCCGGCGAGGATGCCGATTCCTCCAAGCTGATCCGTTTCGGCCTGAAGGAGCTGGCGCGGTGACCATTGCAGCACCCCGATTTTCTTACTACATTGCCAAAAGTAAGTATTCTGGTCAGGAGTAAGAAATATGGGTGCCGAAGCCACCTTGACCTCCAAGGGCCAGCTCACCATTCCGAAAGACGTGAGAGACATGCTGTCGCTGAAGCCCGGCGATGCCATCGCCTGGACCGTTGTCGACAACCATCTCGTCGGCACGCCGCGTAATCTTGCCTTCGCCGACCTCGCCGGCATCCTTGGCGACCCGCCCGGCGGGCCGGCAACGCTGGCGGAAATCGACGAGGCGGTTCGCGATGCCGTGGCAAGGCATGCACTTGGCAAAGATTTGGCAGGGGATGCCGCGTGACGCAGGTCGGCATCGACACCAACATTCTGCTGCGCATGGTGCTGAACGACGACCCCGATCAGCAGGCGAAAGCACTCGCATTCGGGAGCGGCCTGAGCGAGGAGACCCCCGGGTTCATCAGCCTGATTGTGCTGGTTGAATTCAGTTGGGCTCTGGCATCGCGTTACCGGCAGACGAAGGACCAGACCTTGACCACCATTCACAGGCTGCTGAAGGTGAGGACGCTCGCCTTCGAGGACTTCGATGCGGTCGTCCGCGCGCTGGAGCGCGCGGCCGCCCCGCAAGTGGACTTTGCCGATGCGTTGATCGCCGAGCACAATCTGCAACTCGGCTGCTCGCACACAGTGACGTTCGACTTGTCTGCCGCAAAGTCCATCCCATCCATGGAACTGCTTTCGTGAACACGCCCACCCGCCTCATTACACCTGAAAAGCGCGGCGAGGACGCCGACAACAGCCTGCGCCCGCAGACGCTCGACGACTTCGTCGGCCAGGCGGCGGCGCGCGCCAACCTGAAGATCTTCATCGAGGCGGCCAAGGGCCGTGGCGAGGCGCTCGACCACGTGCTGTTCGTCGGGCCGCCCGGCCTCGGCAAGACGACGCTCGCCCAGATCATGGCGCGCGAGCTCGGCGTCAATTTCCGCTCGACCTCCGGCCCGGTCATTGCCAAGGCCGGCGACCTCGCAGCCCTTCTGACCAATCTCGAAGAGCGCGACGTGCTGTTCATCGACGAGATCCACCGGCTCAACCCGGCGGTCGAGGAAATCCTCTACCCGGCGATGGAGGACTACCAGCTCGACCTGATCATCGGCGAAGGCCCGGCGGCTCGCTCGGTGAAGATCGACCTCGCCAAGTTCACGCTGGTGGCCGCAACGACGCGCCTCGGCCTGCTCACCAACCCGCTGCGCGACCGCTTCGGCATCCCGACCCGGCTCAATTTCTACACCGTCGAGGAGTTGGAGCTGATCGTGCGCCGCGGCGCGCGCATCCTCGGCATGCCGCTCGCCGACGACGGCGCCATCGAAATTGCGCGGCGTGCCCGCGGCACGCCGCGAATCGCCGGCCGCCTGCTGCGCCGCGTCCGCGATTTCGCCTCCGTCGCCGGTTCCGGCCCCGTCGACCGCCGCATTGCCGACGAGGCGCTGTCGCGCCTTGAAGTCGACGCACTCGGCCTCGATTCGCTCGACCGGCGCTATCTCTCGATGATCGCGATGAATTTCGGCGGCGGTCCGGTCGGCATCGAGACCATCGCGGCCGGCCTGTCCGAGCCGCGCGATGCCATCGAAGACATCATCGAGCCCTATCTGATCCAGCAGGGCTTCATCCAGCGCACGCCGCGCGGCCGCATGCTGACCGCCAACGCCTGGAAGCACCTTGGCCTCGAAATCCCGCGCGATCTCGCTGTGCAGCAGATCAACCTGTTCCAGGAAGAGGAATGAGCCCGGCTGGCTATCGTCCCGGGCTGATCGCCGACATCGTTCGGCTGCACGCCGAATACTACGCCCGCGACTGGGGTTTCGGCCTGCCCTTCGAAGCCAAGGTGGCAGGCGAACTTTCCGCCTTCATGCGCGATTTCAGGCCGGGCCAGGATTTCTTCGCAGCCGAATACGACGAGGATGGTGCCCTGCTGGGCACGATCAGCATCGAGGCACCGACCGCAGCCGCGCCGTTGGCGCATCTGCGCTGGTTCATCACCAGCGACAATGCGCGTGGCACCGGACTGGGGCGCCGGCTGATGGGCGCAGCGATCGAGCATGCCGACATGAAGGGCTTTCCCAGGGTCTATCTCACGACCTTCGCCGGGCTCAGTCCCGCGCGCCACCTCTACGAGTCCTTCGGCTTTGCGCTTGTGGCGGAAGAAGAACGCGACCAGTGGTCCGGCGGCGTGCGCGAGCAGCGCTTCGAGCGCCCGAGGACGCGGTAGCCACGCGTCACTTCAATCCCCTGACCGCCTCCAGCACGTCCGGCTCGGCCTTGCGCCCTTCGAACTCGTCGACGATGCCGAAGGCGCCGCCATAGCCCCAGATCGACCAGGCAAAACCATGCGTCTCGGCGCGGGCGATCATGTCTTTGACATAGCCAGCGCGCCAGGCGCCGGGCATGACATGAGGATTGCCATATTCCTGGCGGATCATGCCGAACTCGCCGAGGTAGATGTTTTCGGGCGCAACGCCATGTTTCCCGGCCCACTCGGCGACCATGCGAAACGGCGTGTCGAGCAGCGCGTCGAGCTTGGCGTTGGTGTCCACGGTCGCCACCTGCTCGTCGAGATAGGACAACAGGCCGGAACGGCGCAGCAAGGGCGCCTCGGCCCTGATCTTTTCCCTGACCTTGTCGAGCGCGGCGTCAAGTTCGGCGCGCGGCACGGCATGGGGCGGATAAGGCAGCCCTGTGACGTAGGGAATGAAGTCGCCGGCCCAGGTCGCGCCCTGGTGGGTGAGCAGGAAGGGTGCGTAGGAATGGAACGTCCAGATGATGTTGTCGTCCGGGATATCCATGGGGTCGATGGCCGCGAGCCCTTCGGCGCTGGCCCAGCAGCCGCCCGAAAGCACCAGCGTCAGCCGTGTCGCCGAGGCACGGGCAGCAGCATGGAGGCGCTTGAGGCGCTCGGGCCAGACTTTGGCTTGCCCTGGCTCGCAATCGACGACCGGCTCGTTCATCAATTCGAACGCGACCTGGACCGGATCTTCCTTCGACAAGGTGAGCCCCATCTGGCGGACCAGATCGACATAGCCGTCGAACAAGGCAGGGTCGTCCATCACCTCGGCCATGCCGATCTTGCGGTTGCCGCCGGCGGGAATGAGATGGAGATCGACGACCGCCTTGAGCCCGGCAGCGTTGATCTGGCGAACGGATTCCAGGACGCTTTCGAACAATTGTTCGCGCAGCGCCCCGGTCTTTTCCGACAGGAAGACCGAGGGATCGACGGGAATGCGCACGACATCGAAACCGTCGGCCTTGAGTGCCTCGAGGTCGGCCGCGCCGAGCCGCTTGCGCCATTCCGGAAAGGGCAGGATGACCTCGGCGTCGCCCCAGCGGGCCTCGTCGGGCCAGGTGTCCCAGATGTCGAGATTGATGCCGCGCTTCATCGAAAACGTCGCGGCAGCGGCCGCACAGACCGACAGCGCCAGCGCCAGCAACGCCACAAGTGAGGTCTTGATCATCGCCACTATTGCTGCCATCCGGTTCGCTGCAGACAAGACTGGTGCCGAAAAGCCCCGAAAAAGGAAAGCCCCATGGCCGATCATGGTGAAGAAGACGCGCTGGCTGCCGGCCTTTCCGGTGCGCTGACGCCATTCGGCCATCGGCTGATGGCGCGGGTCTATTATGCCGACACCGACTTCTCCGGCGTGGTCTACCATGCGCGCTATCTCGAATTCTTCGAGCGCGGACGTTCGGACTTCCTGCGCCTTGCCGGCGTTCACCACACCGAGCTCGCCGACGGCAAGCATGGCGAAAAGATCGTCTGGATAGTGCGCCGCATGGAGATCGACTTCCGCGCGTCGGCCCGGATCGACGACGTGCTGACCGTCGACACCCGCACCGTGGATATCTCGGGTGCCCGCATCACCATGGCCCAGCAATTAAAGCGCGGCGACGAGGTGCTTGTCGAAGCCCGGGTGGAGGCGGCGATCGTCGGCGAAAACGGGCGCCCCAGGCGTTTCCCCAAGGACTGGATCGAAGCCTTCATGCCGGGGCAATGATCGTCTGGGCGTTCCAGCCGATCACAAGATTGTGTGACACAAAAGCCGGATGGCTGCCCGCCGCCTCGCCAAACCCAGTCGCCTCGGGCTATCGCATCAGCCAGGCCTTAAGTTCCTAACCCATCTTTAACCATAACGGTCCATTAAGGGAGCGGTGAAAGTCGTAAGGATTCCGAGCGGCCTTCCTTTCACCAAATTTCGTCCCGAAAAGGCCCAAAAGGCGCATTTTGGGGACTTCCGGAAGCTTCGCGCGAACGGGCCACGACGGGATGATGCGCAAGGGCTAGCCGAAAGCGGGCCCCGGAAATCTTAAGGACTGTTACAAGATGGAAAACCTACCTCTCGCCCAGACCGGCGCGGAATTGTCGATCTGGGCGCTGTTCTGGCAGGCCGGCTGGGTGGTCAAGCTGGTGATGCTGGGTCTGCTCGGCGCGTCGGTGTGGACCTGGGCCATCATCGTCGACAAGCTGGTCGCCTATAACCGCATGCGCGCGGCGCTGAACCGCTTTGAGCAGATATTCTGGTCCGGCCAGTCGCTCGAAGAGCTCTACCGCAACCTTTCCGACCGCAAGACCACGGGCATGAGCGCGATCTTCGTCTCTGCCATGCGCGAGTGGAAGAAGAGCTTCGAGAAGGGCGCCAAGTCGCCGCTGGCGCTGCAGACCCGTATCGACAAGGCAATGGACCTGGCGCTGACGCGCGAGATGGAGCGGCTGGAAGGCCGGCTCGGCTTCCTCGCCACCATCGGTTCGGCCGCCCCCTTCATCGGCCTGTTCGGCACCGTCGTCGGCATCATGACCTCGTTCCAGGCCATCGCCGGCTCGAAGTCGACCAACCTCGCGGTCGTCGCACCTGGTATCGCCGAAGCGCTGCTGGCCACCGCGATCGGCCTGCTCGCCGCCATTCCCGCCGTCATCGCCTACAACAAGCTGTCATCCGACGCCGGCAAGATCGCTTTGCGGATGGAGGGCTTCGCCGACGAGTTCTCCGCCATACTCTCGCGCCAAATCGATGAAAAAGTCGCGCCGCGGGCCTGAGGAGTAGACCATGGGTATGTCAGTTAGCGCGGGCGGTTCGGGCCGCGGCGGGCGCGGCCACCGGCGGCGTGGCCGCCATCATGGCCTGATGTCCGAAATCAACGTCACGCCGTTCGTCGACGTCATGCTGGTGCTGCTCATCATCTTCATGGTGGCCGCACCGCTGATGACCGTCGGTGTGCCGATCGATCTGCCCGAGACCGCAGCCAAGGCGCTGAACTCGGAAACGCAGCCGATCACCATCTCGATCAACGAAGCCGGCCAGATCCACATCCAGGAAACCGAGATCCCGATCGACGAGGTCGTCGCCAAGCTCGGCGCCATCGCCAAGGCCGGCTACGAGGAGCGCATCTATGTGCGCGGCGACAAGACCGCCGACTACGGCACGGTGATGAAGGTCATGGCTCGAATCCAGGCCGCCGGTTACAACAAGATCGGCCTCGTCACGCTGCAGGAACAGGACCAGTAGCCCGCAAAATGAAGACCGGCCTCACGACATCTGTGGTTTTGCATGCAGCGATGCTGGGCTTCGGCCTGTTCACGCTGTCGGCACCCAGCGCCCTCGAAGTCGCCGACGTCGAGGCGTTCCCGGTCGACATCGTGCCAGTGGAATCGATCACCCAGATCCAGAAGGGCGACAAGAAGGCCCCGGTCAATGAAAAGCCGGCGCCCAAGCCGACAAGCCGACCCGACATCGTGCCCGACGCCCAAAATGTCGGCGACAACAAGATCGACAGCGACAAGCCGCCGACGCCCGAGCCGACCCAGAAGGAGGTCGACGTCGCGGCTGCTCCGCCGCCCTCGCCCAAGCCCGAGCCAAAACCGGCCGAAAAACCCAAGCCCGAGCCGGCCAAGCAGGCCGAGCCCAAGCCGACGCCCGTGCCGGCGACGGAAGTGACGCCCGAGCCGCAGCCCAAGCAGGACGTGAAGCCGGACCCGGTTGCCGAGACGATCGTCAACGACCAGGCCGAAGCGGAAGCCGTGAAGCTGCCGGAAAACGCCCCGGCGCCCGAGGCTAAGCCCAAGCCCCCGCAGGCCCAGACGGCCAAGACGCCCGACCGCAAGCAGGACGACAAGCAGGCCCAGGAGGCCGCGTCGAAGCCGAAGTCGGAAGAGAAGGAATTCAACGCCGACGAGGTCGCTGCCCTGCTCAACAAGCAGAAGCCCTCGGGTGGCGGCGCCAAGCGCTCGACCGAACAGGCATCGCTGGGCGGAAAGAAGGACACCGGCGGCAGCAAGCTCAGCCAGAGCGAAATGGATGCGCTGCGCGGCCAGATCCAGCGGTGCTGGAACGTGCCGGCGGGCGCCATGGATGGCGGCGCGCTGAAGGTTTCCGTCCAGTTCAAGCTGAGCCAGACCGGAGAGATCGAAGGCCGGCCCGAGATCATCTCCGGCGGTGGCGCCGCCGGCATCGAACGTGCGGCAGCGGAATCGGCGCGTCGCGCCGTGCTGCAATGCGCGCCCTACAATCTTCCCGCCGACAAATACGAAGCCTGGGCGGATGTCATCGTCAACTTCGACCCAAGCGAGATGTTCTGAGCGCCTGGCGCTCACCCGGAACTAAGAGGCCTGTCTTATGAAGCATGTAATCAAAGCGATCCTTCTGATCGGCGCCATGGCGAGCGGCATGACCGCGTTCGCCACCTTGCCCGCTCGCGCGCTGGTCGAGATCGACGTCAACAAGGGCAATGTCGAGCCGCTGCCGATCGCCATCACCGACTTCCTGTCGGGCGATGCGATGGGCGCCGAGATCGCCGGCATCGTCGCCGCCGACCTGCAGCGTTCGGGCCTGTTCGCACCGATCGACAAGGGCGCCTTCATCGAAAAGATCTCCAACCCCGACGTCGCGCCGCGCTTCGACGACTGGAAGGTCATCAACGCCCAGGCGCTGGTTACCGGCCGCGTCAGCCAGGAGGCCGACGGCCGGCTCAAGGCCGAGTTCCGGCTGTGGGACACCTTTGCCGGCCAGCAGCTTGCCGGCGAGCAGTTCTTCGCCAACAAGACCAATTCGCGCCGCATCGCCCACATCATCGCCGACGCCATCTATGAGCGCCTGACCGGCGAAAAGGGCTATTTCGACACCCGCGTCGTGTTCATCGACGAATCGGGCGCCAAGACCGCGCGCAAGAAGCGCCTCGCCATCATGGACCAGGACGGCGCCAATGTGCGCTATCTCTCGGACGGCCGTTCGATGGCCATGACGCCGCGCTTCTCGCCGACGCGTCAGGAAATCACCTACATGTCCTACGAGAGCGGCCAGCCGCAGGTCTATCTCCTGCAGATCGAGACCGGCCAGCGCGAACTCGTCGGCAACTTCCCCGGCATGACGTTTGCGCCGCGCTTTTCGCCCGACGGCCAGAAGGTGATCATGAGCCTGCTGCGCGACGACGGCAATTCCAACGTGTTCTCGATGGACCTGCGCAGCCGCACCACCACGCGCCTGACCAATTCCAGCGCCATCGACACCTCGCCTTCCTATTCGCCTGACGGTTCCAAGGTCGTCTTCACCTCCGACCGTGGCGGCCAGCCGCAGATCTACGTCATGGGCGCCGACGGCTCGGGCCAGACCCGCGTCTCCTTCGGTGGCGGCAGCTATTCGACGCCGGTGTGGTCGCCGCGCGGCGACCTGATCGCCTTCACCAAGCAGTCGGGCGGCCAGTTCCAGATCGGCGTGATGAAGACCGACGGCTCGGGCGAACGCATCCTGTCGACCGGCTTCCAGCAGGAAGGCCCGACCTGGGCGCCGAACGGCCGCGTCGTGATGTTCTTCCGCGACCAGCCCGGCGGCGGCGGTCCCAAGCTCTATTCGGTCGACCTCACCGGCCGCAACGAACAGGCGATCCCGACCTCGGGCTTCGCCTCCGACCCAGCCTGGTCACCGCTGCTCGACTGAGCAGCCTGATAGTTAACCTCGCGCCCCAGGCGCGACGAAAGGACCAGGCGGCGTCATTTGCCCAATGACGCCGCCTTTCTGCCGTATTTTCGCCTACGGTGCGCGGCGAAGTGCATGTTCGACGACTGCCGTATGCGGGGACGCTACAACGAGCGGCAACGAAATTTTAACCATGTTTCTTGAATGCCGGTTAACCCCAACGTGGTTACTGGATGTTCAACGAAATCACTTGAATGCGAAGGAGAGGCGGGATGCGCCGTATCGCAAAATTTGCAACCAACCCCGTGGTCGTGGCGCTGATCGCCTCGCTGGCGATTGCCGGCTGTGCCTCGAAGAAAACCCCTAACAACGCGGCCGATCTCGGCCTCGGCGGCAGCGCCGGTGCAGCGACCCCGGGCTCGTCCCAGGACTTCACCGTCAATGTCGGCGACCGCATCTTCTTCGACACCGACTCGTCGTCGGTTCGTGCCGATGCGCAGGGCATCCTGAGCCGTCAGGCCCAGTGGCTGAACCAGTATCGCCAGTATGCGATCGTGGTCGAAGGCCATGCCGACGAGCGCGGCACCCGCGAGTACAACCTGGCCCTCGGCGCCCGTCGCGCCGCAGCCACCCGCGACTACCTGATCTCGCAGGGCGTTGCCTCGAACCGCCTGAAGACGATCTCCTACGGCAAGGAACGTCCGGTCGCGGTTTGCGACGACATCTCCTGCTGGTCGCAGAACCGTCGTGCTGTCACGACGCTCTCCGGCGCCGGCAGCTGAGCGGCCGAAAAGCGACACAGTTGAACGAAAGGCGGTCTTCGGGCCGCCTTTTGCTTATCTGGACGACTGAAACAAAATTTGGCCGAAGTCTCCGGTCCTGATAAACGACGAGAGCGCATCGGCGCGAAGCAACCATTTCCGTTCCACGGCGAGAGGCTAATGCATTTTCGATCAATCCTGAGTGGCACGCTTGCCATCTTCCTATTATCCGGGGCCGCGGCGCATGCGCGCGACGGCATCGGCATCGACCTCCCGAAATTCGGCCTGCCGGGCGTCTTCGGCAGCAAGACTGAGAGCCACGAAGCGCCGATCCAACTTGCCCAGGCAGGCGATCCCCGCGTGACCGCGCTCGAAGAGGAAATCCGCAAGCTCAACGGCAGCATCGAGGAACTGAACTTCCAGATCCTGCAGATGCAAGAACAGATGCGGAAAATGCAGGAAGACAACGAGTTCCGCTTCCAGGAACTCGAGGGCGGCGGACAAAAGAAGTCCGACGCCTCCGGCACCACCAACAACAACAGCTCGATCGTTGAGGCGCCCACGGCGCCTCAATCGGGTCAGGCGCAGGCCACCGCGCCCGCCACCAACGGCCAGAGCGTCGAGGACGTCATCGTCGATTCCGGCACCGGCGAACCCGGCACCACGATCGAGGGCGGTACGGGTACACCGCCGCGGACCTTCGGCACCATCACCGTCGACAAGAACGGCAATGTCGTCTCCGACTCGATCGACCAGCAGGCGGCAACGCCGGCGCAGCCGCAGGCCCCAGCCGCAGCGCAACCGGCCCAGCCCAAGGCCAATGGCACGGCGGTTGCGGCACTTCCGTCGACGGACGACCCGGACGAGCTCTACCGCAACTCCTACCAGTTCGTGCTTTCCGGCGACTACACCACCGCCGAAGAAGGCTTCCGCGACCACATCCAGCGCTTCCCGGCCGACCCCAAGACGGCCGACGCACGTTTCTGGCTCGGCGAGTCGCTACTTGGCCAGAAGAAATACCGCGACGCTGCCGAAACCTTCCTCAGCGCCAGCAAGGAATACCCGAAGTCCAAGAAGGCCCCCGAAATGATGCTGAAGCTCGGCGTTTCGCTGGTCGGCCTGAAGCAGCGCGAAGTTGCCTGCGCCACTTTCGGCGAAATCGGCAAGCGCTACCCCAACGTTTCCGGCGCGATCAAGGAGCGGGTCAAGCAGGAACGGGCCCTCGCCGCGTGCTGACGCAGCCGACCGACGCTGACTTTTTTCCAGACTTTTCCGGTTTCGACTTCGCCGCGCACAAGACCATCGTCGCAGCGGTTTCCGGCGGCAGCGATTCGACTGCCCTGCTTCTCCTTCTCAAAGCCCATCTCGCCTGGCACGCTCCCTTGACGCGGCTGCTGGCCGTCACCGTCGACCACGGGCTCCGGCCCGGCTCGGGCGCGGAGGCCGAACAGGTGGCAAAGCTTTGCGCTGCTCATGGCATCGCCCACCGCACGATGCGATGGCTCGGCGACAAACCACAGGCAGGCATCCCGGCCGCAGCGCGGGACGCGCGCTACGATCTCCTGGCCGAGGCCGCGCGCGATGCTGGCGCAACGATCGTAGCCACCGGGCACACCGCCAACGACCAGGCCGAGACGGTGCTGATGCGCGGCATGCGCGGCACCGGCCGCGGCAGCGCCGGCATGGCGCCGGCAACGCTGTTCGATGGCGACATCTGGATCGTCCGCCCGCTGCTGGGCCAGCGCCGCGACAGGCTGCGCGCGGCACTGAGCGCACTAGGCATCGGCTGGATCGACGATCCGACCAACACCGATGTCGCCTATGAGCGCCCGCGCATGCGGCTGTCGCTCGGCGACCAGAGCGAAACGCGTATCACGACGGCGCTCGCCGAAGCCCGGCAGGCCGGTGAAACGCGGACAGAACTCGGCCGGCGCGCAGCCACCTTGTTGACCGAGCTGACAAGCAGGGTTGCCCCCGGACTGCTCTGCCTCGATGCTTCATTCCTGCAAGCGCCCGACAATGCCGCAGCATGTTACGCCCTGCGCATCCTGGTCGCAGTCGCCGGCGGCGTGCCCCACCTGCCAGATGAGGCCCGCACCCAGGACCTACTGGCGCGGCTGGCGAACGGTATTGCAGACGAAAAACCGGCCCGCGCCACATTGTCGCGCGCCCTGGTCGACGCACGCCGAACCGGGATCTTTGTCCTGCGCGAAGGCCGCGGCCTGCCGGCTCCGGCAACGCTGGCTGGCGGTATCTGGGACGGCCGCTACAGGCTCATGCCGGCGGGGCAAGGAACGGGATCGGCCGTCGCACCAGTCGGTCCGCTCGCGGCGAGGACGATATCGGTCGAAACAACGGCGCCGGAAAGTCTTGTCAGGAACGCACTTGCGGCCGAGCCTGGGTCGTGGCGCGGGGGAACGTTCGCCGGCTTGCTGTCGGACGCGGGTGCCGCCCCGGTTGCCGCGCCCTGGACACGGTTCCTGCCGGCCTTCGATCTCGCCCCTGCACGGGCTCTCCAAAAATTGATCGGCACGGCACATGTGCCGGACCCGCCATGCCGTGGCCACAATGGCGTTGGAGCTTAACCGAGACTTAGGGACGCGCTTGGCAATGTGGCAGCCCGTGCCTATGTTAGGGGCAAGCTTACTCACACCATGCGCGTTCCCCGCGAACGCCAACGGGACACTCGATGAATCCGAACTATCGCAACTTCGCGCTGTGGGCGATCATAGCCGTTCTACTCATCGCCTTGTTCAACCTGTTCCAGACCCCGCAGACCCGCGGCGCGTCGAGCGAAGTGGCCTATTCGCAGTTCCTCCAGGACCTGAATTCGGGCCGCGTCAAGACGGTGACGATTGCCGGCGACCGCATCAGCGGCACCTATATCGACAACTCGACCGGCTTCCAGACCTACTCGCCTGGCGACCCCACGCTGGTGTCGCGGCTTGAGGAAAAGAGCGTCACCATCAACGCCCGCCCCGAAAATGACGGCTCCGGCTCGATCTTCTCCGTGCTGTTGTCCTGGCTGCCGATGATCCTGATCCTCGGCGTGTGGATCTTCTTCATGCGCCAGATGCAGTCGGGCTCCGGCCGCGCCATGGGTTTTGGCAAGTCCAAGGCCAAGCTTCTGACCGAAGCGCATGGCCGCGTCACCTTTGGCGACGTCGCCGGTGTCGACGAAGCCAAGGAAGACCTCGAGGAGATCGTCGAATTCCTGCGCGACCCGCAGAAGTTCCAGCGCCTCGGCGGCAAGATCCCGCGCGGCGTACTGCTCGTTGGCCCTCCCGGTACCGGCAAGACCCTGCTTGCCCGTTCGGTCGCAGGTGAAGCCAACGTGCCGTTCTTCACCATCTCCGGCTCGGACTTCGTCGAAATGTTCGTCGGCGTCGGCGCAAGCCGTGTCCGCGACATGTTCGAGCAGGCCAAGAAGAACGCGCCCTGCATCATCTTCATCGACGAAATCGACGCCGTCGGCCGCCATCGTGGCGCCGGCCTCGGCGGCGGCAACGACGAGCGCGAGCAGACGCTGAACCAGCTGCTGGTCGAGATGGACGGCTTCGAGGCCAACGAGTCCATCATCCTGATCGCCGCGACCAACCGTCCCGACGTTCTCGATCCCGCGCTGCTGCGTCCGGGCCGCTTCGACCGCCAGGTCGTGGTGCCGAACCCCGACATCGTCGGCCGCGAGAAGATCCTCAAGGTCCATGTCCGCAACGTTCCGCTGGCGCCCAATGTCGACCTCAAGGTCGTCGCTCGTGGCACCCCGGGCTTCTCCGGTGCCGACCTGATGAACCTCGTCAACGAATCCGCCCTGATGGCAGCGCGCCGCAACAAGCGCCTCGTCACCATGCAGGAATTCGAGGACGCCAAGGACAAGATCATGATGGGCGCCGAGCGCCGCTCCTCGGCCATGACCCAGGCCGAGAAGGAGCTGACCGCCTATCACGAATCCGGCCACGCCATCCTGGCGCTCAACGTGCCGGCCGCCGACCCACTGCACAAGGCGACCATCATCCCGCGCGGCCGCGCGCTCGGCATGGTCATGCAGCTGCCGGAAGGCGACCGTTACTCGATGAGCTACAAGTACATGATCTCGCGCCTGGCGATCATGATGGGCGGCCGCGTCGCCGAGGAGTTCAAGTTCGGCAAGGAAAACATCACCTCGGGTGCGTCCTCCGACATCGAGCAGGCGACCAAGCTGGCGCGCGCCATGGTGACGCGCTGGGGCTTCTCCGACAAGCTTGGCCATGTCGCTTATGGCGACAACCAGGAAGAAGTTTTCCTCGGTCATTCGGTGGCCCGCACCCAGAACGTCTCGGAAGAGACCGCACAGATCATCGACGCCGAAGTGCGCCGCCTGATCGACGAGGCCTACAACGAAGCCCGCAAGATCCTGACCAAGAAGAAGAAGGACTGGATCGCCCTCGCCGAAGGCCTGCTCGAATACGAGACGCTGTCGGGCGAGGAGATCAAGCAACTGATCGCCGGCAACAAGCCTGCCCGCGACATGGGCGACGACACCCCGACCTCGCGCGGCTCGGCCGTGCCCAAGGCCGGCTCGACCCGCGGCAAGAAGAAGGGCTCCGAGCCCGAAGGCGGCATGGAGCCTCAGCCTTCGAACTGAGGGCTGGACGTCGACTGAATGAAAAACGCCGCCGAGGAAACTCGGCGGCGTTTTTGCATTCCGGGCGTGCCAGCCAGCAAGCTCGATGCATGCTCGAAGTCGGCGCCAAGCTTTCGCCGAGTAGGCGCGTATGCCAGCCCTGCCGGGGGCGTCCGAATCGCGTGCGATCGGCAGGCCGTCACCGAAAGCGGGGGGGCTTACACGTTCGAGAACTGCGCGTTCGTCGAACTGCCGCAGTAGGGCTATCCCGACGTGCGCCGGAATGCTGCGCTGCTCGGTGAGCGACCTCGGAAAATCGCTGCATGCCATGCTGGGAGGCGGCCCAAACGCCATCCTGTCCCAGCGGCCGAAATGTTGCGCAGGCAGGCCGATCCGAAGATCTACCCATATCAGGGGCTCGGCTGGGCCGAGGAGGAAACCGTAAGCCGCAAGGTCGTTGGCCACACCGGCAGCGACAACGGTGCCTCCAACATCGTCGCCCTGTCGGAAGACAACAAGCCGCGTGGCGGCTCTTCTCATGAACAACATGGCACCCCGGAGAGCGGCGCTTTTCGCGCTTCGGTCATCGATGATCTACTTGCCGGCGCCAAGCTTTCGAGGTGAGGTGAGGCTACGTGAGTTCGGCAAGGACTGCATCAATGCTACCTAAGCGTAGCACCTTATCAAGAAGCTGATCGCCAAGAGCTCTGCGGCAACTGTTGTGAGGACTATCCGAGCCCTATTTGAATCCTGTCGGGCTCCAATAGACGATTTGCCCATATTCGAACACGCGTCTCCGGAGTGGGCACTGCCATGCTCAGGATTTCCGGCATGTTGGCGTCAAAAACGATTACCACGCCGCTATTGGTGTTCAACACCCCATCGTGGATCGGCTTTTCCAACCTTCCGAGATCATCAGCCCATCCCAAGAAGACTACCGTATCCCCATCCTGCGAATTGAGGCAGGACATGTTGATGCAATCTCGCGAGGCACGGACTGTTCTAGGCTCTCCCCCTATGGGCACCTCGACCTTCCTTGAGCCGGCTATGTAGAAGCTTGCGTATTCCGGCGCGATGCGCCGATCCAAGACGGTCATTTCTCGCTCCTGTATCTCAGCCCATTGACCAGTCCACCCTGCGTGTTGCTGCAGCTCCAGCAGTGAGGATAAATTCGGATTGGAATTCCCATCGAACGAGGCCATTGATGGTCCCCGATGAAATTCTGGCTATACGTGCCTGGAATCTTGACCCCGCATCGATGGCATCCCCACGCGCGCCCAATTCTATTGACTTCGTTTTGCTCGCTTCTCGTCAATCTACGATTCGTCGCAGGTGCAGCAATCCACTCACGTGCATATGGTCCGGGGCCTACAATCGTACCTCGAAGTTCGAACACCCGGAAGCGGGCCTGCAAGGCAATTGCCATGTTTGCCGCGATCTGACCTTCAACCGTCTCATAAAGTTGGGGTGTGGGCTTCCATCGCGAATCCACCTTTCGGACGTCCCGAAGGGCGGCTCTCATTTCAGCAAAACTGGTGGCTAGACGAACTTCCTGAGCCGGAGTGGGATTGAGCCACCGGTTGCCCACACGGATCGGTCCTGAGGATCCGCTTGTTCGCCGACTGACTCGAACGACCCCACCGTCAGTCCACTGCCCGCCCTCGGGATTGCCTGCCGGGACACGCGGTTGATCCGGACGAAATCCAGCCTTCAAAATCAAATGCAGCCGAAGGAACAGCGTTTCAGTGCGCAGCAAATGAATTCCTCTGACTAACGTCCCCAAATCCCTTTCAACATCCGACATCCAAACAGTCTCCTATATCGCGATGCACGATATAGGAAAATAGTCCTACTTTCAAGATGAAGCTCTCTCCCCCCAAAAACCCCAACCCTTTTCTAAGGTTTTGTGACATAAAATCACCAAATGTGATGCGTTGGTCGCCCCAGGTTGTGGCAAAGCAATCGCGGGTGGACTTCACGGGGACAGGCTAATCATGGCTGGACGCTATTTCGGCACCGACGGCATTCGCGGACGGGCCAACAAATTTCCGATGACGGCAGAGATCGCGATGAAGGTCGGCATGGCCGCCGGCCTGTCGTTCCAGCGCGGCAACCACCGCCATCGCGTGGTGCTGGGCAAGGACACGCGGCTGTCGGGCTACATGATCGAGAACGCGCTGGTCGCCGGGCTTTGCGCCGCCGGCATGGACGTGTTCCTGCTCGGCCCGATCCCGACGCCGGCTGTCGCCATGCTGGTGCGCTCGCTGCGCGCCGACATCGGCGTGATGATCTCAGCCTCGCACAATCCCTATTACGACAACGGCATCAAGCTGTTCGGCCCCGACAGCTACAAGCTGTCTGACGAGATCGAGGAACGCATCGAGGCGATGCTCGACCAGGACGTCGAGGCGCTGCTGGCAGATTCCGACGGCCTCGGCCGGGCCAAGCGCGTCGACGGCGTGCATGACCGCTACATCGAATTCGCCAAGCGCACCCTGCCCCGCTCGATGTCGCTGTCGGGCCTGCGCATCGTCGTCGACTGCGCCAACGGCGCGGCCTACAAGGTGGCGCCGGCAGCACTGTGGGAACTCGGCGCGGAAGTGATCGCCATCAATGTCGAGCCCAACGGCTTCAACATCAACCAGGAGTGCGGCTCGACCCATCCGGCCGGCCTGCAGAAGAAGATCCACGAGGTGCGCGCCGACATTGGCATCGCGCTCGACGGCGACGCCGACCGCGTTGTCATCGTCGACGAGAACGGCACCATCGTCGACGGCGACCAGATCATGGCGCTGATCGCGCAATCCTGGCAGCAGAGCGGCCGCCTTGCCGGCGGCGGCGTGGTCGCGACCGTGATGTCGAACCTCGGGCTCGAGCGCTATCTCGGCGACCTCAACCTCGAACTGCACCGCACCAAGGTCGGCGACCGCTATGTCGTCGAGCACATGCGCGCGCACGGCCTCAACATCGGCGGCGAACAGTCCGGCCACATCGTGCTGTCGGATTTCTCGACCACCGGCGACGGGCTTGTGGCAGCCCTCCAAGTGCTGGCCTGCATCAAGCGCTCCAACAAGCCGATGAGCGAGTTGAGCCGCACCTTCGAGCCGGTGCCGCAGCTGCTCAAGAACGTGCGCTTCTCCGGCGGCAAGCCGCTCGAAGAGGCACTCGTCAAGGCGGCGATCGAGGACGGCCGCAGCCGGCTCGGCAAGACCGGCCGCCTGGTGATCCGCCCTTCGGGCACCGAACCGCTGATCCGCGTCATGGCCGAGGGCGACGACCCGCAGCTGGTCGAAACCGTAGTCAACGACATCGTCGGCGTCATTTCAGAGAGCCGCTCGGCCGCCTGATCCTTTCAAGAACTTAGCCGATCAAGCAAAGCCCGCCTCGCGCGGGCTTTTTTGCTTGCAGCAGAAGCCGCTCGCACAGTCCAGCAACCATGAAGCGCAAGAAAACGTGGTTAATCGTCAGGGTTAAGCAGCCCTTAACCTATACCAAGCATTATCCATGGCGGTTAGTCATGGTCGGGCGCGTAGCGGGTCCGCAGGTATGGGGTTTTTATCATGCGCAATTTTGGAAAGAAGGCGTTCGCCGCCGCGCTGCTTGCCAGCGTCACTGCCCCGGCATTCGCCGCGGACATGCCCGAGCCGATCATCGAGGTAGAACAGCCATCTTACGGCGGCTGGTACCTGCGTGGCCACATCGGCATGAGCAACCAGCGTATCAAGCGGCTGGAGTCGGAGCTGTTCGCATTCCCGGATGCTCATGGCTGGTACGACGAGGGCAGCTTCGGCTCCGCCCCGACATTCGGTGCCGGCGTCGGCTACCAGTTCAACGATTTCCTCCGCGGCGACCTGACGGTCGAATACCGCGGCAATTCCGAGTTCAACGCCCTGGACTGGCAGGATAATGGCGGTGTCATCACCACCAATGACTACCGCGGCAAGAAGTCGGAGTGGCTGTTCCTGGCCAACGCCTATGCAGACCTCGGCGACTTCTACGGCGTAACGCCCTATCTCGGCGCCGGTATCGGCGCATCGCGGAACACGATCTCCAGTTTCCGCGACATCAACATCATCAACAATGGCGGCGCCTATGCCGACGACAAGTCGCGCTGGGATCTCGCCTGGGCACTGCACGCCGGTGTCGGCATCAAAGCGACCGAGCGCATGACTATCGACCTCGGCTACAGCTTCCTCTCGCTTGGCGATGGCCAGACAGGGGAACTCAAGAACGACGATCCGGCCGAGCCGTTCCCGCCAGCCGGAAACAGCGGCATCCGCTTCAAGGACATCACCTCGCACGACTTCAAGCTTGGCGTCCGCTATTCGTTGAACTGATCGCCCTGGCGTCATCGCGACGCATGGAGCGCCAATCTGCAAAACCGCCCGGTAAGCCGGGCGGTTTTTCGTTGTTCGGTTGCCGATGGAGCCACCCGCTAACCAACTGTTATCCTTAACCGCGACTTAACCTCTATGGTTAACAATGACTCGAACGGCTGCTGGATTCTCGGGCAACACCCTGGCGCCATTTCGGGAGAATGCGATCATGACATTGAAGTCTCGCATAGCGCTGGCGCTGACGGCGACCATGCTGTGGCCGCTGGCGGCAAGCGCTGCCGACTACGATCCGCCTGTCGTCATCGAAGAGGCACCGGAATATGTCCCCGTCGAGGTCGGCTCGGGCTGGTACCTACGCGGCGATCTCGGCTACAATTTCAGCGACACGCCCTACCAGTTCACGCTGCTGGGCGAAGAAACGCGCAACATCCACGTCAACGGCAGCATCGGCGCCGGCTACCACTTCAACGACTTCCTGCGCGGCGAACTGAATTTCGGCTTCGTTTCCTATGACAAGCTCGACGTCGCCAGCGGTGGCAGCCAGGTCAATTTCGAGAACAACGTCTGGAACGGCATGGCCAATGTCTATGCCGACCTTGGCACCATCGCCGGCTTCACGCCCTATGTCGGCGCCGGCGTCGGCCTGATCTATTCGAGCACCACGCTCGACTACAGCGTCTTGCCCGGGCCGGTCACCTTCAACCTCGACGACACCCAGTACAAGGTCGCCTATTCGGTCGGCGCCGGCATCAACTACCAGGTGGCGCAGAACACCTCGGTCGACGTCGGCTACCAGTACCTCACCGCTCCCGACCTCGAATATGTCGACATCGACACGCTGACGGTCAAGAAGGGCGTAGACTACCATCAGGTCAAGGTCGGCCTGCGCTACGATCTCTGGTAGCCGGCCTTTTCGACCAAGCCATTCAAAAGGCGGCGGGTTTTGGCCCGCCGCCTTTGCACTTGGAAAACTGTTCCAGATGCGACGCGCAATTTCCTCTTGACGCCGGAGGCCGAGCCTAATATCGCCGTCCGTGGGCCACCCCTCCCCAACGAGGGGCCAACTATCTGGAAGGATAGAACCACGATGACGATCGTCGCCAAGCCCGGACTCCGTCCGGCAAACCCCAATTTCTCCTCAGGTCCCTGCGCAAAACGTCCCGGCTGGTCGCTCCAGGCCCTCGCCGACGCACCGCTCGGCCGTTCGCACCGCGCCAAGATCGGCAAGACCAAGCTCGAACAGGCGATCGAGCTGACGCGCGAAATCCTCAAGGTTCCCGCCGGCTATCGCATCGGCATCGTTCCAGCCTCCGACACGGGCGCTGTCGAGATGGCGCTGTGGTCGCTGCTCGGCGAGCGCGGCGTCGACATGGTCGCCTGGGAGTCGTTCGGCGCCGGCTGGATCACCGACGTGGTCAAGCAGTTGAAGCTTGAGGACGTGCGCAAGTTCGAGGCGCCCTACGGCGAGCTGCCGGACCTGACCAAGGTCGATTTCGACCGCGACGTGGTCTTCACCTGGAACGGCACGACCTCGGGCGTGCGCGTCGCCAACGGCGACTTCATCCCGGCCGACCGCAAGGGACTGACCATCTGCGACGCGACCTCGGCGGCCTTTGCCCAGCGCCTCGACTACGCCAAGCTCGATGTCGTCACCTTCTCCTGGCAGAAGGTGCTCGGTGGCGAAGGCGCGCATGGCATGCTGATCCTCAGCCCCCGCGCCGTCGAGCGGCTCGAAACCTACAAGCCGGCCTGGCCGCTGCCCAAGATTTTCCGCATGACCTCGGGTGGCAAGCTGATCGAAGGCATCTTCAAGGGCGAGACCATCAACACACCGTCGATGCTGTGCGTCGAGGACTATGTCGATGCGCTGAACTGGGCCGAGTCGGTCGGTGGGCTTGACGGGCTCGTCGCCCGCGCTGACGCCAATTTCGCCGCCATCGACGCCTTCGTGAACGAAGCCGGCTGGCTCGGCCATCTCGCCGTCGTGCCGGAAACGCGCTCGAACACCTCGGTCTGCTTGTCTATCGTCGATCCTGAGGTGGCAAACCTCGACAAGGACGGCCAGGCGGCATTCGCCAAGGGCATGGTCTCGGCGCTCGAAAAGGAAGGCGTCGCCTTCGACATCGGCGCCTATCGCGACGCCCCTCCCGGCCTGCGCATCTGGGCCGGCGCCACCGTCGAGACATCGGATCTTGTGGCGCTGATGCCGTGGCTCGACTGGGCCTTCGCCAATCAGAAGGCCGCACTCAAGGCCGCGGCCTGACGGTCTTACCCTCCCCCTCGTGGGGAGGGTCGATCCGCAAGCGGATCGGGGTGGGGGTGCATCCATTAGACTTTGCTCCCATCCCTGCGTTCACCCATTTGCCCCCAACCCGGTCGCTGCGCGACCGACCTCCCCACAAGGGGGAGGTAGGCCAATCGCAAGAGGATTTGCCCATGCCCCGCGTTCTCGTTTCCGACAAACTCTCCCCCACCGCCGTCCAGATCTTCAGGGATCGTGGCGTCGAGGTCGACTATCTTCCCGATCTCGGCAAGGACAAGGAAAAGCTGCTCGAAGTCATCGGCCAGTATGACGGCCTTGCCATCCGCTCGGCGACCAAGGTCACCGAAAAGCTGATCGCGGCCGCGACCAATCTCAAGGTCATCGGCCGCGCCGGCATCGGCGTCGACAATGTCGACATTCCCGCCGCCTCGCGGCGCGGCATCATCGTCATGAACACGCCCTTCGGCAATTCGATCACCACCGCCGAGCACGCCATCGCGCTGATGTTCGCGGTTGCGCGCCAGATCCCCGAAGCCAGCGTGTCGACGCATGCCGGTAAGTGGGAAAAGAACCGCTTCATGGGCGTCGAGATCACCGGCAAGTCGCTCGGCCTGATCGGTTGCGGCAATATCGGCTCGATCGTCGCCACCCGCGCCGTTGGTCTCAAGATGCATGTCGTCGCCTTCGACCCGTTCCTCTCCGAGCATCGCGCCGAGGAACTGGGCGTCGAGAAGGTCGAGCTCGACGAGTTGCTTGCCCGCGCCGACTTCATCACCCTGCACACGCCGCTGACCGACAAGACGCGCAACATCATCAATGCCGATTCCATCGCCAGGATGAAGACCGGCGTGCGCATCATCAACTGCGCCCGCGGCGGCCTGATTGTCGAGAAGGACCTGATCGCCGGGCTGAAGAGCGGCAAGGTGGCGGGTGCCGGCATCGACGTGTTCGAGGTCGAGCCGGCCGAGCACAACGAGCTGTTCGGCATGGACAACGTGGTCTGCACGCCACATCTCGGCGCCTCGACATCGGAAGCGCAGGAGAACGTGGCACTGCAAGTCGCCGAGCAGATGGCCGATTATCTGGTCAAGGGTGCGGTCACCAACGCCATCAACATGCCCTCGATCACGGCGGAAGAAGCCCCACGGCTGAAGCCCTTCGTCAAGCTCGCCGAAGTTCTGGGCGCCTTTGTCGGCCAGGTGACGGAAGACCCGATCACCGAGGTCGAGATCCTGTTCGACGGCCAGACCGCGCAGATGAACACCAAGGCGCTGATCAGCGCTGCCCTTGCCGGCCTGATCCGCCCGCAGCTCTCCGACGTCAACATGGTATCGGCGCCGATCATGGTGAAGGAGCGCGGCATCATCGTCGCCGAGGTCAAGCGCGACAAGTCGGGCGTCTTCGACGGCTACATCAAGCTGACGGTCAAGACCGAGCACATGACCCGTTCGATCGCCGGCACCTGCTTCTCCGACGGCAAGCCGCGCTTCATCCAGATCAAGGGCATCAATCTCGATGCCGAGGTCGGCCAGCACATGCTCTACACCACCAATGCCGATGCGCCCGGCATCATCGGCCTGCTCGGCACCGTCTGCGGCGAGAACGGCGTCAACATCGCCAACTTCCAGCTTGGCCGCGACCGCCCGGGCGGCGACGCCATCGCGCTGCTCTATCTCGATGCGCCCTTCCCCGAGGACGTGCTTGCCAAGGTGCGCGACCACAAGTCGATCGACTCGGCCAAGCGCCTGCAGTTCGACGTCAACGGCTTCTGATCGACCGGCTGGACGGCATTGCCTCCCAAGGCTGAAGAGGGCGCGGCTTGGTCCGCGCCTTTTTCTTTCAGGAACCGCGATCGACGGCGCTGCGAGCCATCAGCTCCTCGGCGCTCGCCATCTTGCGTCCGCTGTGCTCAGCCAGCCAGATGCCGCCGAACACCAGGGCGATGGCCAGCGCATGGTAGAGCTGGAAATCCTCGCCGAGGATCAGGACCGAAAGCAGCGTCCCGAAGATAGGGACCATATTGATGAACAAGCCGGCCCGATTGGCGCCGATGAGTTCGACACCGCGGATGTAGAACATCTGCGCCATGATCGACGGGAATACCACGACATAGGCGGTCAGCGCCCAGCCATAGAGATCGGGCGCAATCACCCGATCGGTGGCGATCTCCCACGCCGTGAACGGGATCGAGGTGACGAAGGCCGACGCCGCCAGCATGATCATCAGGCTTTGCCAGTGGATGTCGGGCTTGAAGCGAAGCGCCACCGTATAGGCGCTGTAGACGAGCACAGCGACCAGCATCAGGGCGTCGCCGAAATTCAGGTCCAGCACCACCAGGTTCGAGAGGTTGCCATGGCTCGCCGTCAGCGCGACGCCAAGCAGCGAAAGCAGGAAGCCGAGGATCTGGCCGGGGGCGACGCGCATCCGGAACAGCAGGAAGTTGGCGGCGAAGATCAGCATCGGCATGCCCGCCTGCTCGATGCTGGTGTTGATTGCGGTGGTGAAATTCAGCGCGGTGTAGAGCGCCGCGTTGAACACGGTGAAGCCGAGCGCGCCCAGGCTGGCGAGCACCCAGATATGCTTGCGAACCACGGGCCAGTCGGCACGCAGCCGCGGCCAGCCGATGGCGACGAGCAGGGCGGCAGCGAAGGCCCAGCGCATGGTGGTGAACAGCATCGGCGAGACGTGGCCGACCGCGAGCTTGCCCGCCACCGAGTTGCCGCCCCAGAACAGGGTTGTCAGCAACAGCAGGACATAGGCATTTCGGAACATCCGGACGAACTTTCGCGGGCGACAGGCTATGCCCCGGGCCTAAGTGGCCGATCCCGGCAAGTAAATGCCTCCAAAGGCAGAATTTGTTGTGCCTGAGGCGGCAAAGAAAGGTCGCGCTTGCAATTGCTTGGCGTTATAGAGGCCTGTCATTTTGCACTGTTCGCGGCCCGGCCCGCGATGTCGGAAGGAAAATATCATGGCCAATGTGGTGGTCGTCGGTTCCCAGTGGGGCGACGAAGGCAAGGGCAAGATCGTGGACTGGCTGTCCGAGCGCGCCGATGTGGTGGTGCGGTTCCAGGGCGGGCATAACGCCGGTCACACGCTGGTGGTCGACGGCGTGGTCTACAAGCTTTCGCTCCTGCCCTCCGGCGTCGTCCGCGAGGGCAAGCTGTCGATCATCGGCAACGGCGTGGTCTTCGATCCGCACGCCTTCGTCGCGGAATTGGAGAAGATCCGCGCCCAGGGCGTCGAGATCGGCCCCGACCGCCTGAAAATAGCCGAAAACACTGCGCTTATCCTGTCCTTGCATCGCGAATTGGACGGCTTCCGCGAGGACGCCGCCTCCAATTCGGGCACGAAGATTGGCACGACCCGTCGCGGCATCGGCCCCGCCTACGAGGACAAGGTGGGACGCCGTGCTGTCAGGGTGATGGACTTGGCGGATTTGGACACACTGCCCCACAAGGTCGACAGGTTGCTCACGCACCACAATGCGCTGCGCCGCGGCCTCGGCCATGCGGAAGTGACGCATGACGCCATCATGGCCGAGCTGACCTCGATCGCCGACCAGATCCTGCCTTACATGGACCGCGTCTGGAAGGTACTCGACGACAAGCGCCGTGCCGGCGAACGCATCCTGTTCGAGGGCGCGCAGGGTACCCTGCTCGACATCGACCACGGCACCTATCCGTTCGTCACCTCGTCGAACACGGTTGCCGGCCAGGCAGCCGCCGGATCGGGCGTCGGACCGGGCGCGATCAACTATGTCCTCGGCATCACCAAGGCCTATACGACGCGCGTCGGCGAAGGCCCGTTCCCGACCGAGCAACAGAACGAGATCGGCGAATTCCTCGGCACCCGTGGCCACGAGTTCGGCGTGGTGACGGGGCGTAAGCGCCGCTGCGGCTGGTTCGACGCCGTACTCGTGCGCCAGGCGGTTGCCGTCAACGGCATCAAGGGCATCGCGCTGACCAAGCTCGACGTGCTCGACGGCCTCGACGAGATCAAGGTCTGCACCGGCTACATGCTCGACGGCGAGCTGATCGACTACCTGCCCGCGAGCCAGGGCGCGCAGGCACGCGTCGAGCCGGTCTACGAGACGCTCGAAGGCTGGAAGGGTACCACCGCAGGCGCCCGCAGCTGGAACGCCCTGCCGGCCCAGGCGGTGAAGTATGTGCGTTATATCGAAGAGCTGATCGGCGCACCCGTGGCGATGCTTTCCACCAGCCCGGAGCGGGAGGACACGATACTTGTGACCGACCCGTTTGAAGACTAGTTTTGGCAGCTTTCCGGCGGCGCCAGCTGCCGGACGCGGCGCGGCCCAGAAGAAAAGATAGGTCGACGAGAGAATGGCAGACTTCGTAGCGGTCCTGAAGAAGACGCTGGATGGCATGGGCGACACCACGCCGGCAATGCGCGCGCGGGTATATGACAAGGCCCGCAGCACGATCGCTGCCAAGCTTGCCGCCCTCGACCCGCAGCCGCCTGCCGCCGTCGCCGAACGGCAGACGAAGTCGCTCGAGGACGCCATCGCCACCGTCGAGGCGTCGTTCACCGCAAAGCCGGTCGAAGACGACCCGCTGGCCGAGCTCGAAAACGTCTTTACTTCTATCGCCCGCAACAAGGACCAGCCGGCCTACAGCCGGCCCGCGCCCGAGCCGGAGATTCGGCGCCCTGCGACTCCCGTTGCGCCCGTGCCGCCGTCGCCCGCAGCCGTCCCTGCGCCGACCTATGCACCGCAGGCACGTGAGCCACTGCCCGACTTCTCGGCCAGCCACGATTTCGGCAACGGGGCGCCAGAAGCGGAGGGCGACAACCGTTTCGGCGATGAGGCGCCTGAGGACGTCGATCCATTCCAGAACACCCGGCAAAGACCACGCAAGCGCGTCAGCGGCGGCCTGATTGCCGCTGCACTTGCAGTCGTGGTGATTGGCGGTGGCGGCTATGCACTGTGGTCGAACGGCGACGCGTTCGTCGGCTCCAGCGACGACAAGCCGGCGGCGACCGCGCCCGCGAAGGAAGCGGCGACACCCCCGCCAGCCAATGGCGGCCAGAACGCCCAGGCCCCGGCCGGTGGCGAACCGGGCAAGTTCACCCAGCGCATGACGGCGGACGGCAACGAAGTCGACCCGGGTCCGGCAAGCGGCAGCAACGGCGTCGGCGAAGGCACCTCCGTCGCCGCGTTGACCCAACAGCCGCCAGCAGCACCGGCGACCCCGCCCGAACCGGACCAGCCCGCGCCAGAGACACCGGCGACGCCGCCCGCCCAGGGCACGGCTCCGACGCCGCCTGCGACGAGCGAAAACGCACCCATCGCCGTCGGACAGAAGGCGATCTTCTACGAGGAACGTACCAACGTAGCGCAGGGGTCGGCCGAGCCCGGTGCAGTCGTCTGGACCGTTGTGCAGGAATCTCCCGGCGGCGACCTGCCGCCCGAACCGGCGATCCGCGCCGAGGCGACGATCCCGGGCAAGGATATTCAGCTGCGCATGACCATCCGCCGCAACGCCGACAAGACGCTGCCGGCGAGCCATATCCTCGAAATGATCTTCCTGACGCCTGACGGCTTCGAAGGCGGCGGCATCGAGAATATCCTGCGTGTGGCGATGAAGAGTTCCGAACAGGACGCCGGCAACTCCTTGCTCGGCATTCCGGCCAAGATTGCCGACGGCTTCTTCCTCGTCGCGCTCAACGACACCAAGGCCGAAGTCGACGCCAACCTGAACCTTCTGCGTCGCCAGAGCTGGATCGACGTGCCCGTCGTCTACAAGTCCGGTCGCCGCGCCTTGTTCACGCTGGAAAAGGGCATCCCCGGCGACAAGGTGTTCGAAGACGCGATGAAGGCCTGGCAGGCCAAGGCTGCGGGATAAGGCCGGCGCACCGTAGCGTGCGCATAATTCTGACGCGGGCCGTCCCGCGTCAGAAGCCCTGGAACAGCATATCGAGGGCGTCGGTAATTTTGTCGTGTTGTTTCGATAGATTATCGACTGCCGCAGGCAACTCGGAAGCCATCACGGCCGATATGAATTGCGTCACCATGACGTAGTCCTTGCCGCCAATCGCGAATATCGGATTCAATCTGTGCGCCGGCTTGGGCGCCATGTTCGGCGGCAAGATTGGAACCACCACGCGGGTGTTTAAGTGCCGGAGTAGATCGGCCTGAACATCGAGAAAATAAGCGTCGGCGTCTGCATTACGATACAGATCGAAGCGCGCCATCAGAACATCCGGTACTTGGCTAACGGCAATCCGTTACGTTCCACATACTCGTTCGAGCTTTCGATGGCTTCCCTGTTTTCCTCCAGCCACTGGCGCGATTTCTCCTCGGAAATCGCTTTCGCCAGTCCAGCTTCGGCGGCTTGGGACATATTGATACCAAGCGCCTTGGCCTCCTCGACCAGTCTAGAATCGAGGGACACATTCGTTGGTTTGCGCGTAGGTTTGGCTGCCTTTTGAAGCATGAGACTCTCCGTCGGTCATGCACATACAATATGCGCATGACCGACGGAGAGCAAGAATCGGACTAACCTTCGAGTTCCTCGCGCAGCATCTCCAGCTCCAGCCATTCTTCCTCAAGCCCTGTCAGCGTCACCCGTTCCTTGTCGAGGGCGGCGATGGTCTTCTGGAAGCCATGGGGATCGCGCTCGTAGAAGGCCGGATCGGCAATCTGGTTTTCCAGCCGCGAGATCGAAGCGGTCACCGCTTCCATCTTCTTGGGCAGGCTTTCGAGAGCGAATTTCTGCTTGAAGGACAGCTTCTTGGCCGCAGCCTTGGGTGCGTCGGGTTCGCTGCGCGACGCGCTCGACGTCTCGGCATTCGCCTTGCGCGACTTGCGGTCGTCGAGCCTAGTGCCGCCGCGCTGGGCCAGCATGTCGGAATAGCCGCCGGCATATTCGACCCATTTGCCATCGTTGTCGGGTGCAATGATGCTGGTTACCGTGCGGTCGAGGAAGTCACGGTCGTGGCTGACCAGGATGACGGTGCCGGCGAAACCGGCGACCAGTTCCTGCAGCAGTTCCAGCGTCTCCATGTCGAGATCGTTGGTCGGTTCGTCGAGCACCAGCAAATTGGCCGGGCGCGCCAGAACGCGTGCCAGGATCAGCCGAGCGCGCTCGCCGCCCGAGAGTTCACGCACCGGCGTGCGTGCCTGCTCGGGCTTGAACAGGAAGTCCTTCATGTAGGACACGACGTGGCGCTGCTCGCCATTGATGACGAGGTTCTCGCCGCGACCGTCGGTCAGGTAACTGGTCAGGGTTTCGTTCGGGTCGACCGCCTCGCGCTTCTGGTCGAGCGTGGCGATCTCCAGGTTGACGCCGAGCCGCACGTTGCCCGCATCGGGCTCCATCTCGCCGGTCAGCATCTTGAGCAGCGTCGTCTTGCCGGCACCGTTGGGACCGACGAGGCCGATGCGGTCACCACGCTGGATGCGGGTCGAGAAGCCCTTCACCACCGTCAGGTCGCCGAAGCTCTTTTCGATGTTCTTGGCCTCGATGACCAGCTTGCCGGATTCTGCGGCATCGCTGGCGACCATCGTCGCCACCCCTTCGGCTCCGCGATGGCCACGGAATTTCTGGCGCATTGTCTGCAGTTCGCCCAAGCGGCGCATGTTGCGCTTGCGCCGCGCCGTCACGCCGTAGCGCAGCCAATGCTCTTCGCGCACGATCTGGCGGCCGAGCTTGTGCTGGTCGCGCTCCTCTTCCTCGAGGATCTGGTCGCGCCATTCCTCGAAGTGGGCAAAGCCACGGTCGAGCCGGCGCGTCTGGCCGCGGTCGAGCCAGACGGTGTTGCGGCTGACGCGTTCGAGGAAGCGGCGATCATGCGAAATCAGGATCAGCGCCGAGGAGGTCCGGATAAGCTCCTCTTCCAGCCACTCGATGACGGAGAGGTCGAGATGGTTGGTCGGCTCGTCGAGCAAAAGGATGTCCGGCTCGGGCGCCATGACGCGGGCAAGTGCGGCACGGCGTGCCTCGCCGCCGGACAGGTCGCCGGGCCGCTCCTCGCCGGTGAGGCCGAGGTGATCGAGCAGGTAGGTGGCGCGATGCGCGTCGTCGGCCGGCCCGAGGCCAGACTCGACATAGGCGCGTACGCTGGCAAAGCCGTCCATGTCGGGCGCCTGCGGCAGATAGCGGATCGTCGCCGAGGGCTGGCGGAAGACCTCGCCGTCCGTGGGCTCCACCATGCCGGCAGCGATCTTGAGCAGCGTCGACTTGCCGGAACCGTTGCGGCCGACAAGCGCGATCTTGTCGCCGGTCGAGGCCGACAGGGCCGCGCCGTCGAGCAGCGGCACGCCGCCAAAGGTCAGGCGAATGCCATCGAGATTGAGAAGCGGAGGGGCCATGTTTCAGAAATCCGAGGCAGGAAAGGGATGGGCAAGGAGCAGCGCACGGCCACTGCCTAGCGAGACGCGCAAACTGCCGCGCACTTCGTTGGAAAGCGTCAGCGACGAGCCGAAAGGCACCTGGACGCTGTCGAGCGGCCATTTGGCACCCTCTTCGGTCAGGCCGGAAAGCTTGGAGAAGGCGAGCACCGAAAACAGCGTGCCGTCTTCATAGTCGAAGTCGGAAGTGCCGGGCAAAAGCGGATGTGCCTCCTGGCGGCCGCTGGTCAACAGAACCTCCGTGCCTGCTTCGGCAAGGCGCAGCGCCAGCGCGAGATGAAGAAAGGCGTGGTCGGCACGAGCTCCGCCAAAGGCACCGACCAGCACCAGCGAGGTTGCTCCGCGGGCGAGCGCAGCCGCGATCGCCAGTTCGCCGTCGGTCTTGTCCTTGTCGGCGGGAAATATCTCGCGCGGCACGGACGCGAAGCTCGGGTCGATCTCGGCGGGCGCCGAGTCAAAGTCTCCGAGCCAGAGTTCCGGCAGCAGACCGAGCGTTGCGGCATGACGGATACCGGAATCGGCCGCGATGACGCGGCTGCCCGCGACCTGACGGTCGAGGCGCGGCGTGCGGAAGAGCTCGCCGCCGAGAAGTAGGGTGAACCGGGTCATGGCAAGCGCATTACCAGCCCGGCAGCCGAAACGGAAGGCCGCGAG
The DNA here is from genome assembly GCF_003071665.1 of Aminobacter sp. MSH1. Taxonomy (GTDB): domain Bacteria; phylum Pseudomonadota; class Alphaproteobacteria; order Rhizobiales; family Rhizobiaceae; genus Aminobacter; species Aminobacter niigataensis. The sequence goes on along the minus strand of NZ_CP026265.1, from coordinate 1,377,346 downwards.
GCGGCGCGTGGCCGGCAAACTACTGCTTGCGCGGCCTTCCGCGCGGCTCTATTTGTGGGACCGCTCTAACGGGGTGCCTGTCACGCGCAAGCGGGCAGGCTGAGAGGCATGGAGAGTTCCGGCCAACCCGCTGAACCTGATCCGGTTTGTACCGGCGGAGGGATTAGATGCTTCGGACGCCCGGCGCTTCAAATTCCCTTTCAACACCAATGAAGGAGGCGCCGATGCGCTCGCCCGTTCTGTCCCTGACTTCCGCCCTGGCGCTCGCCGCTATTGCCTTCCCGGCCGCAGCCGAAGGCAAGCTCACCGTCTACACCTACGAAAGCTTTACCGCCGAGTGGGGCCCCGGCCCGCAGGTCAAGAAGGCGTTCGAGGCCGAATGCACCTGCGAGGTCGATTTCGTTTCGGTGGCCGACGGCGTTGCCCTGCTCAACCGCGTCAAGCTCGAGGGTGCGGCCACCAAGGCCGACATCGTGCTCGGCCTCGACACCAATTTGACCGCCGAGGCCAAGGCGACCGGTCTGTTTGCGCCGCACGGTTCGGTGGGCGAAAACGTCAAGGTGCCGGGCGACTGGAAGGACGATACCTTTGTGCCTTACGACTACAGCTATTTCGCCGTCGTCTACGACACCGAAAAGCTGAAGACCCCGCCGAAGAGCCTCAAGGAGCTGGTCGAAGGCGACCCTGAGCAGAAGATCGCCATCCAGGACCCCCGCACCTCGACGCCCGGCCTCGGCCTGCTCTTGTGGGTCAAGTCGGTCTATGGCGACAAGGCACCGGAAGCCTGGGCCAAGCTCAAGGGCCGCGTGCTGACGGTCACGCCGGGTTGGAGCGAGGCCTATGGCCTGTTCACCAAGGGCGAAGCGCCGATGGTGCTGTCCTACACCACCTCGCCCGCCTACCATATGGTCGCGGACAAATCCGAGCGCTACCAGGCCGCGTCCTTCGAAGAAGGCCACTATCTGCAGATCGAGGTTGCCGGCATCACCACGACGGGCGCCAAGAACCCGCTGGCCGAGAAGTTCATGGCCTTCATGACCGGTCCCGGCTTCCAGGACGTCATCCCCGAGACCAACTGGATGCTGCCCGCTGGCAAGACCGACAAGCCGCTCAACCCGGCCTTCGACAAGCTTGTGAAGCCGGCCAAGACGCTGATCTTCAGCGCCGACGAAGTCGCCGCCAACCGCAAGGCCTGGGTCGACGAGTGGCTTGGCGTGATGAGCAAGTAAGCACGAAAAGCTCCAGCGTGAACGCCCTGCGTCGCCCCCTTCTGTCCTGCCGGACATCTCCCCCACAAGGGGGGAGATTGGCAGTGGCTTGGCCCCCGCCAAGCTGGGATTGCAAAGTAGGAGCGGACGCAGCGACGCAGATGATCTCCCCCCTTGTGGGGGAGATGTCCAGCAGGACAGAGGGGGGCGACGTAGAGCAGAACGTGGCCGTTCGACACCTGCCCCGCTCCAACTGCTTCTAGGTCGGCATGGGCATTCGCACCTCCGACCCCCGCATAGCCACAGGCATCGTCGCGCTGACGGCCATCGGCATCCTGATCGGCGGCGCGTTTGCCGGGCTTGGCATCGAGGCCGCGCGTAACCCGCAAGGAGCCGCAGCGGCTTTCGACGGTTATCTCTTCCGCGTCGCGCGCTTCACGCTGTGGCAGGCGCTCCTGTCGACGCTGCTATCGGTGGTGCCGGCGATCTTCGTCGCCCGCGCCCTGTCGCGGCACCCGCAGTTCCCCGGCCGCGGGCTGATCCTGCGCCTGTTTGCCGTTCCTCTCGCCTTGCCGGCAATCGTCGCAGCCCTCGGTATCCTCTCGCTCTATGGCCGCGCCGGCTATTTCGCTGAACCGCTGACGGCGCTGACCGGTGGCACATGGCCCGGCATCTACGGCCTGTCCGGCATTCTGGTCGCCCATGTCTTCTTCAACCTGCCGCTGGCGACGCGGCTGATGCTCGAGGCGCTGCAGACCGTGCCGACCGACCAGTGGCGACTGGCGAGCCAACTGGGCATGGGCGCGCGGGCGAGCTTCCGGTTCATTGAATGGCCGGCAATGCGCGCAGCCCTGCCCGGCATCGCCGGACTGGTGTTCATGCTCTGCATCACCTCCTTCACCATCGTCCTGACGCTTGGCGGCGGCCCGGCTGCAACGACGCTGGAAGTGGCGATCTACCAGGCGCTGCGCTTCGATTTCGACCCTGCCCGGGCGGTCGCCCTCACCGTGCTGCAAATCGCACTGACTGCCGTCGTGGTCCTGGCGCTGATGCGGCTCGGCGCCAACACGACAGGCGACGCCAACCTGCCAGTGGCACGACGTAGCTTCATCCAGGCGAAGGCCGGCGAGACCGCATTCAACGTCGCAGCCATCCTTCTTGCCCTCGTCTTCGTCGGTGGGCCGATGCTGGCGACCGTCGCCTCCGGGCTCAAGGCTGATCTCGGCCGGCTTGCCGGTGAGGCTTCCGTCCAGCGCGCGACGCTGACCAGCATCGTGCTGGCCACAATATCGGCGACGCTCGCGGCAATGATCGCGCTGGCGCTGGTCATGGCGCGCCGAGCGCTGGCCGGCAGCCGGCAGGGTGACAAAAAAACACTCCTCGAACGGTTCACCGACACCGGCGCCGGCTTCGTGCTGGTGGTGCCGCCGATCGTCATCGGCGCCGGCTGGTTCGTGCTGGTGCGGCAGTCGGTCGACGTGTTTGCGCTGGCGCCAGTCATGGTGGTCACCGTCAATGCCGTCATGGCGATGCCCTTTGCGGTTCGCGCCATTCGGCCCGCTTACGATGCGGGGAGCGAGCGCCACGAGCGGCTTTGTGCCCAGCTTGGCATTTCCGGCTGGAGCCGGTTGCGGCTGATCGACTGGCCGGTACTCAGGCGCCCGCTGGCCACCGCCTTCGCCTTTGCCATGGCGCTGTCACTTGGCGACCTTGGTGTCATCGCCCTCTTCGGCAGCGACGCCGTGCAGACGCTGCCCTATCTACTGCTCGCCCGCATGGGCAGCTATCGCACCGACGACGCGGCGGGCCTGGCACTGATGCTCGGACTGTTGTGCCTGGCTTTGATGATGTTGGCCGACCGCCTCGGCAAGGAGACTTCCAGATGACCGCGACCAGTGCGGCCGTGCGCTTCGACCAGGTGGTGTTCAGCTATGCCGACACCATGGTGCGTTTCGACGTGACTTTCGCGCCCGGCGAGATCACCGCCATCATGGGACCGAGCGGGGCCGGCAAGTCGACCCTGCTCAATCTCGTTGCCGGCTTCGAGACGCCCCGCGAAGGCCGCGTGCTGATCGGCGAAACGGATGTGACCTCGGCGCCTCCTGCCGACCGGCCGGTGTCGATGGTGTTTCAGGAAAACAACCTCTTCGCCCATCTCGATGTCGCCAGCAATGTCGGGCTCGGGCGCTCGCCAGCCTTGCGCCTGGGCGCGACGGACAAGCAGGATGTAGCCAGCGCCCTTGCGCGCGTCGGGCTGGCTGGCATGGAGCACCGCCTGCCGCGCGAACTCTCTGGCGGCGAGCGCCAGCGTGTGGCCTTGGCACGCGTTCTTGTGCGCGACCGCCCGATTCTCCTGCTGGATGAACCCTTTGCCTCGCTTGGACCAGCCTTGCGCGACGACATGCTGAACCTTTTGGCAAGCGTCCAAGCAGAACGCAGCATGACCGTGCTTTTCGTGACACACCAACCCGAAGATGCGCGAAAACTCGCCGAAAACATGGTTTTCGTCGAGGCTGGGCGGGTTGCCGCAGCAGGAAAGACTGCGGATTTCTTTACAAGTTCTGGACCTGAAGCCTTCAGACACTATATCGGCAATGAACGGCAGTGACACGATCACGCCAAGTTGCCCGGAAGCGGACATAATTTACAGCCAAATCGCCATGTTCGCAGCGGCGGCCTTATTGTGTCGGCAAGGCGAGTGTGGCTACGTCCACACCATGCGGGCCTGCTTCGCCCGCATGTGTTGAATTTGAAAGGACGAGCTCTGCCCATCTGCCGCGACGGACTGACCAGGACGATAACGACACGCTGCGCGCGACTTGCCGTCGCCGTGGCGCTGTCGGCGCTTGTCGCCGGTTGCCAGGTGCTCAACTCGTCGGACGTTCGCGAATCCGGATTCCAGCCGTCCAACAATCCGGTGACGGTCGACAACGTCTCGCGCAACGACAAGCTGGCCGAGATCGCTAAGGCCCAGCACCCGCGCATCCTGGCCACTTATGGCGGCGAATACTCCGACCCCAAGCTGGAGCGCATGGTCGCCAAGGTCGTCGGCAGCCTGACCACGGTTTCGGGCAACCCGAACCAGACTTATCGCATCACCATCCTCAACTCGCCGAACGTCAACGCCTTCGCGCTGCCGGGCGGCTATCTCTACGTGACCCGCGGACTTCTCGCGCTGGCCAACGATTCGGCCGAACTGGCCGCCGTCATCTCGCACGAGATGGGCCACGTCACCGCCAACCACGGTATCCAACGCCAGCAGAAGGAAGCCGAGGAAGTGCTGGCGACCAAGGTCGTCACCGACGTGCTGGGTGAAAGCCCGACAGCCAAGGCAGCACTGATCCGTGGCAAGCTGAGGCTTGCCCAGTTCTCGCGCAACCAGGAGCTCGAGGCCGACGGCATCGGCATCAAGATGAGCGGCCAGTCCGGCTACGATCCGTTCGCCGCGGGTCGCTTCCTGCAGTCGATGGCCGCCTATAGCGACCTGCGCGCCGTCAGCGGCGCAACCGACGCCAGCCTCGACTTCCTGGCCAGCCATCCCAATGCGCCACAGCGCATCGACCTGGCCCAGCGCCATGCCCGCCAGTTCGGCGCTCCGGGCATCGGCAAGCGCGACCGCGATTCCTTCCTCGCCGGCATCGACGGGCTGCTGTTCGGCGACACGCCCGACGAGGGCTATGTACGTGGAACTACCTTCCTGCATCCCAAGCTCGGCATCTCGTTCTCGGTGCCGCAGGGCTTCATCATCGACAACACCGCCGCTGCCGTCACCGCGACGGGGCCGGGCAACATGGCCATCCGCTTCGACGGCGTGACCATCGACAGCAAGCTGTTGCTGCCCGACTACGTCAAGAGCGGCTGGGTCGCCGGGCTCGATCCGGCAAGCGTCCGCTCGGAAACGATCAACGGCAACGAGGCGGCGTTTGCCCGCGCCAGCGCCGAAGGCTGGCAATTCGACATCATGGTGATCCGCGCCGGCGCACAGGTCTACCGCCTGCTGACGGCGGCTCCGACCGCCAGTCCCAATCTCGACGCGGTCGCCCGCTCGGTGAGTTCCAGCTTCCAGGTCATGACGGCTGCGGAAAAGGCTGCGCTCAAGCCGCTGCGCATCCGCGTCGTCACCGTGCAGCCGGGCCAGAACATGGGGTCGCTCGCCGCCAGCATGGTCGGCGTCGACCGCAAGCTCGATCTGTTTCGGGTGTTGAACGCGCTCGCCCCCGGAGCCACCGTTTCGGCCGGCGACAAGGTCAAGGTCGTCACCGACAGGTAGTCAGCTACGCGGCCAGGAATGCCGAGTTCTGCCGCACCAGGGCCGACTTCAGCTTTTCCATGGCACGGGTTTCGATCTGTCGAACCCGCTCCTTGGAGATGCCAAGCGTAGTGCCCAGCTCTTCCAGCGTCGCACCCTCCTCGCTCAGCCGGCGCTCCTCGATGATCTGCAGTTCGCGCGCGTTGAGCACGCCGAGTGCGTCGTGCAGCCAGCCCGACCGCCGTTCGATGTCGATCGCATCGCCGACGAGTTCATCCGGCAATGGATCGTCGGAGACCAAAAGATCCATGCGCTCGCCGGCATCGCCATCGTCGCTTAGCGGCGCGTTGAGCGAGGTGTCAGGCACCGACAGGCGCATGTCCATCATGGCGACGTCCGCTTCTGACACCCCGAGCGCCAAGGATATTTCCTGATACGCCGAACTGTTGCCGAGCGGACCGCCACCCTGTGCAAGGCGCGCGCGCATGCGGCGCAGGTTGAAGAACAGCGATTTCTGGGCCGAACTCGTGCCGCCCCTGACGATCGACCAGTTGCGCAGGATGTAGTCCTGCATGGAAGCCCGTATCCACCAGCTGGCATAGGTCGAAAAGCGCACTTCCCGCTGCGGGTCGAAGCGCGCGGCAGCCTCGAGCAGTCCGACATGGCCTTCCTGGATGAGATCGCCAATCGGCAGTCCATAGCGCCGGAACTTGACCGCCATGGCGATGACGAGGCGCATATGGGCGGTGGTAATGCGGTTCAGCGCGTCCTGGTCGTGCTGTTCTTTCCAGCGGATCGCCAGTTCCAGCTCTTCGCCACGTTCCAGATAGGGCGCGCGCGACGCGGCCCGCAGCATCATCTGTTCGCCAGCAAGGCCTGCCCGGTCCATATACATGCTTCGCCCCTTGTTGCGTGAGCAAGCCGGGCGCACCGTGAATGCGGACGCTGCCCCGCAAGGCTATTAACGCAAGATGCCGGACAATGTTCCACAAGGGCCGGGCACAGCGCATGTGCGTAGATTCAGATTCCAACAACGATGCATAATTGAAATTTCATTCCTTATCTTGACCGCCGGCATCTGCGAGATTGCACCCAATCACAACTTCGCCGGCCCTCGTTGCCGGCCCAAAATCGGGATCGCATGAAATGAACTGGTTGAAATCGCTGGCCGTTGCCGCAACGCTCCAGATTGTAGCCGTTGGCGCAAGCCACGCAGGCGAGAACCTCAATGAGATCAAGGCTGCCGGCGTGTTCAAGATCGGCACCGAAGGCACCTATGCGCCTTTCACCTACCATGACGCCTCGGGCGCCCTGGTCGGCTTCGACGTCGAGATTGGCCGCGAGATCGCCAAGCGCCTCGGCGTCAAGGCCGAATTCCTCGAAGGCAAGTGGGACGGCCTGATCGCCGGCATCGACGCCAAGCGCTACGACGCCGTCATCAACCAGGTCGGCATCACCGAGGCGCGCCAGGCCAAGTACGACTTCTCCGAGCCCTACATCACGTCCAAGGCCGTTCTCATCGTCAGCGGCAAGAACGAGGACATCAAGGGCTTCGCCGATCTCAAGGGCAAGAAGTCGGCCCAGTCGCTGACCAGCAATTTCGGCAAGATTGCCGAAGCCAATGGCGCCGAACTCGTCGGCACCGACGGCTTCGACCAGTCGATCCAGCTGGTGCTCAACGGCCGCGCCGACGCCACCATCAACGACTCCCTGTCCTTCTACGACTTCAAGAAGCACAAGCCCGACGCAGACGTGAAGATCGTCGCCGAAGAAGAAAAGGCCGACTCCTCCGGCGTCATCGTGCGCAAGGGCGAACCGGAGCTGGTCGAGGCGATCAACAAGGCGCTGGCCGAGATCAAGGCCGACGGCACCTACAAGAAGATCTCCGAGACCTACTTCGGCACGGACGTCTCGCAGTAACCGCATTGCCCATCGGGCTGCACTAGCCGGCAGCCGATGGGCATTGATTTTTCCACCTCTCATTTTTCCCATGAACTTGCCCGGAAAATCTGCGATTTTCCGGGCTCGTTTGTTGTGGGGAGGGAGCATTCATCTTGCCACACTGGCTGCAATTGATGCTGGAATCGCTCGGCCCCCTGTTGTGGGCCGCGCTCGTTTTCACCGCACCGCTGACGCTTCTCTCTTTCGCTTTCGGCCTGGCGGTTGGGCTGGGCGCAGCGCTTGCCCGGCTGTTCGGGCCGGCCTGGCTATCGGCGATCGTGCGCTTCTATGTCTGGATCATCCGCGGTACGCCGCTTCTGGTGCAGCTGTTCCTGATCTTCTACGGCCTGCCGAGCATCGGCGTCGTGCTCGACGCCTTCCCGGCCGCGCTGATCGGTTTCACGCTCAATGTCGGCGCCTACTCCTCCGAGATCATCCGCGCCGCCATCAGTTCGGTCGCCAAGGGACAATGGGAAGCGGCCTATTCGATCGGCATGACATGGTCGCAGGCGATGCGCCGGACCATCCTGCCGCAGGCGGCGCGCGTAGCGGTGCCGCCGCTGTCCAATACCTTCATCTCGCTGGTCAAGGACACCTCGCTGGCAGCCGCCATCACCGTACCGGAGATGTTCCAGGCAGCACAGCGCATCGTCGCCACCACCTACGAGCCGCTGATCCTCTATGTCGAGGCAGCCCTGCTCTATCTCGCCATGAGTTCGGTGCTGTCGGCCCTGCAGGTCAGGCTGGAGAAGCGGCTCAACCGTTATGGCGGCTTCCTGGAGGCGCGGACATGATCGGGCTTTCCAACATCGTCAAGAGCTTCGGCGACAATACCGTGCTCAAGGGCGTCTCGGTCGAGATTCGGGAAGGCAGCGTCACCGCCCTCGTCGGCCCGTCCGGCGGCGGCAAGAGCACGCTTCTGCGCTGCATCAACCTGCTGGAGATCCCGACCTCCGGCACGGTACGCATCGGCGACGACACGCTCGAGTTTCGCCCGGATGTCAGGGTGCCGACCAGAGCGATCCAGCAACTGCGCCGCCAGACCGGCATGGTGTTCCAGAACTTCCAGCTGTTCCCGCATCGCACCGCGATCGAGAACGTGATGGAAGGGCTGGTGACCGTGTTGAGATGGCCGGAGGCCAAGGCCCGCGAACGCGCTTTGGCCCTGCTCGAAAAGGTCGGCATGGCGCACAAAATCGATGCCTGGCCGGCAACGCTGTCCGGCGGCCAGCAGCAGCGCGTGGCAATAGCCCGGGCACTGGCGCCGTCACCGAAGGTGCTGCTGTGCGACGAACCGACGTCGGCACTGGACCCGGAACTCGCCCAGGAGGTGGTCGACGTGCTCGGCCAGCTGGCGCGCGAGGGTACGACCATGGTGATCGCGACCCACGACCTGCGCCTGGCCTCGAAGATCGCCCACGAGGTGGTGTTCCTCGAAGCAGGAACGGTCGTCGAGAAGGGTCCTGCGAGCGAGGTGTTCGGCAATCCGACGCATCAGCGTACCAAGCGCTTCATCGCGACGATCACGCATCAGCACGACCACGGCAAGGGTGGCGAAGGCTGACGTCGCCACACCTGCCTGAAACAAAAAACCCGGCCATTGGCCGGGTTTTTCGTAATCTATAGAAGCATGCCAGATCAGGCTGCTTCTTCCTGCTCGGCGTCGGCTTCCTCGTTGTCGGCCTTGGCGCCACGCTTCGGACCCTTGTTGAGGTTGGCCTCGATCAGGCGAACGGCTTCGGTCTCCGACAGGCGATTGACGGCTGCCAGTTCGCGCGCCATGCGGTCGAGCGCGGCTTCATAGAGCTGGCGCTCAGAATACGACTGCTCCGGCTGGTTGTCGGCACGGTAGAGATCGCGCACGACTTCCGAGATCGAGATCAGGTCGCCCGAATTGATCTTCGCATCGTATTCCTGGGCCCGGCGCGACCACATGGTGCGCTTGACGCGGGCACGGCCCTGCACGACCTTCAGAGCACGTTCGACATAGTCGGTCTCGGACAGCTTGCGCATACCGATCGAGGTCGCCTTGGCGACCGGCACCTTCAGGCGCATCTTGTCCTTCTGGAAATCGATCACAAACAGCTCAAGCTTGTGTCCCGCCACTTCCTGCTCGTCGATGGATACGATCTGGCCGACGCCATGCGCCGGGTAGACAATGTACTCGCCGGTCTTGAAACCGTGACGCGCTGCGGATTTCTTCTGCGGGATGGAAGTTGCCATACGCCCTGAACTCCTTCTTGTAACACCGGCCCGCCGAGGCCGGCTGAACGAGGATGGTCGGCTAACGCGACCTTGTGCCGCACGACAATCGACCCCCAACCGGGAAGAGCTTGGACCGGTAAACCGCTAAAGCAGCGGCCTCCGGGCCAGATCACTCTGGTCCGAATTGGGGCTGTCACCTTTCAGTGATTTAGGCTTCGCGCCATAGATCGACGTTGTGTCATCGGCATGTTGATCTAGCTCTAACACAAAAAGTCGGAAGAATCAAGGTTTTGCTGCATGCGCGAAGAGCGCACGGCGTCAAGAGCAACCGGCGACGCGCAAAGCCTTGATGCAATGAGCTAGTATGGTGGCTTTCAGTTGCCTTCGCCGGGCGCCTCGGAGAAATACTGTTCGAACTTGCCTTCGACGCCGTCGAATTCCTTGGCTTCGGGCAGTTCGTCCTTCTTGACGGTCAGGTTCGGCCACTTGCTAGCGTATTCGGTGTTGATCTTGAGCCATTTGTCGAGCCCCGGCTCGGTGTCGGGCTTGATCGCATCCGCCGGGCACTCGGGCTCGCAGACGCCGCAGTCGATGCACTCGTCGGGATGGATGACGAGCATGTTCTCGCCTTCATAGAAACAGTCGACCGGACACACCTCGACGCAGTCGGTGTACTTGCACTTGATGCAATTGTCGGTGACGACGTAGGTCATGAGGCAGGCTCCGGGACTTCCCGTATTTCGTATCTTTCGGTGAGGTATCCCCTTTGAAGGGGTCTTGCAAGGGCGGCCATTCCGCGCAGAAGCCGCTTGGCGGAACGCAATTCTCATCTTGACGGCAGAGCCTTCAACGGCTTTGCGTTACTCGCTGCGCAGCCGGTCTGTGGCTCGCCGTTCCTTCTTGGTCGGACGTCCGCTTCCGGCCTCGCGCAATGGCGGCCGGGCATCGGGCGGCGCCTGGTCCTTCGGTGTCGGAACCGGCGAAATGTCCTCATAGAGCTTGCGCGCCTCTTCGGCGGGCCCGCGCCGCTCGCCAGGAAGCAGAACCTTATAGACCAGGATGCGTCGGTCGAGCGTGATCGTCAGCACATCGCCCGACTTGACCATGTCGGAGGCCTGGCCAAGCTTCTGGCCGTTGCACCTGACGCCGCCTGATTGCGCCAGCTTGGCGCCAAGCGAACGCGATTTGACCGCGCGCGAGAAGAACAGCCACTTGTCGATGCGCTGTCTTCCCTCGCCGGCCAAGGCTGCTACTTCTTGAGCTGGTCGCGCAGCGCGGCGAGCTTGGCAAAGGGCGAATCGGGATCGATGCGCACCGGACGCTCTTCGCGCGGCTTCGGCTGGAACGCGGGCTTGCCCTTGAAGCCGCTGCGGTCGCCGCCATGCTTTTCGCCCTGCGGGCGCTCGCCACGGCCACGGTTATCCGGACGTCCGCCCTCGCCCTGCGGCTTGCCGCCGGGCTTGCGATCGAAGCGCGGACGACCGCCATCGCGGCCTTCGCCACCCTCGCGCCCACCGTTGCGGTTGCCCTCGCCCTGCCGGGCTGCGGGCGCACCGGCTGCACGCGGCTCGCGCTGGCCGCCGCGCGGGCGGTTGTCCTGGCGATGGCGCGGACGCTGCTCGAAGCGGCCCTGGCGCCACAGAAGGATGGGCTTGGGCTCTTCCGCGATTTCGGAGGCGTCTGCGGCGGCGGCTTCCACCGGAGGCGCTTCGGCAACAGCGTCAGCAGCGGCAGTTACCACTTCCGGCTCGGACGCTGCTTCAGGCTCGGCTTCGACCACCGGCTCAACGGCAACCTCGGCCGCAGGTTCAGCAATGGCTTCGACTTGCTCGATAGCCACCTCGGGCACCTGTTCGGCCCGCTCGCTCTCGGGCGCCTGTTCGGCGCCGTCGGAAGCCGCTTGCTCAGTGGTTTCGGCCGTCTCGATGAAGGGTTCGGCGGAGACTTCGTCGCTTTTGGCCACAGCCTCTGCGGCTGCGGCCCTGTCTGCCTGCGCCTTGGCCACTGCTTCACGTGCCGCGGTGTCGATCGTTTCGAGCTTTCCCTTGACCTCGGCGGCCGGCTTGGGCTCGGCGCGATAGCCAAGGCCCTTGAGGATCTCTTCCATATCGTCGCCGGTGGCGCCGAGGATCGACATCATCTGCGGCGTGACGATGAACGAGCTGCCGTCATAAGCGCCTTCCGGACGGGCGCCGGTGCCCTGCTTCCAGGCGAGTGCGGGGCGGATGAGGTCGGCGAGACGCTCGAGGATGTCGACACGCACGGCGCGGCGGCCGAGATTTCGGAAGCCGGCGAGCTTGTAGAACGTCTTGTCGAAGGCCGGGTCGATGACCACCGAGGTGCGGCCAGCGGCGAGCGCATGGACAACATCGCCGAAGCCCGGCTTGTCCTTGCCGTCATTCTTGAGCGCCCACAGCAGCGTCACCAAGCCGGCAGGCGCCGGCTTGATCAAGGCCGGGACAAAGACGTGATAGGCGCCGAAGCGCACGCCGAGGCGACGAAGCGCTGCACGGCCTTCCTGGTCGAGCGACTTCACGTCCTCGGCGATGTCGCGGCGATTGATCAGGCCGAAATTCTCGACCAGCTGGAAAGCGATGCCACGACCGATGCCGGACAGCTGCTCGGCGGCTTTGAGATCGACCAGCGGCTTGAGCAGCGACTCGATCTGGAAATTGACGAAGCGTTCGGCGCGCGCTGCGACCTTGTCGCGTGACGGGCCGGTCAGTTGCTCGTCGGCCAAAAGGACGATGCGCGGCTTGAGCGCATCCTCGCCTTCGACCAACGTGCCGATGGGCGCGCCGATCCAGCGCAGCACACCATCGGAGCCGAGCGCGATGTCGCCATTGGGCGACGCCGCGAACCGTTCGGCGCGTGTGTCGAATTCGGTTGCAAGCGCCTTCTGGGCCGCCGTGCGCACCGCCTTGGCGTCTTCTCCGCCCGCGCTCTGGTCGGCGGTGAAACGGAACCCTTGCAGTTCGCCGACATGGTGGCCCTCGACGAGGACGGTTCCGGACGGGCTGATTTCGGCTTCAAGCATAGTGTTTTCTCTAAGGCGGCGCATGAGGACGGAAGTCCTGCGGTCTACAAAGCGTTTCGTCAACCGCTCATGCAGCGCATCCGACAATCTGTCTTCGATGTCGCGCGTTTTTTCTTGCCAGTGTGCCGGATCGGCAAGCCAGCCGGGGCGGTTTGAGACAAATGTCCAGGTCCGGATCTGTGCGATCCGGTGCGAAAGCGTGTCGATGTCGCCTTCGGTGGAATCGGCGCGACGCACCTGCTCGGCCATGTAGGTTTCGTCGACATGGCCGCGCCGGGCGAGGTCGTCATACATCGAGGCGATCAGGTCGGCGTGTTGCGCCGGCGCGATCCTGCGATAGTCGGGCAGCGCGCAGGTTTCCCACAAAAGGGCGACTCGCTCGTGGTTGGTGGCGAGCGATCGGATGTTTTCGTCGCGCGAGAGATGTTCGAGCGCCTGCGCGTCGACAGCGGGCAGCGCGCGCGTCAGGCCCTCGACGGGTGCCACCGTGTCGATCGAGCGCTTGAGCGTGTCGAGGCTGGTGAAATCGAAGTTAGCGGTGCGCCACTGCAGCACCTTGACCGGCTCGAAGTCGTGGCCCTCGATCTTTTCGATGAGGTCCTCCTCGAACGGGTCGACCTGGCCGGTGACGCCGAAGGTGCCGTCGCGCAGGTGACGGCCGGCACGTCCGGCGATCTGGCCAAGCTCTGCTGCGGTCAACTGGCGATACTGGTAGCCGTCGAACTTCCTGTTCTGGGCAAAGGCGACATGGTCGACGTCGAGATTGAGGCCCATGCCGATGGCATCGGTGGCGATCAGGTAGTCGACGTCGCCGGACTGGTAGAGCTCGACCTGGGCATTGCGGGTGCGCGGGCTGAGTGCGCCGAGCACCACCGCCGCACCGCCCTGCTGGCGGCGGATCAGCTCGGCGATGCCGTAAACCTCGTCGGCGGAGAAGGCGACGATGGCCGAACGGCGCGGCAGCCGCGTCAGCTTCTTGGAACCGGCATAGGCAAGATGCGACAGCCGCGGACGGGTGACCACCGACACGCCCTTCAACAGCTTCTGCAGGATGCCGTGCATGGTGGCGGCGCCGAGCAGCAGCGTCTCTTGCTTGCCGCGCAGATGCAGGATGCGGTCGGTGAAGATGTGGCCGCGCTCGAGGTCGCCGGCAAGCTGGACCTCGTCGATGGCGACGAAGGCGGCATCCGTCTGGCGCGGCATCGCCTCGACGGTGCAGACCGAATATCTGGCGCCGGCCGGCAGGATCTTCTCTTCGCCGGTGACCAGCGCCACCTTGTGGGCCCCGACCTTTTCGCAAAGTCGCCCATAGACTTCGCGTGCGAGCAGCCTGAGCGGCAGGCCGATGATGCCGCTTTCGTGCGCGACCATGCGCTCGATGGCGAGATGGGTCTTGCCGGTATTGGTGGGCCCCAGCACCGCGGTCACATCGCGGCCTGACAGGATCAGCGGGTCGTTCGGCCTGGAGTGAACATTCATACTAGAGAACCGCCCTCGGCGCCGGGGACAGCCCGGCGTTGCGCCGCCTGTCGCGACGAGTGGACACATAGGGATTTGCAAGCCGAAGCGAAAGCGGAATGTTCCAGATTTAAGAGTTGGAACGAGTCTGGAACGAATCAGCGACGAATCACTGACTCCGACTGATTCAGGTTTTGTTCACCCCAACATATAGATGATACCCTTGCAAGCTGCACCACATGCAGAATCTCTAAAGTGGCCCGTTTCGTGCTTCTACACGCCCGCCGTTAACCTTTGCCGGCCAAGCGAAGAAACCTGCGCGTCAACCGCGTGCAAAATAATGAATTTGTTGACGTTTCCTACCGGCGGGTTAACGGTCGGAGCCGCCGTCCGCGGCATTTAGTTAAGATTTGAACCAAATGCGGAACGAACAGGCGACGAATCACTGTTCGGGCAATTTTCCCGATTTGTTCACCACTAGATGTAGTATCAGGCCGGCTTCTCCACCTATTATCCACAGCCTATGCACCGCGCTGTCCACAGCGGCTCGATCGCCGCATTAACTTTTGCGTGCCATGGCGGCACACCCGTGCTTCAGCAAAAATACCTGTGATTGCATTACGTTAAGGGAACAACACCCGTTGTGCCCGGGATCGGAGCATGTCTCCATTGCGACGTTAAGTCTGCGCGGCGGGGGATGCCCAGGCGGGGCCTCCGGAAAATGCGGCGCACCACGCAGGCGCACGATATTGGAGGGAATATCATGTCCAAACGTCTATTCGCCGAGTTTCTCGGCACATTCTGGCTCGTCTTCGGCGGCTGCGGCAGCGCTGTCCTTGCCGCTGCGTTCCCCGAACTGGGTATCGGTTTTTCCGGCGTTGCGTTGGCGTTCGGCCTTACGGTGCTGACCATGGCCTATGCGGTCGGCGGCATTTCCGGCGGGCACTTCAATCCCGCCGTCTCCGTCGGCCTGATGATGGCCGGGCGTTTCGAGGCCAAGGATCTGGTCCCCTACGTCATCGCCCAGTTGATCGGCGCGGTCGCCGCTTCCACGGTGCTGTACCTCATCGTCAGCGGCAAGGCCGATTTCGCCGGTATCGGCGGCTTTGCCACCAACGGCTATGGCGACGCCTCGCCGGGCAAATTTGGCCTGTCCTCGGCGCTGATCATCGAGGTCGTGCTGACCTTCATGTTCCTGATGATCATCCTCGGCTCGACCAGCGAACGCGTTCCGGCCGGCTTTGCGCCGATCGCCATCGGCCTCGCCTTGACGCTCATCCACCTGATCTCGATTCCGGTGACCAACACTTCGGTCAACCCTGCGCGCTCTACCGGCCCGGCGCTGTTCGTCGGCGGTGTCGCCCTGCAACAGCTCTGGCTGTTCTGGGTCGCCCCGATCGTCGGGGCAGCGCTTGCCGGCATCGCCCACAAGTCGCTGTTCGGCGACAAGTAGCCGAACCACCGCACCAAACGGAAACGGCGCCTTGCGGCGCCGTTTTCTTTATGGAGATGATTGCCTGTTATCAGACGAAATATTGCCCGCCATTGGCCGAAAGGGTCGCGCCGGTAACGAAGCCTGACTCTTCGGAGGCCAGGAACACCACGCAGCGAGCAATCTCTCCCGGTTCGCCAAGCCGGCCGACCGGGATCTGGGCGATGATCGATTCGCGGACCTTTTCCGGCACCGCCATCACCATTTCGGTGGCGATGTAGCCCGGACAGATGACGTTGACGGTGATGCCCGCGCGTGCCCCTTCTTGGGCCAGCGCCTTGGTGAAGCCGATGTCGCCGGCCTTCGACGCCGAGTAGTTGGCCTGTCCGGCCTGGCCCTTCTGGCCGTTGATTGAGGAAATGGTGATGACGCGGCCGAACTTGCGGTCGCGCATACCACTCCACAGCGGATGGGTCATGTTGAAGGCGCCGTTCAGGTTGGTGTCGATGACCTCTTTCCACTGCTCGCGCGTCATCTTGTGGAACATCGAGTCGCGCGTGATGCCGGCGTTGTTGACCAGCACCGAGACCGGGCCGAGGTCGGCCTCGACCTGCTTGATGCCGGCCTCGCAGGCATCGTAGTCGGCAACCGACCATTTGTAGACCGGGATGCCCGTCTCGGCCTTGAACTTCTGCGCAGCCTCGTCGTTGCCGGCATAGTTGGCGGCGACCTTGTAGCCTGCGTTCTTCAGCGCGACCGAAATCGCGGCGCCAATGCCGCGGGTTCCGCCAGTGACGAGTGCAACCTTGCTCATGCGCTTCCCCTTTTCTGCTGCTTTATGGCCTGCCTTCGCGACAGACCTTTAGAGGCAAAAAGGGCGGCACATTGGCCGCCCTTTTCTTGTTTCCGAGTTACATCGCCTCGACACACATCGCGACGCCCATGCCGCCGCCGATGCACAGGGTCGCGAGACCCTTCTTGGCGCTGCGTCGCCGCATCTCGTAGACCAGCGTATTGAAGACGCGGGCACCGGAAGCGCCAACCGGATGGCCGATGGCGATGGCGCCGCCATTGACGTTGACGATCGCCGGATCCCAGCCCATGTCCTTGTTGACCGCGCAGGCCTGCGCCGCGAACGCCTCGTTGGCCTCGACGAGGTCGAGGTCGCCGACCGACCAGCCGGCCTTTTCGAGCGCCTTGCGCGATGCCGGGATCGGGCCGGTGCCCATGATCTGCGGATCGACGCCGGCGGTTGCCCAGGAGACGATGCGGACCAGCGGGGTGAGGCCGCGGCGCACGGCTTCGGCTTCGGTCATCAACACGACCGCCGCAGCCCCGTCATTGATTCCGGAAGCGTTTCCGGCTGTGACGGTGCCTTCCTTGTCGAAGGCTGGCCGCAGCTTGGCCAGTGAATCGAGCGTCGCGCCATGGCGGATATATTCGTCCTGGTCGACGATGGTGTCGCCCTTCTTGCCCTTGATGGTGACGGGGACGATCTCGTCGGCAAAACGCCCGGCCTTCTGGGCCGCTTCGGCCTTGTTCTGCGAGGCGACGGCGAACTGATCCTGCTCGTCGCGCGTCAACTGCCACTGGCGGGCAACGTTCTCGGCGGTGTTGCCCATGTGGTAGCCGTAGAAGGCGTCGGTCAGGCCATCCTTGATCATCGTGTCGATCATCTTGAAGTCGCCCATCTTCACCCCGCCGCGCAGATGCTGGCAGTGCGGCGCCATGGACATCGATTCCTGGCCGCCGGCGACGATGATCTTGGCGTCGCCCGTGGCGATCTGCTGCATGCCGATGGCGATGGTGCGCAGGCCCGAGCCGCAAAGCTGATTGAGACCCCAGGCTGTCGCTTCCTGCGGCACGCCCGCGGCCATCGCGGCCTGGCGGGCCGGGTTCTGGCCGGCGCCAGCGGCGAGGATCTGGCCAAGGATGACCTCGTCGACTTCCTTGGGATCGACACCGGCGCGGGCCAGTACTTCCCTGACGGCGATGGCGCCCAGTTCGTGTGCCGGCGTGTTGGCGAAGGCGCCGTTGAACGAGCCTACCGGCGTGCGGGCGGCGCTGGCGACGACGATGGAGGACGAGGCGGACATGTTTCTCTCCAGACTTCGTGAGACGAATGGTTTGTTGCGCGTCGAGGACGTTGGCGCTCATGACTTTTCTTGCCCGTTCCAGGACCCGAGTCAAACCGGAAAATCGCTGGAATGCCTATGCTGCGGCCGCACTGCAGCAAATGCTGCGCAGCATTTTTTTGCCGGCGTTGACCCGCCTTGCCTTCTTGCAGTGCACAAACCGCTTGGATTTGCGGTTGCTTTGCGCTTATCCTGCTTTCCGGCGAAATGTTACCGGCTGCTTACATGGCATACCGGTCTTCCGGGGGAGGATGCTGATGCCTGCTAAAGACACGCCGATCGTCATCAAGAAATACGCCAACCGTCGGCTCTACAATACCGGCACGAGTACTTATGTGACGCTCGAAGACTTGGCCGAGATGGTCAAGAAAGGTGAAGAATTCACCGTACAGGATGCCAAGACCGGCGAAGACATCACCCATCCGGTGCTGACGCAGATCATCTTCGAACTGGAGAACAAGGACGGCCAGAACATGCTGCCGATCCCGTTCCTGCGGCAGTTGATCTCCTTCTACGGCGACCAGATGCAGATGGTGGTGCCGAGCTTCCTCGAACAGTCGATGCTTGCCTTCTCCAAGGAGCAGGAGCGTTTCCGCGAGCAGATGAAGTCGGCCTTCGGCAAGGCGCCGACCGACATGATCAAGGGCGCGACGCCGATGAAGGCGCTCGAGGAACAGACGCGCCGCAACATGGAACTGTTCCAGAACGCGATGCGCATGTTCACCCCCTTCCCGGCGCCCGGCACTGGCACAGCACCCGCCGAACCGGCCAGGAAAGACGCGCCTGAAAAGCTGGACGAGTTGAAGGAACTCAAGGAACAGCTTGCTGCGATGCAGCGGAAGATCGACTCGATGGGGTGAGGCACGGTCGGCCAAAGGCGGCGGAAAGCCAATTGCTTGGCTTTCCGAGCGTCGAGCGCCCGGAGCGATAGCGAAGACCGGGCCGATGTGAAGGTGCGACCAGCGGGACTGCTGCAGCCAGTCAGGTCCGGCAAGGGCACTCTTGGCCAAGGGCCGACAAAATCTCCAAGCTGACTTCTGAAATCCACAGCGAATGTCGTTGGCATCGCATCGCCAGCGCGCGGGTCCCTACCCTTTGGGCGAGAGATTTTCAACCTGACGCAGGGTTTTGCTCGGCCGCCCAAGCGTGTTTGCTAGGCGGCCATCAATCGGAGGACCAACCATGACAGAACTGACGCTGGCCAAGGCCAACGCCATCATCGCCACCGCGTTCGAACTGGGCGGCAAGAGCAACTTCAAGCCGCTCGGCATCGCCGTGCTCGACGCCGGCGGCCACCTGCTCGCCTTCCAGCGCCAGGACGGCTCTCCGTTCATCCGCGCCGAAGTCGCTTCGGGCAAGGCCTATGGCGCGCTCGCCGTAGGCTCAAGCTCGCGTGCACTCGGCGTTGCCGCGGTCGAACGGCCGCATTTCTTCCAGGGGCTTTCAGCGGTTTCCGGCGGCAAGATCGTGCCGGTTCCGGGCGGCGTGCTGATCCGCAACAAGGATGGCGCCGTGCTCGGCGCGGTCGGCATCTCCGGCGACACGTCGGACAATGACGAACTGGCCGCTATGGCCGGCATCGAATCGGCCGGCTTTGTCGCCAAGGTCTGAACGGCGAGCGCGTTCCCTTGGGGGACGCGCTCCTACTCGCGTCCGAACGTAACGTCCCGGTTAGCCGAGCGGATCGACACCGAGAAGCCGGCCAGCACGTCGAGCAGCGCGATCACCATCAATATGAAGAAGACCGAGCTGGTGGCGCCGCGCACCAGCAGGAACTCGACCAGGAACGCAACGAAGACGAAGGTCGAGAGCAGGTGATCGACGACCGAAGCGCTGCCCGTGCGGGTCGCCTTGACGATCTCGACGAAGAAAAGCAGCAGCGCCACCACGATCAGCAGGTCGCCGAGAGTGAGCGCGAAACTGCCGCCCGACATCATTCCCAGCGTGAGAATCTCGGTAGCCCAGGGGTTGCCATCGGGGCCGCTGCCGAACAGGCCAGCGACGCCGGCATTGTAGAGAATGAAGGGGATGATCAGTAGGGGAATGCCCGCGAGCATGGACCGGTCTCCGCGTTGCGCCGGCACCTTCTAGAATCCCCGACCGCCTTGGCGTCAAGAGATTTCAGCACCATCCGGACACGCAAAAAGAAAGGACCGGCTTGAGCCGGTCCTTTCTTGATAGGCGTGCTAAGGAAAAGCTAGTTAGCTTTCCTTGGAAAAGCTGTCTCAGCTTTCCTTCGGCGTCAGAACCTGGCGACCACGATACATGCCGGTCTTCAGGTCGATGTGATGCGGACGGCGCATCTCGCCGGAATTCTTGTCCTCGACATAGGTCGGGGCCTTGAGCGCGTCGGCCGAGCGGCGCATGCCGCGCTTGGACGGGGAGGTTTTTCGTTTCGGAACAGCCATGGATATACTCCACCAATCGGTCAAATGACCCTGTCCGCCCTCGTGAAAGGGCCGCGCAAGGGCCGGAAACTGAGAAAGTTGGCGAGCCTATACACGGCGAGACGGAACTTGACCAGCCCGAAGCGACTCTTTTTTCGGTCGCGGCCAGCGTCTTCCTAGTTCAGACACTGGACGTAGGCACCGGCCTTGCCGGCCCGGCGCTCGATGACCGTCGCCAGGCGCCTCAGGCCCGGGCCGGCCTTGGCCGGGTTGCGTGCCGCCGGATTGGGCAATGTCACCGCAAGCAGCGCCGCCTGGCGGCGGGAAAGCTGGCTCGCCGGCTTGCCGAAATAATGCTGCGAGGCGGCCTCGATGCCGTAGATGTTGGGGCCCCATTCGGCGATGTTGAGATAGATTTCCATGATGCGGCGCTTCGGCACCAGGGCATCGAAATAGATCGCCAGCGGCAGCTCGACCACCTTGCGCAGGAAGGAGCGGCCGTTCCAGAGGAACAGGTTCTTAACAGTCTGCATCGGAATGGTCGAAGCGCCGCGGGTCGCCTCGCCGTCCAGGGCATCGCTGATGACGCCCTTGAGTTCGCCCAGGTCGACGCCGCGATGAGTGCAGAACTGCCCGTCCTCCGACATGATGACCGAATGCGCCAGCACCGGGGCGATGTCGTCGAGCGCCACCCATTGCCGGTCATAGCCCTGCAGGGTGACGAGGTCCTTGATCATCAAGGTCGAGATCGGGCGAACGACGGGCGGTATGTAGAGGACGGTCAGCACGACCGGCAGCGCGGCCATGATGGCGACAGTCAGAACGCCGAGCCGCACCCAGCGGCGCAGACCCCCACGCGAGAAAATCCCGCGTCGTGCAGCTGCCATGTCCAGCCTTTCGGTTTCCGGCTCTATGATCGGTTCCGCCAACCCGTCCGCCCTTGCCTATCAGCCTCTCGGCATAAAGGCGCTTGGCTTCTTGCGCAACGTCTGACTGTCGGCTACCGCTCGCCGCCATGACGAACGACAGCCATATCCTGTTCGAAACCGCCCTTCGTATGCGCGCCGACACCGTCGAGACCGAGCTCCGGCTTTTGCTCGACGACCGCATCCTGCCCGGCGAGATTGTGCGGCCCGCCCACCTGATGGCCGCCATGCGCCACGGCGCGCTCAACGGTGGCAAGCGGCTGCGGCCATTCCTTGTGCTGGAAAGTGCCGCGCTGTTCGACGCCGATGGCGACGCAGCCCTTCGTGTCGCCACGGCGCTCGAATGCGTGCACTGCTATTCGCTGATCCATGACGACCTGCCGGCGATGGACGACGACGACCTGCGTCGCGGCCAGCCCACCGTGCACAAGGCCTTCGACGAGGCGACCGCGATCCTGGCCGGTGACGGCCTCTTGACCCACGCCTTCGACATCATCGCCGACGAGACCACGCCGCTGCCGGCGGAACGGCGGGCGGCGCTGGTGCTGGCCCTGGCCCGTGCTGCGGGTCCCGGCGGCATGGTCGGCGGCCAGGCCCTCGACCTCGACGCCGAACGCAACAAGCCCGAAGAGGCCGGCATCATTCGCCTGCAGGCAATGAAGACCGGCGCGCTGATCCGCTTCGCCTGCGAGGCTGGTGCCATCATTGCCGGCGCATCCACGGCGGACCGCGAAAGGCTGGCCGAGTTCGGGTCGGCGATCGGCCTCGCCTTCCAGCTCGCCGACGATCTGCTCGACCTCACTGCCGATGCAGAAACCATGGGCAAGGCAACCGGCAAGGATGCCGCCGCCGGCAAGGCGACGCTGGTTTCGCTGCACGGTGCCGACTGGGCCCGGTCGCAGCTGTCCGGACTGGTCAGCCAGGCCCATGCCCTGCTTGAACCCTATGGCGAGCGCGCAATCATGCTCAAGGCGGCCGCAAGTTTCATCGCCGAACGCAACAGCTGATCCGGAAGCGGATCTTCAGGCACTACTTTGGCGACCAGTTTAGCGGGTCAGAAACTCTTAATGTTAATGGTGTCTATTCCGGCTCTGTAAAATTGTGCGTATGTGTTGGGGTTGCGCATGCCGGAGCACTCGTCGTTCATCCGTTCGATACGGATCAGATACCTTTCGGGTCTGCTGATCTTCGCGCTTACCTCGATGGCCGTGATGATGGCCTTCAGCCAGGGCAACGCCTACCGCCGCGACGTCGATGCCATCGCCAGCGAGCTCCTGTCGTTCACCCGCGACCTGCGCAACGCCACCAGCTTCGCCGAGACGACGACCACCGCCTGGCGCCCCGAAACCCGCGATGCCTTGATGGCTGCCGGGCGCAACCATGCGGCACGGCTCGAAGCCGGCATCGACAACCTGACCGGCGCCATCAACTCGGTACGGCCCCAGCTGGCGCAAAGCTCGTTGCGCGAGATCGACAGCGCCTCGGTCAACGGCGACCTGTTCTGGTCGGCACGCGATATCGCCCGCAATCTCGGTGCCCTGGCCACGGCCCAGAGCCCGGACGAATGGAGCTATCGCGAGATCCGCAACCAGAACGACCTGTTCGCCCAACCCATGCTGTTGCGCGCCAGTGCGGCAATGGAAAAGGAGCGCCGCTTTGCCGAGGCCCGCAGCGACAGGCTGCTGATGGCGGCGGCAGCCCTGCTGGTGCTGGTCATCGGCGGTGTCGCGGTCTGGGTCTTCCGGCCGATGGAACATGCCATCCGCAAGGCGTTTTCCGAAAGCGCCGAGTCGCTGTCGAAGGCTGAGGCCGCAGACCGCGCCAAGTCGGAGTTCCTCGCCAATATGAGCCACGAAATCCGCACGCCGATGAACGGCGTGCTCGGCATGGCTGAGCTGCTGGCCCGCACAGACCTGACCCCACGCCAGAAGACCTTTACCGATGTCATCGTCAAGTCGGGCAACGCGCTGCTCACCATCATCAACGACGTGCTCGACTTCTCCAAGATCAACGCCGGCCAGCTGACGCTCGACCCCGCCCCGTTCCATCTCGGCGAGGCGGTCGAGGACGTCGCCACGCTGATCTCTGCACGTGTCGCCGAAAAGAACCTCGAACTCATCGTCCGCATCGACCCGCGCCTGCCGACCCATGTAATGGGCGATGTCGGACGTTTCCGCCAGATCATCACCAACATGGTCGGCAACGCCGTGAAATTCACCGAGCGCGGTCATGTCCTGGTCGACGTCTCGGGCGAACTGGTCGGCGATACGGTGGCGCTGAAGGTGCGCGTCGAGGACACAGGCATCGGCATTCCCGCAGACAAGCTGCAGAGCGTGTTCGAAAAGTTCGCCCAAGTCGACGGCAGCTCGACCCGCCGCCACGAGGGCACTGGCCTCGGTCTTGCCATCGCCGCCCGCCTCGTTGACCTGATGAGCGGCCATATCGGCGTGGAAAGCGAGCTCGGCAAGGGCTCGGTGTTCTGGTTCACCGCCTTGCTGCCGCTGTACGAGGCGCAGCAGGCGAGCAGCGCGGTGCCGGTCGATGTCACCGGCGCGCGCGTGCTGGTCATCGACGACAACCCGGTCAACCGCGAGATCCTGCTCGAACAGCTGAAGAGCTGGGGCTTCGACTGCGCCGCCGCCGAAAGCGGCGCCATCGGCCTCGCATTCCTCGACCGCGCCGCCCAGCTCGGCGCCAGCGTCGACTGCGTCATCCTCGACTACCAGATGCCGGGCATGAACGGCGCCGACGTCGCCAAGGCGATCGCCGCCGACAGCCGCACAGCCTCCATACCCGTGGTGCTGCTGACTTCGGTCGACCAGGTCGATTTCGGCCGCATGGTGCTCGATTTCGGCATCGCCGCGCATTTGACCAAGCCGGCGCGCTCCGCCGTGCTGCTCGGCACGGTGATCGCAGCGGTGCAGAAGGCGCGGTCGCAGGCAGGCCGCACCGAGTTCGTGCGCGAGCCGGTCCGCCAAGCCTCGCCGGCCTTCACCGTCATCCGTGGCCCGGCGCCGGCGCCGCTCGCCCAGCCGGAACCGGCACCGCTGCAAAGCGGTGGGCTCGACGTGCTGGTAGCCGAGGACAACGAGGTCAACCAGTTGGTCTTCGGCCAGATCCTCTCCGGCCTGGGTCTCAGCCACCGCATCGCCGGCAACGGTCGCACCGCAGTCGAGATGTACCGCACCTTCAAGCCGAAGCTGATCCTGATGGATGTCTCGATGCCGGAGCTGAACGGCTACGAGGCGACGCGCGCCATCCGTGCCGAGGAAGCGGCTAATGGCAGCCGCACGCCGATCATCGGCGTGACCGCCCATGCGCTGAAGGGCGACCGCGAGAAGTGCCTTGACGCCGGCATGGACGACTACCTGCCCAAGCCGGTGTCGCCGGACAAGCTCGGCGCCAAGATCGGCACCTGGCTGAGCGAGAGCGCCGAACTGGTGCGGTCGGCCTGACGAGCGAGATCGATCGGCGCGGGATCCCGCGCCTTTATGACTTTCCTATTTCTTGGGGCGTTCGCCTCTCTCGAATCCTGATGTCGCAGCTTCTAGCTTCCCGAGCGTGCCGGACGGCGGCAATTCCTGCCGATCCGGCAAGCAACAAGGAAGACCGAGATGCTTCGCACCCACATTCCGGACCGGTTCGTCAGCTCTGAAGTCGCTGACACGGTCGGGCAGCAGGACAGGCCCGTTACGGGCCATACCGAGCCCTTCATGTTCACGCGGCTGTTCTTCGTCACGGGCGTCCTGCTCGCCAGCCTGGCGCTTGCCGCCATGCTTTCCAGTTGACGGCCGCCGGCCATGAACATCTCCGACGTCCTGCAGCCCGACGATGTCATCCTTGGCCTTCAGGTCGAAGGCAAGACGAGGCTTCTCAAGGAAATGGCACGGCACGCCGCAGCGCGCACCGGCGCCAGCGCCGCCGAAATCACGACGGCGCTGGCGTCACGCGAAAAGCTCGGCTCCACCGGGTTGGGACAAGGCATTGCCATCCCACACGCAAAGCTGAGCGGCCTGCAGAGACCGTTCGGCGCCTTCGTCCGGCTGGTAACGCCCTGCCCTTTCGAGGCCATCGATGACCAGGATGTCGATATCGTCGTGCTCTTGCTTTTGCCGGAAGCCGCGCCGCGTGAATATCTCAATCTGCTGTCCAGGATCGCCCGGACGCTGCGCGAGCCCGGTCTGGTGGCAAGACTGCGCCAGGAAAACGATGCCGCAATCGTCTATCGTCGTCTGCTCGCCGCCGAGCGAACGCCATCGGCCGCCTGTAGGGGCTTCAGCGGTTCCTGACGACGAGGCAGGAACCGCCGACGCTGCGCAGCTTCTGGCAGACGACCGCAGCCTCGCCGCGATCGTCGGCGCCGATGCGAACGGCATAGATGCCGCGGCGGCCGATCGGCGTCCGCACCCGGCTGACGACGGGGTCATGCGATGAAAGCAGCGCCGGGAAGCGCCTTTCGAGGCGCTGCCATTGCTTGATGGCCGCCGAGCGGCGGAAATTACCCGCGACCTGGATGCCCCAGGGCTTCACATGCACGCTCGCCATGGCGACCGTCGACGACATGATGACCGGCAAATTGCGGCAGGCGACGATGAACGCCATCTTCGGATCGAGCGGCCGGTTGGTGCCGGCATAGCTCTTGTCGGAAAAGTTGTCGGCCGGCTCGCCCATGATGTCGAGCACGTAGTCCTCTGTTTCGAGCGGCAGGAAGCCACCCGACGACAGCCAGCGTGCGACGCGGTTTTCGCCGGCATTATAGGCCGCGGCCGCCAGTCCGAGATTGCCGAAGCCCGATCTGAGTTCGCCGAGATAGCGCGCCGAGGCGGGGATCGCCTGATCCATGTCGAAGGGATTGGCGAGGCCGCGCATGCGAGCGGTACCGGGCATGAACTGGGCTATGCCTTCGGCGCCCGCCGGGCTGACCGCGTTCGGGTCGAAGCGGCTTTCCTTCCAGATCAGCCGGGCGAAGAACTCGCTGGGCAGGCCATGGCGCCTGGCGTGGGTGTCGATCAGGTCGCAGACGCGGGCGACATGATCCTTCTTGCGCGGGCGCGGCGGATCGGCGAGCGATGGCACACACAGGGCCAAGGTGACGAGGAAAGCCAGCGCTGTCCCCGCCAGGCTGCGCATCTTTATTCGGCCGCCGCCCTGCCGCCGCCGAAGCGCCGCTCGATATAGTCGGCAACCATCTTCTCGAAATCGGCGGCGATGGCGGGGCCACGCAGGGTGGCGGCCTTCTTGCCGTCGATGAAGACGGGCGCGGACGGCGTTTCGCCGGTACCGGGCAGCGAGATGCCGATATCGGCATGCTTGGATTCGCCCGGCCCGTTGACGATGCAGCCCATCACCGCGACCTTGAGCTCCTCGACGCCGGGATATTTCTCGCGCCAGACCGGCATGTTCTTGCGCAGGTCTTCCTGGATGGTCAGGGCCAGCTCCTGGAACACCGTCGAGGTGGTGCGGCCGCAGCCCGGGCAGGCCGCGACGATCGGCACGAACTGGCGGAAGCCCATGGTCTGGAGCAGTTCCTGCGACACCTGCACCTCGCGGGTGCGGTCGCCATTCGGCTCGGGTGTCAGCGAGATGCGGATGGTGTCGCCGATGCCTTGCTGCAAAAGGATGCCCATGGCCGCCGAAGAGGCAACGATGCCCTTGGAGCCCATGCCGGCCTCGGTCAGGCCGAGATGCAACGCATGGTCGGAGCGGGCGGCAAGCATGGTGTAGACGGCGATCAGATCCTGCACCTGGCTGACCTTGGCCGACAGGATGATCTTGTCGCGCGAAAGTCCGATCTCCTCGGCAAGGTCGGCCGAGATCAGCGCCGACTGCACGATCGCCTCGCGCATCACCTGGTTGGCGGTGAGCGGCGAACCCTTCTCCTGGTTCTCGTCCATCAGCCTGGTCAAAAGGTCCTGGTCGAGCGAACCCCAGTTGACGCCGATGCGGACCGGCTTGTCGTGGCGGATCGCCATCTCGACGATATCGGCGAACTGCTTGTCCTTCTTGTCCTTGAAGCCGACATTGCCCGGATTGATGCGGTATTTCGCCAGCGCCTCTGCGCAAGCCGGATGGTCGGCCAGAAGCTTGTGGCCGATATAGTGGAAGTCGCCGACCAGCGGCACGTCGATGCCGAGGCGGGCCAGCCGGTCGCGGATATGCGGGACGGCGGCAGCGCTCTCGTCGCGGTCGACTGTGATGCGTACGATCTCCGAGCCGGCCCGATGCAGCGCCGCCACCTGGGCCACCGTCTTGTCGATGTCGGCGGTGTCGGTGTTGGTCATCGACTGCACGACGACCGGAGCCTCGCCGCCGACGATCACGCCGCCGACGCTGACGCCAACCGATTGGCGGCGGGGAAAGGGAGAAGAAAAGTAGCCAGTCATCGGACGGCCTTCTTAAGCTCGAGATATCAGCGCCTTAGGTGGCGCGCACTGGTTGCGATGTCAATATCGCAGGAGGTCGCGCCCGCCAAGGGCGGCCGTCACTAGCCCGCAATCACGATGATTTCAGGGCTGTCAGGACCTGCGGGCGAACGATCCCAGTCGCCATACCATTCGACCTCGGCGAAACCGGCCCG
The DNA here is from genome assembly GCF_003071665.1 of Aminobacter sp. MSH1. Lineage (GTDB taxonomy): Bacteria > Pseudomonadota > Alphaproteobacteria > Rhizobiales > Rhizobiaceae > Aminobacter > Aminobacter niigataensis. The sequence continues at coordinate 1,349,791 of NZ_CP026265.1, read as the reverse complement.
GGCGAGCGCTTCTGCCAGTTGGTCATGCTCGATGAAGCGCAACTCGCTCGGCGTCGCAACCTTGTCGCCATCGGCAAATCCGAAATGCGTCTCGAAGCGAACGAACTGGCCTTCGACCGAGGTCACGTCGTAGTGGACATCGACCGGGCCGACACCATCCAACTCCACACGCGTGGACGTGTCTGCAGCCGTCCATTCTTCCCATTCGCGCACTGCCGGATTGCGCGTCTCGAAGACCAGTCGGCCGTTCGGCGCGAGATGACGGCGCAGATTGGCCAGCGTCGCGGCGATGGCTTCATCGGTGAGGAACACCTGAAACACGTGGCCGGTCATGACGATCAGGTCGAAGCGTGTGTCCGTCGCAAGTCCGGCCGCGTCGCTTTCGATCCACGCAACCACATCGCCTCCAGGCCTTGCGCGGGCGATGGCCATCATGCCGGCGGCCGGATCGGCACCTGTTACCCTGTGGCCGCGGCGGGCAAATTCGACAGCGAGCAGGCCGGTGCCGCAGCCCATGTCGAGGATCGTCCTGGGACTGTCGCCAGCGACATCGAGATAAAAATCCGTGTCCCTGCCGGCAGGATTGAGGGCGTCATAGACGGAGGCAAGGCGCAGGTCGCTATAGCTCTGGTCGGTCATGGCGCGATGAGTGGCCAACCGCACTGTCCTTGTCAACGAACGAGATCTGCTCCACCTCGCCGACCCGCTTAACAGCAACGGCGATTGGGCTATGATGGGGTCATTCCATGGGGGGATGCCATGCCGATGATGCTTCGCGGACCCGCACTGTCGCTCGCCCTTGCGTTCGGCCTGTTTGTCGCCGGACAGGCTTTTGCCCAGGCCATCGAGCCCGGCAAGGAAGGCGAACTTGCCAATTTCATTCCACCGCAGGCAGGGGCACGCGCCTGCTTCGGCCGCGTCTATGATGCCGCGCATCTGAAGAACCACCCAAAGCAGCAGGTGACGGAAATGCAGTTCCGTATCGCCTACTACATCCACGATCCGGACGAGTTCGCGCCCAAGGGCCAGCGCAACTACTATTTCCAGATCCTGGCCAGGCTGCGCGATGCTCAACAAGGCAAGCCGCTGACCGCCATGGGCGAGTGCAGCGTGGCGGACGACGGCAAGTCTATCTTTTGCGGCGTCGACTGCGACGGCGGCGGCGTGATCGTCAAACGAAACGGCGCCGACAAGGTGCTAGTCGATCTCGAGGCGCTCGGGCGGCTGCGCATGACGCTCGATTGCGGCGAGGACGAAGCCAATGCGTTCGAGCTGACGCCGGGCGCGGACGACAAGCGTTTCCTGTTGTCGAAAATGCCTCAAGCCAAGTGCCCGGCCTACGACGACTGGTAGGGTTCAACGGGCTGCTCGCCCCACAATTTCACGAAACCGTGCTGCGGCGATGCTTTTATTGCGCCGCACAGCACGTATATGTTGCATCGCAATATAGGCATTTCGGAAGGACTCCCTCGTCATGACCACGACCAGAACCGCCATCGTCACCGGCTCGACCTCCGGCATCGGCCTCGCCATTGCCGAGGCATTCGCCAGGGACGGTTTGAACGTCGTCCTCAATTCCTTCTCGGATACGCCGGCCGACCATGCCCTGGCGGAAAAGCTCGCCAAGGAACACAAGGCTGCGGTCGTCTACATCAAGGCCGACATGTCCAAGGGTGCGGAGTGCCGCGACCTCGTCGCCAAGGCCGCCGCGCGGTTCGGCTCGGTCGACGTTCTGGTCAACAATGCCGGCATCCAGCATGTCGCGCCGGTCGAAGAATTCCCGACCGCGAAGTGGGATGCGATCATCGCCATCAACCTGACCTCGGCGTTCCATACGACAGCAGCCGCGATTCCCTTGATGAAGAAGGCCAGTGGCGGCCGCATCATCAACATCGCCTCCGCCCACGGCCTGGTCGCCTCGGCCTACAAGTCGGCCTACGTTTCGGCCAAGCACGGCATCATGGGCCTGACCAAGACCGTCGCGCTCGAGGTCGCTCGGGAAAAGATCACTTGCAACGCCATCTGCCCGGGCTATGTGCTGACCCCGCTGGTCGAGGCGCAGATCCCGGACCAGATGAACGCGCACGGCATGGACCGCGAGACGGTGATCCGCGAGGTCATGCTCGACCGCCAGCCGACCAAGGAATTCGTCACCGTGGAGGAGATCGCGGCGACCGCAGTCTTCCTTGCCTCGCCGGCAGCCGCACAGATAAACGGCACGCACATCTCGGTCGACGGTGGCTGGACCGCCCAGTGACCGCCCAAAAGGAACAACACGCCATGACTGGAAACGGCAAGGCGGAGGAGACAAAGCCGATCAACATCGCGCTGCAGGGCGGCGGCTCGCACGGCGCCTTCTCCTGGGGCGTGCTCGATCGCCTGCTGGAAGACGGGCGCCTCGACATCAAGGCGATGTCAGGCACCAGCGCAGGCGCGATGAACGCGGTCGCGCTTGCTGACGGCTGGGTCCGCAGCGGTGCCGACGGCGCCCGCGCCAAGCTCGCTGACTTCTGGCGCGCGGTCGCCCGCAAGGGCCGCTTCAGCCCGGTGCAGCGCTCGCCTTGGGATATGTTGTGGGGCAACTGGTCGATCGAGAACACGCCCGGCTACATCTGGTTCGACACCATGTCGCGGGTGTTCTCGCCCTATGTCGCCAACCCGATGAACCTCAACCCGCTGCGCGACGTCGTTGCCGAAGAGATCGACTTCCGCAATGTGAGGGCCTGCAAGGAAATCGACCTGTTCATCTCGGCCACCAATGTCGAGACCGGTCAGCTGCGCGTCTTCAGCGACGGCGAGATCGACCTCGACACCGTCATGGCCTCGGCCTGCTTGCCGCAGATCTTCCAGGCCGTCGAGATCAAGGGCGTGCCTTACTGGGATGGCGGCTACGGCGGCAATCCGGCGATCTATCCGTTCTTCAAGGCCAACGACAGCGACGACGTGCTGCTTGTCCAGATCAACCCCGTGATCCGCGAGCAGACGCCGAAGACGGCCAACGAAATCCAGAACCGCATTGACGAGATTACCTTCAACGCCGGACTCCTGCGCGAATTCCGCGCCATTGCCTTCATCAAGGAACTGATCGCTGCAGGGCGCTTGCCGGAAGGTGAATTCCGCGACATCCGCATGCATCGCATCGATGCCGACGAGGCCTTCAAGGATCTTTCGGCGTCCTCGAAGGTCAATGCCGAATGGGCATTCCTCGAATACTTGCGCGACCTTGGCCGCACATCGGCTAGCGACTGGCTGGAAGACAACTTTGATTCGGTCGGCAAGCGTGCCACGCTCGACCTGTCCGGGCAGCTCGACGACGGTTTCAAGCCGTTGCGCGGACCTTCCGTCGGCCGCCGCGTACGTGAATTCCTGGCCACCAGAACGAGACCGGCTGCCGTGCGGCAACACAACTAGGCCGGGAAACCGGGGCTTTCCGCGGCAGCAACCGCAGCGTGCTGACAGCTCCTGCCAGTTTTGTCAGGATGATATTTCCATTACTTTTTATCACTATTTTGCGATGCACATTTGATGTAGAAGACGCCCTTCTGCCCCTTTGCCCCCGCGGCGGATTGAATGCGGCATTGCGCGCCACCATATCGGGACGACGCGCCAGGCAAGATCGCGGTGAGCCGCAACCGTCCTTAATGGATATAGCGACAATGTCGAAGATTAGGTTCCATAAGCTTGCAGCCTTGGTCGTGCTCGTCGGTTTCGCCGCCTGGATGGGCACCGGCAAATTCTCGTCGGTGGGCAGTGCACAGCCATCTCCTGATGAAAAGCCTGTTCAGACCGAACAGCCCAAGGCGCCGCTGCGCACCGTGATGGTCGTGGCGCCACCGCGACTGGACCATGCCCGTGCGATACGTATCTCGGGCCAGACCGAGGCCAACAAGCGTGCGACACTGGCAACGCGTGCCGCCGGCATAATTGCCGAACTGCCGGTCAAACAGGGCGATCACATCAAGCAAGGCGACCTTGTACTGATGCTCGACGCCGAGGAAAAGACTGCCGCCGTCGACACAGCCAAGGCCGTGCTCGTCCAGCGCAAGGCTGAATGGGAAGCCACCGAAAAGCTGATGAAGGCCGGCTCGGTCGCGAAATTGCAGGCCGATAGCGCATGGTCCAACTACCAGACCGCGCTGTCGCAGCTGCAGGCGGCGGAGTCCGAACTGTCGCGCAACCAGGTCAAGGCGCCTTTCGACGGCGTCGTCGACCGCGTTGCGGTGGAGCTTGGCTCCTCCGTCATCCAGGGCGGCGAAGTGGCCACGATCCTGAACCTCGATCCGATCCTGGGCAAAGGCGAGATCAGCGAACGCGACCTGCGCTACGTCAAGATCGGCGACGAAGCGGAAGTAAAGCTGGTCAATGGCGAGGTCGTGACAGGCAAGGTGCGCTACATCAGCCGTGACGCCACGTCCCAGACCCGCACCTTCCCGGTGGAGATCGCCATCCCGAACGCCGATGGCGCGATCCCCGCCGGCATGACTGCCGAGATTACGGTGCGCGCCAAGCCGGTGGATGCCGTGATGCTCCCACGTTCGGTGGTGACGCTGGGCGAAAATGGCGACCTCGGCATCCGCGCCGTCGATGGCGCCTCGAAGGTGGTCTTCTACCCGATCGACCTTGTCGACGACACGCAGAACGGGCTGGTGCTCGGCGGCATTCCTGCCACAGCACAGATCATCATCGCCGGCCAGGACCTGGTCAAGGAAGGCGACGAGGTGAAGGCCGAACCGGCCAACGAGGCCGTACTTAAGAAGCTCGCCGAAGATGCGACCGGGACGCAGTAAAAAATGGATATCGTCAAGCTTGCGATCCGCAATGCGCGACTGACCCTTTCGGTCCTGCTTTTCCTCGTTATCGCCGGTACGCTCGCGTACCGTGCCGTGCCGAAGGAAGCCGAGCCGGACGTCGCCATTCCGATTATGTATGTCAGCCTCGTCTATCAGGGTATCTCGCCTGAGGACGCCGAGCGCCTGCTGCTGAGACCGGTCGAGTCACAGCTCAAGAACCTCAAGGGGCTCAAGGAGATGAAGTCGAACGCCTATCAGGGCGGCGCCAACGTCATCGTCGAGTTCGACCCGTCGGTGGATCTGGGTGACGCCCTGATCGACACTCGCAACAAGGTGCAGGATGCCAAGCGCGACCTGCCGGCCGGCGTCGAGGAGCCGACGGTCAACGAAGTGAACCTGTCGGAGTTTCCGGTCCTGGTCGTCACCCTGTCGGGCGACGTGCCCGAGCGGGCGCTGACCGCTGCCGCCAAGGTGTTGCGCGACCAGATCGAGGAAGTGCCAGGCGTGCTCGAAGGCACGCTGCAGGGCTCGCGCGACGAACTCGTCGAGGCGATCATCGATCCGGTCAAGCTGTCGTCCTATGGCCTGCAGCTCGACCAGATGATCCAGGGCATCGGCCAGTCCAACAGCCTTGTCGCCGCTGGCGCCATCGAAGGCTCGGAAGGCAAATACGCCGTCAAGGTGCCGGCACTGATCGAAACGCCGGAGGACGTGGCGCGCCTGCCCGTGGTGGCGACGCCGAATGCCGTCGTGCGCGTCCAGGATCTGGCCACGGTCCGCTCGACCTTCAAGGATGCCGAGACGATCACCCGTCTCGACGGCAAGCCGGCAATCGCCATCGAGGTCAAGAAGCGCATCGGCGCCAACATCGTCGAGACGATCGACGGTGCAAAGGCCGTCGCCGACGCGTTCGTCAAGACTGCGCCGGAAGGCATGAAGGTCACCTACACCCAGGACAAGTCGGTCTTCGTCAACCAGCTGCTGAACGACCTGCAGAACCACGTGCTGATTGCCGTCATCCTGGTCTTCATCGTCATCCTCTATGCGCTGTCGGGCCGGGCTTCGCTGCTGATCGGCCTCGCCATCCCGTCGTCGTTCCTGATGGGCATCCTGGCGCTGGCGCTGATGGGCTACACGATCAACATGATCGTGCTCTTCAGCCTGATCCTGGCCGTCGGCATGCTGGTCGACGATGCGATCATCGTCACCGAATTCGCCGAACGGCGCATGTCGGAAGGCATGCCCAAGGAAGAGGCGTTCGAACTGGCCGCCAAGCGCATGGCAGGTCCCGTCATTGCCGCCACCATGACCCGTATCGCGGCGTTCTCGCCGCTGCTGTTCTGGCCCGGCATCATCGGCGACTTCATGAAGTATCTGCCGATCACGCTGATCGTCACGCTGGCAGCGTCGATGGCCTATGCGCTTATCTTCGCGCCGACCATCGGCGCCCTGTTCGCCAAGGCACCGAAGCATCATGAGGACGACCTCAAGGACGGCGTCTACATGGGGGTCGTCAAGAAAGCGGTCACCTATCCGATCACCGCGCTGGTGCTGACGGTGGCCCTGCTCACCGGCGGCACCTATGCCTATGTCAAGTTCGGCAACGGCGTGGAGTTCTTCCCGACGGTCGAGCCAGACTATGGCTTGCTCTACGTCCATGCGCGCGGCAACCTCTCGCTCGCAGAGATGGACGCCGCCACGCTCGAGGCCGAAAAGCGGATCCTCGGCTGGCCGGGCATCAAATCGGTGTACACCCGCTCCGGCAAGAGCCGCGGCGGCCAGGACATCCCCGAAGACGTCGTCGGCGTGATCCAGTATGAGTTCGTCGACTGGCGCGAACGCAAATCGGCGCACGTCATCCTCGACGAACTGCGCGCCACGATGGCCGGCATCCCGGGTGTGGACGTCGAAGTCCGCGTTCCTGACGCGGGACCGCCGACCGGCAAGGCGATCCAGGTGCAGCTCGCGGCCGTCGACCCGACGGGCCTCAACGACTACGCCAAGGACGTCGCGGCGGCGGTCGCCAAGGTACCCGGCGTCATCGACATCTCCGACGGCCTGCCTCCGCCCGGTATCGACTGGGCGCTGGAAGTCGACCGTTCCAAGGCGGCCCAGTATGGCGTCAGCCCGACGGCGGTCGGTACCGTCGTGCAGCTCGTGACCACCGGTCTCAAGCTCACCGACTATCGCCCGGCCGGCGCCGACGATGCCGTCGACATCCGGCTGCGGCTGCCGGAGGACCGCCGCACGCTTGCCGCGCTCGACCAGTTGCGCATCGTCACCCCGCAAGGCTCGGTGCCGATCTCGAACTTCGTCTCGCGCAAGCCCGAGCCGACGGTCGGTGTCCTGAACCGCATCGACGCCAAGCGTACGATCACCATTCAGGGCAACGTCGCCTCCGGTTACCAGGTTGCCGCGGTGCAGGCCGAGGTCACCAAGGTGGTCGAGCAGATGGCCCAGCCGGGAATCGACTGGAAGCTGGCCGGCTCCAACGAGGACAGTGCCGAGGCCAGTGCGTTCCTCGGCAACGCCTTCGGCGCGGCGATCTTCCTGATCTTCATCGTGCTCCTGGCGCAGTTCAACAAGTTCACCAGCGTCATCCTGGTGCTGACCTGCGTTGTCATGGCGACGGTGGGTGCGCTGCTCGGCATGCTGTTGACCGGCCAGTCCTTCGTCATCGTCATGTCGGGCATCGGCATGATCGCGCTGGCGGGCGTGGTGGTGAACAACAACATCGTGCTGATCGACACCTATGACAGGTTGCGCGACGAAGGCTGGAACAAGCTCGACGCCGTGCTCCAGACGTGCCGTGAGCGTGCCCGTCCGGTGGTTCTGACGGCGTTGTCTGCGATCCTCGGGGTGCTGCCCATCGCATTCGGGCTTGGCCTGGAGATCTTCCATCATGAGACGACGATCAATGCGCCGTCGACCCAGTGGTGGATCGCGCTGTCGTCGGCGATCGTCTTCGGCCTGTCCTTCGCCACCGTGCTGACGCTGGTGGTGACGCCGGCGATGCTGATGGTGTTCACCCGCGAGAAGCGCAAGCCGGGCCAGCGCGGCTGGTTCGGCAGGCTGTTCAGCTGGGGCAAGGATCGCATCTCCAAGGGAACCGCCAAGTCGGCGGAAACCAAGGATGCCGAACCTGAGGTCGCCTTCCCCAAGGCCGCCGAATAAACATTCTGCAATCAGGTTGAAAAAGGCCGCCCGGAACGACCGGGCGGCCTTTTGCGTTGCTGCCTTGATGCAACACGAAATTGCGAGGCACCAACAATGACCATCTCGACGCTGCTTTTGATCATCCTGATCCTGATCCTGCTCGGCGCAGTGCCCGCATGGCCCCATTCCCGCGGCTGGGGCTACGGCCCCTCCGGTATCGTCGGCGTGTTGCTCGTCGTGCTTCTGGTGCTGATGCTGATGGGCCGCATCTGACCGCACTGGCCGGCGGCCTTGCTGCGATCGAAGCGGCGCAGGCTCAAAGCTGCGCGCGTTGATGCTGGACCAGGGGGCGGCCGAAAAGCGAGCCTCCTCGGGCCGTAACGCTAGAGTGAGAGGGTCTGCTATTCGGCCGGCGCAGTCTGAGGCATGGCCCTGAAATCGGCATGACGGGCCAGCCCCGCCATCAGGCAGACGACCACCAGGAACCCCGACAACGTCACGAAGACAGGCGCGAAGCCGACATGCCCGGCAACGAAACCGATTCCCGAGGGGGCAACCAATATGCCGGAATAACCCATGGTCGTGACGACGCTCATGCCGATGTTTGACGGCACGCCCGGCTGGTTGCCGGCGGCGGAAAAGGCAATCGGCACCATGTTGGCGACGCCCAGCCCGCAGAAGGCGAATGCCGCGATTGCGACCCATGGGTTCGGCGCAAGCCCCGCCGCGAGCATGCCGCACGCCGCGATGAGCGCCGACACGCGCAGCGTCGTCACCGCGCCGAAGCGGTTGCGCACGCCGTCGCCGAGAAACCGCATCAGGGCCATGATGCCGGAGAAGGCGGCGAACGCAAAGCCAGCGGTGGCAATGTCGGCGCCGAGTTCCTGCTTGAGATAGAGCGCTGCCCAATCGAGCACGGCGCCTTCCGGGATCATCGAAAACAGCGCCATGATGCCGACCAGGTAGATGGTGGGAAGTCGCGGCAAGCGGAAGTGATGGTGCTCATGCGCCACCGGCTTGTCCTCGCCGATCAGGTGAGGCAGGGCGAATGCCGTCATCGCCGCGGCCGCGACGGTGACGAACATCGCATGCGGCAGATGACCGAAACTGAGGATGAAGATGCCGCCAAGCCCTCCGCCGGCAAAGCCGCCAAGGCTCCAGAAACCATGCGACGACGACATGATCGCGCGCGACAGCTTCCTTTCGACCACCACCGCGTTGGCGTTCATCGCCACGTCCATGGCGCCGATCGAGCCGCCGAAGATGAACATCGTGACGGCCGCCACCCAGACATTTGGCGAGAGCACCACCAGGAGCAGGGCAAAGACCACGATCCAGGCAAAGCCGATCACCACCGGCCGCGAACCCCGCTTGGTCATCAGGTAGCCGGAGAAGGGCATTGCCGTCAGCGCACCGAGACCGAACACCAGGATCAGCAGGCCGAGCACGAACTCGCTGATCTCGAGCCGCGTCAGCAGCAGCGGGATCTGCGGCGCCCAGCTTCCGGTGATGAAACCGTTGATGAAGAAAGCAGCAGCTACGGCCCAGCGGGCCCGGCTGGCAGGGGCGGTTGTGTCGGTGGCGTCCATCGCCGCGTCTCCTAGCACATGGGTCCGACACCTGAAATCGATTTCAGATCAGCGTGAGCGGCGGATTCAAATGTTACCGCGCTTGCACCGGAAGGTGTGCGCAGATGTCGGGTCACCATGAATTTAAATCGATTTAGCATAGGCTCAAGCTGTAAGTGGAGGCAATCATTGGGCCAGACGGTTAACCAAGGTTAATTTTTGCCCGAATTCCGTCCAATAGCCGTTGTACGCGAACTTTCGAGGAATGGCGGCGGACAGGCAACACTCTCCGCTCGCGCGCTTGGTTCCGCTCTATGCATGCTTGCGCGGGTTGGGGGTCGATGCCGGCTGGACGCCGGGTCGCACCGTTGTGGAGTGTTGTACCATGAATACCCTAGCTTTCCGGCGCGCCGGAATACCAAGTCGCCTGGCCGAGCAACTGCGCCAGTCGGGCGCCAGCCTGCCCTCCAGATCAGGCATCGCGCTCGTGGTGGGCGCAGCCGCAGTGGCGGTCGCGCTGGCCGGTTACCTGATCATAGGCACTTCGGAGCCGGACCCGACCCAGACGGCTGCCGTGCCGCCCCGCGTGACGCAGCCCCAACCGGTCAGCCCCGCGCCTGTTGCGCAAGATGAGAAGCCGGCCGCCACAGTCCAGCCCAGCCAACCCGCATCGTCGAAACTGGCGGCAGCCCCACTGATTTCAGGGGAGACGCCGAAGGCCCAATTCAGCCCTTCACCGCCCATCGCGTCCAACGTGCCGGACAGCGCGACGGGACCGGACGAGCGCAGTTCTGGCACCGTCGCCCTGGCCGATACAAGCGTGCCGGCGACCGCCGAGGCTCCCGATACCTCCGACACGGCGTCGATTGTCCCTGACGGCCTGCGCGGAACGCTGGACGTGCAGGTTGCCGAAACCGAGGCGGAAATAGCGATGCTCGAAGCATCGACCGGAATGATCGACGCGACCGCAGCCGTCGAAGGGCCCCTGCCCGACATGAGCCCGGCCAAGGCCGCGAAATATGCCAACCTGCGCGACGGCCCAGCCGATGAAGCCAAGGTGATCGTGGTGGTGCCGGCAAATGCCGCCATAGAAGCCGAGACCGGCTGCAACTGGTGCACGGTCGTCTACAACGGCCAGCGCGGCTACATGTTCAAGAGCCTGATCCGCCGCAGCGTCAAGGAAGAGGCCGCCGCCGGCCAGGGCTTGTTCTAGACCGGAAGCAGGACAGGCCGGGCGACGTCGAACGTACCCGGCCTGCACTTGTCAGCCGTAGACGACGAGCAGGTCCTTGGCGTCGATCTGGTCGCCGGCGCGCACCAGCACTTCGGCGATCGTGCCGTCGCGCTCGGCGTGCAGTGCGGTTTCCATCTTCATCGCCTCGATCGACAGCAGCACGTCGCCGGCCTTGATGGGCTGGCCGGCCGCGACGGCGAGCGTCGAGACGACACCCGGCATCGGCGCGCCGATATGGGCATCATTGCCGGGCTCTGCCTTGCGCCTTGCCTTGGACGCGGATGCGCCATGCGCCCGATCCGGCACCTTGACGCGGCGCGGCTGGCCGTTGAGTTCGAAGAACACCGTCACCATGCCCTTTTCGTCGACATCGCCGACGGCGAGGCAGCGGATGACCAGCGTCTTGCCCTTCTCGATGTCGACGAAGACCTCGTCCTCGGGCTTCATGCCGTAGAAATAGACCGGCGTCGGCAGCACGCTGACCGGGCCATAATTGTCCTGCGCGCCGACGAAGTCCGAGAACACCTTCGGGTACATCAGGAAGGAAGCGAACTCGTTTTCCGAGAGCTTGCGGCCGAGCTTGGTCTCGACGTCGCTTCGGTTGGCCTTGAGATCGGCCGCCTTGAGCAGCGAACCGGGGCGAGCGATGATCGGCTTCTCGCCCTTCAGCACCTTCTTCTGCAACGCTGCCGGCCAGCCGCCGGGCGACTGGCCGAGATCTCCGCGCAGCATCGACACGACCGAGTCCGGGAAGGCAATGTCCTTGGCCGGGCTCTCGACATCGGCGACGGTGAGTTCCTGGCTCACCATCATCAGTGCCATGTCGCCGACCACCTTCGACGACGGCGTCACCTTGACGATGTCGCCGAACATCAGGTTGACGTCGTGATAGGCCTGCGCCACCTCGTGCCAGCGGGTTTCGAGGCCGAGCGAGCGCGCCTGCTCCTTGAGGTTGGTGAACTGGCCGCCCGGCATCTCATGCAGGTAGACTTCCGAGGCCGGCCCCTTCAAGTCGCTCTCGAAGGCCGCATACTGGTTGCGCACGGCTTCCCAATAAAACGAGATGCGGCGGATCCATTCGGGCGCCAGGCCCGGATCGCGATCTGAGCCACGCAGCGCCTCGACGATCGAGCCCAGGCAAGGCTGCGAGGTATTGCCCGAAAAGGCATCCATCGCCGCGTCGATGGCATCGACACCGCTTTCCACCGCAGCCAGCACCGTTGCCGCCGACAGGCCCGACGTGTCGTGTGTGTGGAAATGGATCGGCAGGTCGGTCGCCTCGCGCAACGCCTTGAACAGCACCCGCGCCGCCGCCGGCTTGAGCAGGCCGGCCATGTCCTTGACGGCAATGATGTGAGCGCCGGCGGCCTCGAGTTCCTTGGCCAGCCCGACGTAATATTTGAGATCGTACTTGGCGCGATTCGGATCGAGGATATCGCCGGTGTAGCAGATTGCCGCTTCGCACAGCTTGCCCTCGGCGCCTACCGCATCCATCGACACGCGCATGTTGTCGACCCAGTTCAGGCAGTCGAAGACGCGGAACAGGTCGACGCCACCGGCCGCCGCCTGGCGCACGAAATGCTGGACGACATTGTCGGGGTAGTTGGTGTAGCCGACGCCGTTGGCGCCGCGCAGCAGCATCTGCAGCAGGATGTTCGGTGCCGCCTGGCGCACCTTGTCCAGCCGCTCCCACGGATCCTCGGTCAGGAAGCGCATGGCGACGTCGAAAGTCGCCCCACCCCAGCATTCGAGCGACAGGAGCTGCGGCAGCGCCCGTGCGTAGGTGCCTGCGATCCTGGCGATGTCATGGGTGCGGACACGGGTGGCGAGCAGCGACTGATGGCCATCGCGCATCGTCGTGTCGGTGATCAGCACCTGCTTCTGGCCGCGCATCCAGGCGGCGAATTTCTCCGGGCCAAGATCATCGAGCCGCTGCTTGGTGCCGTCCGGGATCGGGCCGGTGAACCAAGGCACCACCGGCGCAGCCGCTTCCGGGTTGGGCAGTGCGCGGCCACGCGTTTCCGGGTGGCCGTTGACGGTAACGTCGGCGAGATAGTTGAGCAGCTTGGTGGCGCGGTCCTGGCGCTTGACCTGGGCGAACAGTTCCGGCGTCGAGTCGATGAACCTCGTCGTATAAGAATTGTCGTGGAAGGCCGGGTGCGTGATGATCGCCTCGAGGAAGGTCAGGTTGGTCGCCACCCCGCGGATACGGAACTCGCGCAGTGCCCGGTGCATGCGCGCGATGGTCTCGTGCGGTGTCGGCGCCCAGGCCGTGACCTTCTCCAGCAGCGGGTCATAGAAACGAGTGATGACCGCGCCCGAATAGGCCGTGCCGCCGTCGAGGCGGATGCCGAAGCCGGTGGCACCGCGATAGGCGGTGATGCGGCCATAGTCGGGAATGAAGTTCTGCTCCGGATCCTCGGTCGTGATGCGGCACTGCAGCGCGTGGCCGTTCAGCCTGATGTCGGCCTGGACAGGCACGCCCGATTCCGGCGTACCGATGGCGAAGCCGTCGAGGATGTGGATCTGCGCCTTGACGATGTCGATGCCGGTCACCTGCTCGGTGACGGTGTGCTCCACCTGGATACGCGGATTGACCTCGATGAAATAGAACTTGCCGGTATCGGCGTCCTGCAGGAACTCGACCGTGCCGGCGCCGATATAGGCGGTGTCTCGCGCAAGCTTGAGGGCATAACCACACAGCTCCTGGCGCAGTTCCTCGCTGAGATAGGGCGCAGGCGCACGCTCGACGACCTTCTGGTTGCGGCGCTGGATCGAGCAGTCGCGCTCGAACAGGTGTACCGCATTGCCATGCGTGTCGCCGAGGATCTGCACTTCGACGTGGCGGGCACGCTCGATCAGTTTCTCCAGATAGACCTCGTCCTTGCCGAACGCCGCCTTGGCCTCGCGCTTGCCTTCCACCACTTCGCGGACGAGGTCGGCCTCGCTCCGAATGGCGCGCATGCCGCGGCCGCCGCCGCCCCATGACGCCTTGAGCATGACCGGATAGCCGACCTGGGCGGCAAGCCTCTTCACCTCGTCCATGTCGTCAGGCAGAGGATCAGTGGCTGGAATGACCGGCACGCCGACTTCGATCGCCAGATTGCGCGCGGCAACCTTGTTGCCAAGCCGGCGCATCGTTTCGGCCTTCGGTCCGATAAACGTGATGCCGTTTGCAGCGCAGGCATCGACGAACTCGGGGCTTTCCGACAACAGGCCGTAGCCGGGATGGATCGCGTCGGCGCCCGACAATTTGGCGACGCGCATGATTTCTTCGATCGACAGGTAGCTTTCGATCGGCCCCATGTCCTTGGCAAGATGCGGACCGCGCCCGACCTGGTAGCTTTCGTCGGCCTTGAAGCGATGAAGCGAGTATTTGTCCTCTTCAGCCCAGATCGCCACGGTTTTGATGCCCAGCTCGTTGGCCGCGCGGAACACGCGAATGGCAATTTCGGATCGGTTGGCGACGAGGATCTTGCTGATCGGCACGAAAACACTCCAGAAACCGGATATTTAAGAGGCGGCGCATGATTAGCGGGAAAATGCTGCGGTGCAACCGAAATCACACCCCTCTAAATCGATTTAATTTCCGCAGCGTCAGATAGATATTTTTTCCACGGCCACAAAAAAATGCCCGGCGCAAAGCGCCGGGCATCGATCAGTTAGCTGTGCTGGAGAATTACTTCTGCTGCACGTAGGTGTACTTGCCGTCGGCACCCTTCTGCCACTCGTACATGACATAGCCGGGGAGCTTCGGATCGCCCTTCTCGTCGAAGGAGATATCGCCGAGCGCCGTCTTGAACGGGCCCTTCTCCTTGAGAGCCTTGGCCACTTCCTGCGTGTCGATCGAGCCGGCAGCAGCGGCGGCCGCTGCGATCGACTGCATCGCGGCATAAGAGTAGAGCGTGTAGGCTTCCGGCTCGAAGCCAGCGGCGCGGAATTTCTCGACCAGATCCTTGTTCTCGGGGATCAGGCGGGGGTCCGGGCCGAAGGTGTTGAGCGTGCCGGCAACGGCGTCGCCAGCGATCGAGGCGAGTTCGTTGGAGACGATGCCGTCACCCGAAACGAGCGTTGCCTTGAGGCCCTGGTCGGCCGACTGGCGGATGATCAGGCCGGCTTCGGTGTGAAGACCGCCCCAGTAGATGATCGAAACGCCGGCTTCCTTCATCTTGGCGATGAGCGCCGAGAAGTCCTTGTCGCCGATGTTGACGCCTTCATACATGACTTCGGTGACGCCCGCGGCGTTCATCGCCTTCTTGGTTTCGTCAGCGAGGCCCTGGCCGTAAGGCGTCTTGTCGTGGATGACGGCGATCTTGGCGTCCTTGAACTTCTCAGCGAGGTACGCACCGGCAATGCCGCCCTGCTGGTCGTCGCGGCCGCAGGTGCGGAACACGTTCCACAGGCCACGCTCGGTGAAGGTCGGGTTGGTCGCCGCCGGGGTGACTTCGAGGATCCCGTTCTCGGCGTAGACTTCCGAGGCCGGGATCGAAACGCCCGAGTTGAAGTGGCCGACCACGAACTTGACGCCGTCAGCGACGAACTTGTTGGCAACCGAGATGCCCTGCTTCGGATCGGAGACGTCGTCGCCGACAACAAGCTTGATCTGCTCGCCGTTGATGCCGCCAGCCGCGTTGATGTCGGCGACCGCCTGCTCAGCGCCCTTCTGGAGTTGCGCACCAAAGGCCGCGTTCGGGCCGGTGATCGGACCGGCGACGCCGACCAGGATATCGGCCCATGCGCTGCCGCTGAACGCTACGAGCGCGGTCAGCGCAACAGCCGACAAAAGTGACTTTTTCATTGAAACACTCCCATTAATTGAGTGGGCGTGGAGTTTCTTTCGTGCGATGCCCACCCATATCGCAGAAAGGTGAGTTTGCCGATTTTCCGGCAGTTGTCACGCCGATTCATTGGCGAACCGGCGTCGATATTGAAGTTCTGGTGTTCAGGACTTCGATTTCCAAGAAAGCGGCGATACCTTTTCATAAAGCCAGTTGTATTGCGTCACCATCTGGTTGGTGCGGGTGTATTTATATCCAAGGATTGCAAACGCCATCAGCACGATAGTGTCGACGATGTAATATTGCAGCGTGAACATCGTGCCGTCGAACAGCGCGTGATGGATGAAGCGAACCGCAATGCCAAGGCCCAGAATGTAAAGCACCAGCTGGCCGTAGCTGCGCCATGTCTGGGCGCAGGCGCGGCCTGTCATCCAGGCCGCCCATCCGCCCAGGAGGCAGGTGACGAAAAAGAACTGCCAGATCGAGGGTTCCTCGTAGAGAATGCCCTGCATGATGGAATCTCCTAGTGACGCCCGCCTTCGAGATAGGCAGCGCGAACCTCGGGATCGGCGAGCAGGTCCTTGCCGGTGCCGCTCATCGTGACGACGCCGTTGACCATGACGTAACCGCGCGTGGCGAGCTTGAGCGCGCCGAAGGCGTTCTGCTCGACGAGGAAGACGGTCAGGCCCTGGGTGCGGTTGAGCTCGCGAATGGCGTCGAAGATCTGCTTGACGATCAGCGGCGCCAGGCCCAGCGACGGCTCGTCGAGCAGAAGCAGCTTGGGCCGCGCCATCAGCGCACGGCCGATGGACAGCATCTGCTGCTCGCCGCCTGACAGCGTGCCACCGCGTTGGGCGATGCGTTCCTTGAGCCTCGGGAACAGGGTGAATACCTTCTCGACGTCCTCATCGAAGAATTTGAGGTTGTCGAGGCTGGCCCCCATCTGCAGGTTTTCCATCACCGTCATGCGCGGGAAGATGCGCCGTCCCTCGGGTGACTGCGCGATGCGCATCCGGGCGATCTCGTGCGTCGGCAGATCGGTGATGTCGGTACCGGCAAAAGTGATGGTACCGCGGCGCGCCCGAGGAGTGCCGAAGATGGTCATCATCAGCGTCGACTTGCCGGCGCCGTTGGCGCCGATCAAGGCAACGATCTCGCCTTCGTTGACCGAAACGTCGACGCCGTTCAGCGCGCGAATGTTGCCGTAGTAGGTCTCGACACCCCTGATGTCGAGCAAGCTCTTACCCGCCGTCACTTGCCACCTCCGCGCTTGGCTTTCGCCGGCTTGGCCGCTTCAGGCGCCAGCGCCTTGGCCTGCCCCACCCAGTCTTCACGCTCTATCCGGCCGTCGAAGGCGAGATAGGCCTCCGCCGCCGCAATGTCCGACTTCTTCCACGCCGCCACCTGGTCGAAATGGAAGATGCCGTGTTCGTTGAGCTTCTTCTCGTTGACCGGTCCGATGCCCTTGATCAGGATCAGCCGGTCCGGCACCCCGCCGCGCGGAGCGGCGAGCACATTGGAGATGGTCTTGGCAGCCGGGGCCTTAGCCACAGGTGCCTTGCCAGCCGGAGCCTTGGGCGCCGCAGTCTTGGCTGCGGGGGTCTTGGTTGCCGATTTCGTGGCCGCCTTGGCTGCTGGCGCGGGCTTCGGAGATGCCTTCGACGCAGCAGGAGCGGCCTTGGCTGCCTTTGGCGCCTCGGCCTTTACAGGCGTGGCTGCAGCTTTTGGAGCTGCCGCAGGCTTTGCCACGGGTTTCGCAGCGGCCTTCGCGGCCGGCGCTTTGGCCGGCTTGGAAGCAACCTTCGTCGCCTCTGCCTTCACCGCCGCCGGCTTCGCTTGTGCGTTAGCTGCAGGCACAGGCTTCGCAGATGCCTTGACCGGAGCAGGCTTAGGAACCGGAGGCGCCTTTGGCGCCTCGGCCTTAGCCGGCTTGGCCGCCGCTTTCCGAGCCGCCGCTGCAGGCTTTGCCACGGGTTTCGCCACTGCCTTCGGGGCTGCGGCCTTGACCGGCTTGGAAACCACCTTCGCCGGCTCTGCCTTAACCGTCGCCGGCTTGGTCGGCGCCTTGGAGGCCGGTAACACGACCTTCGAGATGGGAGCCGCCTTGGCCGGAGCCTTCGCAGGCGCCCCCTTCGCAGGCTTTGGCGCAGCCATCAGGCCGGCAGGTGGCGTGGCCGTCGACTTGGCCTTGGGCGTCTTGGCAGGGGCAGCCTTTGTCGCCGGCTTGGACGCGGCCCTGGCGTCGCGCGCCTCGACCTGTGCCGCCTTCGACGCGCCCTTGGAAACGGTCACGATCTCGCCGTGCCCGTCGCTGTGGCTGATCGTATCGCTGACCGGACCCGCCATCATCGAGGAAGACGAGCTCGGGCCATGGGCTGGATCGGGCACGCCCTCCAGTTCTTCGATCACCTGCTCGTCGCCGACTTCGACCAGGACGGTCGCGACTTCCTCGTCGTCGACGCCGAGATAAGCGGCGATGACCTTCGGATCGGTCCTGACCGACATCGGGTCGCCGTCGGAGATCTTGCGGCCGTATTCGAGCACGACGACATGGTCGGAAATCTGCATGACCACCGACATGTCGTGCTCGATGAGCAGGATCGACGTGCCGGTATTGTCCTTGATGTCGTTGAGCAGCGTGTTGAGCGCCAGCGACTCCTTCGGATTGAGACCGGCCGCCGGCTCGTCGAGGCAGAGCAGTTCCGGCCCGGTGCACATGGCGCGTGCGATCTCGAGCCGCCGTTGCGCGCCGTAGGGCAGGTCGCCCGCCGGATCGTCCGCCCGCTCGATCAGCTCGGCCTTTTCGAGCCAGTGCTTGGCAAGCTCGACCGATTCTGCCGACGCCTTGCGGTAGCCGCCAAGTCCCAGCAGGCCCATGACGGTGTAGCCCGAGGCCTTCATCAGCTTGTTGTGCTGCGCCACCAGGAGGTTTTCGAGCAGCGTCATGCCCGAAAACAGCCGGATGTTCTGGAACGTGCGCGCCACCTTCGCCTTGGCCGTGATCTGGAAGTCGGGCATGCGTTCGAGCAGAAACTCGCCGCCTTCCCGACCGTTGAAACGGATCATCCCTTCCGTCGGCTTGTAGAAGCCGGTGATGCAGTTGAAGACCGTAGTCTTGCCGGCGCCGTTCGGGCCGATCAGCGCGGTGATCTCGCCGCGCTTGGCTTCGAACGACAGGTCGCCGATGGCAACCAGGCCGCCGAACTTCATCGACAGATGCTCGACCTGCAGGATCGCATTGTTCATGGAGGTGCTCGCGTTCATCAGCCGTGTCCTTCCTTGGTGAAGGAACTGGAGACGGATTTTCGCTCATGCAGGAAGGCTGTGGGTTCTCGACTGCCGACGAAACCTCGCGGCTTCCACAGCATCACGATGACCATCGCCATGCCGAACAGCAGCATGCGGTAGAGTTCGGGCGTGAAGTCCGACCCGAACACCGCCTTCAGGAACTCCATCTCGCGCAGGATCTCGGTGCCGCCGATCATCACCGCTGCCGCTACCGCGATGCCGACCAGCGAGCCCATGCCGCCGAGCACGACGATCGCAAGGATGATCGCCGATTCCAGGAAGACGAAGGATTCGGGCGACACGAAACCCTGGCGCGCAGCGAAGAACGAGCCGGCGAAACCGCCGAACATCGCACCGGTGGCAAAGGCGGTGAGCTTGGTCGTGGTCGTGTTGATGCCGAGCGAACGGCAGGCGATCTCGTCCTCGCGCAGCGCTTCCCAGGCACGGCCGACAGGCATGCGCCGCAGCCGGATGGTGACGAATGCGGTCAGTAGGGCCAGGCCGAGGATGAGGTAGTAGAGGAATATCTTGTAGTAGGCGCCGGACTGGGCAATGCCGAACACCTTGGCGATGTAGTTGGGGTCGGACACGTTGAACGAAATCAGGCCAAAGAAGCTGACCTTGGGAATACCGGAGATGCCGGCAGCACCGTTGGTCACTTCGCGCCAGTTGATCAGCACCAGGCGAATGATTTCGCCGAACGCCAGCGTCACGATCGCCAGATAGTCGCCTCGGAGACGTAGCACCGGGAACCCGAGCATGACGCCCCAGAAGGCGGCCATGATGCCGGCTACCGGCAGCAGGATCCAGAACGACCATCCGAGTTGCGTCGCCAGCAGCGCATAGGCGTAGGCGCCGACGGCGTAGAAGGCGACATAGCCGAGGTCGAGCAGGCCGGCGAGGCCGACGACGATGTTCAGGCCCCAGGCGAGCATCACATAAATCAGGATCTGGATGCCGAAATTGTCGACCCATTTGAGCGAGCCCTGGAAGCCGCCTGCCATCGAACCCGAGATCAGGGTCAGGGCCACCACCACGACGATCGGATAAGCCACCAGAACGCCGATGCCGAGCGCCGAGAAATGCGCCTGGATGAAAGCGCGGAAATAGAACATCACCGATGCCAGCGCGTAGATGATCGCCAGCGCGCGGAAGAAGCGCATGTAGCCGGCGAGCGCAGGCCCGAAGATCCCATCGAGCGACCCGGCGAAAACCATGAGCAGCCCGACAGCAACGAGTGACGCGATGAAGTAGGGCAGCTTGAAGAACCGCGTCGCCACGCTGTCCGGCAACAGGCCGCTGGCAACATTGACGATCTTCTGCCTCGCCATGAACGGCTGCCCGTAGGCGACGTAGACGAAGCGTCCGAGCATCACCAGGCCGACGACGATGGCGAGCAGTCCCCAGCGCGGAACCAGGATCAGTTCGTTGCGGATGTTCTGGTCGGTCCGCAGCCCGATGAACAGGAAGAACAGGCCGAAGGAGATGGCGCCCGCGTAGAGCGCCTCCTTGATGCCGCGCTGGAATGGGGTAGCGGATTCTTCGCGTGTGGCTTGAGCGATGTTGGCCATGGGCTCAGACCTTCTCGACTTCGGGCCGGCCAAGGATGCCGGAGGGCAGGAAGATCAGCACAATCGCAAGGATCGAGAACGCCGCGACGTCCTTGTAGTCGATCGAGAAGTACGCCGACCACATGCTTTCGATGAAGCCGATCAACAGCCCACCCAACATGGCGCCGGGCAGCGAGCCGATGCCGCCGAGAACGGCTGCGGTGAACGCTTTGACGCCTGGCACGAAGCCGTCGGAGAAGGCGACGACGCCGTAGTACATCAGGAACAGCGTGCCGGCGACGGCGGCAAGGGCCGCGCCCATGATGAAGGTGATGGAGATCGTGCGGTCGACGTCGACGCCGAGCAGGGCGGCCATCTTGCGGTCCTGCTCACAGGCCCTTTGGGCCCGGCCGAGCGAGGTCTTGTTGACCAGGTACCAGAACAGCGCCAGCAGCGAGACGGTGACGATGACGATGATGATCTGCTTGAGCGAGATCGAGATGCCGCCGACATTGTAGACCGTCGAGACCATCGGCGGGATCGGCTTGTTGCGCGGACCTTGCGTCACCTGGACGAAGTTCGACAGCGCGATCGACATGCCGATTGCAGTGATCAGCGGCGCCAGCCGGAACGAACCACGCAGCGGCCGATAGGCGACCTTTTCGATGGTCCAGTTGTAGAGGCTGGTCATCAGCATCGCCACGACCATCATGACCAGCAAGGCGACGACCACGGGCACCGAATAGAACATGGCGGTGAGGGTCAGGAACACGATCAGGGCGACAAATGCCCCAAGCATGAAAATGTCGCCGTGGGCGAAATTGATCATCCCGATGATGCCGTAGACCATCGTGTAGCCGATAGCGATGAGGCCATAGATGGACCCCAGCGTCAGCCCGTTGACCATCTGCTGGACGAAGTACTGCATGTGAATGCGGCTCCCCTGGAATGTCGCGCTATGCACGCATTCCTTTTGATATTTCCCCTAGTCCTAAAGTTTCGAGCCTGGATTGCAACGTGATTCTTACACCCGTTGCCGCCTGCCGGACGGCACTTGAAGCCGCCTCTGTTTTTATGTTGTCCAGGCCCTGGACCATTGCGCAACCTATCATTGGCTCAACGCAATGTCTTTGCCGATTCCGGTGATTTTGCGCGCCAATTTCGAAGAATGTAGCGTCAAGATACACCCCGGCAATACTTCCTTGCGCCTTGCCGCCGATATCCTCCTTAAGATTGTCTAGACATATTTGCCGTTTCTGCCTCCCGCCATACGACTAAGTGACTACAAAGCCATGGGCGAACGGATCGCGGTCGTCGATGAAGATGGTGTTCAATCCGGTCATCCGCGCCCAACCACCGATCGAGGGGATGATAGCCGGTTTGCCGGCCACTTCGACCTCGCGCTCGACGCGTCCCTTGAACAGCGAACCGATGACCGATTCGTGCACGAAATCGTCGCCGGCCTTGAGCCTGCCCTTGCCATGAAGCTGCGCCATGCGCGCCGACGTTCCGGTGCCGCAGGGCGAACGGTCGATCGCCTTGTCGCCGTAGAAGACGGCATTTCGGGCATGCGCCTCAGGGTGTTTTGCGACACCGGTCCACAACAAATGGGACAGCCTGTTGATGCCGGGATTCTCGGGATGGACGAACGAATACTTGTCGTTGAGACGCTGGCGTACGATCGGGCTCCAGGCGATGAAATCGCCGGCGCCGTAATCGGCCATGTCGCGATAGTTCTCTTGCGGTTCGACGATGGCGTAGAAATTGCCGCCATAGGCGACATCGACCTTGATCTCGCCGAGACCGGGGCACTCGACCGACAGCCCTTCTGCATAGAGGAAGGACGGCACATTGGTGATGCGGACCTCCTCGACATAGTCGCCGACCTGCTTGTACTCGGCGATGACCAGGCCGGCCGGCGTGTCGAGACGAAGGATGCCCGGCGTCTTCGGTTTCACCAGCCCGTGCTCGATCGCCATGGTGACGGTGCCGATGGTGCCGTGTCCGCACATCGGCAGGCAGCCCGAGGTCTCGATGAACAGGATGGCTGTGTCGCAATCCTCGCGTGTCGGCGGGTAGAGGATCGATCCGGACATGACGTCGTGGCCGCGCGGCTCGAACATCAGCCCGGTGCGGATCCAGTCATACTCGGCGAGGAAATGCGCGCGCCGCTCCATCATGGTCGAGCCTTCGAGGCGCGGCCCACCGCCAGCCACCAGCCGCACCGGATTGCCGCAGGTGTGGCCGTCGATACAGAAGAAGGAATGGCGCGCCATGATGGGAGATACCTTGCGTCAGAAACGTTGGGCCGAAAAGGGGGTGAGATCGAGCGGCGGCTTCTGGCCCAGCATATGGTCCCGCACCAGCCGGCCGGTGGCCGCTGCCTGGGTCAGGCCGAGGTGACCATGGCCGAAGGCGTAGTGCACGTTGGGGTGATTGCGGGAGCCGCCGATGACCGGCAGCGAGTCGGGCAGCGACGGACGGAACCCCATCCACTCGCGCCCGCCTGACGGATCCAGTCCCGGCAGGAACTGCTTGGCCTTCTCCAGCATCGCTTTCGAGCGGGCATAGTTCGGCGCCCGCGAAAGGCCGCCGAGCTCGACCGCCCCGCCGACACGCAGGCCGGTGGCGAGCGGCGTGATGACGAAGCCGTGGCCCGGGAAGATGAGTTGCCGCTTCACGCCGAAGGCAGTGGTCGGAAGCGTGGTGTTGTAGCCGCGCTCGGTTTCGAGCGGGATGACATCGCCAAGCTGGCGCGCGAGCAGATGCGACCAGGCCCCGGCAGCAATCAGCACCTTTTGCGCAAAAAGCGTGCGGCCCTGCTTGAGCTGGATCAGGACGCGGTCGCCGGCCGGACGAACCAGCCCGACATCACCTTTGACGAAAATAGCACCACTGGCTTCGGCATGACGCCACACCGCCTTGCCGAGATCTTTTGGATCGGAGACGGTCTTCCAGACTGGCACGAAAGTGCCGCGCGTGAAGCGGTCGGCAAGGCCGGGCTGGTAGGCGGGGAGTTCGCCCCTGTCGAGATGGTGATGGGCGATGCCGAAACGGTCACGTGCTGCCCAGCTCGGTAGCGCCTCCTTGAACTCCGCCTCGCTCTCGTAAAGCTCGAGCGAGCCATCTTCGCGCAGCAGCGAGCCGGTGCCGGAGCGCGCCATCAGCGACACCCATTCCTGCTCGGCGAGCTTCATCAACCCTGCTTGCGTCGCAAGGCTCGCCTCATAACCGGCCGGCGCGCCGGCACGCCAGAAGCGATAGAGCCAGGGCAGGAGCTTTGGCAGGTAGGCGGGCGGGATGCTGAGCGGGCCGAGCGGATCGGCCAGCCATTTCGGCACGTTGCGCATCATGCCCTTGTGGGCGAGCGGCAGCACGTCAGAGAAGGCGAAAGCCCCGGCATTGCCGGAGCTGGTTTCCTCGCAGATGCCGGTACGGTCGAACACCGTCACCTTGCGCCCGGCATCGACGAGATAGGCAGCCGCCGCGATGCCGACGATGCCGGCACCGATGATGGCGATGTCGATCTCCTCGACCGCTGCGTTCATGCTTTGCTCCTCCCCGGGGTCTCCCCTCCCCGATCAGAACGACGGCAGTTTGGGCCGGATCGCCAGCGCATCCTTGATGATCTTCTCGGCCGCGTTGCGACGCTCGCCGGAAAGCGGCTTGCGCGGCATGCGCACACGATCATTGGAGCCGATCGCCAGCACCTCCGCCAGCTTGATGTTCTGGACCAGATAGGTCGAGACGTCGAGATCGAGCAGCGGGCGGAACCAGCGGTAGATGGCGAGGGCCTCTTCGCGGCGGCCTTGCTTCATCAGCTGGTAGATGGCGACAGTCTCGCGCGGGAAGGCGACGACCAGGCCCGCGACCCAGCCGATGGCGCCGACCGACAGCGCTTCGAAGGCAAGATTGTCGACGCCGGTGAACAGGTCGTAGCGGTTGCCCAGGCGATTGATGATCTCGGTCGACCGGCGAATGTCGTCGGACGATTCCTTGACCGCGACGAAGCGCTTGTCCGACGCCAGCTCCTCCATCTGGTCGACGGTGACGTCGACCCGGTAGGCGAGACGATTGGAATAGATCATGACCGGCAGGTCGCCGGCCTCGGCCACGGCGCGAAGGGCCGCCACCGTCTCTTCCGGATTGGTGTGATAGATCGGGCTCGGCACGACCATCAGGCCGGACGCGCCTTCCTTGGCGGCGCGCTTGGCGATCGCTGCAGCCTCCCGCGTGCCGGCCTCGTTGACGGTCAGCAGCACCGGCTTGCCGGCGGCGACCTTCTGGGCGGTCTTCAGCACTTCGATCTTTTCGTCATGCGACAGCATCGGGCCCTCGCCGAGCGAGCCGGCGACGATCAGGCCGTCGCATCCCGCTTCCATCTGCAGCGCAAAGCAGCGCTCCATCTCGGCGTGGTCGAGGCGGTCGTCCGCGGTGAACTTGGTGGTGACTGCTGGAATGACTCCGGCCCACATGGCGCTTCCTCCATCTGATATATCAGTGATATATGTCGAGAAAACCAGTGCTGTCAATCCGGATTCGGCTCTGATATATCAAAAATATATCATTGCGCTTTCAAACGATTCGATCATGCAAGTTGAGAAACTGGAACCGGCAGCGACACGCGCCTATCACGAGCTGGAACGGCTGATCGTCACGCTTGAACTCGCTCCCGGCAGCGTCGCCACCGAAGGCGGGCTGATCGACCGGCTCGGCCTTGGCCGCACGCCCGTGCGCGAGGCGATCCAGCGACTGGCATGGGAAGGGCTTGTCGAGATCAGGCCGCGCGCCGGACTGGCGATCGCGCCGCTGCATCCCGGCGACTGGCTGCGCGTGCTCGACGCGCGCCGTGGCATCGAGGTGGTGTTGGCCCGATCGGCGGCACGTTTCGTCACCCGCGACGCCGCCAACCAGTTCCATGCCGCGGCCCTGGCCATGCAGAAGGCGGTGATATCAGCCGACGTGCTCGGCTTCCTCGAAGCCGACAAGGCGCTCGACGAAGCGCTGGCGCTCGCCGCCGACAATGATTTCGCCGCCCGGCTTGCGGCACCGTTGCAGACCCACAGCCGCCGCTTCTGGTTCCGCTACCAGCGCGACACCGGGCTCGCCGCATCGGCAGAGCACCACGTCGCATTGATCCGCTCGATCCTCGAGCATGACGAGGATGGCGCTGCCCAGGAAGCTGAGCGCCTGATGTCGATGCTGCGCGCTCACGCCGAGGCAGCCGCTACGCGCTAGACCGGTCAAAGATTACGCCTGCCCGCCATTGACGGCTACCGCGAGGGTACTCTCCCAGCCGTCACCGGCAGCAACGATGCAGCTCCGGCCCCTGACGTCGGTCATCAGCATGGTCCAGGTACCGGTCGCCGAAACGAAAACCTCGATGACGGCCGAGTTTCCAACCACGCCATAGCCGATCTTCTTTTCTTGAAAGGCCTCGGCCAGCCGCAAGACCAGAGCATCGTGTGTGTCGCAGACGAACTGCGCCTGGGCAGGAACTGCCGTCAACGTCAATACCGCGCCAAGCGCGGCCACCTTGAACGATCGAAACAAACAATTGCGTGCCATGTGGCACCTCCTTTGCCATCGCATCCCGGCAAAGGGAGGCCATCGGTCGCCTCACGCCACCGGAACGATCCAGCCCGGCTCCGACGTCTTCATCGCGTCGCTCCTTTCTGTTTCCGGTCTGTCACAGGGGAGCATCATCGCGCTCCCTGGATTCGATATGGTGACCCTGGAAACAGACGGCAAGGCCCATACAAAACGGCCCGGAAGCGAGTTCCGGGCCGTCTCTCATTCTAACGTTTCAGCAGATCAGTTCATCGTCGGGATGACGAACTCCGCACCGTCCTTGACACCCGACGGCCAGCGCGACGTCACCGTCTTGGTCTTGGTGTAGAAGCGGAAGGCATCGGTGCCATGCTGGTTCAGGTCGCCGAAGGAAGACGCCTTCCAGCCGCCGAAGGTGTAGTAGGCAATCGGCACCGGGATCGGCACGTTGATACCGACCATGCCGACCTGGACGCGGGATGCGAAATCGCGCGCTGCGTCGCCGTCACGGGTGAAGATGGCAACGCCGTTGCCCATCTCGTGGTCGTTGGCGAGCTTGATCGCGTTCTCATAGGAGGGCGCGCGGACGACCGATAGCACCGGGCCGAAGATCTCTTCCTTGTAGATGCGCATGTCCGATGTGACATGGTCGAACAGGCAGCCGCCCATGTAGAAGCCGTTCTCGTAGCCCTGCATCTTGAAGCCGCGGCCGTCGACGACCAGCTTGGCGCCTTCGTTGACGCCGATGTCGACGTAACCCTTGATGCGCTCGAGCGCCTCGCGCGTCACCACCGGACCGAAATCGGCCGAGGAGTCGGTCGAAGGCCCGACCTTCAGGCTTTCGACGCGCGGGACGAGCTTTTCCATCAACCGCTCAGCCGTGTCGTGACCGACGGGCACGGCAACCGAGATCGCCATGCAGCGCTCGCCGGCCGAACCGTAGCCGGCGCCGATCAGCGCGTCGACGGTCTGGTCCATGTCCGCGTCGGGCATGATGATCATGTGGTTCTTGGCACCGCCGAAGCACTGCACGCGCTTGCCGTTGGCGCAACCGCGGCTGTAGATGTACTGCGCGATCGGCGTCGACCCGACGAATCCGACAGCCTTGATGTCAGGATCGTCGAGGATCGCATCGACCACCGTCTTGTCGCCATTGACGACATTGAGGATGCCGGCGGGCAGACCCGCTTCGAGAAACAGCTCGGCGATGCGCATCGGCACGCCCGGATCGCGCTCGGACGGCTTCAGGATGAAGGCATTGCCGCAAGCGATCGCCGGGGCGATCTTCCACAGCGGGATCATCGCGGGGAAATTGAACGGGGTGATGCCAGCGACAACGCCAAGCGCCTGGCGCATCGAGTAGACGTCGATGCCGGGGCCCGCCCCATCGGTGAACTCGCCCTTCATCATGTGCGGGGCGCCGATGCAGACTTCGACCACTTCAAGGCCGCGCTGGATGTCGCCCTTGGCGTCGGCAATGGTCTTGCCGTGCTCGCGAGCGAGCAGTTCGGCCAGCGAGTCGTATTCCTTGTTGACCAGTTCGAGGAAGCGCATCAGCACGCGCACGCGGCGCTGCGGATTGGTCGCCGCCCATGCCGGCTGCGCTGCCTTGGCGTTTTCGACAGCGGCGCGCAGTTCCTGCGCCGAGGCAAGTGCCACGGTGGCGCGGACCGAGCCGTCCATCGGCTGCAGCACGTCCTGCTTGCGTCCGCTGGTGCCGGCAACATGCTTGCCGCCGATGAAATGACCGTAGTCGACCATTGCTTCTCTCCCAATTCCTTGATGATGGCCCATTGTCCCGCTTAACACGCGCCTTTGCAACGCGAGGGCGAACGCAACCGTTGTGCATGGAATAAAGTACGCAGGGAGCTTGAATGCGATTTCACGCATAGTAGGGTGAACGGACTGCAGCCTTCCTCGCCTTCACCATGGGAACCGCCGATGAACTGGGACGACGTACGCATCTTCCTCGCTGTCGCCCGCTCCGGCCAGATCTTGGGTGCTGCGCGCCGCCTGGAGCTCAACCACGCAACGGTTTCGCGTCGCGTGGCCGCACTCGAGGAGGCGTTGAAGACAAAGCTGTTCCGGCGGCTGACCACCGGCAGCGAACTGACGCCGGCGGGCGAACGCTTCCTCGAAGTCGCCGAGCGCATGGAAGCCGACATGCTGACCGCCCGCGCCGAGATTTCAGGCGAAGGCGACGAGGTGTCGGGCACCGTGCGTATCGGCGCCCCCGACGGCTTTGGCGTCGCCTTCCTGGCGCAGCGCCTGGGCGCGCTGACGGCCCAGCACGCCGACCTGCGCATCCAGCTGGTACCGGTTCCGAGGACCTTTTCGCTGTCGCGACGCGAAGCCGATATCGCCATCACCACCGAGCGGCCCAGCGAAGGCAGGCTGGTGGCAGCCAAACTCGTCGACTATTCGCTCGGCCTGTTTGCCTCGCGCGCCTATGTCGAAGAACACGGCCTGCCCACCTCGCGCGAAGAGCTTTCAGCCCACCGCCTGATCGGCTACGTGCCGGACCTCGTGGTCAGCCCGTCGCTCGACTATGCCGCCGAGTTCAGCCCCTCCTGGGAGTCCGCCTTTTCGATTTCGTCCGCGCTCGGACAGGTCGAGGCCGTGCGCTCGGGCGCCGGCATCGGCATCCTGCACACCTTCATTGCCCGCACGATTGCCGAGATCGTACCGGTGACGGCCATCGCACCGATCCGCCGCGCCTACTGGCTGGTCTACCACGAGTCCGTGCGGCCGCTGCGCCGCATCCAGACGGTGGCGGGCTTCATCACCAAGGCGGTGGAGCGCGAACGGGCCCTTTTCATCTAGTCCCTTCCGACAATCTCGCACATCCGCTAACACTACAGCGCCGCGTCCAATTGGACGCGCAAAGGACGCTGTGGCATTTTGAAATGTGCATGATCCTTTCCGAAAATCGATTCCGATTTTCGGTGTCATGCACGCATTCCATGCGAGGAACCCGATTTGCTGCCCCGCCCCTACGCAGAATTTCTGCGCAAGGCCCGGCGCGCCACACGACGCGCCGACGAGGCTGAGGACCTGCTTCAAACGGTCCTTGTCGCGGCGCTCGAAGCGGGGCGCACCGACCTGTCGAAGATCGAGAACCGACGCTGGCTGGAAGGCGCGCTGCGGCGCCGCGCTGCCTTCGATGCGCGTTCGACCGTGCGGCGCCGAAAGCGCGAGGCGCCGTTTGCTGCCGGCAGTTGCGAACCGACCAGTCCCGAAACCGTGCCCGTGCGGTTCGTGGCAACCTTGCCGCCCAGCCTGCGCACGACGTCGTTGCTGGCCCTGACCGGTCACACGCGGCAGGAAATCGCCTGGCTGCAGCGCCTTGCCGACCCGGCACTTCGCCAGCGCATCGCCGAAATCCGGCGGCGCTGGCTGGCCTTTGGTGGCGATCCCATTGCGGAAATCCCCGGCCTGACCGGGGCGCTCGCCTTCGGAAGCATCCGGCGCTCCTTGCTGGCGATAACGAAGCAACCAGGCACCCTGCTCGCAAGCCACGACCCCGACGGGCATCTTTTTGTGATCGGCACCTCACAAAACCCTATGCCTCGGCAACTCAACAGACGTGCAACCGCAATCACGGGGTGACCAAAATGTTCGGCAAACGCAAACTCGGCAACATCTGCTACTACGTCTCGGATATCGACAGGACCGAGGCCTTCTACCGCGACGTCATGGGGCTGGATGTCCAGCGCATGGAGGGCGACGGCGAGGGCGACTGGCTCATCGCAAGCACCGTCAACGGCGTCGACCTCATCTTCTTCAAGATGGAATCGCACCCGGGCAACTCCCCCATCATCGTCTTCGAAATCGCCGACGGCGGCATCGACGACATCGTCTCGTCGCTGGCCGGCAAGGGCGTGACCATCGTCACCCCGGTGAGTCATGCGCCGGGCGGCTGGTCGTCCGAATTCGCCGATCCTGACGGCCACGTCATCTCGATGTACCAGACGACGGAAGTGCCGCGCTCGCTGAAGAAGGTCGCGTGAAAACTCAGACCCAGTAGCGCTCGGGGCCGAGGCCGCTGGCGTCGATCTCCGGCTCGCGACCGGAGATCATGTCGGCCAGGATTTTCCCCGAGCCGCAGGCCATCGTCCAGCCAAGCATGCCGTGGCCGGAATTGATGTAGAGGTTCGTCAGCTTGGTCCGGCCGACAATGGGCGGCCCGTCAGGTGTCATCGGCCGCAAGCCGCACCAGAAATGCGCCTCGCGCAGATCGCCTGCGCCCGGAAACAGTTCGCGCAGCGACCGTTCGAGTGGGGCGCGACGCGGTTCATACAAGGTCAGGTCGAAGCCCGACATCTCCACCGTGCCACCGATGCGGATGCGATCGCCGAGCCGGGTGATGGCGACCTTGTAGGTTTCGTCGATGACGGTTGAAACCGGAGCACTTTCCGCATCCGCGACCGGAACGGTCAATGAGTAGCCCTTGAGCGGATAGATAGGCACACGCTGATGCAGCTTGCGCATGAAACGTTCCGTATAGCTGCCGGTGGCCAGCACCACGGCGTCGGCCCGAATGTGGCCGTCGGTGCAACCGATCTGCCGGACCCGGCCATCCCTATGGTCCAGCGAGTGGACGCCATTGCCGAACCGGAAGACGACACCGCGTTGCGCGCAAAGCTCCGCAAGGCGCTCGGTGAACAGCCGGCAATCGCCGGTCTCGTCATCAGCCAGCCGCAGGCCGCCGGCTATCTTCTGATGCCCCCCGGCCAGGCCCGGTTCAGCCGCGATGCAGCCCGCCGCGTCGAGAATTTCGTAAGGCACTTCAAACTTGTCGAGCACCGCGACATCGGAGGCAATGGCGTCGAGCTGTTGCTGGGTGCGAAACAGCTGCAACGTGCCTTGGCTACGCTCGTCGTAGGAGATGTCAGTACCTTCGCGCAGCACCCGTAGCATGTCGCGGCTGTATTCGGCGAGCGGCATCATGATCGCCTTGTTGGCGGCATAGCGAGCCGCCGTGCAGTTGCGCAGCATCCTCGCCAGCCACAACCACATCTTGGGATCGAATTTCGGCCGGAAGGAGAATGGCCCGTCCTTCATGGCGAGCCATTTGAGCGCCTTGAGCGGCACGCCGGGGGCAGCCAAAGGAGAGGCGTAGCCGGACGAAATCTCGCCCGAATTTGCAAAGCTGGTCTCCTGCGCCGGCGCCTTCTGTCGATCGCAGACGACCACCTCATGCCCCGCCTCGGCAAGATAGTAGGCAGTCGTCACCCCGATGACGCCGCCGCCGACGACTATGACCTTCATTGCGCCCCCAGGTGCTTGTCCCTCCGATATCAGATTTTCGGAGGGGACCATGCACAAACACAAGATCCTACTGCGCTGTTGCGCAGCTTGGGGATGCGCAATGCGGTAGGGGGCGCCTCCTCAAGCCGCCGAAGGGCCTGGATCATCGCCATTGCTGGAGCTGTGCCGGATTTTTTTCTGCGCGCCAAGTGTTTGTGGCGCATCGGCGCTGAACACCAGCACCGGGAAGCGACGGATGGATGTTTCGGGGTCGACTTCCGGCGCCGTGATTGCCGGGCGGG
Organism: Aminobacter sp. MSH1; assembly: GCF_003071665.1. Taxonomy (GTDB): domain Bacteria; phylum Pseudomonadota; class Alphaproteobacteria; order Rhizobiales; family Rhizobiaceae; genus Aminobacter; species Aminobacter niigataensis. Next base: position 1,318,325 of record NZ_CP026265.1, on the reverse strand, counting down.
CCGCTTCCGGCTGATAGTGGATCTCGTCGACCCGGATGGTCTCGGTCGCGCCGCGGCCGCAATCGACCGAAATCGACTGGCCCTTGCGCAAGCCAAGCAAGGCCAGGCCGCGCGGCACGGTGATCGGAATGATCTGGCCGACCATGCCATCCATCGGCCCATGCGCAACGATGCGGGTGTGAGGCGCGCCACCGTCGACGCTGAAGGTGACTCGGCTGTTCAGCGTCACCACGTCGGCGTCCGCTTCGTTGGAGAACACCACCTGCGCCGAAGCGAGCTTGCGACGCAGGAGCGCAACGAGCGGGCCACCCGACCAGGCCAGGCGGTCGAGCATCGTTTTCACGATGGCGAAGTCCTTGGTCGTCAACTGACATTCGGTCATGGCGTGTCTCCGCAAGTGCTGCCATCGGCCCTGCACTCGCACAGTTCGAAACTGGGTTGGACGGGCGGTCAGTTGACACCTTCGACTGGTGCTTCCACCGAAACGATCTCGATCTCGAGGCGGCGGCCGGCCCTGGAGGTCCAGGCAACCGACTGACCCTCGCGCAGGCCGATCAATGCGGCACCGACCGGGGTCAGGATGGACACTTTGCCCTCGGCGATATCCGCCTTGCCAGGATAGACCAGCGTGACTGTCTTGACCTCGCCGTCGCCACTGCGGAACGTCACCTTCGAGCCCATGCGGATGACATTGGCCGGGATGCGGCTGAGCGGCTTGATCTTGGCCCGATCCATTTCCGAGAGCAGTTCCTCGGCAATTTCGGGCAGCCGGTCGAGGCTGGATTCGGCAAGCCCGGTCAGCTTGGCGTGGTCGCTTTCGCTCAGCACGATCTCGTGCTCGCGACGCTGCTTGATGTTCTGGCGCAATGGAAGCCTCATGGATACTCACCCGGCCAGCGCTTCGATATGAACGCGCGCAACCGGTCGTCCGCGGAACGGACTACCTAAATGTTCAAGCCGAACCACAATGCGGTTCGTTGCTCATGATTTTATGCGTTGAAGAATGTGCCCCAAGGGCTCGGAAGTCGCATGGCGACCGAGCCGGGGCTAGGATCCCGCGATGGGGCAGACCCGAAACAGGGCAAAACTGCCGATATGAGCGATGGTGCACATGCGTGAAGGGTCGCTGACCCGGCACGGCTTGTCAAGGGCAGCGGCCGCGGGCCTATGCCACGAGGTGCCTGAACGCCGCCACGACCTCGTCATAGACCCTGCGCTTGAACGGCACGATCAGCTCCGGCAACTCGACCATCGGCTTCCATGCCCAGCGGTCGAACTCGGCAGAATGCCCTCCCGGAGGTGGGTCGATGGCGATCTCGTTCTCATTGCCCTCGAAGCGGAAGGCGAACCATTTTTGCGTCTGGCCACGATATTTGCCCTTGAACGCAACGCCCAGGAGATGCGGCGGCAGGTCGTAGTTGATCCACTCAGGAGCCTCGGCGAGCAGCGTGACGCTGCGCATGCCGGTTTCCTCGTAGAGTTCGCGCGTGGCTGCCGGATAGGGCTCCTCGCCCTTGTCGATACCGCCCTGCGGCATCTGCCAGAGCTGGTTGGTATCAGACAGTTCGCTGTCGGGCTCGGCAATGCGGCGCCCTGCCCAGACCAGGCCCTTGGCATTCAACACCATGATGCCGACGCAAGGGCGGTAAGGCAGATCCTCCGGAGCGATCTTGTTCTTCGACATGCTTTCCTATCCTCGTTCCGGATCACTCGCGACCGCCGAGATCGGCACGATCTCAATGCCGCGCTTGCGCGCCTCGCTAGCCCATGACGCCACCGCATCGACGGTGACATCGAAAGCGTTGCCCGTGCCGATGGCAAAGCCCTTGGCGCGGGCCGTCCGCTCCAGTTCGTCGAGCTTGTTCAGGATCGCGCCGCGATCCTGAACGGCATCGATGACTGCGTCTCCTGCCGCGAACGGCACCCCGTTCTTCAACGCCTGCTCGGGCGCCAGGCTGCGCGCCGACGAGCCGTCGTCGACATAGCCGATGCCGCGCTTGCCGAGTTCCGCCATCAGCAGGCCCATTGCTTCGGGGCTCGTCGAAAAACGCGCGCCCATATAGCTCATCACGGCGGTATAATTGGTCGTCCGCGACAGCGTCCAGCGCAGGTTCTTGAGGTTTTCGTCGGCGCTCGCGTCGACGGTCAGCGTATTGCGGCCGGGATTGACGTTGGGAAAATCGAACGGCTCGAGCGGCACCTGCATGACGATCTCGTGGCCCTCGCGCCGTGCCGCCTGCATCCAGCGGCCAAGGCTATTGCCTTGCGGCGCAAACCCCAGCGTCACTTCGGGCGGCAGCTTGCCGATCGCTTCTTGCGTTCCGGTCTGCGACAGGCCGAGCCCGCCGATGACGATCGCCACCCGTGCGCCGCGCGCGCCAGACCATGCCCCCGCATAGACGTCGAACGCCCGCCGGCCGTCGGCCGCGCGGATTGGCAACGGCCCGGTCGCGCTGTCTTCGATCAGCGCCTTGTCGGGAAGGTGCGCCATCCGCGGGTTCTGCCCCACCGCCGACGGATCGCGAATGACTATGGCGCCACCGCCTTCGGTTGGATTGACCTTGATGATTGCCGGACCGCCGTTGGAGGCCGGGTTCGATGGTTTCGCCGCCAACGCCTTGACCGGGACTGAAACCGCCTCTGGTTTGGCCACGGCAACAACCTCGGGCGCCCTAAACGGCTTGTCGCGCAGCGCGATAGCCGCCGAAGCCGCGACGACCGCCAACAGGCAAATCCCGGCGACAACCGGCCCCTTGCGCAGCCGGGGCGCACGCACACCTCCGGAACGACGCCCTGGCGTCTGTCCGAGCGGACGGTCGATTTCCTTGTCGTTCTTTACCACGCCGTGCCCTGCGGCTAGCCCCCGAATCAAACTGCCGGAACCTTGCGGTCCCGGCAGCATCGCATTGCCCAGCTACGCAGGCCAGCTTTTCGCTGGCCATTGCTTACTGGTTGTTCATCACGGCCTTGTCCGGATTCGGCGGGAATGCCGGATCGGTCTTCTGGCCGCGGAGCAGCTCGAGCGCATAGTTGAGCTGCAGATCGTCTTTCGGCTCCGGCGGCACATAGGCAGCCGAACCCGAACCGGTATCGCTCTCCTCGGCACCCTTGATGTGGCCCTTGAGCTCCGATTCGCCGCGGGTCACGTCGCGACCCTGCAGATCGGCCGGCAGCGGCTGATCGACCTTGATGTCGGGCGTGATGCCCTTGCCCTGGATCGACTTGCCCGACGGCGTGTAATAGAGCGCCGTGGTAAGGCGGAGCGCACCGTTCTCGGCCAGCGGTATGATGGTCTGCACCGACCCCTTGCCGAAGGACTGCGTGCCCACCACGGTTGCCCGGCGGTGGTCCTGCAACGCGCCCGCCACGATTTCCGAAGCACTCGCCGAACCGCCGTTGACCAGAACGATCAGCGGCTTGCCGTCGATGTCGTCTCCGGCACGCGAATCGAAGCGCGTGATGTCCTTCGGATCGCGACCACGCGTCGAGACGATCTCGCCGCGGTCGAGGAATGTGTCGGAGACGCTAACCGCCTGGTCGAGCAGACCGCCCGGGTTGAGGCGGAGGTCAAGCACGTAGCCCTTGAGCTTGTCGTCCGGCACCTGCTTCTTGATCTGCTCGATGGCATTCTGCAGGTCGTCGAACGTCTTCTCGGTAAACGAGGTGATTTTCATGTAGCCGACATCATTGTCGACGCGGAACTTGACCGCCTTGACCTTGATGACGTCGCGCATGATCGAAATCTCGATCGGCTTGTCGGCGCCTTCGCGCAGGATCGTCAGCTTGATCGGCGTATTGACCAGTCCGCGCATCTTCTCGACCGCGTCGTTCAGCGTCAGGCCGCGAACTTCCTCGCCATCGATCTTGGAGATGAAGTCGCCGGCCAGCACGCCCGCCTTGGCGGCAGGGGTGTCGTCGATCGGGGTGATGACCTTGACGAGTTCGTTCTCCATCGTCACCTCGATGCCGAGGCCGCCGAATTCGCCCTTGGTCTGGACACGCATGTCCTTGGCCGCTTCGGCGTTGAGATACGATGAATGCGGGTCGAGCGACGTCAGCATGCCGTTGATGGCATTCTCGATCAGCGACTTCTCGTCCGGCGGGGTCACATACTGGCCGCGCACGCGTTCGAAGATGTCGCCGAAGATGGCGAGCTGGCGGTAGGTTTCCGAACCTGCCGCGTTTGCCGTCGAGCCAGGTGCACCATACACCAGGCCCATGGCCGTGGCTCCCATCAGCGCCCCGGCAAGCAGAAGCGACAGTTTACGCATCATTTCATGTCCTTCCAGAGGTGCGGTCCGCCCACCACGGGGTCGGATCGACGGGTTTTCCATCCTTGCGGAACTCGACATAGAGTTCCGGCGTCGCATTCGCATTGTCAGAGGCAGAGGTGCTCGCCACCCTCGCCTCTCCCATCGCACCGATCGGTTCGCCAGCTAGTACGGACTGACCCGGCGCAACGGTGATTCTGCTCATCCCCGCCAGGACGACATGATAGCCGTCGCCGGCATTGAGGATCAAGAGTTGACCATAGGAGCGGAAAGGCCCCGCATAAAGAACGCTTCCATCCGCCGGAGCGGTCACGATGGCGCCCGATTGTGTCGCAACCATGTCCCCGAGCATGGTTCCGCCGATGCCGTCGTCGGCGCCAAAGCGGCGCTTGATGCGTCCCGTGACCGGTAGCGAAACTTGCCCTTGAAGAACGGAAAATGGAGCAGAAGCAACAAGTTGGTTGGCTTCCGGCACGGCCGCGACGACCGGTTCGTTTGCAGCTTTTGCCGCCTCTTCGGCAGCCTTCCTCGCGGCCTCCGTATCGGCTGCTTTCTTGGCCGCCAGCTTGTCGAGCGAAGCGATCAAATCTTTGAGACTGTCGGCGCGCGCGGCCAGTTGGGCTGCATTTTTGGATTCTTCGGCAAGTGCAGTCTCGGTATTCGAGCGCAGCCGGCTCTTGGCTTCGAGCAGCAGATCGAGTCGCGCCTTTTCGCCGGCTTGCGCAGTCATCGCCGTGGTCAGTCGGTCGCGCTCGCCTTCGATCGAGGTCACGACCCGCGACAATTCCCTGAGGTCGGCCATCAGGATCTCGGTCTCGGATCGCAGTTCAGGCACCACCGCGCCGAGCAGGATGGCGCTGCGCACCGATGACAATGCATCCTCCGGCTTGACCAGGATCGCTGGCGGCGGATTGAGCCCCATGCGCTGCAACGCGCCGAGCACCTCGGCCAGCACGGATTTGCGCATGTTGAGCGAAGTGCGGATGCCTGCCTCCTGCTCCTTCAGCCCCTCGAGCTTGCCGGCGATGTCTTCGATGTCCTGCGAAAGCTTGCGTTCGGTCTTGGCCGACTGGATGAGCACCGCGGTGATCGAGGCGTGGTCCTTTTTCACCTGGGCGATTTCGGCTGCCAGCTTCTCGCGACGTTCGGACGAAACCTGGATGTCGCGCGACAGGTTTTCGAGTTCCGATCGCGTCCTGTCGGGGTCGGGCAAGGGCGGCCCCATCTGGGCGGACGCGGCCCCGCAGGCGAGCGCAATCCAGCCCGCCGCGACGATGCCGCGGCATGGCTGAAGCCACGCCTTCAGGGGAAAATTCCGCGCCATGCGATGATCCGGTTCTATGTCTGCGACCTTAGCGGCGGCATCGTTAACGAACCATCAACCATGTTTGCCGGGCGCGACCGCATGCGGACTTTTGCCCGGCCATTTTGTCGAATTCCGGGCACTCACGCGCGATGGTACGGATGCCCTGAAAGAATGGTCGCGGCGCGATAGAGCTGCTCGCCGAGCATGATGCGGACCATCTGGTGCGGCCAGGTGGCGGCACCGAACGAGATCAGCATTTGCGCCTCGTTGCGCAGCGCCTCGTCATGGCCGTCTGGGCCGCCGATGGCGATCATCAGCCCGCGCTGGCCGCCATCGCGCAGCGAAGCGATCTTGTCGGCGAATTGTTGTGATGAGAGGTTCTTGCCGCGCTCGTCGAGCAGGATCAGTGCCGTTCCGGACACCATCTGGGCGCGCAGCCTGTCGGCTTCCTCACGCCGCCGTTCATCGACGTTCTGCGCCCGGCTTTCGGCAATCTCGGCGACCCCTGAAAAATCGAGGCCAAGCGGCCCGCCGCTTTTCGAGAACCGGTCGAGATAGCGGTCGGCAAGCTCCTTCTCGGGGCCGGCTTTCATCCGGCCCACGGCATGTATCGCGACCTTCATCCCTGTCGTCTAACGGTTCAATGAACCGTTTCTTCCTCGAGATCCGGCGCCTGCCACATCTTTTCGATGTTGTAGAACTCGCGGATCTCGGGCCGGAAGACGTGCACGATGACATCACCGGAATCGATGAGCACCCAGTCGGCGCCCGACATGCCCTCGACGCGGGGCGTGCCGAGACCGGCATCCTTCAGCGCCTTGAGGAGATGATCGGCTACCGCCGCGACATGACGGTGCGACCGGCCCGAGGCTACGACCATGTAGTCGCCCAGGCTCGATTTCCCCTGAATGTCGATGGAGACGATGTCTTCGGCCTTGGAGTCTTCCAGACTGGCAAGGACTGTCTTGATGGCGCGGGCAACGGCGTCGATTTCGCCTATCCCGGCCGGCGAAGGCAGGATTTCCGCCCTCTTCCGAAGTGCTGTTCTCAGTGTCTTTCCTTTCCGACAGGAACAACCAAATCACCCTGAACTCGGGTAACACCAGTTAGATAGGCAGAGTTGGGGTACAGTTTCAAGACAAGGGCCAACAAGTTGATCTCCCAAGGCCGGCCGTGCACCACTTTCCCTACGGATCGACAGACGGCGGCAACTGCGCGGACATCGGCGAAAAGCTGCCCGCTTCACCCGCCGGTACGGCGCGGCTGATGCGGAGCCGCCACAGGACGAACGCCGTGAACAAGGCAGCTATCACGACCGCCACGTGCATGAAGGCCTGGGTGCCGTAGATCGCGGTCAGCACGGTGCCGAGGCCGGGCACGACGAAACCTGACAGCGACCAGGCGAACAGCATGCTGCTCGACAGCGCCACCAGGTCGTCCTTGTGGGCCCGGTCGCTGGCATGCGCGCTCGACAGCGAATAGATCGATTCGCTCGCTCCACTCCACACGACATAGATCGCAACCATGATCGGCAGGGCGCTACCGTCGAAACGGCTTGCGGCAAGGCCGCCGATCACCACCAGCAGTCCGGCCGCCACCAGAACATGACGCCGGTCGGTGCGGTCGGAAATCCAGCCGAACGGGATCTGGAACAGCAGCGTGCCGAGCGGCATGGCAAACAACAACGTCGCCACCTCCTGCTGGCTGAAGCCGCTGGCCGTCGCATGGATGGGTGCGAAACCGGTGACCAGCATCGACACGCCGCCGACGGCCAGCATGCCGGCGACGCCGACGGGCGAGATGCGCCAGGCACGGGCCAGGGCGACCGAAGCCGCCTGCGGCGCCGGCGGCTGGCGCAGGCGCGTGAGCCCCACCGGCAGGATGGAAATCGCATTGAAGGCGATGCCAAGCAGCGCCGCATCGGCGCCAGAGATGTCGACGAAGCGCAGCAGGAACGAACCGACGCCCAGGCCGACGACGTAGGCGACATAGAAGATCGCCATGACCCGGCCGCGAATGTTGTTGCCCACGGCATCGTTGAGCCAACTCTGCGCGACGATGAACAGTCCGCATATGGCAAAGCCGTAGAGCACCCGCGCCGCGGTCCAGATGACAGGATAGGTGCCCGCCCCTATCGCCACGTTGGACAGCACGATCAGCGCGGAAAACACCATGTAGGCCCTGGCATGGCCGACGCGGCGGACCAGCATGCCGGTGAGCAGGCAGCCGGCGAGACCGCCGGCCGACAGACCGGTCAGGATCGAGCCTGCCCAGGTCGGCGCATAACCCGCCGCTCCGAGGCTGATGGGAATGTAGCCGAACATCAACCCATTGCCGACGGCAACCAGCGCCATCGCCAGGATCACGCCGGCAACGGCTATGGCCGGCGTCTGTTCGCCCTCATCTACCGCAACCGCAACATCGTCCCGCTGATCCATGTACCAAGTCTCGCCTGCCTGTGGCATTTACGCAGCTGCAATTGCGACATGGACGGCGCTGGCTTGGCCGATATAGCGGGCTGGATCAAAGGCTGGCGGCCCGCGTTTTGCCATCGACATCGGCGCAAAAAGAGCGCTGGCAGCAAGCGCGATCAAATGGACCGCCCCGCAAGCGGGCATATCGGGGGCATCCTTGTGCCGGAAAGACCAATGACCCCTGTTCAGAAAGCCATCTGGTTCATCGAAAGCCACTATTCCAGCGACATCGGGCTCGACGAGATAGCCGCCATCGGGGGTGTCTCGCGCTTTCACATGTCCCGCGCCTTCGGGGCCGCCACCGGCCATTCGATCATGGGCTACATCAGGGCCCGCCGCCTGACCGACGCGGCGTTTTCGCTGGCCAAGGGAGCGCCCGACATATTGGCGGTCGCGCTCGACGCCGGTTACGGCTCGCATGAGGCGTTCACCCGGGCCTTCCGCGACCGCTTCGGGCAGACGCCCGAGGACGTACGCGCCAATGGCACCGTTCCCCAACCCGAATATGTGGAGCATCTCAAGATGGACGAAACCTTTGTCGAAAACCTTGCCCCGTCGCGCTTTGTCGACGGCGGCGCCTTGCTCATCGCCGGCTTCAGTGAGCGCTACACCAGCGAAACGAGCCACGGCATACCTGCGCTGTGGCAGCGTTTTGGACCGCATTTCGGCAGCGTTCCCAGCCAGAAAGGCATGGTCGGCTACGGCGTCTGCTGCAACTTCGACGACGACAGCTTCGAATACATCGCCGGCGTCGAGGTCTCCGACTTCTCCGGCCTGACGTCGGAATACGGCCGCCTCCGCATTCCGCCGCAGCGCTATGCCGTGTTCGCCACCACCGACCACATCTCGATGATCCGGCGCATCACCCACACCGTCTGGAGCAAGTGGCTGCCGGACTCCGGACACAAGGCGGCCGACGGCCCGAACTTCGAGCTCTACCCCGAGAGCTTCGATCCGGAGACGGGTCATGGCGGCTACGAACTCTGGATCCCGATCAAGACTTAGTTGACAACGCCGTCTATTGTGATCACATATCGAGATCACTTAACTGGCCGACCTGACGGAAATTCATGTCTCCTTGCTAGGAGAACGCATGACTTGTGCTGTCTGGCTGCGCGAACGTGAGGGAGTGGGGGAGAAATGTTGTTACCGGAACTGCGAAAACTGCTGGGCATTCTTTTGTTCGGTGCGGCACTTGCCGCCGGAACGGCGAATGCACAGATCAACTCGGATATCCGTGTCATCAAGGTGACGGACTACATGTTGGCGTTCTACGATGGCAGACCGTCGACGCCACCCAAAACTGGAGGAACTGAGAATTGGGCTGACAGCGGGTCCATGGATCTCGGCGTAGCGACCTATGCGATCTATCGCGGTGACGAAGCCCTGGTGTGGGATACGTTTCCGACCATGCAGCAGTCGAAATGGGTTCGCGACCATCTTGAGCAGATGGGAACCAAGCGGATCACCGTCGTGAACAGCCACTACCATCTCGATCATATCGGCGGTAACGGCACATATGCGAATGCCCCCATCATCGCGAGCAAGGGGACGCTGGAGAGCCTCCTTGAAAAGCGTGCGGCCATCGAAAGCGGAAATCTCTGGGGGCCGCCCGCTATCCTGCCCCTCGTTCTTCCCAACAAGGTGTTCGAAGGAAAGATGGAAGTCATGGTCGGCGACGTGAAGGTCGAACTTCACAATGTCGACATACATACGCCGGACAGCCTGGTGGCCTTCCTTCCTGCCGACAAGATCCTACTTGCCGGAGATACTATGGAGGACACGCTCGTGTATATTTCTACGCCAGCTAGCGTGCCCGCTCAGATCGACAATCTCGAAGCATTGAAGCAATTCGGGATCGCCCGCATCTACCCCAACCATGGGAACATCGACGTAATCGAGAAGGGCGGTTACGACGACACTCTGATCGACGCCACGAAAATCTACCTGCGGAATATGACCCTGAGAGCCAAGGACGCCGATTTTCTAACGATGCCGCTGGAGACGGCTGTCGAGGAGTCCCTTACGAAGGGATGGATAAGCGTGTGGAAGCCTTATAGGCACGTCCACCAGTCCAATCTGGAGAGTCTCCAAGAGTACTACAAGGATCGGCCGCTGCCGACCCTCCGGGACTAGGCTCAGGACCTAGGCTTGTCCTTGGCCGTGCCGTTCCGCAGCGCCGTCGACGACAGCAGCGAACGCGGCCCGTGGATGAAGGTCCAGGCCGGGGCCTTCATTCGCGCCAGGCGTGGCGCGTCGCCCTCGTCCACGCGCGCATAGTCGAAGGTCTTGGCGACCGCCGACGACAGGAACGACAGCGTCGCCCCCGGCCGGTCGATGACCGCGATCGGAAAGGTCATGACGATCTGCCGCCAGCGCTGCCAGCGGTGGAAATCGCGCAGATTGTCGGCCCCCATGATCCAGACGAAATCGACGCCCGGATTTCGCGCCTTGATCAGCGCCAGCGTGTCGGCGGTGTAGCGCACATTGTGCCTCGCCTCGAAGGCGGTGACCTTGATGCGCGGGTCTTTGGCGATCTGCTCCGACAGTTCGATCCGCTTTGCCAGTGGCGCAAGTTCGCGCGTGCTTTTCAGCGGATTGCCCGGGGTGACGATCCACCACAGCTGGTCGAGCTGCAGGCGGCGCATGGCGATTTCGGCGACGAGGCCATGGCCGGCATGCGGCGGATTGAACGAGCCGCCGAACAGCCCGACCTGCATGCCCTTCATCGCATGCGGCATGCGCAGGTATTTTTGGGGAACTGGCGGCTCCAGGGAGGAGAGCATGGCGCTAGGCACCCCCCTTGAGGGGGAGATGCCCGGCAGGGCAGAGGGGGGTGATTGCGCGCAAAGCCGTCACACCAGCCCGATGCTTTCCGTCACGGCCTGAGCTGGCCGGTGCCGCGCACGCGGTACTTGAACGAGGTCAGCTGCTCGACGCCGACCGGCCCTCGCGCATGCATCTTGCCGGTGGCGATGCCGATCTCGGCACCCATGCCGAACTCGCCGCCGTCGGCGAACTGCGTGGAGGCGTTGTGCAGCAGGATCGCCGAGTCGATTTCGTTGAAGAAGCGCTCCACGGCCTTGGCATCCTCGGCGACGAGCGCCTCGGTGTGGTGCGAGGAAAACGTCTCGATATGCTCGATGGCGCCGGCAACGCCGTCGACAAGCTTCACCGAGATGATGGCGTCGAGATACTCGGTCACCCAATCTGCATCGGTCGCCGGCTTGGCATCATTGAAAGCAGCCAGGACCTCCTCGTCGGCATGGATTTCGCAACCCGCCTTGCGCAGCGCTTCCAGCACCGGCACCAGATGGGTCGCGGCAACCGCGCGATCGACAAGCAGGGTCTCGGCCGCGCCGCAAATGCCGGTGCGCCGCATCTTGGCGTTGACGGCAATGCCCACCGCCATGTCGAGCTTGGCCGACTTGTCGATGTAGAGATGGCAGATGCCTTCGAGATGGGCGAACACCGGCACCCGCGCCTCGTTCTGGACGCGCTCGACAAGGCTCTTGCCGCCGCGCGGGATGATGACGTCGAGATTGCCCGACAGGCCCTTCAGTATCTCGCCGACCGCGGCACGGTCTGCCACCGGCACCAACTGGATCGCATCCTCGGGCAGCTTGGCCGCGTTCAGCCCCTCGACCAGGCAGGCATGGATCGCCAGCGACGAATTGAGCGAATCCGAGCCGCCGCGCAGGATTACCGCATTGCCGGCCTTGAGGCAGAGCGCGCCGGCATCGGCAGTCACGTTGGGACGGCTCTCGTAGATCACGCCGATGACGCCGAGCGGCGTGCGCACGCGCTCGATATGCAGCCCGTTGGGGCGGTCCCATTCAGCAATCACTTCGCCGACGGGATCCCTGAGGTCGGCAATGGCGCGGATGCCGTCGGCCATGTCGCGAATACGGCCCGGCGTCAGCTTCAGCCGGTCCATGAACGAGCCGCTCAGCCCGGCCTCCTCGCCATTCTTCACGTCGATGGCGTTGGCGTCGAGGATGTCCTCCTGACGGCGCAGGATAGCGTCGGCCATGCCGATCAGGGCGGCATGCTTGCGTTCGGCACTGGCGATGGCGAGTGGGCGGGCGGCAGCACGGGCCTTGCGCCCGATCTCAGTCATCAGCCGCGTCGTGTCTCCGCTCTCATGCGCCTTCAGCATGTCCTACCCTTCCGCTTGCACCACAACCGCATCCGCGTGGCTGACAACGAGATCGTCGCGATGGACCATCGCAGAACGCGCCTCGTAGCCAAGCACGGTTTCGATTTCCGCCGTTTTCAGTCCAGCGATCCTTACGGCATCCGCTGCGTCATAGGCAACCAGCCCGCGCGCGATCTCGCGCCCCTCGGGCGCCAGGATCGCCACCGTATCGCCACGCGAGAAATTGCCGCTGACCAGCTTCACGCCCGCCGGCAGCAGCGACTTTCCGGACAATAGCGCACCAACAGCACCGGCATCGACCGTCAGTCGGCCTGCCGGCTCGAGCTGGCCTGCGATCCAGGTCTTGTAACCCTTCACCGGATTGCCGCTGGGGCGGAAATAGGTGGCGCGCTCGCCGCGCTCGATCGCCATCAGCGGCGACAGCCGCGTGCCGGCGGTGATGATCATCGCCGTGCCTGCGGCGGTGGCGATCTTGCCGGCGTCGAGCTTGGTGCGCATGCCGCCGCGCGACAGCTCGGAGGCTGCGGCACCGGCCATCCCCTCGATGTCGGGCGTGATGCGATCGACGACCGGAATGAACCTGGCGTTCGGATCATGCGCCGGCGGCGCGGTGTAGAGCCCGTCGATATCGGACAAAAGCACCAGGAGATCAGCGCCCATCATGGTCGCCATGCGTGCAGCCAGCCGGTCGTTGTCGCCGTAGCGGATCTCGGTGGTGGCGACCGTGTCGTTCTCGTTGATGACGGGCACGGCCTTCATCTTGAGCAGCGTCGAGATGGTGGCGCGCGCATTGAGATAGCGCCGGCGCTCCTCGGTGTCGCCGAGCGTCACCAGGATCTGGCCCGACTTCAAACCCTTGCGCCCAAGCTCTTCCGCCCATGCGCTGGACAGCGCGATCTGGCCGACGGCTGCCGCCGCCTGGCTCTCCTCGAGCTTCAGCGCACGCTTGCCAAGGCCCAAAATGGTGCGGCCTAGCGCGATGGCGCCCGAAGACACCACCAGCACGTCGGCGCCTCTTTCTGCAAGCGTTGCAATGTCATCAGCCATCGAGGCCAGCCATTCGCGCTTGAGGCCGGTCGAACGATCGACCAGCAGCGCCGAACCGATCTTGACGGTGATGCGCTTGTAGGTCCGCAGCGAAGGGATCGTCATGTCGGTCGGCCTACTTCGTCCAGCGCGCATCAGAAGGTGCGACATCGCCGCTTGCCAGGCGGGCTTCCTCGACGACGCTCATCAGCGCCCGCAGCGTCTCCTCGACGCCCTCGCGCGTGACCGCCGACAGCAGGATCGGCGCGCGGCCGGCAGCGCGCTTCAGCGAAGCGATCTTCTTCTTGCGCTCGTCCGGGTCGAGCGTGTCGACCTGGGAAAGCGCCACGATCTCGATCTTGTCGGTCAGCCCATGGCCATAGGCCTCAAGCTCGCCGCGCACCACCTTGTAGGCCTTGCCCGGGTTTTCTTCCTGCGCCGAAACCAGATGCAGCAGCACGCGCGTGCGCTCGACATGGCCGAGGAAGCGGTCGCCGATGCCGACACCCTCATGGGCGCCCTCGATCAGGCCGGGAATGTCGGCGATGACGAACTCGCGCGCGTCGATGCGGGCGACTCCGAGGCCCGGATGCAGCGTGGTGAACGGATAGTCGGCGATCTTGGGCTTGGCCGCGGTGACGGAAGCGAGGAAGGTCGACTTGCCGGCATTGGGCAGGCCGACGAGGCCTGCATCGGCGATCAGCTTGAGCCTGAGCCAGACCCACATCTCCTGGCCTTCAAGGCCGGGATTGGCGCGCCGCGGCGCCTGGTTGGTCGAGGTCTTGAAGTGCTGGTTGCCGAAGCCGCCATTGCCGCCCTTGGCCAGCAGGTAGCGCTGGCCGACCTGGGTCAGGTCGCAGATCAGCGTCTCATTGTCTTCTTCATAGACCTGCGTGCCGACGGGCACCTTCAGGATGATGTCGGAGCCCTTGGCGCCGGTCATGTTGCGGCCCATGCCGTGCACGCCGGTCTGCGCCTTGAAATGCTGCTGGTAGCGATAGTCGATCAGCGTGTTCAGCCCGTCGACCACCTCCAGCCAGACGTCGCCACCACGGCCGCCGTCGCCGCCGTCCGGGCCACCGAATTCGATGAATTTTTCGCGCCGGAACGACACTGCGCCCGCGCCGCCATTGCCGGAGCGGATGTAAACCTTGGCCTGATCGAGAAATTTCATCGGACTCTTCGTCTTCTGCTGTTATTTCGTTGTTTCAGCGCACCTGCCATAGCGCAAGGCGCGGCGAAGGGCGAGAGCGGATTGGGCGCGGAGCCGCGCACGGAAAGGACGTAGATGAAACTGGTCACCTACAACACCCAATATGGTGTCGGTCGCGACGGACGCTATGACCTCGGGCGCATTGCCGCCGCGGTCGAAGGTGCCGACATCGTCGCGCTGCAGGAGGTGACCCGCAACTTCATGCGCAACAATGGCGCCGACATGGTCGAGGGGCTGGCGAGGCTGCTGCCCGACTACTTTCATGTTTACGGCGTCGCCATGGACATCGACTTCGGCATGGTCGGCGACGACGGCAAGCCGGCAAACAAACGGCTGCAGTTCGGCAACATGGTGCTGTCGCGCTGGCCGATCGTGGCGTCGCGCAACCTGCTTCTGCCGCGCAGCCGGCGCTTGAGCCGCGGCAACCTGCAGCGCGCGGCGCTGGAAGCGCTCGTCATGGCGCCGTCCGGTCCGTTGCGCGTCTATTCGGTGCATCTCGACCACGTCAATCTCGAAGAGAGGATCGCGCAGATCCGCCACCTCAAGGAGCGGGTCTACGCCTATCCGATGGAAGGCGGCGCCATCTCGGGCGCTGTCGAATACGGCTTTCCCGAGCTCCCCTGCCCGGAAGAATTCATATTGATGGGCGACTTCAACATGGTCCCCGGCTCGCCCGAACATGTCGTCATGGCCGGCGCGCCCGACCCGGTGGAGGGCACCCAGATCGTCGCCCACCACCCTGTCGACGCCTATGCGCTGGCAGGCGGCGTTCCGGACGGATCGGTCTCCTGGACCGACACGACCCATCCGGAAAAATCCCGCCTCATCGACTACGCCTTCGTCCAGGCCGGCCTCGCCGCCAGGGTCAAATCCATCCGCATCGACAAAGATGCGCAAGGCTCCGACCACCAGCCGGTGTGGCTCGAACTGGCCTAGCGCTCACCTCAGCTGCGTGCCCAAGACCTGAGGCTCGCCCAGGTCTTGCGGTCGAGGCGGTAGCGCTCGACCGGCACCTGGCCGGCGACGATCGAGTTCAGCATGCCCTGCCCGGCATACTGGAAGCCGCACTTGTGGATGACGCGGCGCGACGCCGGGTTGATGACCCGGCACGAGACGTTGAGCACGTTGACGTCGGTCGCACGGAAGGCGAGATCGACCAGCGCGTGCGCCGCCTCGGTGGCGTAGCCATGCTTCCAGTGGGGTTCGCCGATCCAGTAGCCGAGTTCGAGGCCGCGGTCGGTGTAGTTGAGCCCGGCCGAACCGACGAAGGCACCGGTGTCGGCAAGCGTGATCGCGTAGACCACGCCACCGCGCTGGCCGCGCGCCATCGACAGGAAAGCACGCGCTTCGGCTTCGCCGTAGGGGTGCGGCATGCGCGACAGCATTTCGGCGACGTGCCGGTTGTCGGCAAGCTGCACCAGCTCGGGGACGTCGTCCTCGTGCGGCGGCCGCAGCACCAGCCGTTCTGTCAGCAGTATCGGGCAGTCGATCGACAGTCTTTCGTCTTCGACGTCGTCCTTCTCGGCAACCATGTCAAATATCCTCCAGGAAATGAAAAAGGGGAGATGGCGACCCATCTCCCCTGATCCTTTTCCTGGCTTGGCCAGACACCGGTTCCCGAGATGGGGCGCCGGTGTTGTAGTGCGGAACCGGCTACTCCGCGGCCTTGAGAATCGGATTAACCGATACGTAGGTTCGGCCATTGGCTTTTTTATTGAAGGTCACGGCGCCGGCTTCGAGCGCAAAAAGGGTGTGATCCTTGCCCATGCCGACGTTGACGCCGGGATGCCAGGTGGTGCCGCGTTGACGAACGATAATGTTGCCGGGAATCACGGCTTCGCTGCCGAACTTCTTGACG
The DNA here is from genome assembly GCF_003071665.1 of Aminobacter sp. MSH1. Classification (GTDB taxonomy): domain Bacteria; phylum Pseudomonadota; class Alphaproteobacteria; order Rhizobiales; family Rhizobiaceae; genus Aminobacter; species Aminobacter niigataensis. The sequence goes on along the minus strand of NZ_CP026265.1, from coordinate 1,302,018 downwards.
CCAAGGCGCTTGGATTCTGAATCGCGACCGTTGCGCGACGAACCGCCAGCTTTTTTATGTGCCATGGATGTTCTCCTTCAGTCGCTCTGATTACTCTGATTCCGCGACGGCTGCAGCCTTTTTCGGCGCTGCCTTCTTCGCGGGCTTCTCTGCGGCGTCTTCGGCCACGGCATCGATCTTGGCTGCCGCCTTCTTCGAAGGCTTCGCACCGCCCGTCAGAATCTCGGCGATCCGGACAGTGGTCAGGTGCTGGCGATGGCCGCGCGAACGGCGCGAGTTCTGGCGACGACGCTTCTTGAAGGCGATGACGGTCTTGGCGCGGCCCTGCTCGACCACTTCCGCCGTCACCACGGCGCCGGCCACGAAGGGCGCGCCGATCTCTGCGTTGTCGCCTTCGCCAACGGCGAGCACTTCGACGAATTCAACGGTATCGCCGGCGACGCCGACGAGCTTCTCGATCTTGATCACATCATTGGCGGCAACGCGATACTGCTTGCCGCCCGTTTTGATGACTGCGAACATTTTATGCCTTTCGCTGTTCGGTCGACCTTGTTGAACCACTTGAAGCGGTCCCGGCCGTCTTTTTGTCAGTCGTTACGGGTTCAAAACAAACGGCGCAGAGAATCCTCCACGCCGAATGCAGGGCGTCCCGTAACCGAAGGTTGCTATCGAGTCAAGGCAAACAGGCCGGAAAATGACCTTCCGGCGGCATAGCACGGCTGGTCCCGATATGGCATCACCGAGAATGCCACCTTTTGGATACGCGCTCGAACCGCAAGGAACAAGCCAACCGGGCACCCCTGGAACCAGTGCGGGCGAGACTTTAGATCGAGTTACCGCCGCCACTGTCGCCAGATCGCCCGGACATCTGACGCAGCGTCTTTCAGGCCAATTCGGAGCCCCCGGAAAAGACGCGCGACGACAGTCATATTTGGCCTTGTGCGACAGGCGATGAGCCGCTATCTAGTGCGCCGCGCCGGCAACGGCCGATCACGACCGCGGAGAGGTGGCAGAGTGGTCGAATGCACCGCACTCGAAATGCGGCATGGGTGCAAGCCCATCGGGGGTTCGAATCCCTCCCTCTCCGCCATTTGATCAAAGAAATCAAATAGTTACCGGCTGATTGACGATTTACCCGCCAACATTCCCGCCAATACGCATTGCGGTTGACCGCAACTAATCGCGACTGCTTGCCGACCGGCAACAACCAGCCTTGACGCCCGCCCCATACCTGCTTTCATGCGCGAAGTGACGGAGGGGGCTCCAATGAAAGAACTGCTTACGGCGCCGCTCGGCATCCTGTTTATGCTCGGCGGGCCAATCACCTACATCCTGAACGTCGTAGATACCTGGCAGGGCTCGGCAAGCGTCGTTGTCAAACTTCTGATCAACCTCACGCTCGACGCGGTGCTCGCGTTCATCTGGCCGATCACGTGGGTGATTTGGCTGATCATGTACATCGCCGGCAGCGATCCGACGCCAGCCCGCGTTCTCGGGTTCTGAGGTGCGCAGATGACACGCATCGTCGCTATCGCCGCGGCCATCGCTCTCGCCGCAGCCGTCCTGCCCTGGCCTTACGGGTACTATCAGGCCCTCCGCCTAGGGATCTTCGCGGCCGGCATATATTGCGGTTTCATGATGAAGTCGTCGGGTGATGACAAACTGGCATATGGCCTGTTTTTCGCGGCGCTGGTATTCAATCCGTTCCTGCCGGTCTACCTGACGCGAGCGATCTGGCTACCGATCGACCTGATTGGCGCCGCCCTCTTTGCGTTCACGTCCTATCGGCAGACGATCACAGGCGGCGCTAGGCAGTGACGGAAAACATAACGAGGCGGCCAGCCGAAACCGGCCGCCCCAAGGGCTTCTTACTTCTTGGCGGTTATAGCCGTCGCTGCGAACGCATCGATGGCCGCCCTCGCCTGTGGTGCGGGGATCTGACCCTGCTTTACCTTGCCGTTTAGGTACTTCGGCAGATCAGTCGGAACGTATTTCTTACGCACCCATTTCCTGAACTCGCCAAGTGCGTCATCCGGGTAGCAGTACGCCGGCTGGGGGTTAGAAAGTGCCTGCGGGAAGTAGGTCGGATAATTGTGATCGTATTGACGACGCTCACCATATACGACCTCCAGACTATTTTCCTTCCAATGCTTCGCCCACATCTGGCCGACACTGATATCGGGAATAAACTTATCCCCCAAGTTTGCACCTTCTCGGATCATTGTGACAAGCAAGTCAGCAATCTCTTTGAAGATGCTAAAATATCCATCGGGGACAGTGTGGTACGAAAGCGAGACACGGTCATGGAACTGCTTCCAGGCTACATCGACTGCGCCGCTCGGATTGTACCCGACCTGGGAGTAGATGAAGTCGCTGAAGCCCTTGCGGGCCAACAACCGATAGTTCCGCAGAGCTGTCGCCTGGCCTTCGGACGTAGCTTCAAAGGCATAATATTCAAGCACGGCCATGCAGACGGCGTCGGGCACGGCGTGCTGTATGACGCCGTCTTTCTCGACGGCCCAGAACGCAACACTGTCATCTAGCCCTTGCTGTCGAATTATCTCACGGATGCGTTTTTCGCGCGGCTTCAACGGCTCATCCAGCCACTGCGATGTCATGCGCACCAACTGGGATTGGTTGACGCCGCACATCCTTGACAAACCCCGGAGCGTCAAAAAGGGCACACCATTGGTAAGGATGCCCATCTGAACGCCATCAATTTCCCTTTCGGCTGCAATCTCCAGCCTCAGGGACAGTTGTTTTGGGGTGATGCTCTTTTCATCCAAAACTGGCATTTTATCTAGCCTTTTCAACTAGTTGAGGTGATGCTCAACCGGACTAGACGCCTACCTCCGGATGACTAATATCCGGGTTGCATAGAGGGCCGCCTAGCCGGCTTCCAGAAATGGGTCGGTTGCGTTGCGAGCGCATCCGACTCATTGCCGGTTTCGGCCACCGAATTCGGTCGGCCATCCTTCAGAAAAAGCGACTCGGCAGTTAACGTCAAGGATGCGTTACGAGTTAATTACAACCTCTGGGGACACTGGGGATAACGGACCACCTCGACGGTCTTGGGCTGGTTAGTTCATCGCACCCGCAGACTGCCTCTCATTCGTCGCCTCGAACACGTCGGCGGCGTGCCGCAACAGCGACATAGCCCGTTCCCGGTACCAGGGTTCGAAACTGCCAGCGTGTCCGGTGTCGATGATCGTCAAAGCAGCATACGCCAGGGAAATGGCCCTGCCGGCCTCAAGCGCTTCCGCCGCCTCGGCGGCGACCAGTTCGCGCTGAAACACGGAGGGGCCATCGGGGAGGGTTATCACTACCTCCAACCATTCTCGCGCGCCGCGAGCCATTTTTTCCGAAGCTGTTGCAATATCAGTCACTTTGTAAGCCCTTCCTTCAATTCCGGTACCACCATTCCGTCAATCAACCACCGCCAATAAGGCAGGCTGGCATATGGCGTGAGGCGCCGGATCGACTGGATATCGCCCTCGCTCACTACTGCCTCCTCGCCTGCGGCCACGCGGCGCATATTTTCAAAACCGAGCGACATGAGCCCCACCGTATCGGTCACGGCACCAAAGGACGGGCCAAGGAACGACCCGACTTTTGAGCGCACCGCATATCGGCTCGCGGGCTGTCGCTGGCTGGCATTCGGGAACATCGCCGCGGCACCGGCGTAGACCCCGGGTGCGCCGATCTTCTCCAAGGCATTGTTGATTTCGAATGCCACGGAGAAGATACCAGAGCGATCCAGCCCTTCGGCGGCCCAGGTGCCGGGGTTGTCGGAAATCTCTCGCCCGCTCTCAAGCTGCTTGAGCATGTAGATGAACGCGCCGATCGTCGCCATGCCCATCACGCCGCCGACAAGCCGCGTCGTGTCTTCCTGCAAGCCGCGCAGCAATACACGCTGGTTTGAAGCGATTGCGAAGCTCTTGAACTGCAGGATCGTCCGACCGATCGGCGTATTGGCGAACAACGGCACGTCGCCGACACCCTTGGTGACGATGATGCTGTCAACGTCCTTGTTAACCGCCGCGCGGTATGCCCGTCGCAGCCCGGCCGCGGCCGCATCGTCGCCCCAAGCCTCAGTATTGGCGACACGTACGCCGTCCAGTCTGTCGCCATAGGCTCCGAACAGCTTGCCAAGGTCTTCGGCCTTACCCTGCCCGATGCCGAGGAAGCCCATATAGGCGCGCTCAGACGCCGGCAGGCTATCGAACCCAGACGACGCCGCCTTCTCCGCGTTCGCCAGGATCCGGTTCTGCGTCATGGTCGCGGCAAGCCCTTTCTGGAAATCGTTCCAGTGAAGCAGCCCCGTCATACGCGTGAAGCCAGCCGAGGCGTTGTCGAGGAAGCGCTCGAAAGGCGAGTTCATTGCGTAGGGATCGGTGATCTCCGCCAGTGTCGCCAGGCGTGACGCTAGGATCTTTTCCGAGATCGCGCCGGCGAGTTTCGCCTCCTGCCGGCTCATCTTGACGGCCTTCATGTTGCGCACCATCGGGCCAATCCCGTCGCGCATATAGGCCGTGAGGCCATGCACCATTGCAGGCCGCACAGCGTCCGTCAGCGAGGCAACCAGCACGCCGCCAAGCGCCACCATGTAGTTGAATGTGTTCGCGGCGTTGAGCGTCCTGGCCCAGCCCGTATGCTGGATCTCGGGCCGATACTGCCCCCGCAGCATGTCACGCACCGCCTCTAGGTCGCGAAGGTCCGCCCGTTCACGACTGTTGAGCTTGGCGAGACGCTTGGCCTTATCTGCCGAAGGTATCGTGTTGTCAGCCTCGACCGCCTGTCGCAGCTCCGAATATTCCGTGCGGATTGCCTCGATCGGCCCTTTCAGGTCGGGCGAGCCGAAGCGCTCCGTCAATTCTATGTCGGCCGCCATGATGCGAGCATACCGCCTGCCGACAAATTCGATGTCATCGTCAAGGTAGCGCTCGACGAGACTGTCGGGAATATTGAACGTGCGCTCCTTGAGCGGCCCGCGCTTCGTCACCACCAGGCCGGCCGGCAAGTTTCCGTCGATCGCGCGGCCTGTCACCTTCTCGAAAATGTCTTCGACGATCTCATCGATATAGGCGGCCTTATCCGCGTCGTTCACGAAATCAAACCGACCGCGCCCCTCGCTGTCGGCCAGGGCCTCATCGAGCTTCTTGACGCGCTCCAGATCGAGATCATCCAGCACCCGATTGACCGTGGTGGCGATGTCCTTGAGCGCCTCGGAGGTTCCGAACATCGGTCGATTGAAGTCAACACCAATGCGATCGAGCGCCGCGATCATGCGGTCGAAATCATCCGCGGCACGTGCTGCATCCGCATCGCCGTGACGAACGACGCGCTGTCCGCGGAGATCGGCGTCCAGCGCATCGAGAAAATCTCGAATTGACGGCCGTTCCGACACGGTATCGCGCCCGCTCCCCATGCGAACCTGGCCGGCATCGTTCAGAAAGCCTTCTTCCCAGGCGCGGCGCACTATCTCATCCAGACCGTCGCCACCACTGGGATTGAACTTACCCCTGAGCGATTTGCGCAGCAGACCCGGAATTTTCGTCGCGTCTGGAAACACGGCCGCCAGATCGCCGGTTGCGTCAAAGATACCGCCGCGCTGGCCCTTCAACCACTGCGACAACGACTGCGGCGCCTGAGGTCGCTCGCCGGCATTGAACCGCTTCACCAGACCAACGATTTCTTCTTCGCTGAAATCGTCGGGCGTAATCTCGCCAGCATCTAAACGACGCCGCATGTTCTCCCCACGGCGCAGGATGCCCGTCTGTACCTCGTTCCTTTCCCGCGCCAGATTGGTGGTGCGCCGATCCTGTCGCCATGCATCCTTGCGCATCACTTCATCAAGAGAGCCGGAAAGCCAGTTGCGCACGACAGATCGGAACTCGCCTTCGTGAGCCTCGATCGCCGGCCTGTTCCACATGCGCGTAAAATAACTCTCGGCTGTCGACACACTGACATCAGCAGGCAGCATTCCAGCATCAACGGCGCGTTGCTTCAGCGGTTCGATCACAGCTGAGCGCCACGCCTGTGCCGCCTCTGCTACGCCGCGGATGTCGCTCTTGTCGCCGCGCCGCATCGCGCGTCCTACTGCCTCGCGGAACTCCTTCTTGGTCATCACCTGGCCGGCCTTCCGTGCGGCCAAGTATGCCTTCTCCTGGGCCTCCATTGCCTGCGTGACAGCACCGCGCGCATATTCGTGCATTGCCGTCTCGGCGGCCGTATCGCCTTCTCCACGCAGGTTTTTGCGCAGGTAGACGGGCGTCTCCAGCATCAGCGAAGCAATCTTGCGCACCGCCGTCGCCGGGCTCGTCATCGTGCGAAGGATCGGGTTCAATTGTGCTGTAGCGTTTGCGACCTTCGAAGCGGCTTTGCCGGCAATGCTGAGATCGTCGAGCGTATCCGCCGCCGCCGAAGCTGCACCGACACTTTGCGGCGATAGCGCGATATCCGCCAATTCCTTATGCAGAATATCGGTCGCCGCGTCGAAATCGGGCAGCTCAGCATTCTTCAGCACGGACGACGCCTGGCGGTGCTCCAGATGGCTCATAAGACGGCTCGCACCCGCACCCAGCAGCCCGCCCAGGATGACCGAGCCACCGATGTTAACGGCGCTTTCCTCACCCGACCGAATGGCTTGGCTGGCCTGCAGGCCTACCTCCTGCACCGCCGTCGCAGCACCTGCAGCCGCGCCGACACTCAACGCGCTGCGGCCCGTAGCGTAACCTGCTCGACCGGCCTTCACGATCGCACCACCAGGCAGCAGCAGCGTTGGATCGAGCACCGAAGCTGCGCCGGTCAATGCGAACCCAGTCCAGCCCGACGCCGCCAAGGTCTGTCGATCCCGCTTTTCGCGGTCGATGTCGGCCTTCACCGCGGCCGCAGATGTTCGATTGAACACGTTTTCGAAGGCGTCGAAGTGATCTTCATACCCCTCAATGTCGTCAAACACGTTGTAATCCCGGTCAACGTCATAAAAGCCGCCGTCGAGTATCGACCGGAACTGCTCAGACGTGGCGATCGAGCCGACAATGTTCTCTTGCCGAAGCGCCGCCGCGGCCGTTTTGAGGATCGACGGGGTTTGCGTCGGCTGGTCGCTGAACCGCAGGCTGGTCGAAGCAGAATACGGAGCTGCATCATCAAAGGGCATCACTGCTCTCCCGTCAGGGGATTGCCATCAAGGAACCGATCGAGATTGCCCTCTCGATCACGGCCAGCCTCTAGCCGGCTCCGGTTCTCGTCGCGTTTGAGTTCGGAACGTTCCCGCTTTGCGGCGGCAAGATCCGCGCGGCTTGGCGGCACAGCGAAGAACGGCAGGCGAAACATCTCCAGAACGCCATCCTTTTCATACCAGACCTGATAGCGGGCAGGTTTGCCGGCCTTGAAATCACGATCAGTCAAACCGTCTGCCTGGAGAAACACCTTGTCAGACGCCGCCCCCGCCGCGGAGAGGGCGGCCTTCACCTGCTGGCGGATATAGTCGTGGGTGCCGTCCTTGCCGGCAGGGTAGACCACCTCAGGCGGCAAGCGGGTGACCACCTTGGACCCGGAAATGCTGAAATCTGAGGTGCCATACCGGCGCCGGAAACGATCGGCCGCCAATGCCTTGGCCGTATCCTGATCGCCGGCTGCGTCGAAGAGGCTTTCCTCCAGAAGAGAGCGATATTCGACCACCATCGCGGCAGACTGTGCCGGCGTCTCGCCTAGCTTCGGATCGGTGCCGATCAGGCCGGGATCGAAGATATCACGCACCGCAGACTCGACAGCCTGTCCATCGACGAAATCCTTAATCGGCTTGGACTGCATGAGCGCCGTGCGCTCGCGGAGCTTTTCAGGGTCGCGCATATCGATGAGGCGCTGCGCCGCAGCTTCTGCGGAAAGGCCGACGTTGCCAGTGAGGTGCGAAAATGCGACCGCCGCGTCCTGAATTTCCTTACCGCCGTCACGGCGATCGAAAGCGGCCGTGTCGATCGAATGAAGGCTGAGAGCGAGACGAGCGGCACCGGCCACATTCGCCACCTTGCCGCTCGTCAAATCGGCTCGAATGGCATTGGCGACAGGCTGAGGCACAATTCCCGTCTGGCGAACAAGGTCCTCCATAACCGGGCGCAATCGTGCAGGCTCAACCGTCGTGGCGATGGACTTCCACACGTTGTCCGTAAGCTTTCGACCATCGCTGTCGTACGGATCGATCGCGAGCCGGCCGGCCTGAAACGCCTCGACCGCCTTCTGCGTTTTGAACGTGTCGCCAAGCTTTTCGGCGAGCGAGTTCAGGATCGTGGCCTTGTCGCCCTTGTCTATGATTGGATCATCGAGGATTTCTGCGCGGGTCAGCGAGGTGTCGTCGCTAGCAATCCGCAGTTTATAATCGTCGACAACGGCAACTCGGTGCGCCTTGATCTGCGCATTCTGCTGCGTCAGGAAAGTTGACAATCCAGTGTCGGCGCTCTCCCGAAGCCTCGCCGCATAATTCGCAGGAAGGCCAGCAAGCATGCCCTCGACGCGTGGACTGAAAACCACTTTGCCCGTTTCCACGGCGCCACCGCTCGCCTGCATCCGCTCGGAAAATTGCTTGTCGCTGAGTTTATGGATGCCTTCCCAGGTGGCACCGAGGCCGGCGCGAACCTCCGCGTAATTGCCGCCGCGAAGATCAGCGGTGAGATCGCGGCCCGTCCTGGTCTTGTAATCCTGCTGCGCAAGCCACCAAGCGGCCACATCCTGACTGATGGGGCTGAAATCAGGCAGGCCGAGGGCCCCGGCCACCCGGTCCCACGTCCCTTTGACGACCTGGTAACGACCCGCTGCGGTCGACGTGCCGCCAGCGCCCTTCTGGCGAGGATGGTCGGAGAAACTGGAAAACCGAGAACCACCATTGATCACGTCGTAGCCAGGGCTTTCCGTCCCGGCGATCACGCCCAGCAAGGAATACGCCTCAGACGGCAATCCTGACGCTGCGAACTGCCTGGCGCCCGGCTTAGAAGCGTTCACCGTTGCATCGCGCGTCACAGCATCACCAACCAGCGGCATGATCTCACGCATTAACGTCAGATGGTCTGACGCCGACATATTGTCCCGGTGTTTGAGGGCATACTCCGTGGCAGCAACAGGGTCGTCGCCCGCCAGCTGCAATGCCGTCAGGCGGTGCGCATCCGACAGATAATCCGACTGCTGCTGTTTCAGCTGCTCAGGGGTCCAGCCAAGCTTTTCGCCAAGGGTGGCAATCTCCTGAAGGCCGGCAGAGGTATATTTCTGCCATTGCGCGCTATCACGATAGTTGATGAGCGCTTCGTTCTTGAGGTTTTCGGCACCGTTGCGGGCTTCCTCGACGACAAACTCCTTGAGAGAGTTGCCTTTGTGAATAAGCCCCGAACGCCGTGCATCGGCCTCAAGCGGATCGACCGCTGCCGCAAAGAGGTTCTGTTGGGCCGGCGTCATCTTGGCGGCGTGCTTCTGCCGCAGTTCGGCTAGCTTAGTGTTGTATGCGGGAAGCCCGTCGATCGCGTCTTTCCCGGTCCTTTGTAGATAGCCCCCTTCAGGATCGTATCGGAGCGCATCGAGCTCGCTCATATACTCGTTGCGCCCACGACGAGCGATTGTCTCATCCTCCAGCGCCTTAACCCTGGCGAGCGCATCTCCGACCTGAGCGACACCCGCCGCCGCACTTTCCATGCCTCGCCCGATCGCAGCGCCCATATCATCAGGCGTTGCGCGCACAGTGATACCCTGCTGATGGATCGGGCGATCGCGAACCTGGCCAGGCTGATATGAAGGGACGCTGGGCATATGGTGCCTTTCTCTTGATTGAAGCTGGTTAGTGTTCCAGCCACAGTCGCGCCGACAGCTGGACATCCTTGCCGGCAGCGGTGTGGGCAGTCATGGCCAGAATGTCGGAAACGATGGCCTCTACTGGGGCGGTGGCGGCCTCAATCGCTGCAAATTCATCCTTGACGGACATGTCTTCCGGCAGGGCCGCGATCGCTTTTCTGCAAACAGCAAGAGCCTCATCCATGCGGAAACCGAGGGCGAGCAGTTCGAGATCGTTGTTGGTGGTCATGGGTATCTCCTTGATGTCAAAGTGTTCATATGATATGATTTACACCATGGTTAACACGATGTCAACTGGAGATCAAATGATATGTCACCAATCACTCCCGCGCAAATCCGGGCCGCTCGCGCAACGCTCCGTTGGAAGGCTGAGGATCTGGCCGAGCGATCGCAGGTTGGGGTTGCCACAATCCGGCGAGCAGAGGTCCGAGAAGGAGCTACCGGCATGACGGCAGCAAACGAAGCAGCCATCCGCCAGGCGCTGGAGCTGGCCGGCATAGAATTCATCCCTGAAAATGGCGGAGGCGCCGGCGTACGGCTACGAAATCGGTCGTCACCACTGTGACCCGTCACAACTCGCACCGATTTCGTAACAGTCGTGACCATACCTGCCTCTGATTTGAATATTGTTGCGAATACTGCAACATGTGTTGCGATGTGTTGTGATATTGCCAGCGGGATAAATCAATATTTCTGTCGACTCACGTCAGCTTTGACTGATTTTATGGCGACAACAGTTGCTGTTGAACAGAGGTCGCCGTGAAAACAGTCCTTATACTACTCGCCCAATACGAAACTGCAGTGATTCCCCTCGATATCGTCTGCAAGGACTACTTCCAGCACCTGACGCCGACGACATTCATGCGCAAATCGCTTGCCGGAGAGATCAAGCTCCCCGTCGTCAGGATCGACGAGGGACAGAAGGCAACGCGCGGTATTATGCTGAGCGACCTGGCGCAGTGGATCGACGATCGCCGCGCTGATGCCGTGCGCGAGTTGGAGAGGATCCACGGCTAGGGCGCAGGCGGCAGTCATCGCACTGCCTCATGCATCGCCAGCCGATACCCCTGCCGGTACCCCACATTCTCGATCGAGACGCCCGAGCCCTGCAGCCTGCTGCGAAGGCGGAGCAAACCGAATTTGAACGCCTCATACATCTTCTGAGGCGACGGCCCACCGTCAGGATCATCAAGGTACATCGCGTTGAATATGCGCTCGGTCGGAACCGCGCGGCCTTTGCCGTGCCAGATCGCGCCGAGAATACGGCTTTCGAACTCACTGACGCCGCAACCTTCAATGACGACATCGAGCGTTGGCGCCGTCACCGGCTGTTTGCAGCAGGGGCATTCGAGGGCATGCGGTGCAGATGGCGTGCCGATAAAAGTTCCTGCGACTGATGTGGAGCTTTCCATTAGTAACCCCTCCGCTTGGCTTCCTTGATCGCCTTGCGGACGATGCGCAGATCATTGCCAGCACCGCTGCCATCGAGGCTAGCAATGGTGCCAGGTGCGACTTTCTCCAAATCTTGAATAAACCTCCGCGCAGCATCTAGGTCGGACTGGAATGTCGGACCGAGGTCGCGCGCCAATGTCGCCATCGTTTCGGCTGAGATGCGATCTCGATCGGCATCGGATTTCGTCTCGTATGCGACTTCATTGATGATGGTCAGCGCTTCGCCGAACTCTTTCGACGACGTACCAGCGGCCCTCATGTCCGCCGCCAGCGCCTTGGAGGCTTGCCCCAGCGCCTCTGCCCGGTCCGGATCCTCGCTCTTGATGGCATTCAGCGCTTCCCGATTGAAGAACGGGGTCACATCCTCGTCGCGAAACTCTCCCGCCTGTTCACTCTCGCCATACAGGGTTCCGGCCGCATCACGTTCTTGGGTGTCGTCGACCTTGCCCATCAGGCGGGTCTCCGCGGCGGCAATGTCGGCTTTGAACCACTCAGGCGGAGCGCTCGCGGCCGGCTGGTCGTTGGGGTAGAGGATCGAGGCGCTATCAGTGTCAGACATTGATTGCCTCCGGCTTAGCTACGTCGCGCCACGAAATCTCAGCAACCTGAGCAATTGTCTTGTTTGGCCGAAACGCCGGTTGATTGTTGGCCGCCTGCACAGTGTCCAATACAAACTTCCAAAGCCCGTTCTGCCACATCGCGCCACCATGAGCCGGCGCACGGCCGCTCGCCCGTAGCGCGGTCCAAGCCGCACCTTCGGTCTTCTGGATTTCTTCCAGGATGTCACGGATCGACTGCACAAGGTCATCAGCGCGCCGTGCGGCTTCAAGCAGCTTGCCAGCATGGTCCTGCGCGATGGCGAACTGGCGAGCCCGCTCATCAATAGCCGCCTTTTCGGCAATAGCGGCCTCCCGCTTGGCTGCATACTTGTGAGCCCGCTGTAGAATAGCGCGATCGTTCGTCGCCTGTGCGATTCGCGACTGGGCGCCTGCTAGCGCCTCGATGTCCTGAGCGTTGCCGCTGACGGCACCGAGCGAGAGGCGTTCAACATCACGCTCCATCTCCGCCAGCACGTTATCGAGAGCGCCGATCTGTTGATTGATTTGCTGGGTTGAAGCAGTTTTCATCGTCAATCCTGTGAAAATGGATGATACGCAGGGTCCATCGTGCCGCTGAAGCGCATCGGCGCGGGTTGTGGAGAGATGGGGCGCCATTCAGGCGCGGCCAAAGCGACGGGCTTAGGCTCCGGGCTGATCTTGGGTGCAAGTGGCTTGCTATTCACCGGAGCGCACAGCCGCTCGATATCGCGCACGGTGTTTACCGCGAACCTCAGTCGACGCGTTGCAGCCTGCAGGTCCTCACGCGCGGTCAGGAGTTCCGATCGCGCCTCGCTGGCCATGCTCTCCAGCATCCCTGTAGCCTCGACCTTCACCTTGCAATCACGATCGGCCAAGGCTGCATCGATCAGCTTCCGAACCTGGGGATGCGATATCAGCCGCCAGGCGTGCTTGTTCGCCGTACGCGCGGAGTAGCCAGCTCGGACCATCGCCCGCGTGGCGTTGTTGTCCTGCAAGTATTCCCGCACGAATTCGAACTGACGCGGCGTCACGTAAATCAGCCTATTTTAGAGAAAACTCAGGTTTTACCGAGGAACTAACACCGCCACGATACCACCAGGCGGCGAGTTATGGCAAGCGTAGATTTCTACTAACTATTTGATTTTGTTGCGCTTTCTGCAACAAATCGGGTTACGGCGCGATGCGATGTCAAGTTTTGTCAGGCTCCAGCACCTGCCGGCCGCGGCAGTGGCGACAGAACAATGGCCACCAGAATAGAGCGCTAATACTTTCTGCGGGGACTACGGGAGTTGCGGGGACTGTTTTCCACTCACCGGAGTAATTTTACACGATGTGTTTTTTCCCGCGTAAGGCAAAATAAGTCCCGCAGGTCCCCGCAGTCCCCGCACTGATCAAATTGTCTCGATGGCCCATAGCGCGACCTTCGCACGATCATGACCCTGGACGACGATACGCCTTCCCCCAATGATGCGACCGGCCTGCTTGCGCAGGAAAAGCCCGAACCGCTGCTTATGCAGCGATCCTCGCTCTATGAACTCCGCTAGCGCGTCCGACAAAGCTTCATGCCTGCGAAAATCGGGGCTTTGGTCACGGTCCATCTCGATCATCTTGGCGATCTTGGAAACTGTCCACGGCTCCCCAGTCGGCAGCGTGTTCAAGATTGTCGCAGTGCGTTCGCGCTCGGGATCGTCATCTCGGACCTTGCCGGAATTGGCGAGGGGATCGACTTCGCCTAACCACACCAGAGCCGAGCGCACACGGTCCGACCAGCCCTCAAAGGATCCGAGCGGAGGGACAACGCGCTCCCCACTGTGCACGATAAACGCGCGAAGGACGGTCAGTGCAGCTGTCACCAACTCGATCCGACGATCCTTTGCCACCGCCGTGACATCGACAGAGAATGTCCGATCTTCAGGTCGTTCGACACGCGCATCAAGGTTGATGAGAACGACGCGGCGCGTAAGATCGCCGGCAAAACGCAGGCTGTTGCCGGTAGCGCAGAACGTCGAGCCAGTTGGCAGTTTCAAGTTGCGGCTCTCGCCGAGGACGCGAACCGCGACAACTCCTTGAGTGAGAACTTGGCACAGGAACTCAGAGCGCAGCGGGTACTCGATGTTATCCAGTGTGATGAACGCATCGCCCGCCATCAGGACCGAGCCGACATGTTTTTGCAGTTCAGCTTCTTCACGCGGGGCGGACAAGACTGCGGCGGCCTGGCCGGTGCCGAGAATTGCAGCAATATCGACGAGCTTCGACTTGCCGGTGCCTGGTGTTGGCGCGCTTACGCCAAAAAGCGGCGCCGTAGGCAGGCAGGGGCGAACGACGGCCGTCAGCACCATCGCCAATGCGGCGGAGCGGTCGGCGTCACCCACAAACGGAAAGGTCGACAGCAGGCCCCGCAGGGCCGCGAGAGCAGCCTCCGCGGCCTTCCTCGATGGTTGTTGTTTGATCGCGGGCCAATCAAGCTCTGACGCGAACAAAATGCCGGTCGATGGATCAAAGCCCTTCGCTTCAAGTACGGTTCCATCTGGCCGCAACGTCGGCGCAGAGACGACAGCGCGGAGTTGCGGAAACGGCCAGTCGCCACGGCGCGAAAGAACGGTTTCCGCGACAATAGACGGGCAAGCGATTGGCCGAGTCTCGCCTTTCCGGTCGTTCCATTTCTGCCAGTCAATCAAAGCCGTGAAGATGTCGACCAGTGCAGCCTTGTCTACGGGAACCAAGACGGTCGCGCCTTCAACTCGGCTAACGCCACCTGTATGGGTCGTCGTATCAATATGCACTGGTCGAACGAGTGACGTGCCACGTGCAAATATCGGGGCGCCGGCATCGACCGCAGCCTTACACGCCAGTGTGACACAGAGCGGCAACTCGCTTTCGACGTACTGTATGACGGGACGCCTAGCACCGCTAGGAGCGTGGCGACCGGAGGTAAGCGGAAGGACATTCATGCCGCCACCCATCAAGCGTTTTCGCCGGGGTCGCGGTCGTCGACGGCCTTGGCGTATCTGATTTCCAGTCGATTTATATACTCCAGCACGCGCCACACGAACCCGCACGCGGCCTCGATGCGATCGGCATTCTCTACGAGCCAGTCATTCCAGAAGCGGGGTCGAAGCTGTGTTATCCAAACAGGCTGATCGCGAAGGCGGCGCGCCAGAAACCGGTCGGCTTTCTTCATCTCGGAGTAGATCTTCAGCAACATTGCGCGATCATCATCATTGAGCGTCGTTGCCCTATAGAGATGATCGGCCTGTTTTCCGATGCTCTCGATATCAGGATGATCAAGAGGCTTACGAAAACCTCCGCCAGAAACACACGGTGGGAATTTCGGAGAATAGTCGTTCATTAATTTGCCTTCGCTTGTGCGACGGCGGCAATGTTGCTATTGTTGCAACGCTTGATATATCGATCATTGCCGCCTCGGAGACTTTGTCTTCGGGGCTTCTTTTTGCCCCGGTGGCGGTTGTCAGGCGGCGTGGGCTGCCTTAGCGGCTTCCCAAGTCTCCAAGTCGACCAACTTCCAACGCGAACAGCCTGACGAGAGAGAAACGGGCTTCGGAAAAGTTGGGTCGCTCTTAAGCCAACGCCACGGTGTGGTACGGCTGACTCCATAACGCTCGGCAACTTGAGTGTCTTGCAGGTAAAGGGAGGCGTTCATTTGCATTTCCATCCGTTGATGATGGAAACAATCTGGAGCGTCCTGTTTGTTTTCGTCAGTGGCTTTAATTAGGTCAAATTCTCGTAGGCTTTAGCGCCGTAGTCAGGACCGTCTCGCCGCGCACGCGAACCTCATCGGTCCATACGCCATGCGCCGCTTCCACCCGTTCTTGCCGCATAAGCCTCTTGCGGTGGCGCTCTTCGACCAAACGGCGGCGATCGACGCGCGATGTACGCTCCAGAGGGGACAGGGGCGGGCGCCCTCGTCTCGCGCTCACCGTGGCTCTCATAGTTGCGATCATCCGACCCACAGCCATCGGCGTGAGCCAGTCCATCAGATGCATCGCGGGATCGTACGGGACTGCCAAGAACCGCTCGACCAATTGGCGGGGAACATTGATCATGAACGACCCGCCGCCAGTTCGCTTACGCGCCGCCGTCCGCGTCATCATGACCGCCAGTTGATCCAGAAGGAAGCGAGTTTCAACGTTGAAATCTGGGGTCAAGACGGTGTCGACCCGATTGGCCTTTGCCGGCAGATAGACGCTGCGAAGCCACCGAGCGCATACGTCAGCGTCGTGCGCGGTGATACGGACCTCGATTTCGCCTTTTCTCGGCATCAGCGCCGCCCCGGAAACAGCACGACTTCACTCTTGGCCATGAGACCGGCAAGGAAATCAGACCAAGCCACCATCATCTGCCGGCGTTTCTCGATCATGTCGCCGCGCCGATATGCTGCCTCGACGGCGTTGCTGACCTTGTGCGCGAGTGCGGCTTCAGCCATCTCGCCGGCAAAGGCTGTGCGCTCTGACACCCAATCCCTGAAAGTTGACCGAAGGCCATGCGGAACGGCAGCACGCTTCGACGATCGATCTAGGAACCCTGCGCGGCCTTCCTTGGTCTCAGCCTCGTGCAGGCGCCGCATCGTCGCGCTCAACGTCATGTCAGACAGCACGCCTCCCTTTGCAGCCGGAAACACCAATGGATTTTCAGCGAAGCGTGGCAAGGTTTTAAGGAGCGCAACGGCATCGGGCGACAGGGGAACACGATGTTCCCTCGCCATCTTCATTCTGGCAGGAGGCACGATCCACAGCGCCTTTTCCAGATCGAATTCATCCCAGGCGGCGCCGCGCACCTCTTGCGACCGGGCCGCGGTCAAGGCCAGAAATTGCAAGGCCCGGCTCCCGGTGCCTTCTCGCGCCCGCAGCGCTGCAAACCAGCGCGCCGCATCGTCAAGCTGCACGGCCGGCTGATTGTCGCCGACCTTCACTTTCGAGGCAGCGGGTAGCATTTCCTTGAGATTGCCGGCCCATCTTGCCGGATTATCGCCCGTACGATGACCGGCAACCGTCGCCCAAGCTAGGACGGCTTCAATACGGCCGCGCAATCGAGATGCGGTCTCAGTCTTAGTGCGCCAGATTGGCTGCAGCACCCGGAGCACGTCCTGTAAGGTGATGTCGCCAACCATCATCGGGCCTAGCTCAGGGCCGGCATAGGTTTCAAGCGTCATGCGCCACTGAGCCCGATGCTTGGCATTTTTGAACGCGTCCAGCTTGGCGGCAAGGTACCGATCGACAGCATCATTGAAAGTCAGGCCGCGAGCTTGTTGTGCGGCGAGAGCGGCGCGAGCTGCCTTTCGTTCCTCGATCGGATCTATGCCCTGCCGAATCTTATCCTTCGCCTCACGGGCAATGCGCACGGCATCCGCAAGCGTCACGTCAGGATAGCCGCCGAGCCCAATCTCGCGCCGCTTGCCGCCGACGAGAACGCGCAAGATCCATGTGCGCGCACCTGAGGGCGTGGCCTGAAGAAGCAGGCCGGCAACGTTCCCAACTGCAAAAGTCACATTGTGCCCTCGCCCTGGATGCCGCAGTCGAGCCACTTCCAGCGCTGTCAGGTCCTTCACTTTTTTCGGCACGCCCAACCCATCAATCTACCCGCCATAAAAGATGCAAACTATCACAACAGGACGCAACGAGACAATACAGCAATGTTGTTGCAACTTCCGCAACAAATTGAATCTACAAGACTATTTGCAACAAGCTTACACCACCTGCTGCACAGCAATGGCGGCCTCCCTCTCCGCCAACCGTCCCGCCGCTACCGCCTGACTGCCGTTGATGCGCCCGAGAAGGTTGTCGCCGCGCTGATGGGCCGAAGTAAAGCGCTGGCCCCCTCGCTCGCGCAGAAGCAGTGCTGGCTGCTAAAAATAGCCTTCACACCGCCTAAGCATCTTTGATCTCCCGGTCAGTGACGCGAGAATCTTGCGTGCCCGGCCCCGTTCGTGGAACGCCTCGCATCCCGCCACCCCGTCATGCGTGCTCGGCGATCACCGCGAGGAAGGCGGGGCCGTAGCGGTCGAGCTTGGCTTCGCCGACACCGGGCACGTTCGCCATCTCGGCGCGCGACGCGGGTCGCACCGCTGCCAGCTCGATCAGGGTCTTGTCGTGGAAAATCACATAGGGTGGCACGTTCTGCGTGCGCGCTATGTCCGTGCGCTTGCGCCGCAGGGCCTGGAACAGCTCATGGTCCGCATCGGGGACAGAGGACTGTGCCGTGCTGAGCGCAACCTTGCCGCGTTTGGCGCGCGTTGGCGCCGGTACGCGCAGCATCAGCGCCGGCTTGTCGCGCAAGAAGTCGCGGCCGGCAGGTGCGATCGACAGGCCGCCATGACCTGTGAGGTCGACGTCGATGAGGCGCAGCGCGATCAGTTGGCGCAGGATCGCCCGCCACGTGCGGTTGTCGTGCTCGGTGCCGATGCCGAAGGTGGAGATGCGGTCATGGCCGAACTGGGCGATGCGCTCGTTGTCGACGCCCAAGAGCACGTCGACAACATAGGCTTGCCCGAAACGCTCGCCGGTGCGGTAGATGCACGACAGCGCCTTTTGCGCCGCAATGGCGCCGTCGAACAATTTTGGCGGCTCCGCGCAGGTGTCGCAATTGCCGCATGGTTCGCTATGGTCACCGAAATAAGACAGCAGGACCTGGCGGCGGCAGCTTGCCGTCTCGGCCAGCCCCAGCAGCGCATCGAGTTTCTGCCGCTCCATGCGCTTGCGCTGGTCGGGCGCCTCCGACTCCTCGATGAAGCGGCTGCGCAGCGCGATGTCGTCGTAGCCGTAAAGCATCAGCGTATCGGACGGCAGGCCGTCGCGCCCGGCGCGACCGGTCTCCTGATAATAGGCCTCGATGCTGCCCGGCAGGTCGATATGGGCAACGAAGCGCACGTCCGGCTTGTCGATGCCCATGCCGAAGGCGACGGTGGCGACCATGATGACCGCCTCGCCATGCTGGAAGCGCATCTGGTTGGCTTCGCGCGCCGCCTTGTCCATGCCGGCGTGATAGGCCAGCGCATCGTAGCCGAGGCCCTGAAGCCAGGCGGCGGTTTCCTCGGTCCGGCGTTTCGACAGGCAGTAGACGATCCCGCTCTCGCCTTGGTAGCGCTTGAGGAACTCCTTGAGCTGGGCGCGCGGGTTGTCCTTTTCCTCGATGGCGTAGCGAATGTTGGGCCGGTCGAACCCGGCGACGAAGGCGTCGGTCTCGTCGATTTCCAGATGCGACAGGATTTCCGCGCGCGTCGGCTCGTCCGCGGTTGCCGTCAGCGCCATGCGCGGGGTGCCGGCAAAGCGCGACACGACCGCGTCGAGCTGGCGATAGGAAGGACGGAAATCGTGCCCCCACTGCGACAGGCAATGCGCCTCGTCGATGGCGATCAGCGACAATTTCACGCCGTCCAGCAGCTCCAGCACATCAGGCCGCAGCAAGGTTTCAGGTGCGACATAGAGGAGGTCGAGCGCACCAGTGCGGATATCGTGCCACAGGCTGCGGCGCCCGTCGGGTGAAAGGTCGGAGTTGAGCCCCGCCGCCCGCACCCCAGCTTGGCGCAGTGCCGACACCTGATCGGCCATCAGCGCCAGCAGCGGCGAAACGATGAGCCCCATGCCGGGACGGACGATTGCGGGGATCTGGTAGCACAACGACTTACCGCCGCCAGTCGGCATCAGCACGAAGGCGTTGTTGCCGGCGATGACATGCTCGACGATCCGCGCCTGCGGTCCCCTGAACGCATCATAGCCATAAATGGTCTTGAGAATTTCGAGGGCGGTGGCGGTCATCGGTGGCTGCAACGGAGAATCATGGAAACGTCCTTCATAGCAGCTTCGCCGTGTCAGCGATCGTTGATGCGCCTTTCTGTCGGGCTACTTGCAACAGTTCGTCGGTTTGCTCCTCAGGCCGAGTGAACGTCGTGGTCGGGGCTTGGCCTGGTAAAGCCCAGCCTAGCCAAGCCCAGGCGAACCTCCGGTGCGCTCATGAACAGTTTCCACAAAAGCCCGGTCCGATGGTTCTCGATCATCGCAACAATCGGCCCCTGATTGATGGCGAGGAAGGTTCGCGCGTACCAGTTCCGGTTCTCGCAGAACGCGTCGACAAAACCGAAGCGGCCCCAGATGCGTTTACCCGGCTTGGCCAGGAAACCGCGCAAGGCCGACATCGCCTGGTCGGGCATGTAGGGAAAGCTCGACAGGGCGGCGCTCGGCGTGATGACGCCAATGTCCCTATCCGGCGCATGCGCGACATAGCCCGTCGGGCCATGCGATGCGGTCAGTCCCCAGCAATCGGCACCATATCCCTGATGGCCATGGGGGTTGAGTACGCAATGCCGATGATTGATCCGCGCGTGGCGAACGTTCTGCTCCCAATAGTCGGCATGGCGGTCTCTCAGCGCTCGCGGATCGAGGCCGCAGAAGGAATAGTGCGCGAAAAACAGCGGGCCGCCAAAATCCGTTCCGAGCGGCAATTCGATGCCGTGATGTTCCCGCCTGTTATGAAAAGCTGGTCCGGCCGCAAAACCGTTGTGGTAGCAGCCGGGATCGATTGCGTGATGCTGCGATCCCGCCGCCAGCACGAAAGCAAGCAGGCACTCGTTCCAGCCTTCGATCGGGTTGTTCATCGCCCATCCGTGCTTCGGGCTCCAGTGCCAATAGAGCTTGCCCTTCCGCTGAAACCAGTCCCATTCGGCCTGCGCCAGCAGCGCATTCACACGTCCGCGAAAACGCTGTTCCCCGCCTGCGCTCCGATCGAGATATTCGCGGGCACAAATCAATCCCTGGAACAGAAACGTCGTCTCGACAACGTCCGCACCGTCGTCCTTGCGTCGGAAGGGAATGGTGGCACCGGTGCGGCCGTCGATGAAATGCGGGAACATGCCGTGGTAGCGCGGCGAGCCCTCCAGCAAATCGAGCATCCGATGCAGGCGGCCCAGCGCTTCAACGCGATCGACCCAGCCGCGCTCGACCGCGACGATGATCGCCATGATGCCGAAGCCGGAGCCCCCGATCGCAACGAGATCGTTTGGTTTGTTGCCTGTCGTCTTCAGGCGGTCCCGCGCAAGGCCACTGACGGGATGGCCGCCTTCCCAGAAATAGCGCACGGTCTGCCGCTGCACGAGGTCAAGCAATGCGTCATCGGCAAGCATTGATGGATCGGGCGCAAGGTCGGGCATGCGAGGCAAAGGGACGTGTGGGCTTGGCAAACTCAAAGAACCCCACCTAACGAACCCAGGCGTCGGCAGCCGCGCGTCGCGGCCTCGCATGGGCCAAGGGCCGCCCGCAACAGATCAGCCTATTGGCCTCACCGGAAATCGGCGGCGGTCAGGGTATAGTAGGTGCGGCGACCGTGGGAATAGGCTTCGCGTGCGACATCGTAGATCGATTTGCGCGCTGCGTCGAAGGCCGTCAGGCATTCTGACTCGGACAGCTGTGTCCTGCCTGCCCTGGCCCCTGCTTTCGCCAATGCGCCGGCTTCGACGAAGAAACGCACTTCGAACATGCCGTCATGACCGATGAAGCGGACAGCTTTTTTGGCTTCGTCGAAGCTGCGGCTCGGATTGAGAAAAGCGAGTGTCATGAGTTGCCTGCCGTGGTGCTGTTAGGTCCAAGTGCCTCCAACCTGATCCGTTCCCTGCGGCGCCCGGCGTTGCGACGATTGAGCGACATCATCCCGCTCGTTGCGTCCGACCGGGTCATGCCCGTCATTGCCTGGCCGTCGACATGTACCGGTATGCCGGTGAAGACATGGTAGACGGTCCACGAACGATCCACCTCGATGCGCCGCCCGACCTGGTGCTCGATGGAGCACGGCGCCCCGCCTTCATTGTCCCAGATGGCGATCGCGGCCGCATCGCGTCTGCGTTGGCTTTGGTTGATGCGGTCATTCATGGTCGTGACCTTCCTTTATGGAGTGCGTCGGTATCGATAGCCCCGGACTGGCCATGATGCCTTCACCGGGGCCCGGGATACCGCAACGTTCCGGTCCGAACCGGAATGACACTGATGCTGCCAGTACATCCGTGGTCAGCGTCAGGTTTCATTCCAGGATTCGAACCGAGCGACAGGCGCGCCGGATCGGCGTCCTGTATTCGCTATCGAAAATTCGGTGGTGAATGGCGGGTCGAAGGTCTCTGACACCGCGAAAAGCCAAGTCGGCCAAATCAACGAAATCCATATATACGCCGATTTATGATATTTATCAAGGATACATCCGGAAATTATAATTCTTAAATAAATCTTTTGGTGCTGGTTTTAAACATCAAAAAACAGAATGGATCTTTCTATTTTAAAAAAGCATCCAGATTATACTAAAAAATCCGATCAATATTATCCCGAAATTTCGGGCCAATCTCGAATTATTTTTGGCACTCCTATCATTCGAGTGCCAAGGGCGCTATATATGTGCGGTGGTCGCCCTATGCGCCGGCCGCAGAAAGAATCTCATGAAATTCCGGCCGCTTCACGACCGCGTCGTCATTCGACGCGCCGAAGGCGATATCAAATCCAAAGGCGGCATCATCATTCCCGACAATGCCAAGGAAAAACCCCAGCAAGGCGAAGTCATAGCCGTCGGCCCCGGCCCACGCGACGACGGCGGCAAGCTGATCCCGCTCGACGTCAAGACCGGCGACACGGTGCTGTTCGGCAAATGGTCGGGCACCGAGGTCAAGATCGACGGCACCGATCTCCTGATCATGAAGGAGGCCGACATCATGGGCATCGTCGACACGAGCGAAGCGGCCAAGAAGGCCGCCTGAACCGGCTGCGGCCTCAAGAACGAACTGGACGAAAAAAATGTCTGCCAAGGAAATCAAATTCTCGACCGATGCCCGCGACCGCATGTTGCGCGGCGTCGAACTGCTCAACAACGCCGTCAAGGTGACGCTCGGCCCGAAAGGCCGCAATGTCATCATCGACCGCGCCTTTGGTGCGCCGCGTATCACCAAGGACGGCGTCACCGTCGCCAAGGAGATCGAGCTTTCCGACAAGTTCGAGAACATGGGCGCGCAGATGGTGCGCGAAGTGGCCTCGAAGACCAACGATCTCGCCGGCGATGGCACAACGACAGCAACGGTGCTCGCCGCGTCCATCCTGCGCGAAGGCGCCAAGCTGGTAGCCGCCGGCATGAACCCCATGGATCTCAAGCGCGGCATCGACCTTGCCGTGGCTGCCGTGGTCAAGGACATCCAGGCTCGCGCCAAGAAGGTCAAGTCGTCGGACGAGATCGCCCAGGTCGGGACCATCGCCGCCAATGGCGACGCCACCGTCGGCGCGATGATCGCCAAGGCGATGGACAAGGTCGGCAACGAGGGCGTCATCACCGTCGAGGAAGCCAAGACCGCCGAGACCGAACTCGACGTCGTCGAGGGCATGCAGTTCGACCGTGGCTACCTCAGCCCCTATTTCGTCACCAACGCCGACAAGATGCGTGCCGAACTGGAAGACCCCTACATCCTCATCCACGAAAAGAAGCTCGGCAATCTGCAGGCCATCCTGCCGATCCTCGAAGCCGTGGTCCAGAGCGGCAAGCCGCTGCTGATCATTTCCGAGGATGTCGAAGGCGAGGCGCTGGCGACACTGGTCGTCAACAAGCTGCGCGGCGGCCTGAAGGTCGCCGCCGTCAAGGCTCCGGGCTTCGGTGATCGCCGCAAGGCGATGCTGGAAGATATCGCGGTTCTGTGCGCCGGCCAGATGATCTCGGAGGATCTCGGCATCAAGCTCGAGAATGTCACCATCGACATGCTTGGCCGGGCCAAGCGCGTGCTGATCGACAAGGACACAACCACGATCATCGACGGCGCCGGCGACAAGGCCGGCATTGCCGCCCGTATCGCGCAGCTGAAGATGCAGATCGAGGAAACCACCTCCGATTACGACAAGGAAAAGCTGCAGGAACGCCTGGCCAAGCTCGCCGGCGGCGTCGCGGTCATCCGCGTCGGCGGTGCGACCGAGACCGAGGTCAAGGAAAAGAAGGATCGCATCGACGATGCGCTGAACGCCACACGCGCTGCCGTGGAGGAAGGCATCGTTGCCGGCGGCGGCGTGGCGCTCCTGCGCGCCAAGGCGGCACTGGCGACACTTACCGGCGCCAATGCCGACGTGGCCGCGGGCATATCTATCGTGCTGAAGGCGCTTGAGGCGCCGATCCGGCAGATCGCCGAGAACGCTGGCGTCGAGGGCTCCGTCGTCGTTGGCAAGCTGATGGAAAGCAAGGAGGCCACCCAGGGTTTCAACGCGCAGACGGAAGACTATGTCGACATGATCAAGGCCGGCATCGTCGACCCGGCCAAGGTCGTGCGAACGGCATTGCAGGATGCGGGCTCGATCGCCGCCCTGCTGATCACCGCCGAAGCGATGATCGCCGACATTCCGGCCAAGGACGCGCCTGCAGCCGCCGGCGGCATGGGCGGCATGGGTTACTAGGCTCTACGCCTGAACACCCGGTCGCCGTGCGGTCGGGTGGCCACTACCTCACTGTCAACAAGGAGCATTCCATGGCTATGCAGACCAACCAGAAGCAGTCCATTGCGGCACGATGGGAGAACTACCAGCCGACCAAATCGACGCTCGTCTGGACATGCGTCGGCACGGCCGTCGCCACCATGATCGTCGGCTTCAGCTGGGGCGGCTGGGTCACGGGCGGCACTTCGCAGGAGCTTGCGCTGACGGCCGGCGATGTGGCGCGCGGACAACTCGCCTCGACCATCTGCGTCGAGAGGTTCAATGCAGCACCCGATGCCGCGGCAAAGTTGACCGAACTGAAGGCAAAGACAGCCGGCTACGATAGGCAGAAGTTTGTCGAAACGGGCGGCTGGGCGACAATGCCCGGAGAGACGTCTCCCGACCGTCGCGCTTCAGTCGGCTGTGCCACGGCGCTCGGGGCCTGAACCAAAGGCCACGACGATCGCCTCGGAGTTCGCCGTTCCCTCAATCCGTAAGAGCAAGGAGCGTGACGCATGATCTCTTTTGTGAAGAAGGGCGAGCTGCAGCCACCAAAGGTCGAACGGAAGCCATCTCCTGCAATAGACGAGGACAACCGCTTCGAGCAGATTCGAAATGCTGCCGCGGAGAGGCGCCGGAAATCTGATGCAGAGGACACACGCCGCCGCGCCCGAGAGGCCGCCGAGGACAATCGGCTTCTCTGACGGGCCCTTGTTTAGGTAGCTTCGGGAAAGCGGGGCCGAGACATCTCGGAGAGGCAGTCGAGCGGCGGTTCAGCGATCTGAATCGCTTGCTCGCGGTCCTGCATCGCGGCGCTAAGATCGGAATCGAAAATAGCGCAAATTGTTTGATTTGAATTGAGTTGCCCGCACGACCATCCCTATTCCGCGCTGGTTACGTGGCTGGACCCGTTCAGACGGTCGCGGCCAATTTCCTCAGCTGTCGACATGGTCGACGCCGAGCACCGCGCGGCGCATCTTGAGCCCTCACTCATAACGGGTCTGGTCCATGCTAGACCTCCTCCGGAACTTCGTTCAGGAGCTACCTGATGATTTCGTCGACCAGGTCCGACGCCTCCAGCAAGACGGAATGCCCCTCAGGCCGGGCAGTATCCGGAGCCTGGCATCCGGCATGAGATCGCACCGCCATGCGACGCGTCGATCCGACGTCATTCTCTCCCGTCATGTCTCGAAAGCAGCGTTGCGTGGCAAACGACGTTTTCCGGCCAGGCTGATATGTATACAATAGCCTGATCACACCGCTGGCAAATGAGATTCTTTGGGAGACTCGCCTCCCGATCCCAGCTAAGTCCTTGGCGGTCTCTCCAAAAGCAATAAACCTATCAAAAGCTTGTAGTTATCCACCACATTGCGGTCGGCGGGAACGCGACCACTCCGCCGGATCGCGCCGAACTGCGGCCCATCCGCTGCAACGGTCGCCGGATTTCGTCAAAAGCCGTGTTGACAACCACAAATTATATCCAATACGAATATCTGATAGTATACAATTTGGAAGGCTCGGGATTGGCCCGAACTTCCGCGAGCCCACCGGCTCAGAGGATCGCATGAGGATCAAGCTCATCAATCCGAACACGACCCAGTCGATGACCGATCTCATCGGCGGCGCGGCGCGGGCGGTGGCGGCACCGGGGACCGAGATCCAGGCGGTGACGTCGCGATCGGGCGCTGCATCGATCGAAGGTCACTACGACGAAGCGATGAGCATCATCGGCCTCGTCGATGAGATCATGGATGGACCCGCCGCCGACGCCTATGTCGTCGCCTGCTTCGGCGATCCGGGCCTGCTTGCGGCGCGCGAGCTCACCGGTGCGCCGGTGTTCGGAATCGCCGAAGCGGCGATGCATGCCGCGACCTTCGTTGCCACCGGGTTTTCGGTGGTGACGACACTTGAGCGCACGCGCATCATCGCCGAGCACCTCGTGCGCAACTACGGCATGCAGAACCATTGCCGCCGGGTACGCGCCACCGATGTGCCGGTGCTCGAATTGGAAAAGCCGGAATCGAACGCCCGCGCGATCATCCTTGCCGAATGCGAAAGAGCGCTCTCCGAGGACCGCTCGGAAGCCATCGTTCTGGGTTGCGCCGGCATGGCCGACCTGGCGAAATTCCTCGAGGACAGGCTGCAGGTGCCTGTAATCGACGGCGTGGTCGCCGCAGTCAAGTTTGCCGAGGCGATCGTCGGCATGGGCCTGAAGACATCGAAGCGCGGCGACCTCGCCTATCCTCTGCCCAAGACCTATCGCGGCAAGCTCGCCGGCTATGCGCCCGACACCCGGCTTGCCGACAGGTTGACGGCACGAAAAGTCAGTTAGCTTAGGGGTTTGAACAGCGTCTTGAAGTCGACGCGCACGGGGTGATCGGCAAGGTCGATCTGAGCCTCGATATGACGGAGGTGGTGGTCCATGTACTGCGCAGCTTTCTTGCCGTCCCGCCGCTTCAGCGCGTCCACGATCTCCTTGTGCTCGCTGTACGAACACGGCACTGCGCCCGGTGATTCGTACAGGGCGATGATCAGCGACGTCCGCGACACCAGTTCGTGGACGAAGTCGCGCAGCACCTCGTTACCAGCAAGCGAGGCGAGTTCACGATGAAAATCCCCGGAGAGCTGCAGCCGCCTTTGTTTGCTGTCTTGCTCGACTGCCTCCGCCTCGGCGCTCACCATGGCCGT
This sequence comes from Aminobacter sp. MSH1, assembly GCF_003071665.1. Taxonomy (GTDB): domain Bacteria; phylum Pseudomonadota; class Alphaproteobacteria; order Rhizobiales; family Rhizobiaceae; genus Aminobacter; species Aminobacter niigataensis. The sequence goes on along the minus strand of NZ_CP026265.1, from coordinate 1,275,038 downwards.
CAGCCGATCGACGTCTTCCCTGGTGATCGTCGAGGCGAGCTTTTCGGTGAGGATGCATTCGACCCCGCGCCGTGCCTCGAACACCTGCCGCGCTTCCTCGATCGAGGGCTTGGAAACGAAGGCGCCCTTGTTGGGGATCAAGTCGACGAGCTTCTCGTGCGACAGCCGCTGCAGAACCTTGCGGATGATGGTGCGGCTGACGCCGAAGGCGGTCGCCAGCGCGTCCTCCTGCAACGGCGTCGCCGGCCTGATCTGGTGATTGATGATCGCCGAATAGATTTCGCCGTGGATGTGTTCGTCGGTCGGGCCGCCGCGCTTCTTGGTCTTGTCGGGGCTCGGCGGGGCGGCGGATTTCAAGGCGCGGGGCTCGCGTAACATGTCACGATCCTGATGAAACGGCATAGGGAGGACTAGGATGTATTCTATCCCGTACGATGCCCGCTTGGAACATGCCTTTTCCGCCAGCACAATCCCTCAAGCAAAGGCGGTGCAATGATGCATGGACACACTGTCGAAACCGGCGCTGTGCCGCAAATCCCGTCCGTTCTGGATGTACACAATCTGCGCATTGAATTCCCCTTGCGCCAGCGCTCGCTTGTCGCCGTCGACGACGTTTCGTTCAGCATCGGCAAGGGTGAGATTCTGGGCGTCGTTGGCGAATCCGGCGCCGGCAAGTCGCTGACCGGAAGCGCCCTGATCGGACTGCTGCAACCGCCCGGCCGCATATCGGGCGGTTCTGTTCATCTCTCCGGCCAGCGCATCGACGATCTGCCGCAGGCCGAACAGCGCAAGCTGCGCGGCCGCCACATCGGCGCGATCTTCCAGGACCCGCTGACCAGCCTCGATCCTCTCTTCACCGTCGGCCGCCAACTCACCGAAACCATCCGCGCGCATCATCCCGGCAATGCTGAAACCGCGCGTGCGAAGGCGCTGCAGCTGTTGCGCGAAGTCGGCATCGCCGATCCGGAAAACCGCTTCAGCCAGTATCCGCACCAGTTCTCCGGCGGCATGCGCCAGCGCATCGTCATCGCATTGGCGCTCGCCGGCGAGCCGGAACTGATCATCGCCGACGAGCCGACCACCGCCCTCGACGTCTCGGTTCAGGCCCAGATCATCGGGCTTCTCAAGCGGCTCGCGGCAACGCGCGGCACGGCGATCATGCTGGTCACCCACGATATGGGCGTCATCGCCGAGACCGCCGATCGGGTGGCGGTGATGTATGCCGGTCGCGTCGTCGAGATCGGGCCGGTCGACGAGGTCATTCACCGGCCGCGCCACCCCTACACGGCGGGGCTGATGGCCTCGATCCCCTCGCTCAACCGCAAGGCAGAGCGCCTCGCCCAGATCGACGGCTCGATGCCGCGCCTTGGCAGTTGGCCCGACGGCTGCGCCTTCAATCCGCGCTGCCCCAAGGCCGGCACGCGTTGCCGGACGGAGCTTCCGCGTCTGGCCGACGCCGGCGGCACATCCGCTGCCTGTTTCATCCACCAGGGTGGCACGCAACTCTGACTGAGACAGCCGCATTGCCAGCCCAAGGCAGCGCTGGCCCGAAGACCTGGAACATCGCGCGACGAGCGGCCCGCATTCCGCGGACGCTGCGCGCTTCTCGGCTTGCCTATTTCTCAGGCACATCATGTATACAATTGATGCATAGTTGCGCATACAAGGCTGTAGACGAAGCGTATTCGATGTGAAATCATCCCTCCTGTCGGCTCTCAACAGGCTGGGTTCCAGTGACAAGTGCTCGAGATCAGAACGGATCGAAATGGGCATTCCCCGACCCTCGGGGGATGAGAGGATCGCGACTTCGATTTTGTCACGCCGGCCACGCAGCGCTGTTGAACCACCTCAAGCCCCCGATGGATGCGGTGCCTTTCGGCACGCCCGACGCCTCGTCCCTCGGCCAGCCGGCATGTGAACGATTCAAGAATCCAACAAACAAGAACTGCGTGGGAACAGCCGATGAAAAACTACTTGAAACTGCTACTTCTCGCCTCGTGCGCCGGCCTGGCCGTCAACGCGGCTGACGCCAAGACGCTGCGGTTCGCTGAATCGCAGGAAATCAGCTCGATGGACCCTCACGCAGCGCGCGAGGATTTCACCCTCAGCCTGATCGGCAACGTTTATGAGGGCCTCGTCCGCTGGAACAAGGAACTGAAGATCGAGCCGGCCCTGGCCGAAAGCTGGGAGACCTTGTCCGACACCAAATGGCGCTTCCATCTGCGCAAGGGCGTTGAATTCCACAACGGCAACCCGTTCACCGCAGACGACGTGATCTTCTCCTTCGAGCGCGCCGGGTCGCCCGGCTCGCCCTTCGCCGGCCTGCTCGAGCCCATCGCCGAGGTGGTCAAGGTCGACGACCACACGGTCGACATGACGCTGAAGCGCAAATACGCATTGCTGCTCAACGACTTTGCCGGCTGGTACATCCTCGACAAGGAATTCCAGGAATCGATCGGCGCCCAGAAGCCGCTCGATCTGTCGACCAACACCGGCGGCGCGATGATCACGCAAGGGGTTGGCACCGGGCCGTTCAAGGTTGCCAGCCGCGAGCCCGACGTGAGGACCGTCTTTGCCGCCAACGAAAAATGGTGGGACAAGCGCGAGCACAACATCGACGAGATCGTCTACACGCCGATCGCCAACAATGCGACGCGCGTCGCAGCCCTGCTTTCGGGCGAGGTCGACTTCATCCGCAACGCGCCGCCCCAGGACGTCGCGCGCATCGAGGCCACGGCCGGAATGCAGGTGATGCGCGCGCCGCATCTGCGCAACATCTTCTACGGCATGGACCAGCAGTCGAAGACCCTGCCTGGCCTGGATTCCAATCCGCTCGCCGACGTGCGCGTCCGCAAGGCGATCTATCAGGCCATCGACGTCGAGGGCATCAAGCGTTCGATCATGCGCGACAACAGCCGTCCGTCGGCGATCATGATGGCGCCGGAACTGCCGTTCTACGACGCCAGCCTCGACGTCCGCTTCCCCTACGATATCGAGGCTTCGAAGGCACTGCTCAAGGAGGCTGGTTACGCCGATGGCTTCACCTTGCCGATGGATTGCCCGGCCGGCTCGTTCATCAATGACGAGCAGATCTGCCAGGCAACGGTCGGCATGCTTGCCAAGGTCGGCATCAAGGCGCAGCTGACGATGCATCCACCCGTGCAGTTCGACACCGAACTGCCGGCCGGCAAATATTCCTTCTACATGCTCGGCTGGGCCGGCCTGCCGACGCTCGACGCCTACAACATCATCTCGGCGACCTTCCATACGCCCACCGGCGACCTCGGCGCCTGGAACCCGAAGGGCTATTCGAACGCCCGGGTCGATGAACTGATCCCGCAGATCGGCACGGAATACGATGCCGAAAAGCGCCAGGAGATGATCTCGGAAGTCATGAAGCTGCATCGCGACGAGGTCGGCAAGATCATGCTGCACCAGCAGTTCCTGACCTGGGGCATGACCGACAAGGTCCATGCCATCGTGCCGGCCGACGAGTATACGCGGTTCTGGTACTACACGATGGACTGACGATTGATCGGAGGCTGGGCGCCTGGCGCCCGGCCTCCCTCTATTTCAGAGGCTGAGATGATTTCCTTGCTCGCCACGCGACTGACCAGCGTCATCCTCGTGATGCTGGTGGTATCAGCGCTTTCGTTCTCGATCTTCAACTTCCTTGGCGACCCGGTGAACAACATCCTCGGCGTCAACGCCACGCTTGCCCAGCGCGAGGAGTTGCGTGTCGCCCTGGGCCTCGACCAGTCGACATTCGTCCAGTTCTGGCGCTTCGT